>CANQLR010000014.1 GCA_947624745.1 uncultured Clostridia bacterium | reverse complement strand
TTGTGTTCCGGGCCATAAGTGAAAATGAAATATCTGTTCAGAAAGGCGCAGAGCTGTTGAAAATGCCTTATACTTACGTTGCAGAACAGTGTTTTGCGACCGGGGAGTAATGGAATGAAATATATCAGTAGTGACACAAATGTCTGGATAGACTTTCTAACCATAAATCGTCTTGACTGGCCATTCAAACTCCCGTATACATATTTAATGGACGAAGATGCCATCGATGATGAATTCCTTAATCCTCCAAGCGTAGGTGTGAGGCTTGTTGAATTAGGGCTTATAAAAACAAGTCTTTCTGATGAAGAATTTTTGCTTGCCGAAGAGTTTAACGCTAAATTTTTGAAACTTTCAAGATACGACTGCATAGCATTGGCCATTGCCAAGGTCAGAAAAATTGAGCTGCTTACCGGCGACCGCGCTCTTAGAGCGGCTGCCGTTGTAGAAGGGGTTAATGTTATCGGAACGATAGGTATCTTAGACAGGCTGATTGAAGGAAAGTATATAACTCAAGACGAATTAGATCATTGCATTTGTGACCTGATAAAACACAATGGAAATGAAGTGCGCCTGCCAAATGAAGAGCTTTTGAAACGAGTAAGTTATATGAAATGATACAAATTTTCTTGAAAACTGAATAAGGAATAAACCATGTGTGCGAACTACAATATCAAAATGAATTGCATTGTATCAAATTAGCGTAGTTAGCCAAACGCACCAACACCCCGGTGGGGTGTTGGTGCGTTTTCGGAAGGGCAATATGCGGTTTCCTCAAAACTTTGGGAAAGCGCTTTGATACTCAAAGCTGTTAAAACGCGAAAGGAAACGAGAAACCGCCAAATCAAAAGCCTTTAGTGCTTTTGATTTTGTTACCACGCACCACGCCGTCGCGGACTACGTATCGTTCGCGGCGGCATTTTAACAACTGTAATAGCCGCTGCTCATTCACTCCGTCGCTCCGGCTTTTCCCCACAAATGCGAGCATTTGCGGGGACCCCAAATATAATCCGAACCTGTTCCCAATCGGCGACACGTTCGGATTATTGCTTTTCTTCGACAGGTATGAAGCAACCCACTTCAGGAACGGAAAGAAAATTCTTCCGACTTCAAAACCGCGAGGGTCAAGAAAAAAGAAATAACAAAAAACAGGCGCACCGCTCGGTACGCCTGTACTTTTTATTCAATTTTTCTGCATCTTGTTTTCTTCCTGCTGCCGCTTCCACTCGGAAAACTCGCGCTGACCCTCTTCGCTTTCGTAAAATGCGATGATGTCGGGTAACAGGCATCGAGCAATCGCCTCAATTTTGTGCTGCGGTATGGCAGTGTTGTTGACCAATTTTTTTCGTCTGCTCAAAAGTACCTCCAAGACTTTACAAGATGCAATTTTCCACGGCTTCTGATTTCACTTAGTTTATCACCTCCTCGCTAAGTTTTCGATTACTTTGTCCGCTTTTGCCAGACAATTTCATATCCGAGCGCGTCGGCAAGCTCAATAGCCTCCTTGTACCGCAGAGATTCGCGGTTCAGCTTGCCCGAGAAGTTTGAAACGCTGTCGCTCCAACCGTAATCGACCGACAGCTTGTCCACGGCTTCCTGCATAGTGAAGCCCGCACGTACGATGTTTGCTTTGATTTCGTTTCTGATATTCATAAATTCCTCCTAAAAATTATTTTTGCCGGTCAGTGAAGTGCTTGCGCTATATGGCGGCTTATTTACGTCTTTCGGCGTACTTTTCTTTTCAAACCCAGCCGCTCCATTTTGACGGTATGAACAGTTATCCATAGACAGGGGTATTTATATTATTATTTGCGTTCTCCTATTGGTCAAGGCAAGTTAAAAGAAAGGCAAACCGGCACAACCGTAACAGGGATAAAACAAGCCGAATTTCGCAAAATTGAAATAGAATTGCCCGATATAGATACGCAAAAAACTATTGCGAGCATGTTGTCGTCTTTAGATGAAAAAATAAGGCTTAATAAAAAAATAAACGATAATTTAGAGCGGCAAGCGCAAGCGATATTTGAAAACAGTTTCATTGATAATCCAGAAAATATAGCTTGGAACGTTGGAACATTTTCAGAACTAATAATTTCAACACTAAATGGCGACTGGGGCAAGGAAGAACCGACAGGAAACAATACCGAAAAGGTTTACTGCATTAGAGGGGCAGATATACCGGAAGTTAAAGTCGGAAATAAAGGCAAAATGCCCACAAGATATATTTTGCCTAAAAACCTTTCCAGTAAAAAACTTGAAGCAGGCGACATTGTAATTGAAATATCTGGTGGAAGCCCTACTCAATCTACCGGAAGATGTGCCGCCATCACACAATCGTTGCTTGAACGCTACGACAGCAGCATGGTATGCACCAATTTTTGCAAGGCGATAAAACCAAAATCAGGGTATAGCTTATTCGTATATTTTTATTGGCAGTAGTCGGCGTTAAGCAGTCGAGCCTGAACCGCTATGAGAACGGCACCGCCGAGCCGAGCATTGCCGTTTTGACCCGCTATGCGGATTATTTTGACGTATCGCTCGACTATATCTTCGGTCGAACCGACTGCCCGCAGGGAAAGGTTTATGAATGCCAGGTGCATTTGTCCGAGACCGACCCCGAGATAGGAAAGTTTGTAGAGATGTGCTTTGACCCGAAGTCGCCGATGAGCGAGAGGTTGAAAGAAACCTTGATTCGGATGCTGCGGGAGAATGGGAAATAGGTCCAAAGCTGAAAGCAGCAAATTTTGGGATTGACAAATCGGGAATTTTACGCGGAGGAAATATGGAGACAAAAGAGTATATGTCGCTTGAGACGGCAGCTAAAAAATGGCACAGTCAGCCGAGGTATATCGCAAAAGCCTGCGAAGCGGGGCAGATACCGGGCGCGGCAAAATTGGACGGAACTTGGATTATCCCCGCTGATTTGGAGCGACCGCAAATGCATATTCCAAAAGCGCAGCAGCAGTCAACGCCCGTTCAGCACGGAAGCGATTATAAGGATTTGATTTACAAGATGACAATGGACGGTTTTCCTGATTTTAATGTCACAGTCCAAAAAATAGGAGGAACAATTTATACTGTAGGCGCATTTTTCTCTCCGACAGCCACAGAAACGCTTGAAGAAAAATATCCTCGAATTCTTTTGCATGATTATTTGGGGGATATTTCTCCCTACTCAAAGGATGAAGAAGAAAAATCACGAGAAATGGGCAGAAAGAATATTCCGTCGGACGACGTTGCTCGAGAATATTATCTCAAAAAGTTTACGGAAATAGGATTCACAGAGGAAGAAATCGCGGTTCTTATGGATAAAATCAACGAGCATTTAGAAACGCGAAACAAGAGCCTTAAAGACAGAAAACTATGAGGGGGTGAAAAGATGACCGCTGTAATATACGCCCGCTATTCCTCGGACAATCAGCGTGAGGAAAGCATCGAGGGGCAAATTCGCGAGTGTACTGCGTTCGCTGAGAAAAACGGCATCACCGTCCTGCGGCATTATATCGACCGCGCATTTTCTGCAAAGACCGACAATCGCCCCGAGTTTCAGAATATGATCAAAGACAGCGGTAAGCACTTATTTGATATGGTCATTGTCTGGAAGCTCGACCGCTTTGCCCGAAACAGGTATGACAGCGCGAGGTATAAGGCTCTGCTGAAAAAGAACGGCGTCAAGGTCGTTTCTGCGACTGAGATTATTTCCGAGGGCGCAGAGGGAATTATTCTCGAATCCGTTTTGGAGGGTTACGCCGAATACTATTCCGCCGATTTGTCCGAAAAGCCTATTCATTGCGTGACCTTCCAAGATTTTTGTTATTATATCTAAAAATCGCTTAAATCCAAGAAGAAATTTAGTTTATTAACACGAAAACGAAATTAGACATCTTCGATTATTATGCTCATCTTAAATCCGAATCGCTTCCCTGGCACTTTAGGAGATAAATTCACCACATAGACCTTTCTCGGATCTTGCGGTCTCGGGGCTGGCTGTTCACTAACGGCGCCGTCAAAAGCTTTTGCGGGGTAGTGCATTACAGCACTACCGTTCTCGCCTCGGAGAACGACCTTATCCTCTTTGATTTCCGGCATTGAGAAGCTCACAAAGCGCTCAACTACACTAATTTTGTCTGACGATAAGTCAAATTCGTCTGAAAGAGTCAGGCAGCCGTCAGATTGATCAAAACTCATATTTCTTGTAAGGCGGTTGAGGCAGTCGAGCCCGTATGCTGGGGCGATATCCATGGTAATCCCGCTCTCGGTAATTTCGACATCTCTGGCGCAAAACTCCCTCCCCGCGCGTTGGAATTTCCCGTCGATGATCGGCAAATTATGGCCTTGAGAGCCGCACTCGAAGCGCTCATAGCGACCCTCTCCGAAGTAGTCGCGGTCATAGATCCCGCTGCCGTAGTCGATAAGAACCTCATCGCCGTTCAGATAAAACTCGACCTGCCCGACGTCGTTATGATTGTGGCTTTCGCCGTTGTGACCGGCTTTTACAGCGATCCCTGAGCGGTTCGCGCCGCTCGAAATATACCACTGCGCGTCGGGAAATATGTAAGTATGATAACCGCTTTTGCTAACATTGTTATCTTTGCTCCAGACGAGGTCTCGCAGAATCCCGACCCAGCGGTAGCAGGGGTCGCTGTCGAAACTCTGGAGGATCGGGCGGGGCAAATATTCGGCCTCATTAAACCTCGATTTAATATAAGAGGTCAGCCCCCACCAGCGCGAAACGTCGCCCTCGGAGCAGTCGCCGAATTTGACCATTCCTCCGAACGGGAAGTACGCCTTTTGCTGAAAAGTCGCTATGTTTTTGACCCTGTCATCTGCGAATAGGTCAATTTTGCAGCCGCTCGTTCTATGCAGCATTTCGGCGTAGGCCGCGAAAAACGTGAAGCCGTAGGACCAGTACGACAGACCCTCGGTTCCGGCGCCGTCGGCGGGAAAGCCGGAGATGTAGCTTCCCGCGGCGGTTTGGAGTCTGAAAACGATTTCTGATAATTCGTCAATTTCGCAGAGATAAATTGCCGCGATCCCGAGCGCGCCTCCGCAGACGGCTGACCAGTTATTCTGCGCGTGCTCCCAACCGAAGCTGTCGCTCAAATATCGGTTTATAACACGTTTACGGATATTATCGCGCGCGCGTTTCACTACTTCCGGTGACAGCAGGATTTCATTGAGCGCGCAAATCTCCGCGAGGGCGGACGCGGTCTCCGATGAGAATAAATCAATTGTCGGCCGGCGCTCCTCGTCAAAATCGCCCCAAATATGCGCGGGCGGCGCCCATGTATACTCGTCGCAGATCGCCCAAATCGCGTCCTCGAGCGCTGATGTATCTTCCTTATTCTGCCAAAGCCAGACTGCAAGCGCGAGGCACGCGAGCCGCCCGCGGCGCGAAAAATAGGCCTTCTGATAGGTCTCGCGGTCGCCGGTCTGCGAAAAAAGCCGAAACTCCGAGAATTTCAGCGCCTCGATGGGCCTGCCGCGATACTCCGCCGCCTTCGCACGAATTTCCGCAAGATAGTCGGCGTAAACCTTGCCCGAAAGGATCTCCTGCCGCTTCTCCTCAAGGCTTTTATCAAGGCCCTGCGGCAGCCTGCATTTTGGCATATTCAACAAAATTTCTCTGATTATTTGTTTATCAAGCACAACCGGTTCGCCCCCTTTTCACGATAATCATATCAAATTTCTCACAAAAAATCAATATTTTCTATTGAAAATGCTTGAAAATAGTGATATCATTAAGGTAATCGAAGACGAAGAAATGGAAGAAAATACCGGCATGAAACCGCCGGGAGGAGTTTCCGTAAATCTGTGGCGGTCGTACTCAAAACGCCGAGAAGGTGCTTTATTCGACCAAAAATGGGCGTTTTACGGCAAACGACCTTGCGTGAAAGTTCCTTCTCGCGTGGAGCGTCCCCGGCGACGGCTCGAAGGCGGGCCGGGCGATCATCGACTGCATGATGGAGCTGCCGCTGTTCTATTTAGTCATCAAAACTATTCAATAATTCCACATTATACCTATAGGAGGCATCATTATGACCATACCTCGCCCCGAGCACCCGGACCCGCAGTTTGAGCGAAAAAGCTGGCAAAATCTCAACGGCGAGTGGGAGTTTGAGATCGACAATTCAAAGAGCGGAATTGATAAAAAGTTATATTTGGCGAAGCACCTCGCCGGCAGCATTACCGTGCCGTTCTGCCCCGAGAGTGAGCTTTCGGGGGTCGGGAACAAAGACTTCATGAACGCAGTGTGGTACCGCAGAAGCTTTATTTTAGACGATTTGCAGCTCTCGGGCCGAGTGATTTTGCACTTCGGCGCGGCGGATTATGAGACCGTCGTGTGGATAAACGGCGCCGAGGTCGGCAGGCATATCGGCGGCTACACGTCTTTCGAGTTTGACATATCCTCATATGCCCGCCCCGGAGAAAACTCGCTCGCCGTCTGCGTTTTCGACGACGTCCGCGCGCCCTATCAACCACGAGGCAAGCAGTCGGAACTCTACCGCTCGCACGACTGCGACTACACCCGCACTACCGGAATTTGGCAGACCGTCTGGCTCGAATTTGTTCCAAAAAATTACATAAAAAGCGTGAAATTTTACCCCGACCCCGAGAACCAAAAGGTCACGCTGACCGCCGATCTGTGCGGCTCCGGCACGCTTCGCGCCGAAGTCTCATACTGCGGAAGACCCGTTGGCAGCGAGCTCGGGGAGGCGTTCGGCGGGGTCTTGCAGGTCGAGATCCCCCTGACCGAAAAGCACCTTTGGGAGCCCGGAAAAGGTCGGCTCTACGACGTCCGCCTGACGTTCGGCGAGGACGAGGTCAAGAGCTATTTTGGGCTGAGGAGCGTGCGGATCGACGGCCTGAAGTTCCTAATAAATGGCAAATTCGTCTTTCAGAGGCTCGTCCTCGACCAAGGATTTTACCCCGACGGGATCTACACCGCGCCCTCGGAAACCGCGCTGATACGCGATATCGAGCTTGCGCAGGCGCTCGGCTTCAACGGCGCGAGGCTGCACCAAAAGGTCTTCGAGCCGCGGTTTTTGTACCACTGCGACCGGCTCGGCCACATCGTCTGGGGTGAGCACGCGAGCTGGGGTTTCGACCACTCCGACCCCGCAAATTTAGTTAATTTTATTAGCGAGTGGCAGGAGGCCGTCGGGCGCGACTTCAACCACCCCGCAATCGTCGGCTGGTGCCCTTTCAACGAGACGTGGGACTACCGCGGAAGGCCGCAGGATGGGCGTGTTCTGGGGATCGTTTATCGCCTGACGAAGCTTCTCGACCCGACACGGCCGTGCATCGACACAAGCGGACATTTCCATGTTCTGACAGATATTTTCGACATTCACGACTACGAGCAGGACTCCGAAACGCTCCGAAAAAAGTTAGCTAACTTTCCTAACGGTGATGAGCGCGCGTGGAACCCCTTCCCCGACCGGCAGCGCTACGGCGGGCAGCCGATGTTTGTGAGCGAGTACGGCGGCATGAGGTGGGACATGTCCAAAAATTCGGACTCGTGGGGCTACGGCGACGCTCCGAAGAACGAGGAGGAATTTGTTAGCAGGCTTAAAGGTCTGACCGACGCGATCATGGATAACCTCGCCATTTTCGGGCTTTGCTATACGCAGCTTTACGACGTCGAGCAGGAGGCAAACGGGCTGTATACCTACCAAAGGGAGCCGAAATTCGGGGAGGAGATCATGGGGAGGATAAAGGGGATATTTGGGAGGAAGGCGGCTATTGAGTGGACTGGAAGGGATGTATGAGCGAATAACGGTATACCCCAACCCTTCAACATTTCCCCTCAAAATCTATTGCATTTCACTTCAAATTGATGTATAATATCAAAAAATTGATATTTTGGGGTGATGTGATGTCAAAAATTGACTGCGTGAAGGCTTTGGCCATTGTGATGGCCGCGGCGGTGTTTTTGGTCTCGTGCGGGGTGGAGAAGGGCCGATCCGACCAATCCGACCGCTCGGCGCGGGGAGGGCTAACCTCCGGGGACGGCGCTTTTTCGGGCTTTTCGGGCCTTTTCGAGACTGCCCGCGAGTCTGCGCGGGTGACCGTCTCGGGCTCAAAATTCGTCGTCGGCGGGAACGAGATCTTCTTCAGCGGCATGAACGCGCCGTGGCAGAACTGGAACGACTTCAACGGCGGCATGGACGAGGACTTCTGGGAGGCCGAATTTAAGCGCTTTGCGGGCGATCACATCAACTGCGTGCGCATTTGGGTCAACTGCGACGGCGAGAGCATCGTCGACCTCAACCGGGACGGCAGCATCGCCTCCATAAATGAAAAACACTGGGGGGATCTGGAGAAACTCTTTAACATTGCTAAGAAATACAAGGTCTACGTCATGCCGACGCTTCTGTCCTTTGATCACTTCAAGAACGGCAGCGGGCCGGTCTGGCGGGCGATGCTTCAAAGCCGCGAAAACTGCGACGAATACGCCGAAAAGTACGTCAAGGAATTCTGCAACCGATTTAACGATAACGAGTACGTTTTCGCGATAGATCTGATGAACGAGCCCGACTGGGTCTACGAAAACGAGGAGTGCGGGCAGCTTCCGTGGGAGGACATCTGCTATCTTTTCGCGAGGTGCGCGGCGACGATCCACGAAAACAGCGACATGCTCGTGACGGTCGGTATGGGGATCGTCAAGTACAATTCGGACGACTACGAGGGCGACAAGGTCTCTGACGAGTTTTTGCAGGCGCTCTGCGACGACCCGGGCGCGTATCTCGACTTCTACAGCACGCACTATTACAATTGGCAGAGGCCGTGGTTCCAAACCCCGATCGGCATGACCCCGGAGGAGTTCAAACTGCACACCGACAAGCCCTGCATGATCGGCGAGACGCACAACGACGACGCCGAGGAGATCGGAATGAGCCTCGCGGAAAAGTATAAGGACCTTTACGATCACGGCTGGAGCGGCATCCTCGTCTGGAGCCAGACCGACGGCAGCGAGGAGTCGTGGTATAGGTATGAACTGACGAGAGAAGCGACGAACGCCATGAATGAATACGCACAGGAGAAGCTTTATCCCCTCGCCGACTGACCCACAGTATAAAACGTCAAAAACACCGTACAATATGTATTGAACCTCAACCGAAAACCTCCTAAAATAAAGGAAGAAATTATTTTAGGAGGTAATATTATGCTCAGAAGGTCATTTTCTGTCATTTTGGCGGCTTTGATAATAATTTCGCTCGTGGGCTGCGGTTGAGCTGCCGACGGGAGGGCCGCGATGAGCGCGGCCTTTGGCACACTCACGGGGTCCCCACAAAGTCGTAAGACTTTGTGGGGTAGAGGAGGAGCAGCGGAATGAGCGAGTCCCGACGCTCGCGGAGGGGCGAGAGATATGGAGCTTGCGACGACGAGGACGCCGAAGCGATACTTAACGCCGCAGGGATATATCTTCCCGACGCGGAGACGGCGGCCGGAGCGAACACCGTGATACAGCTCTACGGCTACCGAAACGACCTGCAGAACTATTCCGATGAGGAAATGGTGCAGACGGGTTACCGGACGTTTAAAGAGCGCTACCACTCCGACATCGAGTACGTGGAATGCGTTTTTGGGAACCGCTGGACGACCCTTGCGAACCTAATGCTCGCCGGGACGACCCCCGACTTTTACGCGGCTTGGGCGACCGACTTCCCCTGCTACTGCTTACAGGGAATGTTCGAGCCGATCGACGATTACATGAGCTATGACGACCCGCTCTGGCAGGAGATGAAGTACATGGCCGACAACTACTTCTCGATAGGCGGGAAGCACTATATCTTCATCACCGACGTCATCGCGAACTGCGTTGTCGTCTACAACCGCAGGATAATGGACGAATACGGCTTCGACGACCCGGCGCAGCTCTTTTATAATAACGAGTGGACGTGGGACGAGATGATGGATATGTCGATGAACTTTTCCGACCCCGAGAAGGGCAGGTACGCCTTTAACGCGTGGCACACCGAGGAGGCGCTGTTCACCTCGACCGGCACGTTTTTGGTGGAATACGACCCCGCCGAGGGCATTTTCAAGCACAATCTTGACGACCCGAGGATCGAGCGCGCGGCGAACTGGCTCTATGACGTGATGAAAAACGAGCTCTGCTTCCCGATGCGGACTATCGGCTGGGCGATGAACTACGGCGCCGAGGGCGGTTCGAGCGCTACGACGTCGGCGGAAGGTGCTATCTCTTTATGTTCGTGAAAACAAGGGCGCTTTTGGGCGAGGAGGGGAAGGAGACCCCCGTCGAGCCCAACACGATGATACTTTCGGATATCAACTCGCCTCTTTACTCATACTACTATAAGGGCGAGTACATCGACGACTGTATGATTTTCGAGTCGGACGAGGAGCTGCGGCTGCCGCTCAACAAGCCTGTTTTTATCGGGAACGCGGTTGACGTCTCGGCGCATATGAAGCTCATCTATGAGGCGCATATCAGGGGCGACGAGATCGCCTGCTGCCTTTTGATAAACACTCTGTTTTCGCAGATCGCGGGGATAATCGCGAAGTCGGAATCATCGGGAATGCCACACGCCGACAAGCTTATCCCGCTTCGCTATGACCTTTACGCCCACCCCGAGCGGGACTGGAGCATAAGATCAATGTCGGAGATATTATACGTCAGCGAGACCTATTTTCAGGAGCTCTACCGAAATATGTTCGGCATAAGCTGCGGCGCGGACATCATAAACGCGAGGGTGAAATATGCGATGGGGCTTCTTGCCGAGACCGGCAAGCCCATAACCGAGACTGCGCGGCTTTGCGGCTATAACAGCCCGGCTCACTTCGCGCGGCAGTTCAAGGCGGTCACCGGCTTCACCCCGACCGAGTACAGGCGGAAAAAACGCACCTTCGGCGAAATATAGCGCCTTTGCAGGCTGCGGGCCTTTACCTTCTGCAGGTCGGCGTGAAGCTCCCTTACTGCTTTTAGCTGCTGACTGCGCCCTCCCTCCCGCCCTTCCCCGCTTCACGTCTCACCCTTTAAACGTTAAAATTAAGCGTAGAATACGAATTGAATGGCAATTTTATCTGTTTTATAATAAAAATGCAAGAAATTTTGCGAAAACTGCTTTAAGGAGGCATTTTTATGAAAAAAACATTTAAAATTGCCGTTTCGTTCATAATTGCGGCGGCGATGATCCTTTCCTGCAATATCCCGGCGTTTGCCGACGACGAGCCGGCGGTCTACTACTTCGTCGACTGCGGCGACTATCTTGTCGATACCGTTTCGGAGGGCGACGTCATGGGCACGCTCAACTCCGTCACCGACCGGTTTTTCGGCGCAGACCACGCGACCGGTATGCAGTGGGGCGTTGTAGATGAAGCGCTCGATCCCGCCTCGGCAGAGTCCTACGGCGATTCGAGGTTCAACACGACATGGACATGGGCGTATGAGTACAACGACGCCGGCGCCGACGTTCCGAAGGAGCAGTCGAACCGCTACTGCCACAATATGTTTGAAAACGGCCTCGACCGCGTGATAACCTACAAATTCGAGCTCCCCGAGGAGGGTGAGTATACCGTCGAGGTCGGGTTTGCCTCGCCTTGGGGGAACTCCGTCCCGGCTGATCTGTATCTCAACGGCGAGCTTGCCGCCGAGGGTATCATGGCGACCTCGGACGAATGCGGCGTTGCGACCGCCACTGCCTCGCCCGTCGACGGGTTCATCACGGTCGAGGGCAAAACGGGCATGCCGACCCTGAACATGGCGTATATCATCATCTCGAAGGTCCCCGCCCCCGAGCCCGCGCCGGAGGCTGAGGCAGAAGCTGAGGCGGAGGCAGAGGCAGAGACTGCCACCGCAGCAGAAGAAACGGGCAGCGCTCCCGCCGCTCCCTCCGAGCAGACCGCCCCGAACACCGGCCTCGCCCTCGCAGTCGTCCCCGCGGTGATGGCGATGGCGATTGTGGCGATATCTAAGAGAAGATAAGTGATTCTCCTGTTGCCTCGCCCCATAAAGAGGGGGGTTATTGGGAAGATAATCCAAAAGAAACAAAACAGCGCTCTGCCGTTACAGACAGAGCGCTGTTATACTAAATCGAAATATATTGTTCAAATACGGTGCCTCTTTATACGTTTTAACAGAGGTTGGAAAAATGCAGAGAACGAAAGGCAAAGTCATAAGTTCCCGCTTTGTGAGCATTTCCCACCGCGCACAGGTTTTTATAGCGTTGCCAATTACCGAATCTCCTACCTTTTAAGGAGTTGCGCAAGTTGTTTGCACAGTGGACAATCTCCGCCATTTTTCTTACACACCCCTCCAAATCACCCCTTCCCCACCGTCCTCCTGACCGCTCCCTTTCCCTCGATCAGCTCCGCGAAGTACCCCCTCGTCTTCTCATAAAGCCCGGCTGCGACGAGGTCCGAGCCGAAGATCCGCGCGTTCTGAAGTACCGGCCGAAGCTTATCCCCGACCGTTTCGGGCCGTCCGATCTCGATCCCGCGCAGCATCTGCTGAAGCTCGTCCTTTAAGGGGTCGCTCGAGACCTCGATGGGCTCAAGATTATCGTCCACCGCCAAAAGATAGCGCAGCCAGCCCGCGATGGCGAGCGGGATCGCGGTGAGCTCCCCGGCCCTGCCCATTGCGGCGTAGCTCTTGATCGTCTCGCCGAAGCGAATGCCCACCTTTTGCGAGGTGTCGGTCGCGATGCGTTGCGGGGCGTCGGGCATGAACGGGTTCGGCAGCCTCTCGTTCACGACCTCGTCGATGAACGCCTTGGGGCTGATGATCCCGGGGTCGGTGACGACCGGCAGCCCCTCCTCATAGCCCAATTTTTTAACGAGCTTAACAAGATCCGGGTCCTTCATCTCGTCGCATATCAGCGTGTAGCCGAGGAGGCAGCCGTACACTGCAAGCGCGGTGTGAAGCGGGTTCAGGCAGGTCGTGACCTTCATGCGCTCGGCCTTGTTGACGGTGTCGCGGTCGGTCATGTATACCCCGGCCTTTTCAAGCGGCGGGCGGCCGTTCGGGAAATCGTCCTCGATGACGAGGTATTCCGGCCTCTCGGCGTTCACAAACGGCGCGATATAGGTGTTTTTTTGGGTGATTATCGGAGACATATCCTCGACGCCGAGCGAGGCGAGCTTCTCCTCGACCGACTTTGCCGGGCGGGGGGTGATCTTGTCGATCATCGACCACGGGAAGGAAGCCGAGCTTTCGAGATAATCAAGAAACTCCTTCGGCGCGAAGCCCTTTTCTACCCACGCCTGCGCGACCGTCACGACCGAGCTTTTCAGCTTTTCGCCGTTGTGCGAGCAGTTGTCCATCGAGACCACCGCGAGCGGCGCCCCGCAGGTTTTAAAGCGGTGCAGAAGCATCGCCGCGACGAAGCTCATCGCGTGGCGGGCGCTGTCGGGGCCGTTTTCGATGTCCGCGACGACGATCGGCAGGAGCTCACCCGAGGTATTTTTGATGGCGTAGCCCTTTTCGGTGATGGTGAAGCTGATCATCCGGAGCGACGGCGAGGCGAAAATGCGCTTAAATTCCGCCATTTCCGCGGGGTCGGTGCAGTCTGCTTTAAGCGCTCCCACTACCGAGCCCAGCACCTCGCAGTCTGTCGAGCCGTCGGGGTTCAGGCTGACGTTTAGGGTCAGGTTGTCAAACGGCTTGTAAATTTTGTCGATGATCTCGTAGTCGAAGGTGTCGGCGGCGATTATCCCGCGGTCGCAAAGGCCCTGATTTAAAAGCCTCTGCTGGATAGACCCTATGAACCCGCGGAAGATGTTTCCCGCGCCGAAGTGGAGCCACATCGGGCTCTCGGCGGTCTTTTTCGCGACGGCATTGACGTCGTACTGCGGGAGCTTTATCCCCGCCGCCGCCCAAGCGCTCTTGTCATTTAAAGAAGCTGCGTTTAATTTCATTAGCTTATTCTCCTTCTTTGCCGCAATCTGTTCTCTGCTTATCTGCCCTCTGACTGTCTGACAATGGCCTCCCAGAGCCCGTTCAGGTAGCACGCGCCGAGCGCCCTGTCATACAGCCCGTAGCCGGGTCTTCCGACCTCGCCCCAGATCATTCTTCCGTGGTCGGGTCTGATATATGTGTCGGGGCAGACCTCGTGAATCGCTTTCATAATCTCGTACATGTCGAGGTCGCCGTCGGAGCTTAAGTGCGAGCTCTCGCAGAAGCAGCGATCGTTTCCCAAGTGCTTTAAATTCCTGACGTGCAGGCAGCCGATGCGCCCCATTTTTCCGAAGTGGCGGATAACCGACGGCACGTCGTTTTCGACGTTCGAGCCGAACGAGCCGGTGCAGAGGCATATCGCGTTCGAGGGGCTGTCGTGCAGCTTGATAATCTTATCATACCCCGCTTGGTCGTGGGCGAGCCTCGGCAGGCCGAAGATCTTCCAGCCCGGGTCGTCGGGGTGACAGGCCATGACCACGCCGCACTCCTCGCAGGTCGGGATAATGCCGTCAAGGAAGTATTTGTAATTTTCGAGCAGCTTTTCCTCGTCGATATTTTCATAAAGCTTCAAAACTTTTTCGAGGTCGGCGAGCCTCTCCGGCTCCCATCCCGGGAGCGAAAAGCCGTTGCAGTTGTCGGCCGTCCTCTTGACGATGTCGAGCGGCGAGAGGGTTCCGAGCTCTGCCTCGTCGTAATACATCGAGGTCGAGCCGTCGGGGTTCGGCCTTGCAAGGTCTGTGCGGAGCCAGTCGAGCACCGGCATGAAGTTATAAACGATGACCTTCACGCCGTATTTTGCGAGATTTTTTACGGTAATTCGGTAGTTTTCGATGTACTGATCTCTCGTCGGGAGGCCGAGCTTTATATCCTCGTGGACGTTCACGCTCTCGATGACCTCGCATTCGAGCCCCGCGGCGTGCACCTCGTCGATATAGCTTTTGATCTCCTCCTCGGTCCAGACCTCGCCCGCGGCCTTATAGTCCAAAAAGCCCATAACGCCGGTCATTCCGGGGATCTGCCGGATCTGCGAAAGGGTCACCGAATCGCTCTTCGAGCCGAACCAGCGGAAAGTCATTTTCATAAATATCATCCTTTCAGAATAATTTTCATTTTCATGATACCACTTTTTGGGGACATAATCAAGCGGTATTTTCAGAATTTTCTTGCATAAAGGAATATTTCCGCAGAAAGGGCGTTGACTTTATAACTTAAAAGGTTTATAATTATCCCAAAAGCCGAAAAGGGGAAGGGCGTATGCTTCTTAAATATAATGATCTCGTTATCCGCGGCGCGACGGAAGGCGACTCGGAGCTTTTGGCGCACTGGTGGAACAACGGGCAGCTCATGGCGCACGTCGGTTTCCCGCTGGGGCTTCGGACGACCGCCGAAAAGGTGCGCGGGCAGATACTTCAGGACGACGAAAAAAACCGCCACCTTATTATAGAGAGGGCGGGCGTTGCCATCGGCGAGATGAGCTATAATGAAGCCGCCGAAAACGTCTACTCGATCGGGATAAAGATATGTATCCCGAAGGAGCGCAACCACGGAAACGGCAAGAGGCTCGTCTATATGCTCACGAAGGAGCTTTTGTCCCGCGGGGCGGATCTTGTGATCATCGGCGTAGACTCGAAAAACGTAAGGGCAAGGCACGTTTACGAGAAGGTCGGGTTTTTCCCCACGGGCGAGAAAAAGCCGTGGCACGACCAGCTCGGAAAGGTCTGCACCGAGATATGCTACGCCATCAGCGAGCAGGATCTTAGGGACATTTAATAGTTAAATATTTTATATATACGGAGGATACAAAGCTATGTCAACGAAGGAAGATATCGTAAAAAAAATATCCGCGCTCGGCGTGGTGCCGGTGATAGCCTTAAGCAGCGCCGACAGCGCGGTGCCGCTTGCCAAGGCGCTTTGCAGGGGCGGCCTTCCGGCGGCGGAGATAACATTCAGAACGGACTGCGCGGCCGAGGCGATAAAAAGGATACGCTCCGAGGTGCCCGAGATGCTCGTCGGCGCGGGGACTGTCCTTACAAAGGATCAGGTCGACAGGGCGCTTGAAGCTGGCTCGCAGTTCATCGTGACCCCCGGCTTCAATCCCGAGATAGTAAAGTACGCTCTTTCTGTCGGGGCGATAATCATGCCCGGGACGGCGACCCCCGGCGAGATGGAGCAGGCGATGGGTTTAGGTCTCGACGTCGTGAAATTCTTCCCCGCCGAGCAAAATGGGGGAGTCGCAAAGTTAAAAGCGGTCTCTGCGCCCTACTCGAAGCTTCGCTTCATGCCGACCGGCGGTGTCAACGAGAAAAACATCTCGTCGTATTTGAGCTTTGAGAAGATAATCGCCTGCGGAGGCACCTGGATGGTCAAGAAGGACATGATCGACCGCGGCGACTGGGACGGGATCGAAAAGCTCACCCGCGAGGCGGTCTTTGCTGCCCAGGGCTTTGAGGTAAAAGCGGTCTCGGGCGACGGCATCACCCTTGCAGTAAACAGCGTCGAGCGCGCCGAGAGCTATCTTGCGGCCGTGGGTCTTTGCTGCGACAAGCTAAAGCTTGTGAGGAAATAATAGGGGCGCGCGAAAGGCGGGGGTGCATGGGGGCGAAGCCCCGGCCGGCCCGCGAAGCGGGCCGGCCGCCGCGCCGCAGGCGCGGCGCCTGCGCCGGCGGAGCCGGCGCAGGGGGCTTCGCCCCATGACTCGCCGCCGCCCAGGCGCGTACCCGAATGATATAGGAGGAAATGCAATGAAAAGAATAATCACGTTCGGTGAGATAATGCTTCGCCTTAACCCCGAGGGTTATCTTCGGTTCGTCCAGGCCGACAGGCTTGAGGCGACATACGGCGGCGGCGAGGCAAACGTCGCTGTTTCGCTCGCAAATTACGGCATGAGCGCCGCCTTCGTCTCGAAGGTCCCCGCTCATGAGATCGGCCAGTGCGCCGTCAACGAGCTCCGCAGATACGGCGTCGACACCTCGTTCATCGCCCGCGGGGGCGACCGCCTCGGCATCTACTTCGCCGAAAAAGGCGCGTCTCAGCGTCCCTCAAAGGTCATCTACGACCGCGCGGGAAGCTCTATCCAGAAGGCCTCTCCCGATGATTTCGACTGGGATAAAATTTTCGAGGGAGCCGATTGGTTCCACTTCACCGGCATCACCCCCGCCCTCGGCGGAAATATGCCGAAGATCTGCCTCGAGGCCTGCAAAAAGGCCCGCGAGCACGGCGTGACCGTCTCCTGCGACCTCAACTACCGCAAAAAGCTCTGGAGCCGCGAGGAGGCCGGAAAAACTATGGCCGAGCTGCTCCCCTATGTCGACCTCTGCATCGCCAACGAGGAGGACGCCAAGGACGTCTTCGGGATCGAGGCCGAAAATACCGACATCGGCTCCGGAAAGCTCAACCACGAGGGCTACGTCAGCGTGGCAAAGCAGCTCAGCGACCGTTTCGGCTGCAAATACGTCGCGATAACGCTGCGCTCGTCGATCTCCGCCAACGACAACGATTGGGCGGGAATGCTCTATACCGGCGGCGCGGCGCACTTCTCGAAGAGCTATCATATGCACATCGTCGACCGCGTGGGCGGCGGCGACAGCTTCGGCGGAGGACTTATCTACGCGCTTCTTTCGGATTACGACCCAGACAGGGCGATCAACTTCGCGGTCGCGGCATCCTGCCTGAAGCACTCCATCGAGCATGATTTCAACCTCTGCTCCGCACAAGAGGTCGAATCCCTAGCCGGCGGCGACGCCTCCGGTCGGGTGCAGAGATAAGCCCAGAGTCATATCGTGCAGCCCGAACTGAGGTAATAAAAAGGTAGTAAACAGAAATAACAAATCCCCTCTGTGCATAGGCACGGAGGGGAGATTTTTGCGGGGGATATGGAGATGGAGAAAAACTTTAACGGGACGGCAGCGGGAGTAAAAGCAGCCGAGTGAAAGGAATGAGAGGCCAGCCCACGGGGCGAAGCCCCAACATTCGCGGAGCGAATGTTGTCCGCCGCGCGTAGGTTTTTGTGCTATCCTTCATAAACAGCAGAAAAATCGGCATTTTGCAAGCCTTCAAAATTCGTCACGCGGCGGGAATCGCGCCATATGGGCGCGATTAGGGCTTCGCCCCTACTCTCTGCGCCTTATCCAACATCTATATAGCCCAACCTTGCGCATAAGGTATTCGCTCGCTGGCTCGCTCATGCTATTCTGAGCTCTGCTCTTGAGCAGGATAAACCGCAGACTTAAACATAGCAGCACCCCCGCCCACCGGCCGGGCTTTTCACTTTACCCCTTCCCCTTCCTCCTCACCCCCACAGCAACCCCCACTCCCACCAGCATCACCACAACCGCCCCCACGGCTATCCCCCCGATGATAAACGGCCTCTCACTCGTCTTCTTCCTGACGAACGGGTTCTCCGGCTTCGGGGCGGGGGCTGCGTAGTTCTCGTCCGGCTCGAGGTCGAACACCAGGGTATAGAGGCTTCTCGGCTCGATCTCGAACCCGTCCTCATACTCGCCCGAATCCTCCAGATAGCGGTTATAGAAGCGGTTCTCCCCCTCGACCGAGCGCACGCTCATCGACCCCAGAACCTTTCTTCCGCCGAGGTCCAGCGTCAGGTCGTCGTACTCCTCGGTCGGGTTCATCACGACCACCGTGAGCTTCGACTGATCCGGCGAGATAAACGCGCCGACCTTGGAATTGAGCGACTCCTCGACCTCGACCCGCCTGTAGCCCTGCTTGATATATTTGGAAAAATGCTCCATAATATAGTGATTTCCGAGCCTCGTGATCTCCGAATCGGGGTCATACCCGACCTGGATTATGCAGTTTCCGGTGTCGAAGTCCCAGACGCCGTTCCAGTAGAGATATGCCGAAACGTTCTCATAGATGAGCTCGTCGATGACCTGCTCGGCGTGGCCGAAGTAGTCGTTGTTGTACCACTCGGTCTGCCAAAGCTTGTATTTTCCGGAATATTCGTCCGAAATTTTCCTGAGATTTCCTTCGCTGAGGTCGGTCCCGTAAAGATGATGTCCCACGACCTCCAAGGTCCCGGGGCAGTTTTCCTCGACCGGGTCAAGATATCTTTTCAGAAGATCCTGATACCCCGCCATCGTCTCCGCGCCCAAGATCTTCGGCGCAAACTCCCCGAAAGCCTCCGCAAACGCCTCATACACGGCCTTATACGCCTTCCAGTAGCAGCAGTGATCCTCCGTCTCGTCATACCCGAAGAAGAACCCCGCCTCGTCGCGGGCGTTGCCCTTTTCGTCGGTGTGGCGCTCCTGAAGCTCGATCTCGTTCGCTATCGAGAAGTAGTCGACGGGTATCCCCGCGTCGAAGAAATACTTCACCGACTGCACGCAAAACTCCGCCAGCTCGTCGTACATATACTCCCCCGCGGCGTTTTTCGCGAGAGTGTAATAGGAAAATCCGTTCGCCGATTTCTCGGTATACGCCACAAACGGCAGGTCGCGGCGATACTCTCCCCACGACGTCACCAGCACCGTCGGGTCTATCCCGCGGTTCTTGGCGGCCTCGTAAACGGCGTAGTATTCGGGGTATCCCTGCTTCGGCATCTCCGCCTCGCCCTCGTTTCTTATCTCGTTGAGGTCGCGGAAGCGAAGGATATTAAACTCGGTCTCGTTGAAGACCCAGTCCCATATGGTTTCGGCCTGATTGTGATTGACCGCCCACCCGAGATACCATGTGTATGACGCCCCGAAGCCGTCTATCTCCTGCCGGGTCTCGGAAAAATCTATCTTCACCGGCGTGTTTTCGGCGAACGCGGTCAGGTTCATCGCGAGCATCATCGCCGCCGCAAAAATTAAGCAAGCTAATCTTTTCATGCTTCCTCCCCGATAATTTCGACACATACCGTTTTCCTGTCCTCCGGCAGATCCTCGTCCGGCTCAAGCCCTAAAACCGGCCTTCCGAGCGCTCCTATCTGCATTCTCGTGATCGAGGTGTTCCGCCTTCCGTCCTCGCCGAGCCTCTGGGCGTGGCAGGCGAAGTACACCTTCCCGTCCTTCCCGGTAAAGAAGGAGTTGTGCGCGGGCCCCTCGCGGTCCTTAAACATGACCGACGAGCTCTCGGGGCAGACGGATTTCTTCCAGTTTTCGGGAACAAGCGGGTCGTCCCCCAGCTTCAGCTCCATATACCCCACGACGTAGGAATATCCCCCCGCCGCGCCGCCCGAGTAGCTTAAATACAGCTTATCCCCGTAAAACAGCGGGTAAGGCCCCTCGTTGTTGACGGTCCCCGACTGGTTCTCCCACCCGAGGAGCGGCCTTGTGATGAGAACCGGCTCGGACTTTAAGACCCACGGCTTTTTCGGGTCTATCTCGGCAACATACAGCATCGAGCCCGAATCGGGGTTGAATCTTCTCTGCGACCAGCATATGCAGCACTTTCCCGATACCTCAAAATAGGTCATGTCGAGGGTTATCTTCCCGGGTGCAAGATCGCTCCCGTCACTTCTGACGACCCTCACAGGCTCCTCCCACGAGTCGGGGTCGAGTAAACTCCCCTCGCCCTTATACTTTATCATGTGCGAGTGCGGCGACCACTGCTTTCCGCCTATCGCCATCAGGATATACAGCTCCCCGCCGATGATATGCGCCTCGGGCGCCCAGAAGGTCTGGATAAAGTCCCGCTTCTCATCAAGCGCCAAGATCAGCGACGGCTCGTTGTTTTCAAAAAGCCCCTCGACCGTCTCCGCCTGCCTTATGTAGAGCCCGACGTCCCCGGTATTGTCGTTCGTCGCCAAAAAGTACCACGACCCCCGGAATTTAAACACCACCGGGTCCGCCCACCCGCAGGCCGACGGATAGGGGTATTTTTTCTGTAAGATCTCGCCTTTCGCACTCTTTCCGTCCCCCGAGATCTCCCATTTTATCGGCTTCATATCAAATGATCCGTCCGAGTAGACGATCTTCGCCCTCGCGCCCTCAAGCTCGCTCTTTTTAAGCTTTTTTGGGACTTCGATGTGCGAAAATTTCAATTTAGAGAACCTTTTCAGCAGCGTATCCAGTTCTTTGACGGTTATCTCCAGCGTCTTCCCCACAAGGGCGATATCAAACGGCAGCGCCGTCTTTTCGACAAGCCCAAGGTCTTTGTAGTCGCAAAAATCCTCCGTCTCCCATAAATAAACCTTCCCGGGCGCGAGGTCATTCCCCTCGGGGTCGCAAAAATCTGCAAAAATGTAGACCTTTTCGCAAACCCTGATTATCCTCGGTTTCCTCGCCCCGCGCTCCAAAATCGTGTCCTCGTTACTTATCTCCGCCTTCGGAAAAAGCACTCCGTAGTTAAAATTCAGCGGCTCAAATTCGCCCCCGCCAAGGCTCACGGCAAAGTGCACGCTCTGCGCGAGCGCCGACGGGTATGTCCTTTTGTCGACGATTTCCCGCTCGAACACCTTAAGTATCGCCATAATTTTCCTCCTTGTTCCAAGTAATTCCGTATTTCCTCCGCAGCTTTTTCGACATCGCGGGCTTCTTTTTTTGGGAGCCCCTCCGCGCCCTTTTTTCCGCCTCGATGACAAAATAGCCGTCCCGCTCGGTCACCTTTGCCCCGCCGAAAACGCCCCTCATCTTGTTTTCGTACCACTCCCGCCGCTTGACGACCATAACGAGCCGCCCTCCCGGCGCGAGTGCCCGATAGCCCTCCTCGATAAAGCGCCTTGCGACCGAAAAATCGGTGTGATACGGCGGGTTTGAAAGTATCATCGAAAACCCGCTCTCGCCGACCTCCCGAAGCCCGTCGCTTAGGATCACCCGAACGCCCCCGACCCCGTTTTTCGCGGCGTTTTTCCGAGACATCATAACCGCCTCGGGGTCGATGTCGCACATGACGACGTTTTCCTCGCCCTTTATCTTCGCGGCGTATATCCCGACCGCCCCGCACCCGCAGCCGAGATCGAGTATTTTTCCGTCGGGTATGCTCACCGTTTCGAGCATCGCCCGGGTTCCCCTGTCAAGATCAGAGGGAGAAAAGAGACTTTTAGTAGACTCAATGGAAATTTCCACGCCGTTTATACTGAAAGTATACATTTTTCCCTCCCTTACGACAAGACCCGAGACTTCTCTCGGATCTTTTCTGTCGAATTAAATTCCGCTCGCGTCGACGTAGATGGTGCGCACTCCGTCCGTTTCGGCCTTCGGCTTCGGCTCCTCCTTGGGAGCAAGGCGGGAGGCGAAGAACTTGGTCGCGACCTGCGGGAAGAGGGCATAGCTCAGAACGTCCTCCTCCGAGCCGTTGAAGCCGGGGACGTTTTTGCACTCCTCGCGGTATTTTTCGAGTTCCGGCTCCAAAAGGTCTGCCGGCCGGCAGGTGATGACCTCCTCGTCGCCGATGGCCTTCTTCCTGACCTCCTCGTTGACCTCGCCCGGGAGTCTGCCGTACTTGCCCCGCAAAAGCGCCTTCGATTCCTTGGTAAATACCTTGTAGCGCTCGCCCGAAAGGACGTTAAGAACAGCCTGCGAGCCGACTATCTGCGACGTAGGCGTTACGAGCGGGGGATAGCCGAAGTCCTTTCTTACGTTCGGAACCTCCGCCAGGACCTCGTAGTATTTATCCTCGGCGCCGGCCTGTTTGAGCTGGCTGATGAGGTTCGAGAGCATTCCGCCCGGCACCTGATACATAAGGGTCTTGGTGTCTACGTTTAAGACCTTCGGGTCGAGTATCCCCTCGGCCTTTAACTTGTTGGCGACATTTCTGAAATGCGCGGCGACGTCGGAAAGCGCCGCAAGATCGAGCCCGGTATCGCGGTCCGTCCCGGCGACGGTCGCGACGAGGGATTCGGTCGCGGGCTGCGATGTGCCGTTTGCGAGCGGCGAAAGCGCGGTATCGACGATATCGACCCCCGCCTCGGCGGCCTTAAGATAGACCATGTCGCCGGTGCCGGTGGTGTTGTGGGTATGAAGATGAATAGGTATCTTCACCGCCGCCTTAAGCTTTTTGACGAGGCTCGCGGCGTCGTATGGAAGGAGCAGGTTCGCCATGTCCTTTATGCAGATGGTGTCCGCGCCCATGGCCTCAAGCTCCTTGGCAAGGTTTACAAAATACTCCTCGCTGTGGACGGGGCTGGTGGTATAGCTGAGCGCCGCCTCGCATATCCCGCCGTATTTCTTGGTTGCGGTGATAGCCGCCTTAAGGTTGCGGGTATCGTTAAGCGCGTCAAATATCCTTATGACGTCGATGCCGTTTTCGATGGATTTTTTTACGAACGCGTCGACGACGTCGTCGGCGTAGTGCTTATATCCGAGGATATTCTGTCCGCGGAAGAGCATCTGGAGCTTGGTGTTCGGCATAGCTTTTTTAAGCGCGCGGAGCCTCTCCCAAGGGTCTTCGCTTAAAAATCTCATGCAGGAGTCGAAGGTCGCGCCGCCCCAGCACTCTATCGACCAGTAGCCTATCTTGTCGAGCCTTTCACAGGCCGGGAGCATATCCTCAAGGCGCATTCTTGTCGCGGCCTGCGACTGGTGTGCGTCTCTTAAAATGGTGTCGGTAATTTTCAAGGGATTCTTTGCCATATTATCCTCCTATCAAAAAGTCGGTCATAACCCGGGGCACGCTGTGGGGTGCAGCCCTCCGGCCGGGCGCAAAGCCGCAGCCTGCGGGAACGGGCGAAGCCCCGGCCCGCGCTCCGCGCGGGCCCCCGCCCGGCGGAGCCGGGCGGGCGCTGCCCCCCTCCGGGGGGCAGCAGGGGCTTCGCCCCCACCCCCTGCTTTGCCCCGCCCCGGGTCGGGCCGGCATAATTATCCTAACAGCGAGATCAGAACGCCCGCGGCTATAGCCGAGCCGATGACGCCCGCGACGTTCGGTCCCATGGCGTGCATGAGAAGGAAGTTGCCGGGGTTCTCCTCCTGCCCGACCTTCTGGGAGACCCTCGCCGCCATAGGCACCGCCGAAACGCCGGCCGAGCCGATGAGCGGGTTGATCTTCTCCTTCAGGAACATGTTCATCAGCTTCGCCAGAAGCAGTCCGCCCGCGGTACCCATCGCGAAGGCGACGATACCCATGACGATAATGCCGATGGTGCGCCAAGTCAGGAAGGTCGAGGCGGTCGCCGTCGCGCCGACCGAAACGCCTAAGAATATCGTCACGATGTTCATAAGCTCGTTCTGCGCGGTCTTCGAGAGCCTGTCGCAAACGCCGCACTCTTTAATAAGGTTGCCGAGCATCAGCGAGCCGATGAGCGGTCCCGCCGAGGGCACCAAAAGCGTCACGAACACGGTCACGACTATCGGGAAGATTATCTTCTCGGTCTTGGATACGGGTCTGAGCTGCTTCATCACGATAGAGCGCTCTTTTTTTGTGGTCAGAGCCTTCATGATAGGCGGCTGGATAACGCCGATGAGCGCCATGTAGGAATACGCCGCCACGGCGATCGGCCCCAAAAGCTCCGCCGCAAGTATCATCGTGGTGTAGATTGCGGTCGGGCCGTCAGCTCCGCCGATAATGCCGATAGAGCCCGCCTGCTGCGGCGTAAAGCCCATCAGGTTCGCGGCGATGTATGTAACGAAGATTCCGAGCTGCGCCGCCGCGCCCAGAAGCATTGACTTCGGGTTCGCGATCAGCGGGCCGAAGTCGGTCATGGCGCCTACGCCGATGAAGATAAGGCAGGGATAAACGCCGAGCTTAACGCCGAGATACAGTACGTCCAGAAGCCCCGGCGTGACGGTCTGCCCCAAAAGCGCCATCATCTCGTCCAAGATGTTCTGCGCGACTCCCGAGGCCGCAAACTCGTCTATCATTTCCTGTGTGATGGCCGCGCCGCCGAAAATGTCCCAGTGGACGTGTCCGCCGGCGAACAGGAGCTCGTGATACATCTCCGCGCCGGGAAGGTTCGTCAGCATCATGCCGAAGGCTATCGGCAGAAGCAGCAGCGGCTCGAATTTCTTGACTATCGCAAGATACATCAGCACGCCCGAGATAACGAGCATCACAAGCACCCTCGGGTCGTTGCCGATGAGCGCGAAGCCCGTCGATCTTATAAAATCAATAATAGGGTTTACTTCAGTCATTTTCGCACCTCGGATCACTCAACGGTGCACAGAAGATCGCCCGTCGCGACAGTCGAGCCCTTCTGCACGGCGACCGAGGTCACTTTTCCCGCCTTCGGGGCCATGATCTCGTTTTCCATCTTCATCGCCTCGAGGATCATAAGGACCTCGCCCGACTTTACGGTCTGACCGGCGGATACGTTCACCGAAAGAATGTTGCCCGGCATGGGGGCGGTTATCTTCTCACCTGCGCCGGCAGCGGCGGGTGCGGCGGGAGCTGCCGCGGGAGCAGCCTTCGGGGCGGCCGCCTTGGCCTCCGAAGCGGAGATCTCCTCAATGGCGACCTCATATTCCGTTCCGTTTACATTTACGCGATAGTTTTTCATAACTTTCCTCCAAAAATCAAACTTTTTTAACAGATACTATCCTGAAAGCCTCGACGCTTTCGCCTAACTCCTCCGCTATTGCCGCGGATATCGCCGCGATGAGCTCTCCCTTTTTCTCGGGCGAAAGGCTCTGCGAGGGAGCCGACGCGGGCGCCGCCTCGGGAGCTTTTTTAGGCTCCTCGGCCTTGGGAGCGCGTTTTTCGACCGCGCGAATTACCGCGCCCATAACGTAGCAGATCGCTATGATGCAGATGAGCCCGAGAAAAACGGTGCCGAGACCCATCGCTATCACAAGACCCATGCTTGGGCTGCTTGGGGTGATTCCCATAAATAATCCTCCTAACTTTTTAGGACCGTATGATCCAAATTAAAGCTATCATATCACATTTTCCGCCGAATTTCAATAGGCAAAATGACGGCATTACCGGCCGTAGGAAAAATAATTTATGCAATCTTTCAAAAAATAAAAAGAAAGCCCCCGCCCGCGGCATATCTGCCGCCCGGCGAGAGCTTGTTTTTCCTTATTATTCCACGCTTTCGGACAAAACGCTTCCGTCCTCGGCATATTCCCGGACGGTGGTGCTTTCAAGCTCGCCGTTCCGATATACCTCCTCGCGGTAGTTTCGGATGGCGCTCCCGCCGTCGAAAAAGTCCTGCTCGCCCTTTTCGCGGACGGTGTCCCCCTCGGAGTCCCGGTATTCGTTGTCCCAGACCTCCTTGGTCATTACGTTTCCCGTGAGGTAAAACTCGGAATAATAGCTCGAATTATCCCCCTCGGAATAGCTGACGAGGGTCTTTTCCTGCTCGGAACCTAAGGCTACGAGATATTTAGTCATCTTACCGGTCCCGACGTCGAAAAAGACGTCCTTTGTGCCGCTTACCGATTCGTGCGCCTCGTCGTCGTAGAGGATATACATTCTCTCCGAAACGGTACCGTCCTCGGCCCTGACCTCATAGCTCAGCTCGCTGAAATAATCCTTGAATTCGCCGTAATCGACGGCGTTTTCGCTGTTTGCGGGCGAGGCGCACCCCGTCAGCAAAAGCAAACATAAAACCAAGACTGTAACCAACTTCTTCATGACACCTGACCTCAAAATAAATATCATTATCGCGTTTGCGCGCGGAGTCGACCTGTAAGCCGAGTTCTGTCGAGTACGGCAATCTATCTGATCCCGCCGTCGCCGACGGGCTTTAGCCACCTATAACGGTATGCCTGCCGAGCAGACATTGACATACCGAACCAAACGGTGTTGCATCGGGTAGGGTTTACACGCCCGGGCGGTCTCCCGCCCTGCGGTGAGCTCTTGCCTCGCCTTTTCATCCTTACCGTAAAAACGGCGGTAATTTTCTGTTGCACTTTCCCTAAGGTCGCCCTCGGCTGCCGTTAGCAGCTACCCTGCTCTGTGATGCTCGGACTTTCCTCATGCGCCAAAGCGCCCGCTGCCGCACAGTCAACTCCCGCGCAATGTATCATTATAGTATATATTTTCCGAAATGTCAACCCGATATTCAGAAATTAGAGATTAGAATGTTAGAAATTAGAATTTTTAAGGAGTCGCTTCGCGACGGTACAGACATGCACTCGGTCGGGTAGGGCGTTCTAACGCTCTAACTATCTATCTTCTAACTGTCTAAAAGCTATTCTCTATCCTCTTGAGAGTATTTCTCCACCAGCCCCGATATCTCCTTAAATATGGGAATATCTACGTAGCCCTCGTTCTCGAAGTTAGTCAGTATCGCGAGTATGTACGGCCTCGGGGCGTCGACGTAGGCGATGTCGTGGAAGCTGTAGCCCGCCCAGCCGTATTTGCGGTAGGTGGGATACTCCGAGACTATCATCGGCATACGGGTGTTCAGGAGGTCGTTCCCAAATTCGGCGGAATACTCCCCGCCGCCGCGAAGATAGCCCGCCATAATTTTTCCGTAGACCCCCGCCGATTCGCAGCATATCTTCTGCTTCGACTGGCGATAGTCGGTCTCGTGGGTGCAGCCGTTTATATTCAGAAACTCCCCGAAATCCGCCCACGGGACAAGATCCTTGAGCATTTCATAGGCCACGTTGTCGCTCACCGTGATGGCGAGGCGCAAAAGCTCGCGGACAGAAAACTGCTGCCCGAAATCGCCCTTGACTATCTCGCCGGTGCCCTCGAAATAGTGCCGCTGCTCGTAGGTGCGGATCTCCTCGAGGTCTATCGCCCCGCCCTCGGCCTGCATGAAGATATAGGCGCAGAACGGTATTTTCACGGTGCTCGCGACGGGATAGTGCGCCCCGGGGTTGAGGGAAAATTCAAATCCGCTGTTTATGTCGTAAAAGTATAGGGAAAGGGTCTTTTTTCGGGGTTCTATGACGTTTCCTTCCTCGTCCAATACCTCGTATTCCGGCTTGCAGGAGCACTCCGGGGTGTTGTCGCAGCCTTCGTTCAGGCCGTATTTTTCGATCAAAGCGGAAAGCTCGCCGTAAAACTCCTGCGGGAAGGAAAATTCCTCCCGAAAAACGGGGTTCGGAAGGTCGTCGGGGTATTCCTCGGTACTTATCTCTATTGGAACGGTCTCTGCGGCGGTGGTCTCCTCGAGTGATGGCTCGGGGAGGGTGCCGAAGGTGACTATGCTGACCCCCTTAGTTTCGGAAGAAACGGGAGCGTCGGCCTTTTTGCATGACGGTACCGTAAGAAGCACCGCCAATATCACCAAAAAGCCGACGCATTTTTTCATTCAGATCACCCAAACCCTCATCAGTTGATGCTGCCCGCGGTTATTTTTCCGTAGTCCTCCCAGTATGTGACCTCCGCGTTTTCGAGCATCGAGTTGACGTAGTTGTTGAAGTAGTCGGTCACATACGCCTGCGAGACCTTGTCCCAGTTGTCCTCGGCGTACTGCTCCTGCTCAAGCCTTTGAATTATGTGGTAGCCGTAGTCGGTCTCGACAAGATCGCTGACCTCGCCCACCTCGAGCGCGAAGGAGGCTTCCTCGAACTCCTCGACCATCACCCCGTAGCTGAACAGGTACCCGTCCGGGTTGCCGACCATGCCGGGGTCGTCCGCTTCCTGCGCGAGGGTATAGATGTCCTCGCCGTTTTTGATCCGCTCCAAGAGCTCCTCGGCGTATTCCTTAGCGGCGGCCTTTAAGGTCTCCTCGTCGGCGTCCTCATAGCCCTCCTCGCCGCTGAAATGATCGTTCGATACAAGGACGTGATAGACCCTTACATAGTCGTTTTTGAGCCCCTCGCGTATCTGATCGTCTGTCGGGCGAAGCTCGCCCTCGGGGTCCATGAAAAGGTCCTCATAGGCGCGGTTTCCGGTGACCGACTCCCTCACGAGGCGGCGCAAAAGGTCCTCGTTTATGCCCGAGGCGGCCATGGCCTCCTCGTAGGCTTCGTGGGATTCAAAGCTCGCGACCTGCTCCTCGATGGCGGCGTCGATCTGCGCCTCGTCGTCCTCGTTCAGGGTAACGCCGAAGCGGTTTGCGAGCATAACTCCCCAAAGATTTTCCATGACCTGAGCCTCGACGATGTCGAGCATATCCGGGAAGACCTCGGGATGAGCCTCCCAATATGCCGAGCTTCCGCCCGAGAAATACTGCATATCCACGAATTTATAGATATAGCGGTACTCGTCGAAGGGCACGTCTATGCCGTCGACCGTCATTATCGTGAGGTTTTCGGTGTCTACCTGCTTGCCGTCGATGAAAAGCCCCATGGGAGCGGCCTCGCCCTCGGCGCCGTCCGCAGAGGGGATATTTTCGGAGGCGGCTCCGTCCCCCGAGACCGCAGGCGTATTTTCGTTTTTCTCCCCGCAGCCGCAGAGGCTCAGGGTCATCACAAGCGCCGTCAGAAGCGCCAAAAGCTTTTTAAAGTTCATTTTATTACTCCGTTTCGCAGTTTTTCGGCCAAGACCGTTTCCATCATTTTAACCCTATAATATGTTATTTATGTGAAACGGCGCTGAAATCGCTCCGAAATAAACTAAATCGCGAAGTTGCCGTTTTTGAATATCTGTATATCTTTTCCGTCGACCGTGCGGCCGATTATTTCGAGGTCCGGCGCGCCCACCATGAAGTCGACGTGGATCATCGAATCGTTCACCCCGAGAGCCTTCAGCTCGTCGTTGGTCATCGTCTCGTAGCCCTCGATGCAGTCGTTGTAGCCGCGGCCGAGCGCGACGTGGCAGCTCGCGTTCTCATCAAATAAGGTCTCGTAATAGAGTATGCCCTGATTCGAGATGGGGCTGTTCTGCGGCACCAAGGCCACCTCGCCTATCATGCAGGAACCCTCGTCGGTCTTTACCATTTCCTCCAAGACGTTCTGACCCTTTTCGGCCTCGCAGCTGACTACCTTGCCGTCCTTAAATACGAAGGAGAAGTTTTCGATGAGCTGGCCGCCGTAGGAAAGGGGCTTCGTCGAGACAAGCTTGCCCTCGGCTTTTCCCTTCAAAGGCGTGGTGAAGACCTCGACGGTGGGAAGGTTCGGGTTGAAGAAGTGGCCCTTAAGATCGGTCTCTCCGCCGCCGCACCACTTGGACCTCGGAGTCAGCCAGACCCTGAAATCGGTGCCGTTCGAGGACTTATATGTTAAGTATTCAAACTTATTTTTGTTGAGCTCATCGCAGCGGTGCTTGAAGTCGGCGTTCACCTTCGCCCAGACCTCGACCGGGTCGCTCTTGTCGGTGATGTAGACCGTCTCCAAAATGGCCTGCCAGAGCCTTTCGACCGCCATGCTCGTCCTCATGCCGGGAAAGACCTTTTTCGCCCACGCCCCGCTCGGAACGGCGGCAATCGTCCACTGGTGCTTCGACTCCATCGCGTCGGAATACTGCTTTAGAACCTTGAAGCGGTTGAAGCCCATCTTCTGGACCTTTGCGGGGTTCACGCCCTTCATGCCGTCGGGGTCCTCCGAGACGAGGCGGATGCGCACGGGCAGCTCCTCGGACATCCACTTCATCTTCGCCTCCTCGAAGGGAAGCACCTGTGAAAGCGTCTTGAGCGTTTCTTTGCGGTATTTGAGCCTCATTATCCTGTCGTCGGAGAATACGGCGTTTACATACCTTGCGCCCGCCCTGTAGCACTCCTCGACGACGAGCGTGCAGAAATCGTGCTGATCGGCCGAGCAGTTTATCACGACCGACTGACCCTTCTGAACGTTGGCCCCCACTCTTATGATAAGCCTTGCGTACTTCTTTAAAAGCGACTTTTTCATATTCTTTCCTCCGTGATTAGTTTTTCTCCGGCGAAGCGCCGTAAAACATGGTTATATACATTATATCACTTGCTTAGCGATTTTGCAAGAGCAAATTAGAACGGATTTCGACTTTTTTGTATCAAATTAGACGGGGCTTGGATATGTCTGGAAGAAAGATTTTGAGATAGAATGTTAGAGGATAGAAGATAGAGGAGTATCTGAAAGAATTGGGATAATCTGACCTTGACAGCAAGGGGGAAAATATAGTATAATCTGATACACTTATTCACAAAATGTTTTCAAACCGTCAACAATTTCAAAACAAAAAGGGGATATAATATGAAAGACCTGATGCGCGGCGCGCCGTTCGCCTTTTCGGAGCTCTTCGGGGCGATAGACGGGATTAACGTCCCGGGGGCGTTCACGGTGCGTTTTAAAAAGGGCGAGGAAATAAGCGAGTTCCAGCGCGGCGTCGACTGCGTGGGGCTGATAATAAGCGGCGCGGTCGGAGTGAAGGCGGGCGAGGTCGGCTCGGTGTCGGTGCTTAAGCGCGGGGCGGAGTTCGGCATCTGCAACATCTACGTCCGCGACCCCATGCCGACAAGGCTTTCGGCCCGAACCGATTCGGAGGTGCTTTTTATCCCGAAGAGCGAGTTCACAAGGCTTTTGGACAGCGACCCGGGGCTTCGCGAGAGATACATACGCCTTTGCAACGAAAAGATGATCTATCTTGCCAAAAGGCTTAAAATACTCTCCACCCCGTCGGCCGAGGAGAGAGTGATGGTCTGGCTTCGGGGCGAGGCAGTCGGCGGCGTTGTGAAGCTTAAACTCCCCAAGGACGAGATCGCAAAAATGCTCTGCGTTTCGCGGGCAAGCTTTTTCCGCTCGATATCCGCGCTCATAGGCTCGGGAAGGATACTTCCAATACCCGGGGGCTACAGGCTCACCGAAGAAACAGTTTAAGGAGAATTTGTTATGAACATTAAAAAAATTTTTGCGCTTATAACGGCGCTCGTTCTTTGCGTTGCGATGCTCGCGGCCTGCGGAAACACCGAGGCGGAGCCGGACACCCCTGCTGCGGATAACGCGGAGGCTGCTCCCGAAAATACGCCCGAAAACACTCCCGAGGAAAACGGCGGCGAGACTCCGGCCGAGGCGGACACTATAAAAATAGCTTCGCTCAAGGGCCCGACGACCATCGGAATGGTTAAGCTGATGGACGATTCGGACAATGGGCTCACCTCCGTAAAATACGACGTTCAGATCTTCGGCACGGCGGACGAGATAGTCGGACTTTTGGTGAACGGCGACATCGACGCGGCGAATATCCCCGCGAACCTCGCTTCTGTCCTCTACAAAAAGACCGAGGGCGGCATTTCGGCGGTCGGGATTAACACCCTCGGGGTGCTGTATGTTCTGGCGGCCTCCGACCCCGATTCGGCCGAGAACACCGAGGAGCCGTACAAGACGATCGAGGATCTTAAGGGAAAGACGGTGTATTCGACCGGCAAGGGCACTACTCCCGAATATGTTTTCAACTATATTTTGAGGGCGAACGGGCTTGATCCCGAGAAGGACCTGACTATAGAATACCTCTCGGAGGCGACCGAGGTTGCGGCGAAGATGGCAGAGTCGGCCGACGCAATTGCAGTCCTGCCGCAGCCGTATGTGACGGTCGCGATGACCCAAAACGAGAACCTGCGGATCGTATTCGATCTGACCGAGGAGTGGAGCAAGATCGACGGCACGCAGCTCGTGACCGGCGTTACCGTCGTGAGAAACGATTTTTTAGAGGCTAACCCGAACACCGTTAAAACCTTTATGAGCGACTTTGCGGCATCGGTCGAGTATGTAAACGCTAACGTCGATGAGGCGGCCGCGCTGGTCGGAAAATACGACATCGTGGCGGAGGGGGTCGCGAAAAAGGCTATACCCTACTGCAACCTCGTTTTTATGACCGGGGAGGAGCTTAAGGCGAACGTGAGCGCCTATCTGGACGTTCTTTACGGCAGCGACCCGACGTCGGTCGGGGGCGAGCTTCCCGGCGATGAGTTCTACTATGGAGCGGATTAAAAGCGCAACAATAAAAATAGCGGCAGCGGCCTTCTGGATAATAGTCTGGGAGGCCTTGAGCCGTTTTGTCGGGAGCGAGCTCATTATATGCTCGCCTGTCGTGGCGTTTAAGAGGCTGATCTCGCTTTTGGGGACCGGTGATTTTTACCGCGCGGTGGGGTTTTCCTCGATAAGAATACTCTCGGGGTTCTTCGCGGCGCTGGTCTTGGGGACGGTTTTGGCGGCGCTGGCCGAAAAAATCAGGCCGGTGAAGATACTTTTAAGTCCCTTGACTTCCATCATCAAGGCGACGCCGGTGGCTTCGTTCATTATCCTCGCGATAATTTGGTTCGGGAGCAGAAATCTGAGCTTTTTTATCTCGTTTCTGATGGTGCTTCCGATAATCTACTTAAACATTTCGGAGGGGCTTGCGAGCAGGGACAAGGACCTTCGCGAGATGGCCGCGGTGTTTAAAATGAGCCCGGCGAGGCGGTTTCGGTTCATAACGCTTCGGGAGCTTTCACCGTTTTTGGAGTCGGGCTGCTCGGCGGCGCTGGGGCTTTGCTGGAAATCCGGCGTGGCGGCGGAGGTCATCGGAATTTCGACCGGCTCGGTCGGCGAGAGGCTCTACCGCGCGAAGCTTTACTTCGAGACGGGCGACCTTCTGGCGTGGACGGCGGTCATCGTGCTCATCAGCGCGGGGTTCGAGGCGGTGTTCATGAGGCTGCTTCGGGGGCTAATTAAAAGGCTCGGGGAGGTAAGATATGATAAAGCTTAACGAGGTTTATAAATCATACGGCGATCAGGCGGTGCTCGAGGGCTTTTCGATGAGCGTTCCCGACGGCGGGAGGGTCGCGCTGATGGGGCGTTCTGGCGCGGGAAAAACCACCGTCGCGAACCTTGTTCTGGGGCTTATCAAGGCCGACCGGGGCGAGGTAGAGGTCAGCGGCAGCGCGGCGGCGGTGTTTCAGGAGGACAGGTTGATACCCTGGCTGAGCGCTTATGCGAACGCGGCGGCGGTGCTCAAAAAACCGGACGGGGGCGAGATAAAAAATTTGCTCGGGAGGCTCGGGATCGGGGGCGGGCTCGAGAGCAAGCCGTGCGGGGAGCTTTCGGGCGGGGAAAAGCGGCGCGCGGCGATCGCGAGGGCGATCCTGTATCGGCCGGAGATACTTGTTTTAGACGAGCCGTTCAAGGGGATAGACGGGGCGGCGCTCGAAAATGTGTTTAATGTTATAAACGAATTTTTGGGTGGACGGAGCCTTCTTCTCATCACCCACTCGGAGGAGGAGGCGAAAAGGCTCGGGTGCGAGATAATTAAGCTTGATAAATAGCCTCCCGGTTTGGGAGGCTGTTTTTTAGGCGCAGTAGGCGTCGTGGTAGCAGGTCAGCTCGGTCGAAAGGCCGGTGAGGGCGGTTCCGCTTAAAACTATCCGCGAGACCTCGGCGGAATAGTTAAGATCGGTAACGGATACGGTGTCCAAAAGGTCGAGGGGGACGTATCCGGGGAGGGTGAAGCTGTCGGAATTTATGGCGCGGCGGGAATAGTCGAGGCGGGACTGAAGCCCCGCGTCGGGGTCCATTATCCACTCGCGGTCGAAGGGGATCTCGCGGCAGCGGACTATGCTTCGGCGGGCGGCGTTCGGGTTTTGCGCAGAATAGCCCTCGCCCTCGCCGTCGATGGGGCGCATGTGGATCTTCGAGATTATCTTTGAAAAGTCGCAGGAGACGGCGCGGCGGGTCATGAACAGGCTGCTTGTTTCATAGACCCGCTCGGAGCCGCTTTTTGCGATTCTGACGGCGTTCGGGCCGTAGATGTAGGGGTAGCTCCCCGAGGCGCGAAGGGAATAGCTGACGATGGCGCTCCAGAGGTCGGTGCCCTCGTAATAATTAACATAGTTGACGGTGGGCGTGTTCGGCTGGTAGGTGACGTTCGGCAGCGTCACGCCCGAGGCCGCGACCAGCGAGGTCAGGTTTATGTCGGTGATGAGGCCGTCGGGGCACTGGTTTTGGGGGAGCCCCTGCGAAAAGCCCCGGCTTTTGACCTTTATCGCGGTCATGCCGTCCTTTTTATAAAATTCGACAAGGTCGGGCGGGCCGTAGTGCAAAAGGACGTTGTCGGCGTAGAACATCAGCGAGTAGACCTCGGCCATGCTGACGTTTTGGGGGCAGAGCCACTCGCCGGAAAGGGAGGTATAGGGGGTGTAGCGCTCCTTTTCAAAGCGGACCGAGACGCAGTCCTCGAGGCGGACGCCGCCGCGGGCGTAGCGGATGCCCAAGGAAAGAGAGGTCATTGCAGGCTCACCTCTTTGAATTCGGCCGCAAGGGAGGTCTCGCTGCCGCCCGAGAGGGTGAGGGCGGAGAGAAACATTTCGGGAAATTGGAGGCTCCCGAGGGCGACCGTCCCGACGTTTTGGCCGATGAGCGGGGAAAGGGCGGAGTAGACCGCTTCGGCCTCGGGGAATTTGCCGGAGACTGTGATGATCTTAGGGCGCCTGCCGATCGAGCGGCAGCGGATTATGCCGCTTAAAAGGGCGGTCTCGGCGGTCTTTAATTCGTCCTGAATTTTGAAGTCGGTGAAGCCGGGGTATGACGTCCCGCCGATGGAAAGGTTTATCTCGGGGGCGGGCTCGGGCTCGGGTTTTTCGCCGCCGGGAGGGGAAATAATCAGCGCGGCGGAGGCGATATAGCCGCTTTGCTCGCGGGAGAATTTCGTCGCGAGGCGCTTGATCTTAAAGCTTTCGGCGGCGCATTTTTCGAGCGCGGAGACGGCTTTTTCATCGAGATCCTTTTCAAGTCCGTCGGCGGTCTGGCTTCGGGCGGAGAGAAGCTCGACGGTAAATTCTGCGGCGCAGTCGTCCCCCTCAAGGGTGTATGAAGTCAGTCCCGCAAAGCAGAGCGGGGCGGCGCGGTGCTCATAGATGTTCGCGCGGGAAAAGAGGGGGTAGACCTCGCCGAAAGCGGCTTTCAGGGCTTCATAGACGGGGGAAAGCTCGGTTTCAAGCATTATCTCACCCCTTCAAAGACGAAGCCGGCGTCTCGAACGAGGCCCTCGGGCAGGGAGGCGAGGGCTTGGTGCCACAGGTTTTCGGCGCTTATGACCGTCTCATTCGAGGAAATTTTTGCAAAAATGCTGCCGGTCTGGGTCGAGAAGGTCTTGTCGCGGGAACAGTTTAAGACCGCGTAGTCGTAGTTTGCCTTGCAGGCGGCGGCGTACTCGCAGGGGGCGAGCTCGTCCTCCGTCGGCGGGCGCTTTAAAAGGCGGGTGAAGTAGCGCATGGCCGATAAGATGGTCGGGAGGTAGATCTCGGCCTCCAAGGGGGTGAGGCGGGTGAGCTCGCGGAAGCGGTCGGTCACATTTTGAACGGAAATTTCTGACATTTTGGCTCCTTTCGGCCGCCCGAGGGATAATCCCCCGGGCGGAAAAAGTTATTATCAGGCGGTCTTGAGCTTCATCACGGCGACGGCGTCGGGATAGATCTTCGCGAAACCTACCGAAACGCTGAACGCGATGGAGTCGATCTGGGTCGAGATGAGTTTGTCCGAATCGACGATGACGTCGGAGGCAAAGACTGCCTCGAGGGCTGCCGAGCCGTCGACGCCGATGACGGTATCGTCGGCAAGGCCGGGGCATTTCACAAGCTTTACTCCGAACGGGGTGGTGATTACCCCGCTCTGATCGCCGGTGCAGTCGCCCATTTCGTCGAGGGTCAGAATGTTCGCGAGCATCGTCGGGGAGACGAGCATGGCGCTCATGTTTCTGCTCGGGAGCTTCGCCCAGAAGCCCGCAAGGTCGGCGTAGGCGATCGAGGCGGCTGCGGTCTCGGAGGGCTCTACCGAATCGGAAAGAACCTTCGCGGCGGCGTTGTTTATAATGCCGGAGACCTTTGCGCCGACCGATTTAAGTATCACCCCGAAGAGGTCGAGGCGCTGCTTCCTGATGACCTCATAGACGGCCTTTATCTGGCGGCCGTACTTGCTGACGGCGACCGCCGAGGCGGCGTTCGTGACGGTGGTGTAGGGAAGCTCGGTTCCTGCCGCGACGACGGTGACTTCTCCGCCCGCGTCAGACTCGGTGAGGGAGATGCCGCGGTAGTCGACCCCGTCGGTGCGGGTGTTGGCGGCGACGATGTAACCGAGGACCGAGGCGGAGTCCATGCCGGCTTTTATGCAGCGGCGGACGTATTCGGGGAAGAGGACGGCGGACTGGGTCGTGGAGAAGAATTTCTCGACCCTGTCCGAGCCGGGGCCCGAGACCTTGATGTCGAAGCGCTTCAGCTGGCGCTCGTAGGCGTCGAGGCCCTCAAGGTCGGTGCCGACATAGCCTTCGTCGGGGTCAAGCTCTCTCAAGGCTTCGGTGAAGCTTTTGCCGGTGATGTTGTAAAGTCCTTTTTCAAGTGTGATCTCATTATACATAGTTAAGTTCCTTTCTTTTATCATATTCTGTAGCTTTTGTTTTCGTGAGGCTTTTCGCCCGCGGCCTTATCGACGGCTTTTTCAAGCTCGCAGCCGGCGGGGGAAAGCTTTTTTTCGAGCCCGCGCTTCATCGAAAGAAGCTCGGCGGGATCCATGCGGAGTATCGCGGCCTTTGTGAGCGAAAGCGGCACCGAGTCGCCCTCCAAAAAGGAGAGGCGGAGGATCTCGCGGCGAAGCTCGGCGGTAAGCTCCTCCAAAATGCCGTCGTCGCGGCTTTTCGTGACTGCGGAGGGGTCGTATCTTTTCGTGACCCCGGCCATGCGCTGGGCGGGCACCGCAACGAAGCTCCACTCATATGCGTCGGTGGGCTCGTCCAGGATGTAAAAGCACTTCCTGCCGTTATAGACCCTGCCCTTTTTGTGCGAGCAGCGGCCCTCGCGGACGTCCTTGCCGCAGATCGAGCAGGTCTCGCGGGAGATGGCGCAGCCGACCGAGACCTCCTTTTTTATCCCGCCGTCGATCTCTTTGATGAGGTCGGCGTTGGAGTCGGTGCGGATCATGTAGGCGTGGGCTTTAAGGTAGTGGTAGGGTTCGCCGTCGGTGGTCGTGCGGGTGCTGTCCTTTACGACCTCGGCGGAATAGACACGAGCGGTCTGGTTCTCACCCCGGGGGTCGTGGGAGAAGATCCCCGTCTTTCCGACGTAGAGCTCGGCGAGCTTTTTCAGCGCCGATATCGTGAATTTTTCGCCGTCGCGGTCAATCTCGTTGTCGCAGAGTATCACCGAAAAGCGGTAGACCTCGCTTTCTTTGAGCTCGCGGCGGGAGAAGCGGTTTATAAGCTCCATTTCGTTATCCAACTTTTTGTTCCTCCTTTGTGTTTTCGATCTCAAGCTTTTTGGCTTGGGCGTTTCTGAGCCTTGCAAGGGCGGCCTCGGTCTCGTCCTGAAGGTCGATGTCCTGCCACTCGACAGTGACCCCGCCGTCGCCGCCGAGAAGGCGGAGGTGTCTGCGGCAGATTTCCTTTATAGCGGGGGCGACAAGCCGGCGGTAGTATTCGAGCTCGCTCGTTAAGATGTCGGCCTGCTGCTTGCTCATGCGCTCGGAGGTCGACCAGTTCAGCCCCAGAAGAAACGGCGGTATCCCGAGCTTTGAGATGAGCTGCTCCAAGATCTGGCGGACGGGGATCTCGGTGTCGAGGACCTGGTTGTCCGCGCCGATGGCCTTTATGCTTACATCTCCGACGGCGACGAAATCGCGGACCTCGCCGGAGCGGGCGTCGGCCATGCCCTTCGACCATTCGCGGGCTATCTGCTCGGCGCGCTCGCGGGTGAAGGCCTGCTCGCCGAGGTCGTGAGAGGGCTTGTAGGTCACGGCGTAGCGGACGTTCCCGACCCTCTCAAAGTTTGCGCCGATCGAGCGGTATATCCCGAGGAGCACCGACGACAGCGCGGGTAGCCCCTTTAAAAGCGGCACCCCGAAGGGCTCGTCGGCGGTGGGATTCAAGGCCGAGAAGAGAAGGCTTTCGCTGTCGGGGAGGGTAACCGTATCTCCCGGGCCGTTTATAAGGTATCGCCGGGCGCCGCCCTCGCACTTTATGTCGACCCGCTTCATCGGGGCGACGTAGATACCGGCGATCCCGCGGGCGTTTTCGCTGACTATCGCCTCGCCCAGGGCGGAGCCGTAGGTCAGAAGGGAGTCGAGCCAGCAGTCCAAAAACGCGTTCAGTCCCCTGCCCGAGAGGCCGACCCTGACCTCCTCGGAAAATTCGTCGAGATCGGGCTGGAAGGCGGGATCGTCGGCTATCGCCTTGAAGCCCCCGGTCAGGCGGATTATCTTCTGGATGCAGGCGTCGATCAGGGGGACCTGCTCGCGAAGGAGGGGGTATATTTCTCTGCCCATGCTCGCGGGAGAGAACCGAAAGCCGTTTGAAGCGTCGCAGGCAGCCACCGCGGTGCTCGGCAATGGCTTTTGAACAGACGGTTTTTTCTGAAAAATTGACAAATTATCACATCCTTATTCGTTTTCACGGTCGATCCACGCGGCGAAGAACGGGGCTTCGGGAGCGGTGATATAGCTCGTGACGAAGTAGCGAAGATCGTCCATGGCGTGGTCGTTTTCCTTTTTTACGCGGTCCTCGCCGGTGCGGTCGTCCCAGCAGTAGGTCTCGAACTCGCGTATGCAGTCGCGGCACTCCGCAGAAATTTTGATTCTGCACTCCCGTAATGCGTCACCGACACGGCGAATGCCGCTCAGCACGTCGTTATCGGCCTTTACGACGTTGTACTTTCCGTGGCGGCGTATGCACTCGATGAAGCTCGCGGCGGAGGGGTCGACTATGACCGCCTCGACCCTGCGCCCCGCGATGAGCCGTTCGAGGCCGAGGTAGTGCTCCTCGTCGGTGCGGAGCATTCCCTCGCGGGCGGAGCTGTAGTAATACTCCGAAATGCGGTACCAGACCCCGTCCGACTCGCCCCAGAGGCCGAACGAGGAGGGGTTGACGGTGCCGTAGTCGCAGCTGACCGCAAAGCGCGTGCACTCGGGCACCGTATCGGTGACGTGAAGATCGCGGCGAAACATAGGGTAGACCGCGCCCGCCGCCGCGACCCACTCGCCAAGAACGAACCGACGGTAAAAAGCGCCGCTGTAGAGCGTTTTGTAGCGGGCGAGGACCTCGCGGGTGAGGCCGGGGTTGTCCTCCATCGTGAAGTGAAGGTGCAGAAGCTTTTTTTCGGCCGACTTCTTTATCCACTCGCGGTAGAACCAGTGAGAGGGGTTGTCGGGGTTGCAGTTGAACCAGAGCTTCGAGCCGGGAAGGCTGCACCGGGCTATCGCCTGTTCGACGAAGGAGCGGGGCATAAGGGCGACCTCGTCAAGAAGCACCCCGCCGAGGGTCATGCCCTGTATCAGCGCCGCCGAGCCCTCGTCCTTTCCGCCGAAGAGATAGAAGCGGTTGGTGCGGCCGCGGTACGAGAGGGTGAACAGGTTTTTCGACGCGTAAGTTTCGACGCCGAAGCCGCATCGCGAGAACCAGTCGGTGAGGTCGTTTATGATGTTGCGCTTTACCGAGGTTACCGTCTTTCCGCAGATGGCGAAATCGGTGCCCGAAAAGCACTGCGTCGCCCACATCACGAAGGACAGACCCATTGAGGCGGTCTTTCCACTTCGCACCGCGCCGTCGGCGATTATCCCCCGATAGGAGGGGCTTTTCCACCAGCTTAAGACCCTTTGCTGCTTCGGGGAAAAGCTTTTGAAGTTCCACATTTTGCCTCTTTCCTTTCTTCGGGCTATCCGCCGAGCGAGTTGAACGCCCTGAGCATTTCGTCCGCCTTTTGGTCCTCGCCCTCGCGGGCCTTGAGCTCGGACAGCTTTTCGAGCGCTTCGAGACGGGAGAAGAATTTGATCTCGACCCCGCCGCCCTTGACCCGCTTTATCTCGGAGACGTTGTAAAGATCGAGCGAGTCGGGGCTTTTTTCGGGGCCGTCCTCCTTCAAAAGCTCGAGGGAGTCGTTCACCCGGCCGAACGCCAGCCGCCGAAGCCCGGTCGAGACCTCGTCGCCGTCGGACCTTTTGCGAAGGCGCTTTATCATCGCCCTGACGCGCTTGTCCGCCAACAGCTTATAGCCGACGTCGCGGGCGCGCTTTTCTGGTGCTCCGGCGCAGAGAGCCGCCTCGCGGGGGTCGGACAGGAGGACGTAGAAGCGGGCGAAGTCCTCCTCGCTTATCCCGAAGGGTCGGTCGGGAAGCCTGCGTTTTTCCGGTGAGTGATTTTCCGGAAGCGAATTTTGGTTTTCCATTTTCAAAACCTCCTTTCACCTATACCGAAAAAACGGGCAAAAGTTGCACGCAAACGTGCAACATTTTGAAAAATTTTTTAAAAAAGCCTCTCGGAGTCCAAATGTACGGACTATTAAATAGTTGAATTGTTGTAAATTAAGGGGATTTGGGTTAAATTTACACATGAAAAAAGCAGCCCAAAAGGACTGCTTTTTTGGTAGTTATTAGTAAATTTTGAGGCTGCCGGAGAGAAAGCCGCCGCATACGAACACGGCCGGCGGAATGAGGAAGATTTAGCAATCAAACGCGAGCAGATTTCCGAGCGGGATTGAAAAGCCTAATGACCGATACATTTTGACGTCGCAATCCGCGCATCCGACTGTGAGAGAACCAACGCCGCTTTCCCGATAGGCAAATCCGACTAACTGCCTTGCGATCCCTTTGTGCCGATATTCGGGAAGGATGTAGAAATCTTCAAACACGCCTCCCGTTTGGTAGTTGAACGTGGAGTAGGTCGGCGTTATGGAGCAGCAGGCGATCAGCCTGCCCCCGTCAATACACCCGTAAAAGAAGATCTGCCCCTTTTCAATTGCCGCAAAGAGGCTGTCAAGGTTCTCGTCCGTAGGCGCTTCCTCGCCGATCTCCTGTTTGTAACCGATCTGAAGCGCTTTAAGTCCGTCCGGATATTCATTAGTTATATGAATATAATCCATTTGTTATCTCCGTTTCAAGCGTAGGTTCGGACGGCTCTCGGTAAATTCCGGGGTCTCGCCGCTCACATATTCTCGACCGTTTCGATGCCGAGGCAGGCGAGCATTTTTTCGAGGCAGCGGCCGGTCAGCGAGCAGAGCGAAAGAAGGCTCGAACGCTTGGCGGAGTCCTCCTCCGAAAGAATTTTGGTGTCGTGATAGAGCTTCGAGAAGCTTTGGGCGACAGTGTAGGCCGCGTCGCAGAGGGCCGAGGGGTTCATGTCGCAGAACGCGCGGGAGTACGCCTCGGGGGTCATCAAAAGCCCCAGGGCAAGCTCGCGCTCGGCGTCGCTGAAAATGCCGGTGATCGGCCCGCCGCCCTGCTCCCCCGCTTTTTTGAGGATAGAATTTATCCGCGTGACGGTATATAAAAGGTAGGTGCCGGTCTTGCCGTCGAAGGAGAGGAACTTGTCGAGATCGAAGATATAGTCCTTGGTCGGGTGGTTCTGCATATCGCCGAATTTGAGCCCCGCGACCCCTATTTTGTGGGCGACCTCGCGCTTGTCGCCGACGATGTATTCCGAATCCTTGAGCTTTTCGAGCGCCGCGCCGTCGACCATCTCCATGAGCGAGCCGAGGCTTAAAACTCCGCCGTCGCGGGTCTTGAACGGCTTGCCGTCGGGGCCGGTCATCGCGCCGAAGCCGAGGTGGCGAAGCTCGGTCGTCTCGGGGACGAGCCCCGCCTTCTTCGCGCAGCGAAAGACCTGCGTGAAGTGAAGGTTCTGGCGCTTGTCGGTGAGATACCATATCTTGTCGGGCTTGAAATCGCGCTCGCGCTGGATTATCGCCGCGAGGTCCCAGGTCGCGTAGATGCTCGAATTGTCCGATTTTTTCACGATTATCGGCGGAACGGAGATCTTGTCGCTTTCCTCCGAAACGTCGACGACCTGCGCGCCCTCGCTCTCGTATAAAAGCCCTTTGTTTTTGAGAATTTCGATGAGCTCGGGGGTGTAGACGTCGGCGTCGCTCTCGCCGTACCAGTAGTCGAAATCGACCGAGAGGCCGGCGTAGATCCGCTTAGTGCTCGCGACAGAAACGTCCTTCATCTTCTTCCAGATGGCGAAAATTCCCGGCTTTCGGTTCTGAAGATCGACCACGACCTGGCGGGCCTCCGCCTTGAAATCGGGGTCCTCCTTCGCCTTTGCCGAGGCGTAGGGGTAGATTTGGTTGAGCTCCTTTTCGTCGATGTCGGGGAAGGAGTCGCGGGCGGGGTCGAAGTCGTCCCGGAAGCAGGCCCAGTCGGGATGGCGGACCTTGTATTCCGCGATCGTAAGGCCGTAGGGGGTGCCCCAATCGCCGAAGTGGACGTCGCCGTAGACCGTGCAGCCGACCGCGCGGGCGGTGCGCTTTAACGCCTCACCGATTATCGCCGAGCGAAGATGGCCTATATGAAGCTCTTTGGCGACGTTAGGCCCGCCGTAGTCGATGACAATGGTCTGCCCGGCGCCGTCCTGAGAGACGCCCAAGGCGGGATCGCCCGAAATTTCACCCAAAAGCGAAACGATATAGTCGTCCGAGAGGGTGATGTTTATAAAGCCCGGAGGCGCGGCGGAGACCTCCTTAAAAGCGGCGTCGGAGGCGAGTGCAGAGGCTATCTCGCCCGCTATCGCCATCGGAGGCTTGCGGAATTTTTTCGCGCCGCCCAGCGCGCCGTTGCACTGGAACTGGCAGAGCTCCGGCCGGTTCGAGACCGTGACCGCGCCGAGATCTGCGGTGTACCCGGCGTCCTCAAACGCCGCAGAGACCTTTTGAGTCAGTATGTCGGTGATCTTTTTCATATTACCGTCCCTTTTAAGAATTTGTATTATTGTAGCACAAATTTACGAGGAATGCAAGGGGGATGGGATAAAAAGAGACCGGGGAGGCCTCAAGTCCCATCTTCCGGCAAATATTGACACGCGAGCCTTGACTTTCATTATCCGATAGAGGACCGCCGTTGGCGGCAAAATAAGCGCAAAAGCTTGCTCATCGCTGCTTCGCGGCAATAAACGGGCGGGATTGACATTTTTCGACACTTATGTTATAATCAATACGCAGAGAGCCGTGGCGGCGAAGCCCCGAAAGGGGGTATGCGTGATGAATGAGAACTTATACATCATTTTGATTATACTTCTCGTTGTTTTAGAAATCATCCGTGAAATAAAAAAGTAACCGCCAGACTTTGACACAGTGGCGGTAACTTTTCTTTAAAAGTCCAAAACTTTGCTAAGCCGTATCGGCTCTCTGCACCTATAATATACCATACTTTCCCCCGTTTGTCAAGTCCCATCTTTCAACAAATATTGACATGCGCGCAGTGATTTTCATTATCATATAGAGACCCGCCGTCGGCGGCAAAATAAGCGCAAAAGCTTGCTCATCGCTGCTTCGCGGTCAAAAATGACCGACCGCTCGCGCTCTGAGAGCTTTTGTCGCGTATTTTCGCCTCCCGAAAGGGGGGATCTTTATGACGATGGAGCAGTTGATTTTATATATCATACTTGCATACATTTTCCTTGAGATTTTCAAGACAATAAAGAAATAACCGCCCTGCTCTACCAAAAGCGGCGGTTATTCTTTAACACGTAATTTTGGCGAGCCGTGCGGCTCTCTGCACCTATAATATAGCACACTTTTCCCGTTTTGTCAACCCCTCCGCCCCGTAAGCAGGTGTCCATAAAGAAGTTTCCAATCAAAAAATCAATTTATGGCACCGTCAAGCGGATTTTAGAACGAAAATAGGGCAAGGATCATCCTTGCTCCATTTTTTATGCTTCCTTTTACCTCTGCCGTGCTTCCCCAACTTCCCCAGAATCTTTGACTTTGATATCGCACTTAGAAGCGCAGCCTTCTCCTCTGGAGGGAGAGTATTATACGGAATTTGCAACTGATTGCATACAAGAAACAGCTGCTTTTTCCGCTCGCTCCCCTTGAAATTTGTAACCTCATCAATCTTTTTCTGAGCTTCATCTGCCGTGTACGGAGCATCGGCGGTCGTGTTGTCAGTCAAATGTTTTTCTCTAATATCGTTAAGTATTGAGAGCAAATCCTGTATCAAAATGCCCTCAATATAGATTGTCCACCTCTTACACAATCATCAAAGTCCGTACATCCAAGGCATTCTCGTCACCCGGCTTTTCCAAGACTTTAAGCCTGCCGACATTCATGATCGAGATAAATTCCTCGGTGTGCATTTCTGCGATTCTATCGACAAACACCTCGGAATCAACAAGCAGCCGCCTAAAGTTTTCGTAACAAAGAATTTCACAAATTAGCCTGTTATTCAGCTTCCCACTTTTCAAAATATCTATCGCTTCATCACTCAAACGCGGCTCATCGGCCCTTGCCCGTTGTCTCCCTCACCCCCACCATCGGTATAATAATTTACCTCCAAATTATACGAACGGTGTGTTGAAAAACGTGAAAAAAGCCGGTATAATAATATCAAACACTGAAACGGGGGATTTATATGAAAATTGATCTTGCAGGGAACATCCGTTCATTCCGGAAGGCGCGGGCGCTGACTCAGCAGCAGCTGGCGGACGCGTTGGGCGTTACCGTCGGGGCGGTCTACAAGTGGGAGGCGGGCTTGTCCGCGCCCGATCTGTCGCTGCTCGTCGAGATCGCCGACCTGTTTGATACGTCGGTGGACGTCCTGCTCGGCTACAACGTGAAAAGCAACAGGCAGGCCGACGCGGCGGCGAGGCTTCGGGAGTGTATGAAAAACAGGGATACTGACGGTCCTGCCGAGGCGGAAAAGGCGCTTCTTCGCTATCCGAATTGCTTTGAGATCGTGTATCAGAGCGCAATGCTCTACTACCTTTTCGGGCTGATGAGCGGCGAAAGGCCGCAGCTTCGGCGCTCAATTGAGTTGATGGAGCGCGCGATACTTCTTCTTGGGCAGAACACGGACCCCAAAATAGGCGAGCTTTCCATCACCTATGACTTAGCTGGCGCATATTCCGAGCTCGGCGAGGAGGAAAAGGCTCTGGAGCTCTTAAAAAGCAACAACCCGCGCGGCATAAACGACGATGTGATCGGGCAGTCTCTCGCGGCCTCCTGCAACCGTCCCGAAGAGGCGGCGGAGTATCTCTCCACGGCGCTTGTTTCGGTATCGGCGGCGCTGGTACGGATCGCAAGCGGCTTTGCAAACGTGTATTTCAAGCGGGAGGACTACACCTCGGGCGCTTCGATCCTCAGGCTGGCGCTGGACTTTTTCGCGGGGCTTAAGGCGGAGGGCAAGAGCAATCTTTTCGACAAGCCCTGTGTGAGTTTTCTTATTTGCCTTGCTTATGCGCAAATCAAGCTCGGAGACCCCGCCGGCGCCCGTTCGTCACTTTTGGCGGCGAAAAAGCTTGCGGAGGAGTTCGATCGGGATCCCGACTATTCCGCGGGCAGCCTTCGTTTCGCAAGCGCGGTAAAACAGCAGGTGGCCTTCGACTCTTTAGGCAGCACCGCCGCGGAAACGGTCTTAAAGACGGTGAGTTCTCTTGAAAACGAAGCTTTGAGCCGTATGTGGGAGGAGATCGCGAATGAAGGATAAGAGCCTGCGCAAAGAATATATTTCGACGTTTTTCAGAGGTAACAAACCGGCGTACCTCGCCATGCTCCTCACTTCCGTACTTTTCAGCGCGCTGAATCTCGGGGCGGCGTGGCTCATTCAGCAGCTTGTCGACAATGTTTCCGGCGAGCCGGACGCGCTTTCCCTCGGCAAGCTGGCGGTGCTGACTGCCGCTATGATCCTTCTGATCGTGCCGATAAAAGGGCTCCAGTATTGGGCGCAGCCGCAGTTCATGAAAAAAGCGCTTACGCAGTTCAAAAGCTTTGCCTTCCGCGAGCTGACGAAAAAGAACATCGCGTCCTTTCAGAGTGAGTCCGTGAGCACATACCTCTCCGCGTTTTCAAACGACCTCACCGCCGTGGAGACAAGCTATCTTGAAAAGCAGTATGTTCTGGTTTTCAATATTGTCTGGGGGAGCGGCGCGGTGATCCTGATGCTTCTTTACAGCCCGATCCTCGCCGTCATCGCCACCGGCCTGTGCTTTTTGCCGCTTCTCGGCTCAATGCGGCAGGGCGCGCGCCTTGAAAAGGCGGAGAAGGCCGTATCCGAGAAAAACGGCGAATTTACCGCCTCTTTAAAGGATATTCTCAGCGGCTTTTCGGTGATAAAAAGCTTCCGCGCGGAGGGCGCCGCCGTCGGCCTTTTGAAAAAAAGCAGCCAAGCTGTCGAAGCCGCAAAATGCCGAAAGCGCAGGATAAACGTACTTCTCGGGATGATAGGCGGGATCGCGAGCTTTTCCGCGCAGATGGGGACGTTTCTTGCCGGCGCGGTGCTTGCATATTTCGGCTGGGACATCACGCCGGGCACCATGTTTGTTTTTATGGATCTGACCGGCGCGGTGATAACCGTCGTCGAGCAGATGCCGGAGCTTCTGGCTTCAAGGCGGGCGGCGCTCGGCCTCGTCGAAAAAATGGCGCGGACGTTGGAGCTGAATATCCGCGACGAGGGAAAGGATATCCCCAACCGCCTGACAAGCGGCATTTCGGTGCGTCATCTGTGCTTCGGCTATGAGCCCGAAAACGAGATACTTCATAACATCAATATTGATTTTGAGGCGGGAAAGAGCTATGCCGTCGTCGGAAGCTCCGGCAGCGGAAAATCCACGCTTTTAAAGCTTCTGATGGCCTCTCACCACGGCTACAGCGGAGAGATATGCTACGACGGCGCCGAGCTTATGGGGATCAGCAGCAAGTCGCTCTATGAGCTGGTCTCCATGGTCGAGCAGAACGTGTTCGTGTTCGACGCGTCTATCCGCGACAACATCACCATGTTCCGGGATTTTCCTGCCGAAGATGTGGATCGGGCGATCGAGCTTTCGGGGCTGTCGCGGCTCATAAACGAGCGCGGCGGGGACTGCCTCTGCGGCGAGAACGGCAAAAACCTGTCCGGCGGCGAAAAGCAGAGGATCGCCATTGCCCGCAGCTTACTTCAAAGGTCGTCGGTCCTGCTCGCCGACGAAGTGACTGCGGCGCTCGATGCAGAGACCGCGTATCAGGTGATCGGCGATATACTGAAATTGGACGGGATCACCCGCGTCGTCGTGACCCACTCGCTTGTGGGCTCGCTCCTGAAGCAGTATGACGGGATCGTCGTCCTGAAAGACGGCCGCATCGCCGAATCCGGAGCGTTCGACGAGCTGATGGATAGAAAGGGGTATTTCTATGCGCTGTATACGGTGGCACAATAAAAGAAATGATTTGAAAAGAGCATAGGTTGTATCGCTCCCGGCCCTGCCGCAGGCCACTACTGTTTTTCAAACGAAAGCGGGGGGTAGGCGGAGGGAGGGGGAGGACTATTTGCAAAAAGAGCAGACACATCCGTTCACGATCGGCGGGACAGACGAGCTCTGATGCGCCGCTCTCAAATTTAAAATGAATTTCGCACGATTCGCCACCGCAGCCTGTCGATACTCACAGACTGAGATGGCGAGCATCTTTTGCCGGGAGATTTCGGGTATCGGTTGAGCAGATGGGCAAAAGGGGGGTCATTGAAAGGGAGGTAGATTATCTGCGCAAATAAGCTCAGGCGAGGAGCAATGCGGGATACGGGGCAGAAAATAAAGATTTATTTCACTTTCCGGACGAGGCTGAAATTCCAGCCCTTGAGCATCCTGTCGCCTCAACAGACTTACGGACGCAGAAAGGCAGCGTAACCGAAATCACACCGTTTCATAAAAATTAGTTTTGACTTCCTTATGACACCTCGTCCGTGGGAAGGGGCCTTTTACGCTTCAATAAGCTTGAGCAGTACTTATAGGCGAAGAGGGTACGGGGGCGAAGCCCCATCATTCTCGGAGCGAATGCTGCCCGCCTCGGGAAGGATTTTGTACTATCCTTATAAATAGCAGAAAATTCAGCACTTTGCATGCTATCTAAAATCGACGAGGGGCGCGATTAGGGCTTCGCCCCCTAACCCCCTGCACCATGCCAAACTTCGTTATAGCTCTGCATTAGCTGCCAAAAGGTATTCGCTCGCAGGCTCGCTCATGCTATCTCAAGCGCCCTCCCCCCTCAAAGTCTTGCAGACTTACAGTTATATGAAGGCCCCCTCCCGGTGGGAGGGGGGCTGTCTTTGCACAGAAACCGGGGGCGAAGCCCCCGTCGGCAGCTCCTTTGCCGACGTAAAGACCGCACGGAGTGCGGCCTTTGGCGCCCACTTCGTGGGCGCCCGGGGCTTCGCCACGCTGATCCACCACCTTGCCGCGGTGAAGCAGAAAAACAAGGGCTCGCTACACGTAGAGCCACGAAAGCGGTACCATGCTGCAAGACCGTGGAAGGTCGCTTCGCAGGTGAATGGTCTGCACTTCACTGCGGTGAATCGGGAAAGTGCAGGTCTAACCCCCTCCCCACCGGGGAGGGGTAGGGGAGGGCACTTAAAATAGCATGAGCGAGCTCGCGAGCGAATACCTTATGCAGGTAGGTGGGGTTTTAACAAACTTGGGAAATATGCAGGAGCCATGGGGCGAAGCCCTAATCGCGCCCTTGGCGCAATTCCCGCCGTAGCAGTATTTATAAGGCCTTGCAAAATGTCGTATTTTCTGCTATTTATAAGGATAGTACAAACCTTTCCTACGGCGGACAAAGCCCATTTCATGGGCGTTGGGGCTTCGCCGCTCTGATCCAGCACCTCACCCCTGCGCTTCAGCCCAGCTCGGCGCCCCCTACCCCGCCATCCTCCTCGCCCTCTCAGTCAGCTCCTTATATCTCTCCTCATCCCTCGCGGGGTCGAACCATTCCCAGCCCCTCACCGCGGTCATCGCTTCATAGATCATCCCGCTGTCCGAAAGCCAACCGTCGATCGTCCCGTCGGCGGCTATTTCGCGCTTCGTGCCGTCGGGGAGCTCAATGAGCGACTGCCCCTTGATGTAGACGATATTCCCGAACACCGCCTCGTCGCCGAAGCTGAGCTTCTCGCCCTCGGGTATCGCTTTCCACTTTTCCGCATATTCGATCGCGAGCTCCAAATACTTGTACCCCTCGTCCTTCTGCCCGCCGCCGATGAACGCGACCGCCGCCAAAAGGCATGTCCTTGAAGCTCTCGCGTAGAACGCCGGGGCGATCTCGCCGTTTCCGGCAGCCTCCATCAGGCGGTAGTTGTAAAGGCACCTCTTCGCCCTTGTTATGGCGTCCCCGAAGAAATGGTAGCCCTTTGTCAGCTGATGAAGAAGGATATTTATGGCGTTGCAGTTGCCTTCAAGGTTCGCCTCGTTATATTTTTCGATACTGTCAAGGCGCTCCTCCTCCATCTCGCCCATTATAGAATCGTAGCGGGTGATCTTTTGGGGCTTATGCCTAATGCCGGTCAGGTCGGAGAAAATTACCATCTTTCCCTCGCTGTCCTTGGCGTATACATATTCCGCCGCGCCTTCGTAGCCGTCGGTGAGCCCCAAATCCTCATAGCGCCGCCTCATTCCCTCCTCTATCGGCATATACCCCTTGCCGACGCCCTCGTAAGAGGTCAGCTCATAGGCGCTTTTCAAGCCCGATTTAGAGTATATCTCGACCTTGACGAGCCCGATCCCGGGCGCGAAGTAATATGTCCTTCTGCCGTCGCGGTATTCCTGACCCTCCGGGAATCCCTCGCATACGGTGTCCACCGAGAGGCAGTTTTCAAAGCTGCCCGCCTTTACTTCGACCGTCCCCGCGTCCTCGCAGCTTACTTTCGTTCTGAGAGCTTCGCCGCAGTAAATTTGAGTTTTCTCGTCGCTGTAGCCGGGCTTCCACTGCTCGTCGAAGAGGCAGCCCGTAACGTCTCCCAATATCCAGTAGATGTGGTTAGAGAGCAGGCGGTAGAAGAGGGAATTGCGATCGCCCCGTTTCCATTCAAAGGAAAATCTACCGCTTCTTTCGCCGGTAAGGATCCTGCCGTCTGCATTGTATACCTCTCTTCGCATAAAGAAGTTCCATAAACCTATCGCCTCGCAGTCGGGATTAAATTCCTGATCCGTCTCGATTATTCTTTTTACGACCGAGTAAGCGGTCTCGGCGTGGGCCTTTTCGTAGGGCGTTTGGGCGAGCTCCACGGCGCGCTTTGCATACTTTCTCACGTCCTGTATAGTCGAGTTGTCGCGGTCGCGTAAGCAGTAGTCCGCGCGGGTCTTGAGTATCATGTCGAACCATGAGTTCTCGTCGTATTTTTTCCTGACGGCGCTGATGTTCACGGCGGCGACTGCGGTTTTGCTGCCGCAGCGCGGGATATCGACCCTGACCTCGGCGGAGTATGTCTCGGGGTTGCCGTCGGTCACATATTCCCAGAAATTGCCTCTATGTATCGGCAAAAGCCCCTCGCCGTTGGTAACGTCATATGCTTTTAACATCAGCGTTTCCCGCGAGCCTTCCGAGATTATCTCTTGGCGGATAACTCCCACGCCGCTTTTGAGCCAGCTGCGGTAGGTGACGCTTCTCAGGCGCGAGGTCCAGATCTCGCAGCCGACGAATTTTCCGGCGGGAACGTCGGTCGTTTCGCTGTCCGCCTCAAAGGTGAGGGTCGAGCCGTCGGAGGCGGTGAAGCTCTCGCCCGGCCTGACGTCGGCGGTCATCATTCCGTCGCAGACGAACAGTCTGTCGATCAGGTGACCGTTGGAGTAGTTGTAGGAATAGAGCTCGCCGAAGCTGCTGTACCGGCTGTCCCCGAGCTTAATGCCGTCGGACAGGTCGAGCTCGATCACGCCGTCGGAGATATAGCGATTCTGAACGTCGGCGATGAAATCCGGCTCCGCCGCCTTTTTATAGTTCTCCCGGGAGTTGACCACCGAATAATAGAGCAGCTCGTCCGGCTTAAGAAGCTTAAGCGCGTTGTCATACGCCTCAAGAGCCTCGTCCCGTTTCGCCTTGTCGGTGTCGATAGCGTATAAGCGCCAAAGCTCGGCGACGGTAATTCTGAAATCGACGGGGTCGAGCGAGGGGATCTGAACGTTTTTAATGTGGTTCAGCCTGTTTTCTCCCCAGTATTTCAGCGCCTCGCGGTAGAGAACCGAATACATGACCTCGTTGTTTTTGCCGAGGCGCGCGGCTTCCTTGATCCTCTCGAAGAGCCTGTCGTTCTTTTCCTCCGGCAGCCACCAATAGCCGCGGAGCAGCACGTCGGCGAGGGCGTGATATTTCTCCCGGCATTCGGGCATCGAATCGATGTCCTTCAGAACGCTGCCGTAGACCTTTTCAAAGCCCGCCTTGGAGTTTTTGTACTGCCAATCTTTAACTTCCTTAATTTTCTTGCGTATTTTCTGCAATAATGTATCGTTTAATTTTTCATCCATTGAGCATAGCTCCTTTCTCATTTTCCTCCTGCCGTCGTGGAGCTGCGACTTGACCGTCCCAACGGACACGCCGATGAGATTTGCGATGTCCTCGGCGCTCATGTCCTCGTAGTAGTGCAGATACACCACCTGCTGGGCGCGCTCGGGCAGCTTTCTCAGTCCCCTCCGCAGGAGCCGCGCCTCCTCCTCCGTCATGAGGAGCTGCTCCGGGTCGTCCTCGTCCGAGCGGATATATTCGAGCCCGTCGACGTCGTCGAGGCTTAAATAATTCCGGAACCGAAGCGCCATGTTTTTCGCGCAGTTTTTCGCGATTTTCGCCGCCCATGCCCCGAATTTTTCGGGATCCATGAGCCGGTCGAGCTTCAGCCATGCCGCCAAAAAGGCGTCCTGCGCGGCGTCCTCGGCGATGTGGGGATTATGTATGACCGAGTACGCGGCCGAGCGCACGCGCTTTTCATGGCGCCTGACCAGTTCGTCGTAGGCGGTCGGATCGCCCGCGAGGGTGAGCAGCACGAGCGCTCCGTCAGAACAAGTAAGATGAGGCATATTGATCGTCCTTTCGTGAAAGCTTTCAATAATAAGACAAGGTGAGGGGGAAAAAGGTTGGGGAGGGGGATTTTTCGGGGATATTATAACATAGATAGAGGGGGAGGGAAAGGGGGGAAGCAACCGCGAACGCACATAAAACCCCGCCAACGCATGACCCGCATTGGCGGTTTACTTGCTTAATTTTGCGCGGGCCGCTCCCGTCTTACACCGTCACCCACGAGCTGCCGCGGACGCCCCCGAGGTCGAACAGACTGCACCCCGCGAGCACCATCCACACGGCGACCATGCCGGACGCGGGGCAGTAGCCCGGCTTTCCGCCTTTATCACGCCCGTATGCTATCACTGCAAAGTTTGAAAGCTCTAAAAGAATTTCCTGAATTTTTGCAATTTCCTCCCCCGTTTCGGCGCAGATTTCGTCAACCGTCGCCGGGTTTTTCGCGATGATCCTGATGACGGCAAACATGGTCTCGTCCGCAAAAAGCTTAAGCAGATTATTGATTCGCGCGCCGTCCATCTTCAGGCAATAGTCCGCAAAATCGGTCCCCGACATCACAAAACCCATGCCGAGCGGGTCGGAAACAAGGACGTTTTTGCCGTTTTCGAGGCAGATGCTGAGCTCGTCGTTCCGCGGCACGACGACATCCCGGTTCATCATTCGCGAGATCGCCTGCCGGACCGTTTCTGCGCGGCCGTTTTTCATCGCGAACCTGCAGAAATCGCCTATGATCTGCGGGCTTTCGGGGATTTCGGCGCGCCTCCCGCCCAGCAGCGAGTCGAGCGTCGTGCCGAGCGCGTCGCACAGGTCGGGCAGGGTCAGTATGTCCGGCATCGCCTCGCCACGCTCCCATTTTGATACAGCTTGACCTGAAATTCCCAGCTTCTCGCCGAGCTGCTCCTGCGTCAGCCCCACCGCCTTGCGAAGCCCGATGATTTTTTGTGAAATAGTTTTTCCCATAATTTTGCTCCTTTTTGACAGTTTGAAGATCTTCTGCCATCATTTTAGAGCATTTTTCACGAAAAGTCAACAAACCATTCGGCGAATTGACTAAACCGGGGGGTGAGAACATAAGAGGGAAGATATCTTTTATCCCCCCTTGACACCCCCTCCCAAATATGCTATAATCTCCCCATGATCCGTTTGCAAATCTGCCTTGGGAGGTGACGGTATGACCAAGTTAATACGCATGCGCCTGCCGTCGTGCCGGGTTTATTTGTTGTGAGGATTTACCGAAAATTTGTGCCTCGACTCTCTTAATTTGTGCAAATTGCCTGCGACAGCAGTCTGCGTGCGCTTTGAAAAAAGTGCCTTGCAGTCTGTTTTTTTTATTTTCAAAAACGGCTGACCGCGCGCCCTGCGCGGTTTTTGCATATTTTTCAAGCCCCTATTTCTGCGCGGATCATGATCCCGAAGAAAGTGAGGTTATTTTATGTCTAAAACTAATTTTAAGGAGGCTTTTGCATGGTAAGACTTCTGCAAATTCTTGATTCGCTGCCCGAAAAAGCGGAGGATATCCGCACGGTTTTCGACGGCGAGTATGTGATCCCCCGGCAAACGCCCGCGAACCCCACCGACAAGGACGAGGCGGAATTTGACCCGACCTACTGGCTCGAGGACGGCTGTTTTTTGCAGATCACCGGGAGCAGCCCCGACCGCCCTATGCTCGCCGACGTCGTTTTGGGGATACCGGCGGAGAGGCTCGGAATTTATTATGATTTACGAAATGAGGTCGATAATTTGAAGAGATTAAAGAATATTTTGCTCGGCATGAAGGAAAACACCGAAAAATTCGAGGGTATTTACAACGGCGATTGCCGGGTGGTGAGGGCCGACGGCGGCTTCCCGCCGGAACAGGTCTGCGACCCGGTCTACTGGCGCGAGGGGGTGTTTTATCATATCACCCAAACCGGGCGGCAGAAATTGAGCTGCCCGACCGTGACCGTCGGAGTGCCTTCGGAGGCGCTCGGGATATGCCCCGGCGCGGAAAGCATCGCGGTCGCGGACTTCTGCCTGCGGGCGCTGAAGCCGTACATGGACGAGCTTAACGAGGAGCTTTTCAACCGCTCGCGCCCGGTCGAGGAGAACGGTTGGTACTACTTTTGCGAGCCGGGCGGGGAAATATTACTCCGAAATTCCGCGTATTTTTCGTCAAGAATGCCGAGAGATTACGACTACGGCTCGGGGATAACCGTCTATCCGCGGGTAGGCGAAGAGGTTAAAGAGGTTATGTATCTCTGCCTGATGATACAGGTGCAGCTGCCCTATCGCCGAATGAAAAAGACGGTCAGAATGCTGACCTCCGACCTGCCGAAGATGACGGACAGATATATCCGAAATTTTGACAGAAAAGCGCTGCTGAGGGTCATTGATCTTGCGGATAAGCAGCGCGCGATCCGCGAATTTCTCAAAAATTCGGAATATTGCGCGTTCATCGCGAACGGCTCAATTCTCCCCCGGAAAAACGACACGGACCTGCCGATGGAGGGCGCGGTGCCGTTCGCCTCGCCGAAGGAGGACGAGCGGGAGATCGCGGGGGTGCGGGGAATGGCGATAAAGCGGGGAGTTACGGTCATCACCGGCGGCGGATATTCGGGAAAAACCACACTTCTTGAGGCCATAGCGGCAGGGATCTACGACCACGCCCTCGGCGACGGGCGGGAGCTCTGCATAACAGACCCGAGCGCGGTTTCGGTCTCGGCGGAGGACGGGCGGGTGATCAGCCACGTCAACATTTCGCCGTTTTTAAGCGAGATCCCGGGTTCGGATCCCCGCGATTTCTCGACGTCGCGCGCCTCGGGTTCGACCTCGCAGGCGGCGAATATCGCCGAGGCGGTGAGCAGGGGCGCGAGGCTGCTACTGATCGACGAGGACCGCTCGGCGACGAATTTCATGATCCGCGACCCGCTGATGCGAAAGCTGATAAAAAACGAGCCGCTGATCCCCTTTACCGAGCGCGTTCGGGAGCTCTGCGCGCGCGGCGTTTCGACGGTCATGGTCATCGGCGGAAGCGGGGAATATCTCTCGGCCGCCGACAAAATTTACATGATGAACGGTTTTCAGCCGGTCGACGCGACGGCGCTCGCGAAGGGGCTTGCGGGGGATCCTCCCGAAAAAGAAAAGGCCCCCGCGGCCGACTGGTCGCAAGGGAAAATTTACCGCTGCGGGGGATTCGATTCGCACCCCGGCGGGTTCGGCAAAGAGGTGCTGCGGGTGTTTGACCTCGGGGTGATGATCGTCGGCGCGGAGGAGCTCGACCTGCGCGGGCTGCATAATATCGTTTCGCCGCGCCAGCTGCACGCCCTCGGGTTTATCCTGCGGGCGATCATGGCGAAAAACGCGCCGGATTCACTCTCGAGCCCCGAAAAGGAGCTGGATATCGAGCGGGAGGTCGACGAGGTCTACAAAAGGATCGAGACAGAAGGCCTCGATTGCGTGTATTCCGGGATTTTCCCGGATATGAAGCGGTTCATTGACCTGCCGAGACGGGAGGAGGTCATGCAGGCGGTTTCAAGACTGCGGACTTTCGATTGTGAGAGAAATTTGGGATGATAATAAATGTCTCTCAGTAAGAGGCATTTAATCATAATTTCCCGACCGTTTCTGTGTTTTCACAAGCCCCCTTGGGGCATGTTACCGGCAGAGCCTATAGGCTTGTCGAAAGATCTGCTAACCGCACAATCTTCACAAGCATGCCCCTAAAGGGGCTTCTTACCGGCTTGCCCGTAAACGGGTCTAGACACTCATTGAAGCTTATTTGGTATCCTGCGTAATCCTCTTAAAGCTGATTCCTTATGTACTGCGTTGCCCTTTTGTTTTGTCCTACCGTACTTACATAATACCTCCGTACTTGTACTTCATATTCGCATATTTTTTCGTTTATCATTAGGCTGCTTTTCATTTTGAGATATCCGATTATCTGCGATACGCTGTACTTTGGCGGTATACTCAGCAACATATGTATGTGGTCGAGTTGGCCTCAGCTTCAAGTATTTCTACTCCCTTGTACTCGCATTGCTCCCTGAGCCTTCTTCCTATGTCCTCTTTGATTTTACCGTCGATAAACTTTCTACTATATTTCGTGGCAAATACCACATGGTATCTGCATTTCCACTTTATAAGTGCTAAACTATCTGTATCGAGTTTCAAGACTTGATTCCTCCTTTGCTTTTTTGCAGGGTAGCAGACCTCGCTCTTATTTTAGCAAGTGAGGATTATTTTTTCTCATAGCTAAAGCTTTTTAGACCCACCGGTGCTGAAGGTGGTTTTCTTTATTCAAGAGAAACGTCGTGACCGAAATCATGCCGTTTAAGAAAAAAGTTCTAAGTCCCTTATAGCTCCCCACCCCCCTCCCCCATTTTTACACCGTTTTCCCCCTCACCTCATATCGTCCGGGAAGTGCTCGCCCACGGTAATGCGGATGACATCCTCATTATAATACGGCAGGCCTTCGGAAAAATCTCCCATCGCGGTCAGCTCCTCCTTCAGCGCCTCCGCGTCTTCCTCGGTCGCGACGACGACGTCAATGCGCGGGAGGGTGATGTCTAACCCGAGCCTATTTATCCCGAACTCTCCCCCGTCGCGCCAGCCCGTCAAGAGCTCCTCTATTTTGTCAAAATATCCCTCAAGATACATATTCTCCGGCGGGACGGCGTCGAGCGGCAGAAGGCTCCCGCCCGGCAGGTCGCCCGAATAAAAATCGTCGCCGAGAGTTATCACGACAAGGCTTTCGTTGTAGTACGGCAGGCCGTCGGAAAAATCTCCCATCGCGGTCAGCTCCTCCTTCAGCGCATCCGCGTCTTCCTCGGTCGCGACGACGACGTCAATGCGCGGGAGGGTGATGTCGACTGCGAAATTATTTATCCCGAACTCTCCCCCGTCGCGCCAGCCCGTAAGAAGCTCCTCCATTTTGTCAAAATATTCCTTCAAAAACGCATACTCCGGCGGCGTTTCGTCGGAAATTTCCCCGATATCCGTGTCTTCGGGAGGCAGACCGTCCTCACCGCTTTTGCTTTCATGCTCGGGCGCGGTCGTTTCTGCTGCCGTTGTTGCAGCTTCCGTTTCGGGAAAGTCTGCGGTGCTCTCCCCTTCCGATTTATCGCCGCAGCCTGCTAAAGCGCAGGCCGCGAGCGCGGTAATGATTAAGATGATTAGGAATTTTTTCATGATACATGACCTCCGAAAATTTATAACAATATTAACGTCCCGAGGGGGCGGATCGTTACTCCCCTGCCCTTAAAATTCGACATTTTCGGCGATCTTCACAAGTTCGTCCCCATCAAAATGTGCATCTATACAAAATGCGCGGCCGTCCTTCTGCCAAATAACGGTATTCCAATCGCCCTCCTCCTTCGCGAGGTAGAGGTGATAGACCGCGCAGTTTTTCGCGACCTCTTTGTGCTCGTGCCGCTCGTTGTCGACCGAAAACGAGCTGTTCGCCGCCTTGCCGTACTCAAACTCGATCCGATCGCCGTCTGTGTCCTCATAGGTCAGCGCCGCGAAGCTGTCGGCAAAGTCGGCGTGGCGAAGCTCATACCCCTCGGGCGTATAGCCGAGATGCGCGGTCAGCTCAAACTCCCCGCTATCCCCCGAAAACGTGTATTTATCGAACCCGCCGGATATCGCCGTCCTGAAAACGTCGCCCACCGCCGCGTAGACGCTCGGCTGGGTGAGGAGCAGTCCGAAGCCGACGCTGATGACGAACGCGGCCGTGACGGCGCAGGTTTTCGCCGCTTTTGCGAGGTTTTTCGCCGCCTCTTTTCTTCCGACGGAGCGGGCGATCTTTGCGATTTTCCGGTCAAAATTCCCGCTCGTAGAAGGGGCGTTATCGCCGGAAAATTCCCTAAGCTGCGAGTTCAGGTCCTCGATCAGAAGCTCCTTCAAAAGGGCGTCCCACAGGCGGGCGTTTGCGTTTTTACTTAAATTCATAACCTTTTTCCTCTAATTTTGATTTCAGCGCCTTCCTCGCCCGAAAAAGCCTTACCGCGGCGTTTTGCTCGGTGATCCCGAGGAGCTTCGCTATCTCTGCGTTTTTGTAGCCGTAGACGTATTTCAGGGTCAGAATGTCGCGGCAGCCGCACTCTAACTCGGACAGGGTATTTAAGACCTCGGACAGTCCTCCGCCAAGAAGTCCCGAAACGTCGGGCGCGCCGTCTGGGCCGCCCTGAAGCACGCCGTCGTCATAGCTGACAGCCGCCTGCCGCCGCTCCTTTCGCAGGAGGTCGATGGAGGCGTTTCTGACAATAATAACGACGAGACCCGCGGTTTTATTACACTCCGCCGAGGAAAAAGCGGAAATATTTTTCGCGATCTTCAAAAAGGCCTCCTGAACGGCCTCCTCGGCGAGGGCGGGATTGTGAAGCACCGACATCGCGACGCTCATCATAAGCTTAGTGTAGGTAGAATATATTTTGGTGAATTTTTCCTTATCGCTCGGCGCGTCGATGAGGGAGAGAAAAATCGAGAGCATGGGAAGGCTCCTTTCGGGTTTTTGAGGTATTATATCATTGTTTTAAGTAAAAATCAAGATTGGGAGGGCGGGGGCGGGAGTCTCTCCCGAAAATTTTTGCTGAAAATTTCACAAAACCTATTGAAATCCGGGCGGAAATATTGTATAATAATGAGGAATGAAGCTTGGAGCATTTTTCTCTGTCTTCCATTCTCAAATTTCTATCCGGAGGTATTAAAATGGTAAACATTCCAGAAGTCAAATTAGGCATTATCGCCGTGTCGAGAGACTGTTTCCCCATCGCTCTCTCTACCGCCCGCCGCGAAGCTATCGTTAAGGCTTTCGGCGAGGGCATCTACAACTGCAAGATCACCGTTGAAAACGAAAAAGACGCTCTGAAGGCCGTCGAGGACGTGACCGCTAACGGCGTGAACGCGCTGGTCGTTTTCCTCGGAAACTTCGGCCCCGAGACTCCCGAGACCCTTATCTGCAAGCACTTTGACGGCCCAGTTATGTATGTTGCCGCTGCCGAGGGCGACGGCGATATGATCAACGGCCGCGGCGACGCTTACTGCGGCATGCTCAACTGCTCCTA
>CANQLR010000013.1 GCA_947624745.1 uncultured Clostridia bacterium | reverse complement strand
TATTTTGAACGGCAGGAAAAGCTGCTTCGGGATCCGTACCTTGAAACCCGCGAAAAGGAGGACGCTTTTTTGAAGCGTATAGCCGAAACCGTTGAGTGCGCTTTGCGCTTTGCTCCTGTCGGTGCGATTTCTCCTGTTCAATCCGTCCCCGAAATTGCGCAGTCTGCCGAAGATGATGAGAATATTTCGGCAGCACTCGACTTTGCCATCAGCTTTTAATACCGCTTTTGCCCCCGATTGGTATTACCGTGATACCAATCGGGGGCGATTTTAATATTACATCGGATTTAGAAAAAGACTTGATACCAAATAAGTAAATATTTAATATCTAATAGATACTAAAATTCTATAGTTTTAATGCCAAAGGAGTATACTTTCCCTAAATACGGCGTGCGCTATATTGCGATAAACGACCACTTCGACACCATCGACCCGAACAGTACCGACAACGATATGGCAGGCATCAAGAATTGGTTCAACGAGTTCATAGCAAAAGATACCAGCCGTAAAGTCAAAGCAGCATTGCACGCGAAATTCGCAGTAGGTGAGTGCACGTTCACAACTGCACCGCTCGGTTATATGCGTCACCCAGAGAACAAGAGCAAGCTCGCTATCGACCCCGACACCGCTTGGATAATCGAAAAGATTTTCAACCTTGCTGCTCGTGGCGCAGGTGCGGGAAAAATCACAAAAGTACTCATTCAAGAAAAAATTCCAACGGCGGGGTATATCAACTACAAGAAGTATGGGCAGTTCGCGAAGTTTTACGAAAACGCTCCTGCGGAAAAGGCTTATGCGTGGGTTATCCGAGCGGTACGCGACATTTTGAAAGACGAAACGTACATCGGCAACAGTGTTCACGGAAAACAGACGAACGTATCTTACAAAAACAAAAAGACGGTAAAGAAGCCGCAGGTAGGAGGAAGGGATGCGGGTTGAGGGCACTCTGAGGCTATCATTTCCAAGGATGTCTTTAACACAGTGCAGGAACAGAGAGAGCGCAGGCGCAAGGGATGCAAGGACAAAACGACAAAGAATTTTGTCGGATTTTTGGCATGCCCGGATTGCGGATGGAAAACGAGATATTCTTGCGCTGTCAAGCCAGGCGGACTGTACCGCCATTACAACTGCGGAAGAAATCGGGAATACAGAGACAAAAACAGGCGATGCACCCCACGCAATATCGGCTATGAAGTTTTATATAATTATATATTGGCACGAATACAGTATTAGGCGTTACAGGCGGAGCAAGACGAAGAGATGTTGGAGCGTTTGCTAAGCTCAGGCAATAATGAACGGAGTGCAGTGAGGAAGAAACAGCTTTAGAACTTGAAAAAGACCGAGAAGCGAAAGTACGAGATTGACGGATTGTTCGTAAGGCTCTATGAGAACTGGGCGGCGGAACGCATCACCGAATACAGCTTCAATATGCTGACCGCAAAATATCAGACGGAGCAGGGCGAACTGATGGAGAAGATTGAAGTATTGACCGCAGATGTCGAGGCAGTGCGCCGGACAGAGAGCGATGCCAAGAAGTGGCTGGCAATAATTCGGCAGACCCGAGGCATAAGCCGAGGCGGCTTCGCGAAGGCGTCGTCTCCAAGGGAGAGACCGGCAGGGAGTTCGGCGACGCCTTGGTTCGATTCCTGTCGGACAGACCAAAAAAGAGGCCACCCACGCGGCGGTCTCTTTTTTGTTTATTCTTGATTTGGGCGGCCTCCCTACCCCCTTCCCTCCATTCTCACCCTTGCCACAAACATGCCGTCCTCGTCATAAAAGTCGCTGCGGCCGGAGTATTTTTCGGCGATCTCGCGGATTATCCGAACGCCGCAGCCGTGCTCGGAGGGGTCGGACTTGGTCGATTTGAGCTCGGGATTTGTTTCGAGCACCGGGCTCGGCACCGTGTTTTTCACCGCGAAGGTGCAGCTTTCGCCCTCGCGGGTGATGCGAAGCTCGATGAGGCGGCAGGGGCTCGGGTCGAGCTCGCAGGCCTCGATGGCGTTGTCCAGCATATTCGACAGCAGCCGACAGAGGTCGTGGTCGGCTATCCCGCAGATGTCCCGGCAGACCATGCACTCGCACTCTATCCCCGCCGACTTCGCCGCCGTCAGCTTTGCGTTCACGACCGCGTTCACCACCGAATTGTCCGTCTCGATGAATACCTCCGACGTGCTCATCTCGCCGAGATAGCTCTCGATCTGCTCCTTGGCGCGCTCCGTCTCGCCCCGCTCAATGAGTGACGACACCGCGAGAAGGCAGTTTTTCGAGTCGTGGCGAAGCTTTCTCACCGTCTCGTATTCGTTTTTGAGGCTCGCGATGTACTGGCGGTTGTACTCCTCCGTCCGGCGCAGGAGCGCAAGCTCGGTCACCGCCTTATTTTTCCTCATGATGTCGCCGAGGAGCAGGAAAACGAAGATATCCGAGAGCAGAAAGCTCATGATTATCACCCCGCCGAAGGTCCGCAGCCGAACGAGGTTGTCGGCGCGAAAGTCGAACCTTATGAATATATGCACCGCCGAGATTATGCTGACCGTGAGCGCCGCCGAGAGGACCGTCCATTGTATGAGCGAGCTTTTTCGGGAGAAATCGCACCGCCCGAAGAGCCGCAAAATCAGGTAGAAAACGAAGTATATCAGCGCGGGCGAGATAAAAAGCACCGCCCACGTTTCGTAGATGTTGTAGAGCCCGTAGGCCCCGTGAAGCTCGGCCATTTTCCCGCGAAGCTCCAAGGACATGAGGTTTGAAAGAAGCGTCACCGAAAGGTTTATCGCGTTCGCGCAAAGCGGCGCGAGTATTTTTTCGCGAGTCCTGCCGCCGCAAAACGCGAGAGAGTAAGCCAGAAGCACGCAAAGAAGCGGCAGAAAGACTATCGCGAGGCCCCAAAGGCGGAACCAGCCGAAGAAGTAATATTCTGCCCAGAGAATGAGCGCGTAGGCGAGCGAGCAGACCGCGAGCGCCGATTTTCGGCACTTTGCCCCAGGGCGGACGCCGAGAAAGTTTTTTAAAAATATCACCGCCGCGAAGCCCTTGAAAAGGGACAGTGCAAGCTCTATTATAAGCCACGCGAGCCCCACGCGGTGCAGAACGTAGAACACCTGATAGTTGAGCGCGTGGCGGGTAAGTTCATACGGCGTCATGATCTTCTCCTTAAATACATTGAATATTTTTCCTCCAAAGCCTGACGGTATTTCTTGCCGATCGGCACCCTGACCCCGCCGAAAAGCTCGGCTTCTTTGAGCGAGCGGTCGAGCCGTTTCAGCTGCCCGAAGTTTATTATAAAGCCCTTGTGGACCCTCGCGAAGCCGCTGCCCTCCAAAAGCTCCTCCCGCTCCGAGATGAGCCCGCGGGAGACAAGCTTTTTCGTGCTCCCGCCGTCCGAGACCGTGTAGACGAGGTAGTGCCCGCTCGATTCTATCGAGATGATGTCCCGAAGCCGCACCGGAACGCTGCCGAGGGTCCGCTCCTCGATCAGGACCATCTTTGCCTGTTTAAGTCGGTCAACTATTTTCGCGACCGTTTTCGGCACGCTCTCCGAAAGAGGCTGCGCCGAATTTTTCCTCAAAAAGTTGAAGGGCTGAAAGTCGAGGCTGTCGTAGACAAGCTCGGAATGGGACGTTACAAAGACGATCAGGCAGCCGTCGCCCGCGGCGCGAAGCTCCCTCGCGAGATCGAATCCGCTGATTCCGGGCATGTCTATGTCCAAAAAAAGAACGTCAAAGGGCGCGCGCAGGTTCTCTTTAAGCACCTCCGCTCCGCTTTGAAATACATAAATACTGCACTCCTCCGACAGCGCCTCGAAGGAGCTTTTTACCGTTTTTGCGATGTCCCGCGCGATGTCAAGGCTGTCGTCGCAAACGCCTATTTTAGCCATTTTGCCGCCACCTCCCCTTTTAGTATAGCATATATGCCCCCGCCGCGCAACCGCTTTTTGCGCCGTTTCGGGGACGTTTGTGCCCGACGGGTTGAAATTTTTCTGCCGCAGGATTATCCTTAAAATAAGGAGGCGGTAACATGAAACTCAAGAAATTATTAGCTTGCTTAATCGCTTTGACGGCACTCTGCTCCTGCGGAGGCGGGGAAAAGTCCCCGGTTATCTCGACAAAATCGCCGAATGTCGAAATTCACGGAGAGGCCGTCGAGAGCGCTATCTTCGGCCGAAGCGTGAGCTATAACGCGTTTTCGCCCGCCGATGAGATTACTCTGCCCATAAGCTTCGACAAAATTCTTTCGCAGGCGCAGATCGAAAAGGCGCTGTATTTTCTTTCGGACGGCGGGGTGTGGCGGCTGGACCTTGAAAGCGGGGAGTCGGACAGGATTTTCGACACAGGGGCTGCGTTTATCGCGGCCGACGGGGCGAGGCTTTTTGCCTACGGAAGCGGCGTTATCGGGGAGTATTCGCCGGAGGGCGAGCTGATCTCGGAGCGGGAAATAAATGTCGAAAAAGACGGGATCGCGGCGCGGGGGCTTATTGTCGCCGACGGCTGTTTCTGCTTCACCTGCACTGAGAGCGTGGGCGGGATCACCGTCACCGAAAATATCGTTTTCGACCGGGAAACGCTTAATGAAACTAATAAAATTCCCGAAAGCGACGGCGGCGCGATGTCGGGGATATGCCGCGTTTTCGCGAGGTATAAGGGCAACAAAATTTTGAAGGCGGAGGAGAGCCTTTATGATTCGCGGTTTGTAAATATCTGTGAAATTGACCTCGAAAGCGGAAAGACAAAGCGGCTTACGAGCGTTGAGGCGGCGTATCCGGGCGGGTTCGCGCTCGCGCTCGCATACCTCGAAAAGACCGGCACGGCGCTTATTTTCAGCGCGCCGACGGGGGACAGCAGGCAAGCGCCGTTTTTGATGGAGTGCTCCCTGACCGACCCGGACAGCGCCGTCCTGAAGCGCTTTTACCCCGACGGGCCGGCCTTTGAGGGCGCGTTTTTGTCGGTATATGAGAACATCGCGAGCGCGGTGGTGCCGCCCGGGGAGATCTTGCTCTACGACTTCGCCGACCCGCCCGAAAGCGTCACCCTCGCCTGCCAGTCGGCGTCGAATTATGCGGAAATTATCCGGGATTTCGAGCGTGAAACGGGCGCGACGGTAAAGACGGTGAGCTACGGCACCGACTTCGAGCGGCTCGACGTGAAGCTGATGGCGGGGGACACCGATTTTGATCTGTATGAGCCGGTTTATATGCACCAGGTTAAATATTTTCTTGCGGGAATGTTTGAGGACTTAACTAAATACGACGGCCTGAACGGGCGCATTTCGGGGAACCCTGCAATCGAGAAATTCTGCGGGCTGAACGGCGCGTATGTGGGCGTTCCGACATACCTCACGAACGGTTACACCCGCGAAAATTACCCCGAGGACGGCAGCCGGTTCTGCTATTCGCGCGCGGTTTCGCAGGCGCTGTATCTCGCCCAAAACGTCGACGTGACGGAGGGAGTTTTTTTGGACGCGAGCGGGGAGGAGCTGTATAAGCTGCTTAAGTATTTTCACGATTTTCCGAACGGCGGCGAGGAGAAAATGCCTTTCGGCAGCGAGCTCAAGGCGCTCTGCGGCGGGTTTTTGGTGATGAACCCGAGCAGCGGCAAAAAGGACCTCGCCGCGCGGTTCATGGAGTGCGTGCTCGACGCGGGCGAAAACGGGCGCTATGCCGACATTCCCGACCCCGAGGGGTACTTCGTGCAGTGGCGCTTTTTCGCCTCGGCGTTCGTGGAGCCGGTCCTCACGGCCTGCAACGAGGCCACCGAAAGCGACGGGAAAGCCTCGACACTCAGGGCACTCGCGAGGGAGGCAGCGGAGGAGGTGGGGATGAGAATGGGGGAGTAGGGGGAGAGATAAGTTGAATAGAGATACTCGGGAGTGTCCATTCCGCCCACATTATAAAAATTTTTTGCCAAACGAACCGCTGTTACTAAACGCTTTCTATTTTCCACACTTAATTTAAATGTGGCCGTTTCGGCCACTCCCCGCCCCCTCCCCATCTTGACATCTCCCCGATTCTGTACTATAATAATTCTATTCATACCCTTCAATTATTTACCCTACCCTTCGGCGCGGGGAATATCCCGCCGCGCGCCGAAATAGAATATATTTGCGCCGGGTATTCGGCGCGGAAAGGACGGGACATATGGCTATAAAGCTTGCGCTTTTGTGCGGGGGGCCGTCGAGGGAAAAGGACATCTCCCTCAACTCGGTGCGCTCCGTTTACGACCACCTGCGCTGTATGCCGGGGGTCGGGCTTTCGGTGTTCTTCCTCGGGCAGGACATGAAATGTTACCCCATTAACGAAAAATTCCTCTATTCAAATACGACCTCCGACTTCGAGTTCATGCTTTCGGGAAACGACGGCCTCCCCCTCGACGCCTTAATTTCGGCTCTGAAGCGGCACGACCTCGTTTTTCCGGTCATGCACGGCCGCTTCGGCGAGGACGGCGGCGTTCAGCGTCTTTTAGAGGCGAACGGCATACCCTTCGTGGCCTCCGGGTCGGCGGCGTGCGAGAGGATGTATAGCAAGAAAAACGCCGAGGAAAAGATCCTCCGCCCGCTGGGGCTGCGCTCCGTTCCGAAGCTTTTTTTGAGCGATCCCGGGGCTGCGGACTCCCTTATCCGCGATTTCATGCAGAAAAATAACCTCTCCGAGGTCGTGATAAAACCCTCCGAGGGCGGCTCCTCGATAGGGGTGAGCGTCGCACGCTCGCCCGAGGACGCGGTATCTACCGCTTTGGAGAGCCTTAAAAAATACGGTCCGCTCGTCGTCGAGCAGCTCTGCCGCGGCCGCGAATTCACAGTCATAATCCTTGAGGCGAACGGGCGCACCGCCGCGCTTATGCCCACCGAGGTCGAGCTACTCGACCGAAACGGCGAGCCCCTTGCCGGCGAGGTCTTTGACAAGCGCAAAAAATACCTCTCGACGACCGAGACCCGCTACTACTGCCCCGCAAGGTTCGGGGAGGATAAGATCGCCGAGATCCGCTCCACCGCCGTCAGGCTCTTCAAAGAGGTCGGCGCGCGCGATTTTCTTCGCATCGACGGCTGGCTTTTAGAGGACGGCTCGGTCTATTTTTCCGACTTCAACCCGATAAGCGGCATGGAGCAGAACAGCTTCATCTTCCAGCAGGCTGCCGCGGTCGGGCTTCGGCACAAGGACCTTTTAGCGGTCATTCTGAAAAACGCCTGCGAGCGAAACGGCATAAAATTCGACATTCCGCGCGACGATAAACTCGGTAAAAAGCCGGTGAACGTGATTTTCGGCGGCATAACATCCGAGCGGCAGGTCTCGCTGATGAGCGGCACAAACGTCTGGCTTAAGCTTTTAAACTCGAAAAAATACTGCCCCGTTCCTTATATCCTCTTTTCGGAGGGCGGCGGGTTCACCGTCTACGAGGTGCCTTATGCCGCCGCTTTAAAGCACACCACCGAGGAGATCTACGACTACATCAAAAACCGCCCCGACGGCTATGTCGCCTACACCAAGCGCCTTAAGGAGGAAATTTTAACCGAGCTCGGTCTTTCGGGGAGATTCCCCGCGGGCGAGCCCTCCGCCGAGGGCATGAGCCTTGAAGGGTTCATCGACATGTGCAAAAAGCAGGGCGCCGACGTCTTTTTGGGGCTTCACGGCGGATTCGGCGAAAACGGCGGGTTCCAGCGGCTTTTGGAGGCCGCGGGGCTCAACTTCAACGGCTCCGGATCTTTAGCAGCCGAGCTTTGCATGGATAAATTCAGAACCGGCGAGAGGATAACATCCCTTTCGCTCCCCGGCGTTCGCACCTGCAAAAAGATACTTATGGAGCCGGAGGAGGTCGCGGAAATTTTATCTGATCCCGACCCGAAGTGGCGCGGGATCACCGGGCTTCTCGGCAGCGGGAGCGTGGTCGTAAAGCCGAACGGCGACGGCTGCTCCACCGGAATAGTCATACTTCGGTCCTCGGAGGATCTTCGGCGCTATTTCGCGCTTTTCTCGGAGCGCCGCCCCTACATTCCCGAAAACACCTTCGCCGACCAGCCCGAAAAGATACAGCTTCCCGCGAAGCTCTCCGAAATGCTCTTTGAGGAGTATATCAGGACCGAGACCCTTCTGATCTCGAAGGACGGCGTTTCGGTCTCGGGCGGGGGAGCTTGGGTCGAGATGACCGTCGGCGTTTTGGAGAAAAAGGGCGCTTACCACTCGTTTTTCCCGAGCGTCACCGTCGCCGACAACGCGGTCTTATCTTTAGAGGAAAAATTCCAGGGCGGCACCGGCATAAACATAACCCCGCCGCCCGAAAACGTGATCAAAAAGCCGCTTCTTGAAAAGATAATGCGCTCGATGGAGGCGGTCGCCAAGGGCTGCGGAGTGAAGGACTACTGCCGCATAGACATCTTCGCGAACAACGAAACGGGCGAAATTATAGTAATTGAGCTTAACACTCTGCCGGGGCTGTCGCCGTCGACGGTGTTGTTCCAGCAGGGCGCAAAGGAGACCCCGCCGCTCTACCCGACGGAGCTTTTGGAAACGATACTTTCGGAGTAATTTAAAAAAGGGTGAATTTTATGGAAACGATACGTTATCACGAGGTGCTCTCGGCGCTCGGAAAAGAAGCCGAGGGGAATGATTTTGAGATATGCGGGGTCAGCACCGACACCCGCACGCTCCAGCCGGGGGAGATGTTCATCGCCCTCGACGGCGCGCGCTTCAAGGGCGACGATTTCGTCGAGGTCGCGGTGTCAAAGGGCGCGGCGCTCATCATATCAAAGGAAAAGCGGGCGGACGGAGTGCCGACGGTTCTGGTCGGCGACCCCTTGGAGGCCTACCGCACGCTCGCCGCGAAATACCGCCAAAAATTCGACATTCCGGTCATCGCGGTCACAGGCTCGAACGGAAAGACCACGACCCGGAATATGCTCTATACCATTCTTTCGTCGAAGTATAAGGTCCTGACCCCGGACAAGAACTATAACAACGTCATCGGCCTTTCGCACACGCTTTTTAGGCTCGACGGCTCGTATGACTGCGCGGTGTTGGAGCTCGGCATGAACCACATGGGCGAGATAAACCGCCTCACGAAAATGGCGCGGCCGAGCGTCGCGATAATCACGAACATCGGCAAGGCGCACATGGGAAATTTGGGCTCGCAGGAGAATATCAAAAAGGCGAAGCTCGAAATCCTCAACGGCCTTAAGGAGGGCGGAACGCTCATCATAAACGGCGCGGACCCGTTTTTGCAGGACGTCAGGCCGAACGGCTTTAGGCTTGAAAAGATAGGTGAGGCGGAGGACAGCGCTTTTCGGGCGGAGGACATAAAGGACCTCGGCGCGGCAACGGAATTTTCGATCAGGTACGGCGACAAGTCGGTTCCCTGCCGCCTGCCGATAATCGGCCGGCACAACGTGAATAACGCGCTCGAAGCGATCGCCGGTGCGTATGAGCTCGGCGTTTCCCCCGAGGAGGCCGCAAAGGCGCTCGAGGGCTACGAGGCGGTCGCCATGCGAAACGAGATCTCCTACGACAAGGGGATCGCCATCATCAAGGACTACTACAACGCCTCGCCTGACAGCATGCGCGCCGCCGCCGACGCACTTATAAAATTCGACGGCAAGAAAAAGGTCGCGGTTTTGGGGCAGATGCACGAGCTCGGGGCCTACAGCGCCGAGGAGCACAAAAAGCTCGCCTCGGACATCTCCTCTGCGGTGGACTATGTGTTTTTCATCGGCGAGGACCACGAGGCGTTCGCCGAAGGTCTCAAGGACGGCAAGGGCAGGTGCTTCCCGGCGCATTCCCGCCGAGAGCTTAAGGACGCGCTTATGGCCTACATCACCGAGGGCGGGGTGAACGCCGGCGACGTCGTTTTGATAAAGGGCTCCCGCGCAAGCGCCATGGAGGAGTTCTACGAATGCTTAAAGTCGTATATCAACTCGGTCAAGAGCGATTTTACCGCCCTCCCGCCGAGCCCCACGCGGCTCTACGTCGACACCAACGCGATGAAGCACAACTTCTTCGAGATAAAAAAAGCCCTCGAACCGGGGGTAGAGGTCATGCCGATGGTAAAAGCGAACGCCTACGGCTGCGGGTCGGAGATAATCGCGAACGTCTTTAAGTGCTGCCGCTATCTTGCGGTCGCCGACGTCAAGGAGGCCGCGATGATACGCCGAAACCTCCCCGACGCGAGCATCATGATAATCTATCAGCCGATAATATCGGACATCAAGGAGATAATCACCGAGGGCTGCGTCTGCGCCGTCAGCGACCTTGACTTTGCGAAGGCTCTGAACGAGGCCTCCCTCGCCGCCGGGATCAGGAGCAAGATCCACATCGAGGTGGACACCGGGGCCTCCCGCCTCGGGATAGACCCCGCCGACGCGATAGGATTTGCTCAGAAGATCAAAAAGCTCAACGGCCTTGTTTTGGACGGCATTTTCATGCACTATATCTGCGCCGACAGCTTCACCGAAAGCGATTTAGAGTTCACCCGCCTTCAGACCGAGCGCTTTGCCGCCGCGGTCAGGGACATCGAGAGCGTTTTAGGCGTTCCGCCGTACGTTCACGCCTGCGCGGGGGCGGCGATATTCAACAAAAACGCCGCGCACTATAACATGGTCCGCCCGGGGTATATGCTCTACGGCTACTACCCGAGCGAGGAGCTGAGGAGCATGGTGAGCCTCAAGCCCGCGCTGAAATTCGCGACGGTGATTCTTAAGATCGCCGAGCGCGAGCCCGGCACCCCGATAAGCTATAACCGCCGCTTTACAACCAAGAGGAAGTCGAGGATAGCGACGGTCGCGGTGGGCTATTCCGACGGGATCTACCGCCGCCTGTTCAACCCGAATTCGGAAAAGAGCGGGTGCTTCGTCGTGAACGGCCAGCGCGCGCCGATAGTGGGCTCGATCTGCATGGACCTCACGATGATAGATATCACCGACATCGAGGGCGAGGTCAAGGTCGGCGACGAGGTGTATATCTTCGATAACGTCAACGTCACCGTCGACGAAATGGCCGATATCTGCGGCACGATCGGGTACGAGATCATCGCAAGGATCGAGGATAAGACGGATAGGGTGGAGAGCTTTTGAGGAATAATAGGGTTAAGTAAAGCGAAAGCCGGGGCTTGGTGCGCCGGCTTTTTTGATGAAAAAACGAGAGGCAAATTGCCCCCTCCCGTCACCTTCCCCAATCCTCCCTCCCCATTTTTGTGCATTCCTCCAAATTTCCCTCCCTCCCCTCATTTTTTGTAGGTCCCCCGCCGCCCGCCGTTGTATATAAAAGTGTAAGGATTTTTGACGAAATCGGGAGGTGTGGCATGACCCCAAGGGAATACACGGAAAACATGGAAAAAAATGTTCTTTCACCGCTTGCGGCCAGAAGCGCCGAGACAAAGGGCCGCTCCCGCCCCGAAAACAAGCCGGATACCCTTCGCACCGACTTCCAGCGCGACCGCGACCGCATAATCCACTGCAACGCCTTCGCGCGGCTCAAAAGAAAAACTCAGGTGTTTTTGAACCCGACCGGCGACCACTACCGCACCCGCCTCACCCACACGCTCGAGGTCAGCCAGATCGCGAGGACGATTTCCCGTGCGCTTCGCCTGAACGAGGACCTCACCGAGGCGATAGCTTTGGGGCACGATCTCGGCCACACGCCGTTCGGCCACGCGGGCGAGCAGATCCTGAACGACGTCTCCTCGAAGGGCTTCAAGCACTACGAGCAGTCTATCCGGGTGGTCGAGTACATCGAAAAGGGCGGCCGGGGCTTAAATCTCACCCACGAGGTCAAGGACGGAATCCTGAAGCACACCGACATGGTCGCCGAAACGCGTGAGGGACGCGTCGTTCGGCTGGCCGACGTCATCGCCTACATCAACCACGATATCGAGGACGCTATCCGCGCCGGGGTGATCTCTGCCGGGGATCTTCCGCGGTTCGCGACCGACGTTTTGGGGAAGACAAAGTCGCAGCGGATAACCTCTTTGGTGAGCTCTATCGTCGAAAGCGGGGCGGAAAAGCTTTGCTATTCCGAGGAGGTTGCGAAGGCCAAGGACGAGCTTTCCGCGTTCATGTTCGCGAACGTCTACCGCAACCCCGTCTGCAAGTCGGAGGAGTCGAAGGCAAAGACGATGATCGAGATGCTCTACCGTTACTTCATGGACAGGCCCGAAAAGCTCCCCGACGAGTACAAGCTTTTGAGCGAGCGCTTCGACGTCGAAACGGCGGTGCTCGACTACATCGCCGGCATGTCCGACGGCTACTGCACGCGGGCATTTATGGAGATCTTCGTTCCCAAGGATTGGGAGCGCATTTAGCTAAGGAAGTGATACCGTGCCGCTGCCTGCGGAATTTTTGGAACAGCTCAAGGCCCGAAACCCGATAGACGAGGTCATGAAAAGCTATGTGACCTTGAAGCGCGCGGGACGCAACCTGAACTGCCTCTGCCCGTTCCACTCCGAAAAAACGCCCTCCTGCGTAGTTTATCCCGACACCGAGAGCTTCTACTGCTTCGGCTGTCACGCGGGCGGCGACGTCATCACCTTTATAATGAAGATAGAGAACCTCGACTACATCGAGGCGGTAAAGCTTCTGGCCTCACGCGCGGGACTTGCTATGCCCGAGGACGGCTACGACGACCGGGCGAGCCGCGACCGCAAGCGCCTGATAGAAATGAACCGCGAGGCCGCAAGGTTTTACTACAAAAATCTCACGGCCGACGACGGCCGCGAGGGACTTACATATTTACTGCAAAAGCGGCGGCTAAAGCCGGAGACGATAAAGAGCTTCGGCATAGGCGTTGCGCCGAACCGCTGGACAAGCCTTAAAAACCACATGCTTGCCCTCGGCTACAGCGAACGCGAGCTCATTTCAGCAAGCCTTCTGAGCGAAAAAAACGGCCGCAGCTTCGACTTTTTCGTGAACCGCGTGGTCTTCCCGATATTCGACCTCCGCGGAAACGTATGCGCGTTCTCCGGAAGAACGCTCGACCCGAGCGCCTCGGGAGGAAAATATCTCAACTCCCGCGAAACGGCGCTCTACAAAAAAAGCCGCACTCTTTTTGCCCTCAATTTCGCAAAAAACGAGTCGGTCAAATCCCACAGGCTCATCCTGTGCGAAGGCAACGTCGACGTCGTAAGCCTTCACCAAGCGGGCTTTAAGGAGGCCGTAGCCACCTGCGGCACCGCCATCACCGGCGAGCATGCCCGCCTCATGAGCCAGTACTGCGACGAAGTGATAATTTGCTACGACGCCGACGAGGCAGGCCGCAAGGCCACCAAAAACGCCATTTCGATCCTCTCCGCCGTGGGCCTCAAGACCCGCGTCGTAAGGCTGAACGGCGACGGCGTCAAGGACGTCGACGATTACCTGAAGATCTACGGAGCCGACCACTTCAGGGTCTTATTAAACGGCTCCGAGGGCTCGACCGAATACGAGCTCGCGAACTTAAAAAGCTCGGTAGACATGAGCGACGACCTCGGCCGGGTCGATTATCTCCGCCGCGCGGTCGAGCTTTTAGCGGGCATAGAAAACCGCATCGAGCGCGAGGTCTACATCTCAAAGATCGCGGCCGAGCAGGGCGTGGACAAGCAGATAATCAAGGCCGAGATCGAATCGGTTTGGAAGAAAAACCGCCGCCGCGAGGAGCGAAAGATAAAAAACGAGATGACCCAGCCCCCGAAAAGGGACGCCCTGAACCCCGAGGCGGCCGACCACCCGAAGGAATCGCGGGCCGAGGAGGACATTTTGGCCTACCTTCTGACGAATCAGGACGGCGCGGAGGAAATTTTTTCAAAGCTTTCTCCCGACGATTTTGTAACGTCGTTTCACCGCCGGGTCTACGAAAAAATGCTTTTATCCCGCGAAAACGGCCTTGATATAGGGCTTTCGTCCCTCGGCGGCGAATTTTCGGCCGACGAAATGGGCAGAATATCAAGGATATTGGCCCGCTCCCGCGAGATCCCGGTCAACAAGCAGGCCGTCGACGACTGCACGGCGATCTTAAAGGACCGCAGCCGCAGCGGCGGCGACGAGGAGCTCGATCAGGAATACTTAATGAGGTTAAGACAAAAAAAGCTTTGATCTAATACATATTTTGGAGGCAAATTATGAGCGAGAAGAAAGTAACAATCGAATCGCTGCTGGCAAGCGGCAAGGCGACCGGCAAGCTCACCACCCGTGAGATAACCGAGGCGCTCGAGGAACTCGACTACGACGTCGACAAGATCGACAGCTTTTACGAGACCTGCGCCGCCAACGGCATAGTCATCATCGACGACATCGTCATGGAGACCGAAAACCTCGACGAGCTGATCGACATGGACGAGCCCCTTCTGGACGGCGACCATGACCTCGACGACGACCTCGACCCGGCGGCAATGGACGCCATCGCGATCGACGACCCCGTCAAAATTTATCTCAAGGAGATAGGCAAGGTCCCGCTTCTGACCCCCGAGGAGGAAATTGAACTCGCCCAGCGAATGAAGGATGGCGACAAAGCCGCGAAAAAGCGCCTTGCCGAAGCGAATCTTCGCCTCGTCGTCTCGATAGCGAAGCGCTACGGCGGCAGGGGAATGCACTTTTTGGACCTCATTCAGGAGGGCAACCTCGGCCTCATCAAGGCGGTCGAAAAATTCGACTACACCAAGGGCTTCAAGTTCTCGACCTACGCGACCTGGTGGATACGCCAGTCGATCACCCGCGCCATCGCCGACCAGGCAAGAACAATAAGGATCCCCGTCCACATGGTCGAGACCATCACGAAGGTCAAAAAGACCTCGAGCCAGCTTTTGCACCAAAACGGCAGAGACCCGACGGCCGACGAGATCGCCCAGGCTCTCGATATGCCTGTTGATCGCGTCCGCGAGATACTCCGCATAGCCCAGGACCCCGTTTCTCTCGAAACTCCTATCGGCGAGGAGGAGGACAGCCACCTTGGTGACTTTATCCCGGACGAAAACGCCCCCGAGCCGACCGAGGCCGCTTCCCTTGTTCTTTTGAAGGAGCAGATAAACCAGGTGCTCTCCACTCTTACCGACCGCGAGGAGAAGGTCCTTCGCCTTCGCTTCGGTCTTGAGGACGGCCGCAGCCGCACCCTCGAGGAGGTCGGGCAGATGTTCAACGTCACCCGCGAAAGGATCCGTCAGATAGAGGCGAAGGCCTTAAGGAAGCTCCGCCACCCGAACCGCTCGAACAAGGTGAAGGACTTTATAGACTGACAGAAAAAATTTAAAAAAAGGCTTGCAATTTTAAAAAAGGTGTGGTATAATCTTTAGGCGAATGTATCACATCCGTTCACCATATAGCACTACTGTCTGAATCGGGATGATGGGCTGCTATTCGGGAAAATGGGCTGTAACGGCGCTCTGACGCCGCGCATCCCGCGATTTTAATTCAGGAAGGAGCATAATCATGCCCAAGGAAGGTATTCATCCCAACTACGAGGCCACTACCATAACCTGCGCCTGCGGCAACGTCATCGAGACCCGCTCGACCAAGCAGAATATCAAGGTAGAAATTTGTTCGAAGTGCCACCCGTTCTTCACGGGTAAGCAGAAGCTGGTCGACACCGGCGGACGCGTAGACCGCTTCAACAGGCGCTACGGCCTCGGCAACGAGAAGAAGTAAGAAAAAGAGGGGCATATCCCCTCTTTTTGTTTTATCAAAAAAATGCGCAACATAATTTGGAAGAGTTGGTGAGCTATGGCATATAAAACAGTGAAAAAACGAGCGTCGGACAGCATAATCATTGAAAAAAGCGAGTTTATCGCGCAGGTCGCCCCCGTCTCGACCTCGGAGGATTGAGGGTGAGAATTTCAGGAACAAAAAGTACGGCATGAAGCAGCCGTTAAGAAAGCTTATTTACGTCGATAATGACAATAATACACAGGCAAAATTTGTATATCCCGGTGATCAGACCCTGCGCCTGCTCGAATTGAGCTTAATTCAGGGCGCGGCGCGGATCAAAATATCAAGACATATTTTTGAAAAGTTGGTGAGCTATGGCATACAAAACAGTGAAAAAACGTGCGTCCGACAGCATAATCATTGAAAAAAGCGAGTTTATCGCGCAGGTCGCCCCCGTCTCGACCTCGGAAGAGGCGGCGGCGTTCATTGAATCGGTTAGGGCCGAGCATCGCCGCGCCTGGCACAACTGCTATGCCTACACGCTTCGCGAGGGCGGCGAGACCCGATTTTCGGACGACGGCGAGCCCCAGGGGACCGCAGGCGCGCCGATCCTGGACGCGATCCAGAAAAGCGGCCTTAAGGACGTCGCGGTGGTGGTCACGAGGTATTTCGGGGGGATACTTCTCGGGAAGGGCGGCCTCACGCGGGCGTATTCCTCGGCGGCCTCGGGCGGGCTCAAGGCGGCCGGGGTCAGGGAGATGCGAAACGTCCGCGACGTTGAACTGCGCTTCGCCTACACCTTTTATGAGCGTATCCTGCGCCTTCTGCCCGAGTCCGGCGCCAGGACCAACTCCCAGGATTTCGGCGAGGAAGTGACCCTGAGCCTCACCCTCCCCGAGGAGTCCTGCGAAGCCTTTACAGCCGCCGTCACCGAGCTCTCCGGCGGTAAGGCGGAGATCAAGACCGGGGAAACGTATGAGGGGGAGGTGTAGGGAAGGGGAACGAGCAGCGGGGCGGGGAGATAAAGAGGGTCATATGATGCAACTGCCGGAGAGGGGGCTCCGGCAGTTTTCTTTGGATTTCGAGGGGTGGGGTGACGGGGCGAAGCCCGAGGTGCGCGCTCCGCGCACACCCCGGGCTTCGCCCCGACCATGGCGTAACGTCCGAACCGCCTGCTAAACCCCAGTTGAAAGCAGAGTTTGCCTCACTCCCAGCTCTGCAAATAAGGAAATGCCGCCCCACTTACAGCGCAACACTTGCATTAGCTGCTAAGCACCGCCTTTTCTTTGCCTCGCTCCCCGCTCGGCAAATAGGGAACCCCCGGCGAGAACGCAACGCCATATCGACTTCTGACTCGTACCTTAGTGCCCGTTGCGCAGCGAACCCGCCGGAGCGGCGGCTTCGCCCGGGGGCGGGCTGATTACTCCTCCCCGTCCTGCGTTCGCTAATGCGTAGGGGATTTCGCGACTGCGGTCGCGACCAAAGGGCTCTGCCCTTTGGATTCCCGCGGCCTTTTGAGGAAAGGCCGGCGAAACCTTCTCGGTATTCGTGCTTTACAGTAGCAGAGAGAAGCTCGCCAAACCTCCCCACCCCCACTCTAATCCCCCAAAACCTATTGACATCTCGATTATACAGTGGTATAATAAAGCTAAGAGGTGTTTATATGAAAAAATTATTTTGCCTGCTTATTGGTTTCGCGCTTATGCTCTGCTCGTGCGGGGGCTGGGGCCGGGGCCGGAGAGTTGCCGGCAGCGCGGAGGCGTACTGGGTGAACGGGATTTATTCGAGCCGCGGGGACGGGCTCTACTACGTGAAAAGCCGCATGGACAAGGGCTAGCCGGAGGACGGCGCCTTTTACACCGTCGGCGGCAAGCGGCTGCCCGCCTACAAAACGGTCAGGGCGCTTTACTACTTTGACGCGATATCCGGCGTCGAGGCGGCGGTCTGCCCCAAGCCGAACTGCCCCCACACCGACCCCGAGGCCTGTTTTGCGCTCGGATTCGACAACGAGCCGGTCATTCCGATCGGCGAGAAAATTTACTGGCTTAAGCATTTCCGCAGCTTTGAAAACGGCGAGTTTCACGACGAAACAGCCATCATGCGGGACGACAGATCGGGCGTTTCCCGCGAGGACCCCGCGACCGCAGAATTCGGCGAGAAGCTCGACCTCACAAGGAAAATTCTTGAAGGTGAGAGCGGGCAGGCCGACATTTTGGGCTTTTTCGGCGGGAAAATAGTTATAGAGCTTTACAGATTCCCGGAGGATATCTCCCAAAAGGCGGAGGAGATCAACATCTCGGTCGACCCGAAAAGCCTTGATATTGAGTATATCGACGGCGACGTGAAGCAGATCTCGGGCGGGGCGATGCAGGTCGAAAACGGCGGCCGCTGCGAGATAATTTGCGAGTCGGGCGAGGTTTTTTCGTTCGAGGGCGAGGGGTATCGGCTTGTCGGGGAGGTGCTGATCGCGCCGGGCGGCGAGGCGGTGAACTATCGGACCGGGGAGAAATATAAAGTTAAGAACGCAAACTGTCACATCGCCGCGGAGACCGAGGACGGATACATCGTTTCGGAGTTTGTGACCGACGAAAACGGGCTTGTGACAGACACGAAATACAAAAAAATCCCCGAAAGCGAGCTTTTCGAGAGGGCGTGAGGGGCGGGTCTTTGCTTTCTAATTATACAATAGCATAATTAAGCAAAAGAGGTGTTTTGCATGAAAAAATTCTTTGTTATCCTTTTGGCGGCGGCGCTTCTTGCGGGCTGCGGGGATAGGGCGGGGACGGAGGCAGAGCCCTCCGACTGCTTCGTGATCGACTACAACGACTTTTTCGGATACGAGGGCGGAGAGCTTTATGTCGACGTCGGCAGAAGGCTTCATTTTGCCGATCTTTCGACCGGCGCCGATGTTTTTATCTGCCCGAGGCCGAACTGCCCCCACACCGACGAGAGCTGCTCGGCGCTCGGAATGGACAATCACCCGGTTATCGTCGGCGGGAGCATTTACTGGTTCGGGAACCAAAGCTATTACGAGGGAAACCTGCCGCGGGGCAGCCTGAACGTATATAAGGCCGCCATCGACGGGACCGGGAGGGCAAAATGCGGCGAAGTCGACGGGATAACCGTCCCCGAGGGCGCGAGCGCGGCCTTTAAAAACGGCGTTTTGTATTTCGGCGGAGTGAACGAGCACCCCGAGGGCAAGCCCGAAGGAATGCGCGAGATGTATCTCTGCGGGTACGACTATGCAAAAAAAGATCTCATCGCGAAGGTGCTTCTGTGCGAGGGGTATACGGCGGGCGTTACCTTTTGCGGAGAGATAGGCGGCGAGCTGTATTATATCCTGAATTATCAGGAGGAGGACGCCGACTGGTGGGACGGCGACAGCCTTGAAGCGAGGGAGCATAACGGCGCGGAGCTTCGCCGGGTCAGCCTGACCGAGTACGGGAAGATCGACCTTGAAACGCTCGTGATCTCGGAATGGGAACTGCCCGAAAAGATAGTATCCGCCCACGAAAAGCGGGCGGCGGACCCGAGCGCCCCGGTGCTTCCGATATATGCGCAGATAAAGGAGGGCGCGGCGATATATTCGGACGGCGCGGACACGCTTATCGTGAGCCCGGACGGCAGGGAGATATTCATCAAGGACTTTAACGGAAACGATACGGCGGTCGTAAACGGGTACATTTTCGGCGATATCGCTTCCGGCGAAAACACCGTCAGGCGGCTCTCGGACGGGAAGGAGGTTCGGGCGAACATCCCGCAGGAGGGCGTGGCGGCGGGGTATGTCGCCGGGTATTCGGACGGAAAATATATGATCAGGTATATTGATTTGGAGCGGCAGCAGACGGTCTATTTTGCCGTGAGCGAGGAGGAGCTGTTTGGGGAGTGATATATAATTTAAGAGGTGGTTTATATGAAAAAATTGACTGCGGTTTTATTTTTTGCGGCGGTGCTGATCCTTTCGGGGTGCGGTAATTCCGGCAAAAAAGGGGCGGAAACGCCTCAAGCGGTTGAGACGGAGGCAGTCGCTTCGCTCGATGAGAGCGGGGCGGAGGCAATCGGAGCCGAGCCCAAAACGGTGAGGAACGGAAAATTCCCCGGCGGGCAGGGGATAGAAGAGCTTCGCGCCGCCAAGGGCTCGGGATACCTGCTGACCCCGGACGGGGCGTATTATGTCGACGGATATTCCGCGGCGGGAAGAATGAGCTTTTTTGACTTCGCGACCCTGCGCTCCTTCCCGGTGTGCCCGAGGCCGAACTGCACCCACGACGACCCCGAGACCTGCTCGGCGTTCGGGCTTTCCGACGGCTCGGACGTCATGCTCTGCTCCTACGGCGGGAGCGTTTACATCGTCGAGAACGTGCGCGAGATGTCCGCAAAGAGCGGTATAAGCTCGCACGCGAACATTTATAAGGCCGCCGCCGACGGCTCGGAGCGAAGAAGGGTCGCGAGCTTGGGCGGGTATACGCTTTCGGGATTTTATGTTTCGGGGGACAGGGGGTATACCGTAGCGGCGAGGGAGATCACGGACGAAAACGGGCTGCCGACGATGGAATATGAATACTTCGCCGAAAGCTTTGATTTTAAAACATTTGAGCTTCAAAATCTGGGGCGGATATCTCACCTGTATACGAGCGACACGGTCGGGGTGGTCGGCGAATACGGCGGGAAAATTTATTATATTTCGGTGGGCGCGGAGGAATGCCCCGAGGGGGTGAGCGCGGGCTCGCCCGGCTATTTCGACAGCCTTCACGCGTTCACCGTGACGAGAATTTTCGCCCTTGACCCCGAGGCGGAAATATTAACGGCGTCCGAGCTTCCCGCGCCGGGGGAGCGCGAGGGAACGAACTGGCCCGCGCCGGATATTTTGGCGGCGGCGGAGGGGTTTTATGTCTGTCAGCAGGGCGATACCGCCGTGATCGCCTCGCCGGACGGGACTGTCAAAAAGATAGAGGGGCACCGCCTGACCGAGCGCGCTGCGGACCGCCCTGTCAACGGAATGATGTTCAACGCCGAAACGCTTTTGGCGACCGAGCTCGCAACCGGGGATATTTACAGGCTAAGGGCGGGGGCAATCGGGGAGAACGAGGCGGTGATCGCGTATTACGGGGGAGATTATATCCTTTTCGGGCAGTTTACGCGGGAATTTCGCAGGCTTTCGCCGGGAGAGCTCTTTGAGGGGGAATGACGGGCGCGCTTCTGACCGCTTATGTCGTTTTTTCGACCGCTTGTGCGAGGCGTGTTGACTGCTTTATTAAAGCAGAGTATAAAAAGTTGGCGCGCCGACCTTGACGGAAGGTCGTAATAGATATGAAAACCGAAAAGGGGTATCGCCTGCTGACCGGAAATCTTACCTTCAACGGCGGGTCTGCAGACGGGTATTTTTTGGCGGCGGATTATGAGGGAAACTATCAGCTGCTCCCGGCGGAAAAGGTTATCGGGAAAGAAATAAAATAAACGCCCTGCCGCTCGATTGACAGCCTCTTTAAACTGTGGTATGATATTAAAGAGGTGATTTATATGAAAAAATTATTGGCAGTTATCTTGGCCGCGCTGCTTCTTCTGACGGCCTGCGGCGTGGGTGTGAAGGAGCACTCCCCGGGGTATGAGACGGCGTGCCGCAGCCCGAGGCGGACGAGCCTGACCCTCAACGGGATATTCTTCGACGACGAAAACGAGGACGCGAACGGTCTCACGGCGAGGCGGGCATGGTTTTTCGACTTCGATTCGATGCAGTCGGTCATACTTTGTATGCGGCCGAACTGCCCGCACAGCGACCCCGAGACCTGTACCGCGTTCGGGATAGACCTATGGAACGGCTACCCGCAGATCGTAGACAATAAGCTTTACTTCTTTAACGAAAAGCGCGAGTGGGGCGAAAACGGCGAGGTCATAGTTTCTACCGATGTAATGAGGGCCGCTCCCGACGGCAGCTCGCGGGTCAAGGCCGATACTATCGAGAATCTGGCCGTTCGCGACCTTGTGACAAAGGGCTCGACCGCTTACTTCATCGCCGCCGAGGCGGAATATGAGGACTACACCGGGGTCGGCACAGGCTATACCAAGGTATATATTTGCAGCTATGACTACGAAAACGAGGAGTTTGCGAACCTTGGGATACTCGCCGAGGGCTATGACGCGGGCGCGTCGGTGTTCGGCGAATATCGCGGAGGATTATATATCAAGGGGTATTATGCCGACGAAAGGGGCGGGGATTGGACAGATTTCCGGCTTCGGCTCGACCTCGAAAGCGGCGAAATAAGCGGCTGGGATATGCCGATATCCTCGGTTGATGATAACGGAAAAACAAAGCCGATGTTTGCGAGCGGCGGGTTTTACGGCTATATGGACGGCGAAAACGCGGTCATAATCGACAGTGAGGGAAACGAGACGGTTTTTGAGGGGTACGAGCTGCCCGACAACATCAACGCCGCGCCGATAAACGGGTATTTCTTCAACGCCGAGGCGGGCAACGCCATTGATCTTTCGGGCGGGAAAATACTGGAGCTGAACACGGAGGCGTTTCCGAAATACGGCTACGTCCTTTGCTATCGCGGCGGCTATATCATCGGGAGCGAGGTCAAAAGCGGCGAGTATGTCAAGCTTTCCGAGGACGAGATTTTCAAGAGGTGAGTTATGAACACATTATCGCTTAACGGTGTTAATAAACACTACGGCCAAAATCACGCGCTTATTGATTTTGATTACGACTTCCACGACGGCGTTTACGGGCTTTTGGGCCCCAACGGAGCGGGCAAGTCGACGATGATGAACCTCATCACGCAAAATATCCCCGCCGACCCGGACAGCGAAATTCTCTGGAACGGCGAGGACATCGGGAAGCTTCAGGCGAAATACCGCCGCAAGATCGGCTTCATGCCCCAGCAGCAGGAGCTTTATCCCTCGTTCACCGCCTCGCGGTTCGTCGGGTATCTCGCCGCGCTCAAGGGCATTAAAAAGGAGAAGATCCCGGATGAGGTCGAGCGGGTCTTGGATTTGGTGGAGCTTTCGGAGCAGGCAGACCAAAAGTTAGGCGGCTTCTCGGGAGGCATGAAACAGCGCGTTTTAATAGCTCAGGCGCTCCTTGGGAATCCGAAGCTGCTGATTTTAGACGAGCCGACGGCGGGCCTCGACCCGAAGCAGAGGGTCATCACGCGAAACCTCATCAGCCGCCTCTCAAAAGATAAGATAGTTATCATTTCCACGCACATCGTCAGCGACATCGAGACCATCGCAGACCGGATTTTGCTCATTAAAAAGGGCGAGCTCATCGACGAGGGGACGGTGGCGGAGCTGTGCGAAAAGGTCAGGGACGGGGAGAAGAATTTGGAAAATTTGTATATGCAGTATTACGGTGACGAGTGATAAGGAGGCATGGCTATGGGCGCAGGGCGGCGGGGAGGCGATGGGGCCGACATCGACTCTATTCGCCAAAGGTATCTGTCGCGCGGAGGGCTCGGCGGGCTGCTCCCGAAGGACGCCCTCACCCTGCTTTTAAGCTACTGCGTGCCGAAAAACCGCGCGCGGGAGGTCTGTCTTACGCTGCTTGAGCGGTTCGGAACGGTCGGCGCGGTGGTGAGGACTCCCCCGAAAAAGCTGACGGAGACAAGCGGGCTGAACGCCCACGCGGCGCGGGTCATAGGGCTTTTGCCGGAGATCGCGGCGCTGAGGGGCGGGGGCTCTTTCGCCTTCGGGAACACCGAGCGCGCGGCGGGATATTTCGCTAACAAATTTAAGAATCGCACCGACGAGGCGGCGACGGCGGCCTTTTGGGGCAGGGGCTATTTCGAACTCGATTGGGACGTCGCGGGGGAGGAAACGCCGGAAACTCTCGAAAGGCGGGTCGGGGTCATCACCCGAAAGGCGATCGAGGTCGGCGCGGAGAAGGTCGCGGTATCGCACTGCCACCCCGCGGGCGTTTGCAGCCCGTCCGCCGCCGACATTCGATTCACCGAAACGCTTGCGGAAAGGCTCGGGCTTTTCGGAATCGACCTCGTTGACCACATCATAATCGGCCGCGACGGCGCGTTTTCGATGATCGCCGAGAAAGGAAGGATCGGCCTATAACTTCAAAAATTCGGTATAATTTCAGTCTTTTGGGAGATGATATCATCAAGCAAAAGGCTTAAATTATTTTAGGAAGGTTTTAGTATGAAAAAATTGTCAATTATTTTCGCTTTGATATTCGCACTTTTAGCGCTGACGGGCTGCGGCGACGACGACATCTACCGCGAACCCGGCACCGGCACCACCCTGAAGCCGAAGGTAACGACCGAAGCGCCCGTCTCGGACGACGTCGGGAGCTACAGCGCCGACCCTGACGGCGACGTTGCGGACACCACCGACGGCGGCGTTTTTGAGGAGGGCATGGAGGATCTCGAAAGCGGTGTGGACGAGGGTCTTGAGGACATCGGCGACGGCGCCGAGCGCGTGGGCGACGACATCAAGGACATGACAGACGGCATGAGGCCCGGGAGCAGCGACGATGACGGCAGCGCCCGCACGGATACCGAAGCAAGCGGCGGAACCGACTCGGAGGGGCTTGAAAACCGCACCGACGAGGGCGATTCTCACGGCGCGACGAACGGGAACGCGCACTGATAAAAGGTTAAAATGATAAGCAAACGGCCGCCGGCGAGAGTTGGCGGCTGTGGCGTTTGGGGGCGAAGCCCCAGCCGGACACGAAGTGTCCAGCTGGCAGGGAAGCTTAGCTTCCCTGCCGCGCGGAGCGAAGCTCCGCGCATGGGGATTCGCCACGCGGGGTCTGCAGGGTGGCTGCGGTGGCGCCAGGGGTGGGCGAAGCCCGGGGTACGCGCGGAGCGCGCACATGCCGGACGTGCAAGCACGTCCGGCATGGCGGCAATTTCATTGCCGCCACGGGCTTCGCCCGGTGCGGGTCTTGCGCTTTGCAGCGGTGAGGCAGGGTGGAGGCGAAGCCGCCGCTCCGGCGGGTTCGCTGCGCAACGGGAACTAAGGTGCGAGTCAGAAGTCGATAGGGCGTTGCGCTCTCGACGGGGGTCCCCTATTTGCCGAGCGATGAGCGAGGCAAAGAAAAGTCGGAGGTAAGCAGGTAATGTAACTGCGGCGCTGTAAGCGGGGGACGAAGCCCCGAGGCGCCCGAAGGGCGCCTCGCCGCCGCACACGAAGTGCGGCGGGTGAGACTGCGAAGCAGGCTCACTGGGCTTCGCCATGCGGGGTCTGCAGGGTGGGGGCGGTGGCGCCGGGGGGCGAAGCCCGGGGTGCGCGCGGAGCGCGCACCCGCCGGACGTGCTTGCACGTCCGGCGTGGCGGCAATTTCATTGCCGCCACGGGCTTCGCCCGGTGCGGGTCTTGCACTTTGCTGCGGTGAGGCAGGGTGGAGGCGAAGCCGCCTCTCCGGCGGATTCGTTGCGCAACGGGAACTAAGGTACGAGTCAGCAGTTGATTGGGCGTTGCACTCTCGTAAGGGGTCTCCCCGTTTGCCGAGCGATGAGCGAGGCAAACTCTGCTCTCAACTGGGGCTTAGCAGGAGGTTCAGACGTTACGCCATGGTCGGGGCGAAGCCCGGGCGGCAGCGGAGCTGCCGCCATGCCGGACACGCTTGCGTGGCCGGCGGTGCGCGTAGGACGCGCACACGGGCTTCGCCACCGGTTTCCCGCGCAAAGACAGGCCCCCTCCCACCGGGAGGGGGCTTTCACATAACCACGATCTGTTCAGGGCTTGGTGGGCGTGGGGCTTAAAATAGCATGAGCTCGCTCGCGAGCGAATACCTTTTGGACAAGGTTGAGGCTTTAACAAAGTTTAGTAAGGCGCTGAAATCACGGAGGGCGAAGCCCTAAGCACATCTTCGATGTGCTTCCCGCCACCCGTCGAATTTTGAAAGCCTGCAAAATGCCGAAATTTTTGCTATTTATATAGATAGCACAAAACCCGACCCGTGGCGGACAACGCCCGCTTCGCGGGCGTTGGGGCTTCGCCCCAGTCAGTGCCTCCACTCCACCTTTGCGCCTGCCAAACTCTCGTGCCCCAACTTACTCTCGCCCTACCTTTCTGCTTCTCTCACGCCAGAGCGCTTCGCCCCATCTCCCTACGCAAATATATCCCCCTCCCACCGGGAGGGGACTTTCACATATCCACGATCTGCTCAGGGCTTGGTGGGGGTGGGGCTTAACATAGCATGAGCTCGCTTGCGAGCGAATACCTTTTGGACAAGGTTAGGGTTATAACAAAGTGGGGAGAGAGGCAGGCAGCACGAAGGGCGAAGCGCTAATCGCGCCCATTCGGGCGCGATTCCCGCCGCCCTTCGAATTTTGAAAGCCTGCAAAATGCCGAAATTTTTGCTATTTATATAGATAGCACAAAACCCTCCAGCAGCGGACAACATTCGCTTCACGAATGTTGGGGCTTCGCCCCGGCTAAGCTTCCCCTAATTCTGCACCCTAAACCCCTCGCACTTTTCGAGCGGATAGCTCACAATCTCCGTCCCGTCGAGGTTTTCGCGGTGCATATCCACGCCGGTGACGCGGCTGTTTTCGTAGGTCGTATAGTAATAGATTCCCCGGTCGGTGTTGCAGCAGGAGGAATAAATTGTATATTCATAGCCGTGCTCGACCTTGCAGCAGCCCTTCTGCTGCGCGACGGAGCCTAAAATATGGAAGAATTGCGAGACGCTCTCGACCTCGCTGTCGCCGGAACGCGAATTCAGGCGGGTAAACGCGGCCTTGACGAACCTTGAAGCGCTCGAAAGGTCGCCGGGAATGCCCAGCCCGCCCATTCCGCGGCTGTATGGCTTAAGGGCGATCTCCCCCGAAATGCGGTTTTCGGGATCCTCCGGCGAGGCGGACATATAGTTCACCAGATTAGTCAAATGGTAGTCGAACGTCGGGTTGTTGGTCATGACCCCGACCGGGTTCTCATAGACCTTCAGCCCGTCGGCGACCGACTCGACCACAATGCTGCCGTTTCTGTCCGAGATCATCCAGTGCAGGGGCGAGAGGGGCAGCGCCTCGCTGAAATCCTCGTTTAAAAGGTTTAAGCGCGAAAGAAGCGCCCTGACCTGACCGAGATCCTCGCACTGCGAGAGCACCCAGGGTATGAACTCGAACGGCGCGATGTTGTCCTTGCCCTCCGCAAAGGGCTTATAATCGGCGTTTTGCGGGAAATTCAGCCCCGCCATGCTCAGCCCCTTTTCGTTCGTCGCGTCGTAATAAAGAGGGTATCCCTCCTGGACGAACGCCATGCCGATCATCGCGAAGTGCGACGTCATTTTCGGCGCGTGGCGAAAGTCAAACGGGTAATTTCTCGGGGTGACCGTGACCGTCTGGTTGTATGCGAACTCATAGTCAAGGTTTCTGCCGAAATAGTGGTCCGCGGTTTTGTAGGTAGCAGCTGTGCACATAATTTATTCCTCCGTGTTCTTTATTTTTTATCATGAAGGCCGGTTTTTCGGCCTTTTAGTGATCATTGCCGCGCTCCCGCCGGTTTGATAAAGCGGGAAATATAGTCACCAACGCTCCATGTTTTTTCAAATTTTTCGGTATACGCCCGCTTCAGCTCGTCGGCGGATATGCCGTAGCGCAGCAAAACGTCGCCGTAATACATCAAAACGTCGGCCATCTCCTCGACAAGCCGCTTTCTTGTTTCGGCGTCGTTGCAGGCCGAGATATCCCCGTTTTTCTTGACGATATCTATGACCTCTCCGACCTCGCCGATCATCCAAAGAAGCTTGTGCTTGCCCGCCTCGCAGGAGATCCTTTCCCATTTGCCGCCGTATTTTTCTTGGAGCCGCTTTTGCATCTCAAGCATTTCGTTTACGGTGAGATCTGCCATGAACATCTTCCTTTCGTTTCGCGATCTTCGGGCGAAGATCCCGCAGAATTATCTCCCCAAAATTTTTATCCGGCGGTGAGGTCGCCGTTCCCGCTGACCGGAATCGCTTCGCCGAGATATGTCGGCTCCGGCATGAAAATGCAGCCGAAAAAGTCCTTGCAGCGAGCCAAAATCTCCCGTATTTCGCGCTTGATCTGCCCGCGGTACGCCCTCGGGTCGGAGGCCACGCCGACCGCCGTCAGGCCGAGCTTTTTCGCGATATAAAGCGAGCGGTAGAGGTGGTATTTCTGGGTGACGATTATCACCCGCTCCGCCTCGAAAACGTCCCTCGCGCGGTACATCGTCTCGTATGTCGAAAAGCCCGCGTGGTCCATAAAAACGTCCTCCGACGGCACTCCGGCAGAGGTCGCGAACTCCTTCATCGCGCCGACCTCGTTGTAATTTTTCCTCCCGTGATCGCCGCTCATCAGAAGCTTCGGCGCCGCGCCCGAGCGGTAAAGCTCCACCCCCTCGGCGAGCCTGTCGTTCAGCATCGGCGACGGCACATTTCCCGAGACCTTGCAGCCCAGAACGATAGCGCAATCCGCCCCGAAGGCCTTCGCCTCCTCGGGGCTGACTATCATGTCCTCGACGCTTTTCCTGACGTAAACGTCGATCCCCGCTATCGCCAAAGAAAAAATCAACGCAGCAGCGGCAAGGGTAACAATAAGAGGTTTGATACGGTTTGACATAGGATCACCCTGAAAATTTATTTTGATCGGTTCCGGCGGTCGCGCATGAAGCGAAAAGTTTACATAGTTAGTATATCAAAATCGGCGGTAAAAGTCAATATATGCCGCCCAATATGCCGCCCAATATGCCGCCCAATATGCCGCCCAATATGCCGCCCAATATGCCGCCCAAGGGTAAAAAAGTGCCGCCCACTACGTTTGGACGGCGGATTGTATAAACCATCTTGCAGCTGCGGGCGGGTGGCCGTCCGTAAGATGAAAGTGGGAGAGTAAAGTTCGTTTTTATGCGGCGAGGTCCGTGAGCACCATGGCGATGCGCTCGTCGGTCTCGACGGCCTCTGAAGAGGCGTTCCGGGCAGCCCCGTCCTCGTCCGAAGCGGCGGGAGAAGCCTTGACAAGCCCGTTTGCGTAGACGCATAAAACGGTCAGCACCGCTACGGCAAGCAAAAGTGAAAGGAATTTTTTCATATCCACCGCTCCTTTTTTTGATGTTGTCTTTAGCTTAGCACCAATTTTTCCCGCTGTCAATAAGATTACCAAACATTAACCGTTTTGTAACCGTATCGTAACAGATGGGAAGGGTTTGTTACCGTTTTGTAACCGGGGAGGCTCTGGTTTAGGCCGGGGAGGCAGTTGTTGGGGAAGGGGCGAGGGGAGTGATGGATGGGTAGGATGAGGGGAGAAGGCTGGTGACAATAAAACTGCCGCCGTGCGCATGAGGCGGGGCGGGGATTGGCAGTGCGGGGTCTGGGCTTTGGGGCGATGAGGCAGGGAGTGTTGAGTGAAGCTCAGGGGCGGCAACAAGACTGCTGCAATGCGCAGAAGGCGAGGATTGGCAGTGCGGGGACTGGGCTTTGGGGCGATGAGGCAGGGGAGAGTGAGGGGCGATACCTTGTGGCTGCTCACGTAGGGCTATAACTGAGGCAGGTAAGGTGCAGGGGAGGGGCGAAGCCCGGGTGCGCCTGCGAAGCAGGCGCACAGCCCGACCCGCTTGCGGGTCGGGCGTTACGCGCGAAGCGCGTAACGGGCTTCGCCAAGTGTGGGTTTTTCGCTTTACTGTGGTGAGACGGAAAAGTGTGACAAAATCTCCCTCCCCCTCGGGGAGGGCAGGGGAGGGGGCTTAAAATAGAATGAGCGAAGCGAATACCTTATGCGCAAGGCTGAGGCTATAACGAAGTTGGGTAAGGTGCTGAAAACACGGAGGGCGAAGCCCTAATCGCGCTTAAAAGCGCGATTCCCGCCGCGTGACGAATTTTGTAAGCTTGCAAAACGTCGATTTTTCTGCTATTTATAAGGGCAGCACAAAGACCTACCCGCGGCGGACAACGCCCACTACGTGGGCGTTGGGGCTTCGCCCCACCCATAGCACACCCCTCCCGAAAATTAACCCCCTTATTCATTTCATCAACCCGACGAAAAACGGCGGGAAATCGGGGGCGGGATTGATCTATTGTGAGAAAATTAAAAATCTTTCAAAAATCATTGCAAAAAGCCGAAAAAAAGAGTATTATATATCCGATTACGGTTTTATACCTCTTTTGTTTTCTCGTCTTTTAATTCAACTTTATAATCTCACTTTTTCGGAGGGCGATCGCTTGAAACCTATTGCGACTCGGCACGCGTCCAACACAATGGACATGACCAAGGGGCCGATTTTTCTTAATATAATTAAATTTACGGTTCCGCTGATAATCACCGGCACGCTCCAGCTTCTCTACAACGCCGCGGACATCATCGTCGTCGGAAAATACGGCAGCGACAACGCTCTCGCCGCGGTCTCGTCGACCGGCGCACTCATCAACCTGATAGTTAATGTGTTTATGGGACTCTCAATCGGCTCGTCGGTGCTCGTCGCCCAAAGCTTTGGCGCGGGAAAGCACAAGGACGTCAGCGAGGCGGTGCACACCTCCATCGCGATTGCCCTTATAAGCGGCGTTATCGTCGGCGTTTTCGGCTTTTTCGCGACCAGAACGATGCTCGAATGGATGAGCTCGCCCGAGGACGTCATCGACCTCTCGGCGCTATATGTCAAAATTTTCTTCCTCGGCTCGCCGGCGAATATGCTCTACAACTTCGGCGCGTCGATCTTAAGGGCAGTCGGCGACACGAAACGGCCGCTCTACTTCCTGATGTTCTCGGGAGTAATTAACGTGATTATGAATCTCATCTTCGTCATCGGCTTCGGCCTCGACGTTGCGGGCGTCGCCCTCGCGACCATTATTTCCCAGTTCGTCTCGGCAGCGCTCATCTTCATCTGCCTGCTACGCTCGGACGGGCCGATAAAGCTCTACATAAAAAAGATAAAAATTCACTGGAAAAAGCTTGGGAAAATCCTTGCCGTGGGCCTTCCCGCCGGCATTCAGGGCTCGGTTTTCTCGATCTCGAACGTCATTATCCAGAGCTCGATCAACGGCTTCGGCGTGCCTGCGATAATGGGCGGAAACGGCGCCGCGGCGAACATAGAGGGGTTCATCTACAACGCGATGAACTCGGTTTATCAGGCGGCGATAACCTTCACCGGGCAGAATTTCGGCGCGAAGGAGTACAAGAGAATTCGCCTCGTCGCGTTCGAGTGCGTGGGCATCGTCTTCGGCGTCGGCTTCGGCCTCGGGGTCATCGCGAAGCTCTTGGAGCCCCAGCTTTTGGGCCTTTACACCAACAAGCCGGAGGAGATCGCCTACGGAATGGTCAGAATGAACATCATTTGTCTTACATATTTTACCTGCGGAATGATGGACGTGATGGTGGGAATGCTCCGGGGCATCGGCCGCTCGCTGATCCCGACGATAGACTCGATCCTGTGCGTCTGCGGCTTCAGAATAGTTTGGATATTTACATATTTTGCGGCGTATAAGGCGACCGGCGCGGCCGCCGAGGACTGCCTGAGGATCCTGTATATCTCCTACCCGATTAGCTGGGTGATGGCGTTTTTGGTGCATTTGTTCTGCTTCATTGTCTTCTTTGCAATCGCGAAGAAGAGGGGGGAGAGGGAGATGGAGATGGGGGAAGCAGCGGGGTGAAGAGGAAAAGCAGCAGGGCGGGGTAAGTGCTGAGATGATGTGAATATGCAAAGAGCCCCTTGCCCGGTTGGGTAAGGGGCTTGTTTGCGGGGACTATTGATAGTTGTGCCAAATTAAAGATTTGTAAAATATATGGTTGTGTTAGGCTCACTCACGGGGGGAGGGGGAGTTTGTGTGGGAGTTGGGGGCGAAGCCCCGAGGCGCCCGAAGGGCGCCTAAGCCAAATCCGCTTGCGGGTTTGGCGTGGCGGCAGCGAAGCTGCCGCAGGGGCTTCGCCGCGCGGGGGCTGCGCGGCGCTGCGGGGAGGCAGGGCAGTGCAAGAGGCGAACCCTCGCGTCGGCAACGAAGCTGCCGACGTCAGACCGCGCGAAGTGCGGCCTGTGGCGCCCACTTCGTGGGCACCCGAGGGTTCGCCACACGGGGGCTGCACTTTTCCACAGCGCGGCAGTAAAGCAAGGGCGCACGCTGTAGGCAGAAGCAGGAAAGTGGGACGGATTTTTAAAGGTGGGGAGAGGCGTGGGGGGTGGGGCGAAGCCACAACATTCGCGGAGCGAATGTTGTCCGCCGCTCTTGAAAACAGGGGCCCCACAAAGTCCGTGGACTTTGTGGGGATAGGAGGAGCAGCGGAATGAGTGAGCCCCGACGCTCGCGGAGGGGCGAGGGATATGGAGCTTGCGACGACGAGCGGCGGGAAGCACGCGGTAGCGTGCTTAGGGCTTCGCCTTCGGTGCTTTCTACACCTTACCAAACTTCGTTCTAGCCACAACCTTTTGCATAAGGTATTCGCTTTGCGAGCGAGATCATGCTATTTACCCCTCATTCGGCGAGACTTGTGTTGACTTATAGCCATGCTGTAGGCTTTCCCAGCATGAGGAAACAGCGGTGGGACTTAAGATAACCTGCTCCCGTTAATACCTTATTAAATATGAATTCTGCACAAAATACCATTTTATGTTATATACTGGGATATCCTTCTCCGATGAACCACATGGGTGTTGTATAAACCAGCCTTTCTCTCCCTGCTTCCACCCCGCCTCTGCCCTCTGCCCTCCGTCCTCTGCTTTGTCCTCCCCACGAAAGCAGGTGAATTTGGGCTAAAGACAAGAATTGCCTAAAAATTGCATAAAAGTATACAAGGCTATATGTTGCCTTGACGAATTTTGATGGTGAAAACGCCGAAATTTTCGACAAGTTATTGACAACTACTTGAAAACTTCCCGTAGGTGTGATAAAATCAATCCATACTCGGTGGGAAGACTGTATTCCCGCCGGGAGCTGCGCGCACAAAATTGCGCGGAAATTAGTTATTGGAGGAATTATTCATGACTGCAAAAAGAATTGTTGCTCTTTTGCTTGCTCTCGTGATGTGCTTCGCTCTCGTCGCTTGCGGCGATAACGGCGGCACTCCCGTGACCAGCGGAGACAGCAACACTCCCGCAAATGTTCCTGCCGACAACAACGGCGGCGAGACTCCTGCGGACGAAGAAGAGACTCCTGCGGGCATGGTAGATACCGGCGAGTCCTATATCTATAAGGACAGCGTATCCACCCTTGCTTCCAACTGGAATCCCCATACTTATCAGACTACTGATGACGCCTATCTTCAGGGCTACATCGACGACAGCCTCTACAGCCTCATCTTCAACGATGAGAACCACCCCGTAGAGGGCAAAGAGACCTTCGACGGCTACACCATCGTCCCCGCCATGGCGGCCGAGATGCCTGTTGACGTCACCGAAGAGATCAAGGCCGAGTATCCCCAGTTCGGTATCCCGGACAGCGCCACCTCGAGCTATGCCTGGAAGGTAAAGCTCCGTGACGACCTTCAGTGGGACGACGGCACCCCCATCACCGCCAACGATTTCGTAGAGTCCTTCAAGAGACTTCTCGATCCGAAGCTCCTCAACTTCCGCGCCGCTGACTATTCTCAGGGCTCCTATGTTGTTGTGAACGCCGAGAACTATGCTTTCCAGGGCTCCTCTACCTTCGTTGCCGGCGGTATGACCTCGAGCGAGCTTCTTGCTTCCGGTCTTACCGAGGACGAGATCTACATCGACCTCGCCAACTTCTGGGGCATCACCTATGACGACGGCACCACCTACGGCTGCATCACCGACGACACCATGATCCGTGACCCCGCCGTCGAGGAAGGCCAGCCCGAGGACTATGTTTCTCCTAAGTATCTGTGGGACAACTACTTTGCCCCCGGCATGCCTTACGAGGCTTACGCTACCGACTATGTCGGCACCCTGAAGACCTATGACGACAACTACGACTTCTCGAACGTCGGTCTTTTAGCCACCGACGACAACTCCCTCATCTTCGTCTACAAGAACGCTCTTGAGGGCTTCTACCTCACCACCTACGGCATGTCCACAAGCTGGCTCGTTAAGACCGACCTTTACGACGATTGCCTCGTCGAGTCCGAGTCCGCTGCCGGCACCGTATACTCCAGCACCTACTTCACCGGTGTTGACACCACCGCTTCCTACGGTCCTTACGTTCTTTCCGACTATCAGATGGACAAATCCCTCCACCTCGTAAAGAACCCGAACTGGGCCGGTTGGAACTATGAGTGGATCAACTACGTCCATCCCGACGACGGTGAGACCTACCAGATGTACGAGACCACCGAGATCGACTGCCAGGTCGTCGAGGAAGCTACTACCAGAAAGCAGATGTTCCTCGCCGGTCAGCTGATGGGCTACGGCCTCCAGGCCGAGGACTTCGACCAGTACATCAACTCCGATTACTGCTACAAGACCCCTGCCGAGACCATCTTCTTCCTCCTCTTCAACGGTTATGAGGATGTTATCAACCAGCGTGAGGCTGCCGCCGACTTCGACGCCACCACTCACGACCTCCAGATGCAGATGCTGAACACCTTCCGCCGTGCCTGCGCCGTCGCTATCGACCGCGAAGACCTTGCGGCGACCTGCTCGCCTTCACGTCAGGGCGGCTACGGCTTCCTTGGCCAGACCTACATCTACGATCCCGAGACCTGCGCCTACTATCGCGACACCGACCCCGCCAAGAGAGCGCTCTGCGCCTTCTACTCGGTCAATGTTGACGACTTCGGCGGAGACCTTGACGCTGCCGTCGCTTCCATCACCGGTTACGACGCCGAGACCGCCAAGGAGCTCTTCCAGGAGGCTTATGAAGAGGGTATCGAGCTCGGCTACATCACCGATAACAACGGCGACGGCGTTTCGGATCAGGAAGTAAACATGGTTTACGCCCTTTCCGCCGAGTCCGAGCTTTACGACAAGCTCATCGCTTACTTCACCGAGTCCTTCGATAAGGCTACCGAAGGCACCGGCCTCTACCAGAAGATCAGGATCACCAAGTCCGCTCCTCTGGGCAACGGCTGGTCCGACGGCATCAGAAACGGCCTTTACGATACTCAGCTCGCCGGTTGGTCCGGTGCGACCCTCGATCCGTTCTCCATGGCTGATACCTGGACCAGGACCGACGCCGCTTACTGGGGCCAGTGGTGGGATGCTAACGCTCACAACATGACCGTCAACATCAACGGCAAGGATCTGACTATGTCTATCCGCGCCTTCGCCGAGTGCCTCAACGGTACCATGAAGACCGTCGACGGAGTTGACTACAACTTCGGTTACGGCCAGATCGATACCGACACCAGACTTGAGATCCTCGCTGCCATCGAGCAGGAGATGCTCCTCAGCTACAACTGCGTGCCGATCATGCAGGACGCCGGAGCTTCGCTCCTCAGCCAGCAGGTCTATAACGTCGTCGAGGATTACAACCCGATGATGGGCCGCGGCGGTATCGCTTACATGAGATACAACTACACCGAGGACGAGTGGAACGAGTATGTTGCCTCTCAGGGCGGCACCCTCCAGTACTAATTTCCGGAAGTTCGGCATCGACGCATAAAATTTAAAATTTTTGCGCTCCTAATAACTGCGGCGGGGGTAAAACCTCGCCGCAGTCGGACTTTATGACTATGATTTTCACGCGGCGCGCAAGCGCTTTGCACGTTGGGTGAAAGTCATACAGAGGAGGTTGACTATCAAATGGTAAAATATGCACTGCAAAGAACGTTTTACATGATAATCGTGTTTCTGATAATCACACTCATGTGCTTCGTTCTTATCAGAATGCTGCCGCAGCCCATACTGCCGCCCGAGGACCCGCATACCAAGGTCATCGAGCTTCGGCGCGAGGCGCTCGGCTACAACGAACCGTATCTTGTGCAGTTCGCGCTCTTCGTGAAGAACGTCGTCACAAAGTTCGACTGGGGGCTTTCGGAAAAGCTCTACTTCGGTCAGGACGTGTGGTCGATATTCATTCAGAAGCTCCCCGCGAGTATGATCATAAATCTGTACTCGATAATACTCTCGATACCTATAGGCATCGCGTTCGGTATCTTTGCGGCCCTTAAGAAAAACACATGGGTCGACTATACGATATCCACGCTGACTATGGTCGTTATCTCGGTGCCGAGCTTCGTTTACGCGTTCCTGATACAGTACATATTCTGCTATAAGCTCGGCTGGTTCCCGTTTCTGATGAAATCCGGCACCGACTGGTTCTCATGGCCGATGTTCGTTTCGATGATACCGGCGGTGATGTCTTTAAGCTTCGGCGTTATCGCGGGGTTCACAAGAACGACGAGAGCGGAGCTTACCGAAGTTCTGACCTCGGAATTCATGCTTTTGGCGAGGACGAAGGGACTCACCAAGACCCAGGCGACCGTCCGCCACGCCTTAAGAAACTGCTTCGTGGTTATCGTTCCCGGAATTTTCGGCGAATTTATAGGCATTTTGGGCGGCTCGCTCATCATCGAGAGGATATTCTCGGTCCCGGGCGTCGGCGGATTAACGCTTAACGCCATTAACGGACTTGACTACAATATATTCATACTGTCCACCTGCTTCTATACCGCCATAGGTCTGGCAGCCAGCATTGTGGTCGATATCAGCTACGGCTTTATCGACCCGCGTATAAGAATGGGGTCGAAAAAATGAGTATGACGAATCAGAATTACGAACACATACCCGCCGAAAAGTTCGCCTTTGTTCAGGACGACCAGTACCTCCACGACACCGAGCTCAAGACAAAGGCAAGAGGCTTCTTCGCGGACGCTTTGCTTAGATTTTCAAAGAACAAGTCCTCGGTCATCGCCGCGTGGATACTGCTTTTCCTGGTGCTTTACGCTATCTTTGTGCCGGTGTTCTCGCAGTATTCCGTGAACGACAAGGATAAGCTTTACATCAACTATCCCGCCTTCAACGAAAAAATCGCCGACCTTCATATCGGCATCTTGGACGGCGCGAAGACCTATGACTCCCAAAACGACACCGCCATGAACTATTGGCGGGGCATCGCCGAGGAGACCGGCAAGAACCCGGTCATCCGCACCGTGCGCAGCCACGAGACCGAGGTAAAGCAGCGCGGCAAGATGGTCACGAGATATACTTATGACCTCGAAATAAACGCCTACTACGCCCTCGGCATGATCACGAGAGTTTTGAGCTACTCGGAGTTTGACAAGCTCCAGGAGTGGCAGAACGAGACCGGCATTCAGGTAATTTATCCCTATGTCGAGCCGGCGGATATCAGCGGCATAACCGATAACGCCAATATCTGGTATAAGTGCGACTCGAAGGGCGCGGCGATCTTGGACGACGACGGAAACTTCATCCCCGCATATTCGACCGACCCCGCCCGCGCGGGACACCCCTATAACTCGATAAGAATACCCGGCGACGACGGCTCTTACGTCTACTCCTCTGCAAAGTCCGGCGCCGTGTCGGTAAGGCTCAACTACTATAACTACTATATCTACATAAACGGCCACGCGCCGAGCTACCTCATGGGCACCAACCTCATGGGTATGGACCTCATGTGCGCGATAGGCGTCGGCGCGAGATTTTCAATAATCTTCGCCATAATCGTCTCGGCCATCAACCTCACAATCGGCGCGGTTTACGGCGCTATCCAGGGCTACTACGGCGGATTCATTGATATGGCGCTCGACCGTATCTCGGATATCCTGTCCGGCGTTCCGTTCATCGTCGTGACGACGCTCTTCCAGCTCCACCTCGCGCAAAAGGTGGGCGTCGTGCCGTCGTTCCTGTTCGCGTTCGTGCTGACGGGGTGGATAGGCATGTCCGCCCTCACCCGTAAGCAGTTCTACCGCTTCAAGGGGCAGGAATTCGTCATGGCGGCAAGAACGCTCGGCGCTTCGGACCGCAGACTGATGTTCAAGCACATCTTCCCGAACGCGATAGGAACCATCATCACCTCCTGCGCGCTCATTATTCCGGGCGTTATAAGCTCGGAGACGTCGATGACCTACCTCGGCATAGTCGATCTGAGTTCCTTCGCGGGAACTACCATCGGCACGCTTTTGTCGCAGGGCAACTCCTCAGCCACCACGGCGCCCCACGCGATGCTCTGGCCGAGTCTGTTCCTTGGGCTTTTGATGATCGCGTTCAACCTCTTCGGCAACGGCTTAAGAGACGCATTCAACCCGTCTACGAGAGGAGTTGATGACTGATGGAAAACAAGCTTACCGTTAAAAACCTGCGGATATCCTTCCGCACATCGAACGGCAAGGTACAGGCCGTTCGCGATATCAGCTTCGACCTTGCCAAGGGCGAAACGCTTGCCATCGTCGGCGAGTCGGGCTCCGGCAAATCGGTCACTTCTAAGGCCATTTTGGGCATTCTGGCCGGAAACTCTATCGTTGAGTCGGGCGAGATAATCTATGACGGCAAGGACCTTCTTAAAATTTCGGAGGAGGACTTCCACAAGATCCGCGGCGACAAGATAGCCATGATCTTCCAGGACCCGATGTCCTCGCTGAACCCTATCGTCAGGATAGGTAAGCAGCTGACCGAGGCTATGCTTTTAAAGGGCAAGGCCCGTCAGCGCGAGAGCAAGAAGACCTTCAATTCGTACCTGAAGTCGCTCAACGAGGCGATGATCAAAAACAACCCCTCCGAGGCGGATAGGCTCACCGAGAGCTGCAAGAAATTCGACAAGTTCGAGTTCAAGCACATTGAGCTGGAGTCGGCCTATAAAAAGGCGAAGGAGGCCGCCGACGAAAATACCGACGATATCGACAAGATAGCCTTCGAGCTTGAAAAGAAATCGGCCGGAAAGGACGCGGTCGACCGCCTTAAGGACATCGCGAAGCAGGCAAAGGACTCCCTGAACACCTACGTCATCGACCCTGCGAAGTATGAAAACGAGATCAAGACGCTTTCCTCGAAGCTTCTTCCGACCTTCAAGGCCGCGAGAAAGTCGCTTGAATACCGCCCGGTGCTCGATATACTCTACAGAATAAGAGAGCTGACCACCGAGGCCGAGGGCAAGCCGATACCCAACTTCTTCAGAATGGGGTATTACCTCACCTTCTCGGGCAAGGAGCTGCCGGATATGCCGGTCGAGGAAATGAACGCCTATATGAAGGATTACCTCGACAAGGACTTCATGCTCGCGTTTATTTCGGACGCGGAGGGCGCGCTCAAATATTCGGCGAACGAGACCTACGGCAACATGAAGGAGGCTATTACCGCCCTTAACGCCGCTCTTTCGGTGTACTCGAAGGAAAACCTCGACATGAAGGAGTCCTATGACACCCAGAAGAGCCTTGCGGCCGTCGTCAAAAAGGCGATAGACCCGCTTGCCATTGTAAAGGACAGCCTCAGCTTCACCTTCGCGCCGTCGCTCAAGTCCGAGGTCGACAGCTACTTCAACGGCATCGCCGCGAATAAAAAGGCGCTGAAAAAGTACGCCCGCGACAAGAAAAAGTATGACCGCATAATCGCGAGCGGCAAGCAGGCGGGCTGGGAGCTCGCGGAGCCGAACGTGACGGACCTTGAGCTCGTCAAGGAGAATATTTCGAGGCTCATACACAGGCTTATAGACCACTACGACGAGGCTCTCGCCGCGGCGGATTCGAGAAACTACGACGCAGAGACGGTCGACGTCATCAACTACCTTATGACCAACGCTTCGGGCGTCGTCGACAAGGTAACAAGGCGGATCGCGAAGCACCGCGCCATCAAGCTGATGGACGAGGTCGGCATTGCGGAGCCGCACAAGAGATACCGCCAGTATCCGTTCGAGTTCTCGGGCGGTATGAGACAGCGCATCGTCATCGCCATCGCCCTCGCCGCGAACCCGGATATACTTATCTGTGACGAGCCGACCACGGCCCTCGACGTTACCATTCAGTCGCAGATACTTGAGCTTATCAACAGGCTCAAGGAGGAGAGGCAGCTTTCGGTCATATTCATCACCCACGACCTGGGCGTTGTCGCGAACATGGCGGACAGAGTCGCCGTTATGTACGCCGGAAAGATAGTCGAGTACGGCACGTCGGAGGATATCTTCTATCACTCGGCGCACCCCTACACATGGGCGCTTTTGAGCTCGATGCCGGATCTTGACACCAACGAAAAGCTTGAGGCTATCCCCGGCACTCCTCCGAACATGATCTATCCTCCGAAGGGAGACGCGTTCGCCCCGAGAAACAAATACGCCATGCAGATCGACTTCGAGCGCCAGCCGCCGATGTTCAAGATCACCGACACCCACTATGCCGCAACATGGCTCCTGCACCCCGACGCCCCGAAGGTCGATCCTCCGAAGGCGGTCGTCGACAGGATAGCGAGAATGAATTCAAAGAGGGGGATTAAGGATGAATGATCGGGAGACCCTTTTACAGGTATCACATCTCTGCCAGTATTTCAAGGCGGGCAGCTTTACGACAAAAGCGGTCGACGACGTAAGCTTCGACATCAAAAAGGGCGAGGTCTTCGGCCTCGTCGGCGAGTCGGGCTGCGGCAAGACCACTACCGGGCGCTCCATCATAAAGCTCTATAACATCACCTCCGGCGACGTTATCTTCAAGGGCATAAGGATATGTGCGGGCGTGCAGTCGTACAAGGACGCCATCGCAAACGCGAAGAAGGAATATGCCGAGAACATTAAAAAGCCCGGCGCCGACCAGGCAAAGCTCAAGGCAGAGCTTGACAAGTTTGTCGCCGAGCAGCGCGAGCAGATCAAGGCCGCGAAAAACGACCAGAAAAACTGCGACAAGGAATATTCGGCAAAGCGCGTCAAGGAGATCAACGAAAAATACAAGCCGCTGATCGAAAGCGCAAAGCCGGACGAGCGCGCAAAGCTCGAAAAGGAGTACCGCGACGAGCTGAGAAAGGCAAGAAACACCAAGCTCGTCACACAGATACAGATGATCTTCCAGGATCCTATCGCCTCGCTTGACCCGCGTATGACCGTCCGCGAGATAATCGCGGAGGGGCTCGTTATCCAAGGCGAGCGGGACAAAAAGGTGATCGACGAGAAGGTCTATGAGATGCTGGAGCTCGTCGGGCTGGTCAGGGAGCACGCCTCCCGCTATCCGCATGAGTTCTCGGGCGGCCAGCGCCAGAGAATAGGCGTCGCGCGCTCGATAATCATGAGACCCGAGCTTATCATCGCCGACGAGCCGGTTTCGGCCCTCGACGTTTCGGTCCAGGCGCAGGTCATCAACCTCTTGAACGATTTAAGGGACCGCTTCGGGCTGACGATACTCTTCATCGCCCACGACCTCTCGGTGGTCAAGTACTTCTCCGACCGTATCGGCGTTATGTACTACGGCAAGATGGTCGAGCTCGCAGATTCAGACGAGCTGTTCGCTCACCCGATACACCCCTACACCAAGTCGCTTCTTTCGGCGATTCCGCTTCCCGACCCGATTTATGAAAAGGCGAGAAAGAGGATCGTTTACAACCCCCTCGCCGAGCACGATTATTCGGTCGACAAGCCCACCTTCCGCGAGGTAAGGCCGGGGCACTTCGTACAGTGCAACGAGGCGGAGTATCAGAAGATAATGGCGGAGCTTCAAAGTGAAACTGCGTAAAAAGCCGCTTATTTCGAGTTTCGCGGTCGGGGCGGTCGTGACCGTTTTGGTCTTTGCGCTCGACCGGGTCAGGGACTATGGCGCGCTGCATTCGCTCTGCGACGGGTTTTTCGTCGCCTCGGTGATACTTTTGGGCGTCGGGGGACTGAAGCTCGCGAGAAACAAGGGCAGCTTCGACCTTGCGGCCTACGGGATATCGAACGTGTTCCTGACGGCGTTTCCTATGCTTCGTCAGCGCGAAAAGGAGACCCCGCTCGAATATGTCGAGCGAAAGCGCGAGGAGAGAAAGCCAGCCGCCGAGATGCTTTTGGCGGGGGCGGTATACCTTGCCGCGGCGCTTGCGGCGCTGGCGGCGTATGAGATGACTAAATAATAAAAAAGCACAGCCCGCGGGGAGCGGACTGTGTTTTTTTGCGCCGTTTCGGCTTATTCGAGGGTTATCGGGACTTCGCATTTAAGCGTTTCACCATCGATGCTCAGGGTGACGGTCGCGGTGTCGCGGGTGACCGTTACGGAGGCGGCGTCATACTCGGAGATACCGAGCTGCTTTAGCGCCTCGGCGATGATGCCGTCCTTCGTCATCGAGGTGCTTATGTCCTCGGGCGGGACGTTCATCGGGCAGCTTGCCGAGAGGATCTCGCCGCTCATGATCTCGACCTCGGCGAAGTAGCTTATGCTGCGGTAGACATATGTGACCCTATAGAACAGCGTGGAGTATTGGCTGCCGCGCTCGACGGTGAGGGCGCTTATCGCCTCGCGCCTGAGGCCGGAGTCGTGGGTCGCGATCTCCTCGGCCTGATCGGGAGTGATGAATTTGTCCGGCGTGACCCCCGATTTTCCTGTGATCTTACCCGATCCTGCGTCGACGCGGTAGACCGTTTCGATGTCGGAGATGTAGAAGGTGAAGACGAACTCGCCTCCCTCGCGGCCGATCTTAAGGCTCTCGACGTCGCGGTCGGTTATCCCGAGGTCCTCAAGGACGGCGATGAAGGCCGCGGCCTCGGATATCTCGCCGTTTTCGGCTTCGGTGGAGGGGACTTGGTTAGCCTCATACGGCTTGGTCGGGTCTGCGCCGACGGAGGGCGTGGGAGAGGCCTCGCCGGCGGGCTGCTGCGTGAGCGGGTCGATAACTTCGACTATCTCGCCGCTGTAGCAGTCGATATAGTAGCTGTCGGTGAGGTTCGCTATCGCGCCGCGCTTATTGAAGTAGGTGTGATAGACCTTTCTGCCGTCGCTCATGAGCTCGCAGTCCGCTACGAAGTAGACGTCGGGATCATACGGGTCTAACCCGGTCTTTTCGGCGACTATCTCGATCGCCCTTACCTGGCCGATCATGTTCGGGTCGCCTTGGTGGAGAGTTCTCTCGGCCGTCATCGGGTCCTCCTCGACATTTTCAGAGAGTATGGCGAAGGTCTCGGGGTCGACCGTGCAGCGGTAGATGTAGCCGTCGTACTTGACCGCGACGAGGAAATTGCCGCTCATATCGCGCTCGGCGCTGCCGAAGACGTATTCGCCGGGAAGCTCCTCGGGGGTGGGCCAATCGGTGAGGCCGAAGCGGTGGCGGACGGCGTAGATGGCGAGCTGGCCGCGGTTCAGGTCGCTGTGGTATTCATCCTCGGACTTGTTTATGCCGATTATGCCGAGCTGAGTTACCGAAAGCGCCTCGCCGGTCACAGCGTCAACATAGACCTTGTATCTGAATCTCTGTTTGCCCGCGTCGGGGACGTTTAAGGTCACGGGGTAGACTGCCGAGTTATAAGGGACATAGCTGCTGAAGCTGCCGGCGTCGAAGTATTCGACATATCCGAGGAACGCGTCGCCGCAGTATTTGAGGGTGTATTCAATCCCCGCAGCCTCGCAGGCGGCCTTAAGGGCGGCGTTATGGCCTATCACTCCCTCAAGAGGTTCAACCTTGAAGCGGTCCTCCTCCTCGCCGGTGTAGAGATCGTCCAATTCGATCTTGTCGTCGTAAATTTCGCCGTTCGTCATGTCGACCTTGCAGCTGTACTTATATCCCCCGCCGCAATACGTTATTTCGTAGTAGCCGTCCTCGGAGGAATAGACGTCGTTGAAGAAGTTCACGGCGAACTTTGCTCCGTCGGCGCCGGGGAAGGTGCGGCTGAAGCAGCCGAAGTGCTCCTGTACGGCGTAGAGGGCGTAGGTGCGGTTGTATTCGGCGTTCTTTTCCGCCTCGGAGATGACAAACGGGTGCCTCTCATAGACCGGCTCTCTCGATTCAGATGTTTCGAGAGGCTCGCTCGAGGAAGCGATTATGACCCCGGTCTTGGCGTCGACGGTGTAGTGATAGACCGTCTCAACCATTGTGAAGGTGAGGTTGTAAACGGGACGGAGCCCTTTAAGGCCGATGTCGGCGCTCTCCATCTCGGCGGCGTCCTCGATGGGCATACCCGCTAAAATAAGGTTTGCGATGTCCTTTTGCTCCTCCCCCTCGGAGGTCTCGTAGAGGTGGTTATAGGCTGCCGCAAAGGCGTCGCGCTCGTCGATGAGCCCGGTGAAGTTCACCGCGGTCACCGTGAGTGTCAGGGCGACTGCCGCCGCCGCGACCGCGATCGCAATTTTGACCGCGGGCTTAAGCCTTTTGGTCTTTTTCATATATATAACACTTCCTTCCGTCATGCCGCTCAATTCCGAAACGGAGCCGAGCGATGTCGGTATATCGTCGCGAAGCTCTTTGCTTAACTGTCTGATAATATTCCTGCCGCTCATATGTTACTCCTTTCCGAGCAAAGCGCATTTAAGCTTTTTCAAAGCTCTGTGATATTTTGAAAGTACCGTTGAAAGATTCATGCCGAGTATCTCAGCAATCTCCCTGTGTTTAAGACCCGAGGCTTTGAGAAGGACGATCCTGCGTTCCTCTTCGGGAAGCTTTTCGATGCAAAGCTTCATGATTATTTTGTCCTCGGGGAAATCCACGGGCGGGCTGAGCGCCTCGACGTCGGCATCGCGGGCGGTGAAGCGGTCGTGCCGAAGCTTCATCAGGCACTTGCTTTTCGTTATGGAAATTATCCAGCCCATCGGCTTTCCGACGCTTTTGTAGCCCTTGGCGGAGCGAAAGATCTCGACAAAGACGTCCTGCAGAACGTCCTCGGCGTCCGCGCGGGATCCCAAAACGGAGAGTGCGAACGAATACACGGCGGGGGAGACCGCCTCGTACAGCGCGGCAAGAGCGCTCTTGCCGCCGTCGGCGATGTCCTTTAAAAGCCGGTCAAGAAGCTCGGCGTCATGCAATCCTATCAACTCCTTTCGATATAATAATGCGCGGGAAGGGGGATTTATTGCGGGGAAGGGGAGAATTTTTTTGGGGGGTGGGGGCGTGTGGAAAGCGGACGAAGGGGGATGCTGTGGGGCTGTGTGCGTGATGTGGGCGAAGCCCCAGAGGCGCCCGAAGGGCGCCTCGCTGCCGCGCTCGCGCGGCAGGTGAGCCTGCGGAGCAGGCTCACGGGGCTTCGCATGGGGTCGGGTGCTGGGGCGAAGCCCGAGGTGCGAACGAAGTTCGCACTGCCCGACCCGCTCCGCGGGTCGGGCAGGCGGCAGCGAAGCTGCCGCCCGGGCTTCGCCGCCCCGGGGCACGCAGAGTGCGTGGGGCGAAGCCCTCCCGGCCGCTTCGCGGCCGGGAGCCGTGGGCCTTCGGCCCACGGCCTGCGCGGAGCTTTGCTCCGTGCAGGGCTTCGCCCATGCGGGATCACGCACAAGGCCCGTGGCGAAGCCTCGCTGCGGCAGCGGAGCTGCCGCAGCACAGGCCGCGCGAAGCGCGGCCTTAGGCGCTCGCTCCGCGAGCGCCGAGGCTTCGCCCCATGCCTGCGTCCCGCCGTCAGCTTCCCTGCCCCCACAAAAAAGCAGCTCCTCGCTGCTTTTCCCCATCCCTTACCCCTTATTTTTGCCAGTTACTTCTTCTCCCTCTCCCTGAACAGGTAGTAGTCGAGCTTTTTCTTCACGCTCTCCGGGATCTCCCTCGCGACCGGCATTCTCTTCGCCATGGCCATTCTGTCGGCGAACGCGTTGATGAAATCTATGTCCTTTTTCATCTGCGCTGCGCTCATGACCTTTACCGTGTCGTAGGAATTGTGTATCGTCGCGGTGTTGTGGGGAGCAAGCCGCGCAAAGCTAAGACTCGGGACGCCCTTGTCGGCAAACGGCGTTGAATCCGAGGAGTAAACGTCCTGCTTGCAGGAGATGCCGAAGCCCAGCTCCTGCGCGAAATATTCAATGTAGTGAACCAATTTGTCCTCGCTCGAGCAGCAGGCGATGAACCTGCCCATGATCGAGCCTATCATGTCAAGGTTAATGTTTAAAACTATTTTTTTGAGTTCCTCCTCCGAGAGCGAGGCGACGTAGGCCTTCGAGCCCAACAGCCCTCTTTCCTCCGAGCCGCACCAGATAAACCGCAGCGTATACCTCGGCTTTTTCGCCCTCGCGACAAAGTGTTCGAGCGCCGCCAAAATCCCCACCGAACCTGACATATTGTCGTAAGCGCCGTTTGAAAGCGAGGTCGAGTCGTAGTGCGCGGTGAAAACGATGACCTCGTCGGTCTCGCCGGGGATCTCCGCGATAACGTTGCGGGATTCGCCCTCCCGCTCGTCCTGATCAATGACTATTTTAGCGGTGTGCTCCCCCGAGGCGATTATCGAGATAGCGTCCTTGGCGTTGATGTTCACCCCCAAAATTTTCCGTCCGTTCGAGACATAGCTTCTGAGCTCTCTTTGGTCGATATCCCGGTCGCGATAGTTCGCGTCGCCGTCATAGGTGATGAAGCCGACCGCGCCGTTGTCCAAAATGTCCTGATATGTCCAGTAGCCGAGGTGCCCATCGCTCATGACTATCTTCCCGCGAGCGTTCGCGAGCGAGCATGGGTCGTTGTTCGGCAGATACAGAAGCGGCGCCTCGACCTCGCCCGAGCCGCAGAGGTAGTAGCCCTTGCAGGGGACAGGCTTGCCGTCGATATAAAGCTCCGCCCTGCTTATGGTCGCGACGTCGACCGCAAACGGCCAAATTTCGGCCTTTACGCCGAGTTCCCCGCACTTTTCGGCGAGGTATTTCGCCGTTTTAAGCTCCTCGTCCGAGCCGCCGGTGTGCGGGTAAGCGGTGTCGCGGAAAATCTGCATGATTTTTCTCTCTGTCATAATTTAACCTCCTGAATTAAATAACGGCAATGCTGCCGAAATATTTTCGTGAGCCCTCCTCCTCGGCTCTGTTGTAGCAAAAGCCGAGCGCCGAGGCGACCGTCTGCGCCAAAAACGAGAACAGGTCCGCCATGTTCATGGCCGCGCCCCTTATCCCGTCGGCGCCGGAGTAGGTCTTTAAATACATCATATAAATGTCCGCGCCGAGATATTTTTTGAAATTCTTCCCGGCCTTCCCCGGCGAGACCGAAAAATCGGTGTCCACGCCGATATACCACCCCGTCATGACGTTCAGCATGTCCCGGACGTAACGGTTCAGCATATCCATCGCGTAGACGTCCTGACCGCGGGCGATGCCCTTGGCGACGTTGTTTAAGCACCACCAAAACTCGTTGCAGCAGTCGGAAAATTCCTTTTCGCTCGGCTTTTTGACGTGATACCGCGCCGGGTCGCACTTAATATCCTTAAGTATTCCCGTCTTGTCTAAGATGATCTTTGCCGGCTCGCCGCTGTCATAGCTTTTTCTCTCGGTCACGGTCAGATCAACCCTCACCCCGTCCTCGAAGATCGCGAGGTAGACAAAATCTCCGGTCCCGTCCGGCGGAATGAGCGTTCCCGTCTCTGGGGTCTGCATCAGAATTACGCGGCCGAAGCAGCTTTCCAGCCACGCCTTGTTGTCCCAAAAGGGCTTAACGTCGCTGACGAAATATATGACGTCATAGTCTTGGTACCTGTCCGGCTCGGCTTCGGGGTCTGCCCGCGAGCCGCAGAGAAGCGCCGCCGAAATTCGGTCGTCGGCCTCCGCAACATTTTTAATTAAGCTAAGCATTTCCTCAGTGTTTCTCATATTTTCACCTATTCGTTCTGCCAGAATTTTCTGTCAAGCGTCCGATACCTCACTGCCGACGAGATGTGCCGCCGATCTATCACCTCGCAGCCCTCCATGTCGGCGATGGTGCGGGAGACCTTCATTATTTTGTCGTACGCCCTCGCCGAAAGCCCGAGGCGGTCGAAAACTCCGCGAAGGGTGTCGTCGGCGTCGGGGGTCAGCGGGCAGACCTCGTGTATTATGTCGGGTGTTATCTGCGCGTTGCAGGTTATCTTTGTGCCCCGAAAGCGCCGGCTCTGGATGTCGCGGGCTTTTTGCACCCTCTCGCGGATAACGCGGCTCGGCTCCTCTTTAGCGGTGCTTGCAAGGTGCTCGTATTCGACCGGCGCGACCTCGATATGCAGGTCGAAGCGGTCGAGCATCGGCCCCGAAATTTTCGAGAGATACTGTGTGACCTGCTTTTTCGTGCAGACGCACTTTTTCGTCGGGTGGCCGTAATAGCCGCAGGGGCAGGGGTTCATCGCCGCGACGAGCATGACCCGGCAGGGGTATGTAACGGTGCCTGACGCGCGTGAGATCGAGACCTTTCCGTCCTCGATGGGCTGGCGCAGCACCTCGAGGGTGGAGCGGTTGAACTCGGCCAGCTCGTCCAAAAACAGAAGGCCGTTGTGTGAAAGGGAAATCTCGCCCGGCCTCGGCACGCCTCCGCCGCCTGTGAGCCCCGCAGTGGAAACGGTGTGGTGGGGAGAGCGGAACGGCCGCAGGGTGATGAGCGGGTCGTCCTTGTCCAAAAGCCCGGCGATCGAGTAGATGTTCGTGGTCTCGATCGACTCCTCGAAGGTCATCGCGGGGAGTATCGAGGGCAGTCTCTTCGCGAGCATGCTCTTTCCCGAGCCGGGAGAGCCGATCATCAGAACGTTGTGCCCGCCGCAGGCCGCTATCTCGAGGGCCTTTTTCGCAGACTGCTGGCCCTTGACGTCCTCGAAATCGAGCCCGCCGACAAACTGCTCCGGTTTGGGTATGTAATGCGGGGTCGCGGGGATCTTCGCTCCTCCCGAGAGGTGAGAGCAAAGCTCGGACAGGCACTTTACGCCGAAGACATCTATACCCTCGACCAGCGATGCCTCCTGGGCGTTGTCAAATGGTACGAATATACGCTTTATGCCCGAGGCTCGGGCGTTTATGGTCATCGGAAGAACTCCGTTTACCGGGCGCAGCTCGCCGCCGAGGGAAAGCTCCCCCAAAAACGCCGCGTCGGAGATGTCCTCGCGAACGCTGCCCAAGGAAGCGAGTATCGCCGCGGAAATGGCGAGGTCGTGCTGGGTGCCGGCCTTTTTTACGTCCGCCGGGGCGAGGTTTATCACGACCGAGGAGGCGGGAAAGCGTATCTCGGAGCAGCGAAACGCGGCTTTTATCCTCTCCCGCGATTCCTTGACCGAAACGTCCGCCATGCCGACGATGTCGAACCGCTCGAGACCCTTCGTTATGTCGAGTTCAACGTCGACGGGGTAAGCGTTCATCCCCGTGAGCCCTACGCTTCTGACCTTGTAAAACACAGCCCTCGCCCTTTCTCGGTGAATTTTATATATTATAACACATGTGGGGGAAAAAGTAAAGGGGGTGGGGGCGAAGCCCCGGGTGCGCGCGGAGCGCGCACCCGCCGGACCTGCTTGCGGGTCCGGCGTGGCGGCAGCTCCGCTGCCGCCTCGTGGCTTCGCCATGCATCTGCAGCGCAGGGAGTTCGGGCGAAGCCCGCGCGGAGCTTCGCTCCGCGCGGCCGGGAAGCTCCGCTTCCCGGCCCCCGGCCACGGAGTGGCCGGGGGCTTCGCCCCGCACGCTCCCTGCTCCCCGCACAAGGTGCAGACCCCGCGCGGCGAAGCCCCGGTGAGCCTTCGGCTCACGTTCGGCCACGCAAGCGTGGCCGAACAGGCGCCCTTCGGGCGCCTCGGGGCTTCGCCCCCTCGCCCTCTCCCCACCAAAAAGAGCCCCACCGGGGCCCTTTTCTCGTTTTATTTATGCAGCCTTCTCCTTACTTATCCACATGCACATCGAGCTGCGGGAACGGAATGACCACGCCCGCGTCTGAGACAGCCTTGACGCTCGTCTGCATGAGCTCCCAGCGCGCCGGCCAGTAGTCCGAGCCGTTCACGGTGACCCTGAGGGTCAGCTTCATCGCGCAGTCGCCGTGATCAGATACGAAAACGATCGGCTTCGGGTCCTTAAGAACCATCGGGCAGCTGTCCGCGCAGTCCAAAAGCGCCTTTCTTGCGACCTCGATGTCCGCGTCATAGCGCACCGCGACGTCCACCTCGATGCCCCTTGTCGGCTTGGCCGAAAGGTTAGTCACGGTCGAGGAGGAGAGTGCCGAGTTCGGTATGCTGATGAGCTTGTTGTCGACGGTGCAGAGCTTTGTGTAGAAAACGCCGATGTCCTCGACGACGCCCTCGCCCGAGCCGGTCACGATGTAATCGCCGTACTGGAAGGGCTTGAAGAGCATTATCATCAGCCCGCCCGCGATGTTCGAGAGGCCGCCCTGGAGCGCAAGGCCGACAGCCAGACCGCAGGAGCCCAGCGCCGCGATGATGGTCGCCGAGGGAACGCCTAAGATCTGCACCGCGATGATGACGACGAGCGCGTTGCTGACGAATTTAAGTATCGAGAGAATGAGGTTCCCCACGCCCTTGTCGATCTTTGCGAACGCCTTGCTCTTGCCGAGCTTTTTGATAATGAACTTAACAAGCTTCAGCCCGATAAGCAGAACGAGCAGCGCCATAATAAGCTTCACGCCGAAGTCGACGAGATAGGTGTTGACGAAATTGATTAACCAGTCTAACATATTTGATCTCCTTTTCGCTGATTTCGGGTCGCCCCGTTAAAATTATTGTATCACAGTTTCCCGTGATTTTCAATACCGTTTTTTAATTTTTGCCTCTCAACCGAATATTTTCACGCTCACTCCGCCGTCGCGGGGCAAAACCTCCGCCCGAAGGCTTTTTCCGTCAAGAAACGCCGCGAGAGCAGGGCTGTCGGTTACGATCTCCGGCACGCAGCTTGCCATGTCCGGCCCGTTGTTTTCGATGAACACCGAGCAGGGCGCGCCGTTTTCGTCGACGCCCTTTAAAAGGTATCTCGCCGAGAGCGAAAACCCCGCCTCCGAGTATTTTTGCGTGTCATACCCCGTCCCGAACGTCTCGCCCCTGAACACCGGGGAATCGACCCTCCCCCGAAATCCGATGAGGTTCACGCCCCGCTCCCCCTGTCTTACCCCATCGAAGGAGGTTATATCGACCTCTACCGTAAAAATCGGCTCTGCCATGCTCTTACCCCTTTAATCCGCGGTGATCTTCACCGAGGTCCTGTAGTCCACCGGCTCCTTTTTTATCCCCGAGAAGTCGTAGACGAGATAGAGCCTATACGTCCCCTCGCCGAGCTCCACCCCGAAGGTGTCGGTGCACTTTCCGCCGTATGCGCTCTCATAGACGGTCTCTCCGTCCTTTTCTATCCGAAGCACCATGTTCACGTTCGAGTCGGACGGCTCGGTTATAAGGACGACCTTGTAGTCTCCGCCCCTGTCGACCTCAAAATCGAGCTCGGTGCCCCTTGCCGTTCTGTCCTCCGAGGTATAGACCTCCTCCGTGTCGTACTCCAAGACCGTCGCCCCGGTCAGATCGTCGACCATGTCCCTGAAGTTATCGGTCAGAAGAAACGACCCCGCGATGCAGACGGCCTCGAACAGGATAAACACGATTATCGCCCGCCTGAACGACTTTTTGCTCTCGGGCGAGGAGCGCATATCCATGGATATCACCGTCTCGCCGGGCGATATCTGCGGGGCGGTTACGGCGACGTTCGGGTCGCTGCAAAGGACCTCGCAGACCTTTTTTTTTCTAAGGAGCACCGCCGCGACTATGAGATACGGCAGCCCCGCCGTTATCGTGGAGACTATGCTGTAATCGCTTATCTCCGACGAGAGCGAGCCCCCGAACAGCCCTATCGTCGCGCAGGCGCAGAAGTCCATAAAGGCGTGAAGAAGTATCATCACCCAGATGTTCCGGCAGCGGTAGTATATCGCCGCCATCGCAATACCTATGCAGGTGACCGAAGCGACCTGAACCAAGACCCCGCTCGGCTCCGAGGATACCATGTTCGTAAGGTGCACCGCGCCGAACATTATCCCCGAGTATATTGCCGCAGTGCGGACCCCCGCGGGGTCCTTTCCGTGCTTGTCAAAGAAAAGGTTCGCGACGACGCCCCTAAAGAATGTCTCCTCGGCAAAGCCTATAAGAAGGACCGCGAGAGGCCATACCATTATCCTCCCGAACGGCTGGAGCCTGTCGAAAACGCCGCTTCCGTGCTCCTCAAACTCAAGCGCAAGCGAGGCGACGCCGCTGAAGGCGTAGGCAATCAGAAGATACGCCGAGCAGGCCACGCCCGTCCCGAATTTGTCGGTATTGTAAAACGCCCTGATATATCCGAACGCCGCCGCGCAAAGTATCCCCGCGAGGCAGACTACCGATTCGCCCACCGACTGCATCAGAAGCTCTCCGTTTTGGCGGAAAAACGGCGGAGCGAAGCCGATAAACACCGACCCGAGCAGCATGGATACGAAGAATATGAGAAGTACCGCTATAGACATCAGGATCGGATGTCGCGGCGTGGTCTTACGCATAAATTACCTCCTGACTTTTCAGCTTAACGCCTTTAACGACTGTGTTATCTTTTCGAGCTTGTCCTTTGCCGCCGAAAGCTTGTTGCGCTCGGCCTCGACGACCTGCGCCGGGGCTTTGGCGACAAATCCTTCGTTAGAAAGCTTCCCGTTTATTATCGCGATGTCCTTTTCCGCCGCGGCCTTTTCCTTGTTGAGGCGCGCAAGCTCCTTTTCGCGGTCAATCAGCTCGTTCATAGGTATGAACAGCCTTGCCGACGGGGTAACTATTACAAGCGACCCCTCCGGCGCAGGCTTATTTATGAACGCCTCCGAGGTCGAGGCGAGCCTCTCGAAGAACATAACGCCCTTTTCAAAGACCTCCGGCATATCCGTCTCGATGAAAAGCTCTGCCTTTTTCGACGGCGGAACGTTCATCTCGGCGCGGCGGTTTCTTATCGCGCGAATGGCCTCGATGATCTTCTCAAAAGCCTCCTCCTCGGCGGGGAAGTCGAGGGACTTCTCGTACACCGGGAAGTTTTCGAGCATTAGCGGCTTTCCGCTTCCGTCGAGCGCCTGCCAGATCTCCTCGGTGATGAACGGCATGAACGGGTGCAGAAGCTTGAGTATCCTCGCCATCGCCCATACGAGCATCGTCTGTGCGTCCTCGGCAGACTTTCCGCCGGCGTTTATCCTCGGCTTCGTCAGCTCGATATACCAGTCGCAGTATACGTCCCAGATAAAGTCATAGACCTTCTGCGCCGCAACGCCTATCTCGAACTTTTCAAGGTTGTCGTTTACCTCTTTGGCGAGGGTGTTTATCTTCGAGGCGAGCCATTTGTCCTCGACGGCGGGGCTTTCGGGGAGGCTTTCGGGAACGTCGAAGTCCTCCGGCAGGTTCATCATGATAAATCTTGTCGCGTTCCAGAGCTTGTTCGCGAAGTTGCGGCAGGCCTTTACCTTCTCCTCCGAATATCTCATGTCGTTTCCGGGCGACGTGCCGGAGGCGACCATGAACCGAAGCGCGTCCGCGCCGAACTGATCTATCACCTCGAGCGGGTCTATGCCGTTGCCCAGCGATTTCGACATCTTAAGGCCGTTCGGGTCGCGCATCAGCCCGTGGATAAGGACCGTCTCGAACGGGCGCTCCTTCATGAACTCCATTCCCGCGACTATCATTCTCGACACCCAGAAGGTGATGATGTCCCAGCCGGTGACGAGGGTGTTCGTCGGATAGAAATATTCGAGCTCGGGGGTCTTGTCCGGCCAGCCGAGGGTCGAAAACGGCCAGAGAGCAGAGCTGAACCAAGTGTCGAGGGTGTCGGGGTCCTGCCTCATGACTTTGCCGCACTTCGGGCAGACCGCGCTGTCCTCTTTTGTCACGACCGTTTCGCCGCAGTCGTCGCAGTAGAACGCGGGTATGCGGTGTCCCCACCAAAGCTGGCGGGAAACGCACCAGTCGCGGATATCCTCCATCCAGTTGAAGTAGTTTTTCTCGAACCTTTCGGGCACGAATTTTATCTTTCCCGAGCGCACCGCCTCGATAGCGGGCTTTGCGAGCTCGGCCATCTTCACGAACCACTGGAGCGATACCCTCGGCTCAATGGTGGTGCCGCAGCGGTAGCAGGTGCCTACGCTGTGCGAGTAGTCCTCGATCTTCACGAGGTACCCGCCTGCCTCCAAATCGGCGACGATCGCCTTTCTCGCCTCGTATCTGTCCATTCCGGCGTACTTCGGGTAATCCTCGGTGATCTTCGCGTCGTCGGTCATGACGTTGATGACCGGCAGGTCGTGCCGCGCGCCGACCTCAAAGTCGTTCGGGTCGTGCGCCGGGGTGATCTTCACGACGCCGGTTCCGAATTCCATGTCGACATAGCTGTCCGCGACGACGGGGATCTCCCGCCCGACGAGCGGCAGTGTGACCGTCTTTCCGACGTACTTTTTGTATCTTTCGTCCTTCGGGTTGACCGCGACGGCGGTATCGCCGAGGAGGGTCTCGGGTCTTGTCGTCGCGAGCTCGAGCCAGCCCGAGCCGTCGGTCAGGGGATAGCGCAGGTGCCAGAAGTGACCCGCCTGCTCCTCATAGTTGACCTCGGCGTTGGAGATGGAGGTGAGGCAGTGAGGGCACCAGTTTATGATGCGCTCGCCGCGGTAGATAAGGCCCTTTTCGTAGTACCTCACGAAGACCTCTTTGACCGCCTTCGAGCAGCCCTCGTCCATCGTGAAGCGCTCTCTCTCCCAGTCGCAGGAGGAGCCCAATTTCTTAAGCTGATTGATAATCGTCGAGCCGTATTTTTCTCTCCACGCCCAGGCTCTCTCCAAAAAACCGTCCCTGCCGAGATCGTCCTTTGTGAGCCCTTCCGACTTCATCTGCGCGACTATCTTCGCTTCGGTCGCGATGGAGGCGTGATCCGTCCCCGGGAGCCACAGCGTCTCGAACCCGGACATTCTCTTATACCTTATAAGGATATCCTGGAGCGTTTCGTCGAGCGCATGACCCATGTGAAGCTGCCCTGTGATGTTCGGCGGCGGTATCACGATGGTGTAGGGCTTTTTGTCGGGGTTCACCCTTGCGTGAAAATAGTTTCCGTCGGTCCAGTATTTGTAGATACGGTCCTCGACGGCCTTCGGCTCATAGAGCTTTTCGAGCTGTTTTTTCATTGCACTACCTCTTTTCAATATTATCGGAGCGATAAAAAATCGCCCCAAAGTTTCGCTTTGAGACGAGAATTTTCCCGCGGTACCACTCAAATTAGAAGATAGAGGATAGAAGGTTAGAGGATAGAACTCTCACAGGAGGATATCCGCTGATTCCGGCCTTGATCTTCCCACTTAAAAAGCTTAACGCGCTAAGACGGGGAGGGTCTAATCGGGCGAGCCTTTCTTCCTCCCGGCTTTGGGGCGACAGAAAACGCGGTCCGCTCCGGCGGCTTTCACCTTTCCCGCCTCTCTTTTAGGAGCCTTCCGGGCATTCACTCCCCATAAAACGCCTTTAGAAAACTATAGCACAAATTCGGGCGGTTGTCAACAGAAAAATGGCGGAAAATCACTGAAATTTCGCCGAAAATATGAATTTTTTCGGCGCGCGCGCCAATACTCATGACGTAATAAAAGGGGGAATGTGCATGAAAATTTTAAAATATCTTACAGTTTATGTATTCGGCGGGCTCGCTTACGGCATAGTCGAGCTTTGCTGGCGGGGCGAAACGCACATTTCGATGTTCGTGGTCGGTGGATTTTGCTTTTTCATGATCTATCTTGCGGACGAGGCGAGGATATTCGGCGGGAATATTTTCCTGCAAGCGCCGCTGAACGCAGCGATAATAACGCTGAGCGAGCTGACCTCGGGCATAATCATCAATCAGTTTATGAGGTTAAACGTCTGGGACTACGCAGACCTGCCGCTGAACCTCTGGGGGCAGATCTGCCTGCCGTTCAGCGGGCTGTGGCTGCTGCTGAGCCTGCCGGCGACGCTTGCGGCGCGTGGGATAAGGCGGGGTGTGTTCCGGGAGGGGGCGAAGAGGTACGCGGGGTAGGGCGAAGCCCCGGGCGCGCGCTCCGCGCGCACACGCCCGCCGTGCTCCGCACGGCGGGCAAGCGGCAGCGAAGCTGCCGCGGGGGGCTTCGCCCACGCACAGACTGCGCATTACCGAATTTCGTTATGATCCCTCATCAGCCATCATAAGGTATTCGCTCGCAAGCGAGCTCATGCTATTTTAAGCCCCACCCCCTGCCAAGGCTTGAGCAGAATTATGACCGGGTGCAAGCCCCCTCCCGCCGGGAGGGGGCGGCGTTGCGCCCAAGTTGTTTCCCGCCACTCTGCCCTCTGACCTCTGTCTTCTGCTCCTCCGGCAGGGCAAAGCCCCATGCGCGGAGCTTCGCTCCGCGCGGCCGGGAGGCTTTGCCTCCCGGCACGCCGGCCACTCCGTGGCCGGCGGGGGCTTTGCCCCCGCGCCTTCCTGCCTCACCGCATCAAAGTGCAGACCCCGCGCGGCGAAGCCCCGGGCGGCAGCTCCGCTGCCGCCGAGCCAAATCCGCAAGCGGATTTGGCTCAGGCGCCCTTCGGGCGCCTCGGGGCTTCGCCCCCGGTCACTGCCTCCTCATGCACCCTCCAAAAGCGCACAAGACTTGTGCCCCAACTTGTGCGGGTCTGCACTTTGCTGCATTAAGGAGGCAAAGCGGTAGACACGCATGGGCGAAGCCCGGGCGGCAATGGAATTGCCGTCATGCCCGCCGCACTTCGTGCGGCCGGCGGGTGCGCGCGAAGCGCGCACCACGGGCTTCGCCCCCGCATCACCCCCAAACCTCCCCAAAAAGAAAAAAGCCGCCCCGCAGCTTTTTCCGTCCTTCGTCCTCTCAATTTTGCTTTCCTCGCCCCTCCGCTCGGGCTTTGCTCCCCCAAAACCGCCTCGCTTTCAACAGCTTTTCAACATGTTTCAAAACTGTTACATAAGTGTAAATAAAATATTAAGTCGTTACGAAACTGTTGCGAAAGTGTTAAGAAACTATTTCTGGATCTCCCCGTTTGCGAGCGCCTTGAGGTACGCGTTGATGAACCCGTCCAGCTCGCCGTCCATGACCGCGTGCACGTTGCCGTCCTCGTAACCCGTCCGGTGGTCCTTCACGAGCGTATACGGCATGAACACATACGACCGGATCTGCGACCCCCACGCGATCTCCTTCTGAACACCTTTAATGTCCTCAATTTTGGACAGGTGCTCCCTCTCCTTGATCTCGACAAGCTTTGCCACAAGCATTTTCATGGCGTAGTCGCGGTTCTGCGCCTGGCTTCTCTGGGTCTGGCAGGAGGTCACGATGCCCGTCGGCAGGTGGGTGAGTCTTACCGCCGAGGAGGTTTTGTTGATGTGCTGGCCGCCCGCGCCCGATGAGCGGAAAACGTCCATTTTGATGTCCTCGGGACGTATATCGACGCTCATATCCGCTTCAATTTCGGGCATTACCTCGACTGCCGAGAATGAGGTATGCCGTGAGCCGGACGCGTCGAAGGGGGAAATTCTCACGAGCCGGTGAATGCCGCTTTCGCTCTTTAAATAGCCGTAGGCATTCTCCCCCTCAATGATCATAGAGGCGGATTTTATGCCCGCGTCGCCGCCGTCGAGGGTGTCGAGCACCGAGACCTTGTAGCCGTGCGCCTCACCCCAACGGATATACATTCTTAGGAGCATTTCTGTCCAGTCCTGCGCCTCGGTGCCGCCCGCGCCCGCATGGAAGCTCAGAATGGCGTTGGAGGAGTCGTATTCGCCCTTCAGAAGGGTCTTTAAGGTGAGGCTGTCGACCTTTTGCTCAAGCCTGTCAAGCTCTTTCTTGATGTCGTCTAAGATCGAGTCGTCGGGCTCCTCGCCGTACATCTCGATGAGAGTCGCGATGTCGTCAAGAGCCGTGTTGAGCCGCCGGTCGTCCTCGACATTATTTTCAAGAGATTTAGTGCGCTGAAGTATCTTCTGCGACTTCTCGGCGTCGTCCCAAAAGCCCGGTTCTGCGGCCTTTAAGTGGAGCTGCTCGATCTCCTCGGCGGCCGCGTCGATGTTAAGGACCGAGTGGAGCTCCTTCACCTTCGGGGCAGCCTCGGCCAGGCGCTGTTTAAGTTCGTCAATGAGTACCATTTTATCCTCCGCGTGATTTTTGTGGTTTTAGGCCATTATAGCACAGGTTGAGGGAAAAATCAAGGGGAGGAAGCAAGGGAAAAGGGTACGGTGGGATTTTATTAAAAGGGCGCAAGGTTGAGGGATAGTGCCTTTTGGAAGCGTGCCGCAACGGGAGAAATCCCTATTTTCAAAGTCATCACTATAGGTTAGCCACAATCAGGCCTCCCCCAAAATCCAACAAAAATCCCGCCCATTTGCCCCAGACGGGAATTGTTTCGATTATGTTACAAAATTGTATTTTAAATGTTTCTAAACGCCCCCAAAACCGTCTGATTTAACACTTCGTTCACATTTGCCCCTTTGCCGCCTCGGAGCCTTACCCCCAAAAAAATCTTCCAAAAACTGTCTACCACTTGTCGACGTTTCTCTTCCCCTGACCCGGCGTGTACTGCTTCGCCCGCTTTTTGTTGGAACGGTGAATGACAATTTTTAGGATAATTATGAGTATAGTATAGACAAGAAAAAATGCGGCGGAATACTTAGCTGCGTTAAAGAAATCCTCCGACCCGATGAAGCTCTGCGCCACCGCCAAAAGCTCCTTTTGCTCGGATCTTGCGACGTTTGCGGTCGCGACAAGGTCGATCACGGCCATGGTCTCGCCGCCGTAGCTCAGCTCCATGCTCCCGAGGACCTCGCCCTGCTTCACCGGCGCGATGACGTTCGGCTTAAGGTCGATAACGCGGTGCAGGCTGTCCGCGGGGACGTTTTTATTCCAGATCCTTGAAAATTCCTCCGCAGGCCGCACAATAACGTAGTCTACGCCCTCCCCGTACTCCACCGGCACCTCGGCGATCTCCTCCGTCCCGGCTATCAAAGTGGTGTATTCAAAGCTCGAAAACGCCCATTCATAGATGTTTTTGTGGTCGATCATGTTATACATGACCGAGTTGCCGTTTTCGTCGTACTGGGGGGCGTTCAGGGTCACGAGGAGATAACTGTAGCCGTCCTTATAAGCGAGCGACGCCAAGCACCTTCCCGACTCGTCCAAAGTGCCTGTTTTAAGGCCTTTGACGTACTCATAGTAGTAGTCGCTACCCTTGAACATCATCGAATTCGTGTGGCTGATGGTCCTTGCCTCGTGATATGACGTCTCGGCCATTTCATAGGTCGCCGAGCAGGCAATTTCGGTGAACATCGGCAGGCTCATGGCGTATTCGATGAGTATCGCGATGTCGTGCGCAGTCGAGTAGTGATCCTGCCAGAAAAGCCCGTGAGCGTTGGTATAATGGGTGTTTTCCATGCCTAACTGCTTGGCTTTAAGGTTCATCATGTCGGCGAATCCCGAAAGGCTCCCCGCGACGTTTACGGCGAGGATATTCGCGGCCTCGCAGGCCGACCGGAGCATAAGCGCGTAAAGCAGGTCCTTGACCGAGACCTTCTCGCCGTTGCGGATATCCGCGGTCGAGGCGCCGGTCAGATATAGCTCGTCGAAGCACTCGTATCCGCCCGACCAATAGGTGGTGGAGAGCGCGGAAATATCGTCGCTGAACTGCTCGAGAACAAGAACGCAGGTCATTATTTTCGTGAGGGAGGCGGGGGTGAGCCGCTCGTCGGGATTGCGCGTGAACACCGCCTCGTGAGTGTCTAAATTGTAAAGATATACCGCCTCCGACCAGATATCGAAGCCGGGGTCGAAGCTTATTGCGCCGAGCGGCTGAACGAGCATTATCGCCGCAAAAACAGCCGTAATTATCGCGCAGAGTAGTTTTTTATGCATCAGATCACCCGAAAAAAGAGATTTTATGTTCCATAGGCTAATTATAGCACACTTTTTTGAGTTTGAAAAGGGTAAAAATTATTAAAAAACGGTTACAGGCGCGCACTAAAGCGCGTGCCCGCGCTTTAGAAGATAGAGGATAGAGGATAGAAGATAGAGTTTCAAGGTGTCGCCTTCGGCGATGATTTATGTAGTTAATCTTCCCAAGTGGAGGCGGGGAGGGAGTTTAAGAAATCCTTCATTTCGGCGGCCATTTCCTTTTGCTCCGAATAGCGCGGGTGGCCGGGGGTGGCCTTGCCGCAGCGGGTATACATGAAGTGATAGACCCCGTTTTCCTCGCCGCCGAGGCGCGCCTTAATTTCGTCCATGGCCTCGTCCCACTCCGGGTCGTGGCAGAGCACCGTCAGCGCCAGGACTACCGCTGCCTTGGGGGAGTGCGACCGCACCGCCATGATGATCTCGACATACTTTTTGAGCCAAGCTTCCCGCTTTTCCGGCTTTTTGAGGACGTCGGGGTCGGGGCTCGAGTCGTTCTGTCCGATGGCGAAGATTATGACGTGCGGCTTAAAGCGGAAGTCCCAGTCGCTCTGCGGGCGGTAGGACGAGTAGCGGCACTTGTCGAAGCAGGACTCCATCCCCCTTGTCTTCGGCATTTCAAACCAGCCCGTGCCGTCGAATATCGAGATGCCGCCCTGCGAGGTGTCATAGACCTGCGCCGGGAGCTCGCGGGCGAGTATCTGAGGGTAGGCGTGGTAGGCGTTGTCGAACTGTCCGTTGTGCTCGGGGTCGGGCTTGCCGGCGTACTCCTCGCAGTCGACGACCGAGCCCGCCGAAACGCTGTCGCCGTAGACCTCGATACGCTTTTTGGGAGGCTCGGGCAGGGGCTCTATCCCCTCGGTTTCAATTGAAGTGAGGGTGATGAAATGCCCCTCCATGCGCTTATAGATGAGGGCTTCGTGAGCGCCTTCGCCGGCGTTTTCACATATTACGGTGCTGCCCGAGCCGCTTCCGCCGATCGGGAACTGCATTTCCTTTCCGTCGACGACAGCGCCCAAGATCGAGGGAGCGCCGAAGTTTTCGTTCTCCCAAAAGACCTTAAGATAAGGGCCGCGGAACCTGAAATACACCGCCGCGCCCGGCCATGTCAGGCAGGCGCCTTTTTCGGTATCGACGCGTCCTATAAGTCTGAAATTATCGCCGGTGGGAAGATAGGTATTCATAAAAATTTCCTCCGAAAAAATATTCTTTGACCTTATTTTAACATAAATACGGAAAATAATCAACTGAAAATTCAAAATTACGGCGAAACACCTATTGAAAAATCAAAAAAACTATTATATAATATATGAGCAGCCGTTTCGCGGCAGGCTTGCCGCGGCCATTGACATAGGAGCGTTCGCATGGACTTTACTGATATTGACAGAGATTACAGCTATTCGGGGAGCCTCGGGGTGGAGCTTTCGGAGGGGAGCACCGCCTTTGCGGTGTGGGCGCCCTGCGCCGAGGCGGTCGAGCTTCGGCTTTACGCGGGACAGGAGGGGGAGCCCTGCGAGACGATACCCCTTAAGCTTTCCGGCGACGGGGTCTGGAGATTCGTTTATCCCCAGAGGCTCGAAGGAATGTACTACACCTACGCCTATACCTACTCGGGAAAGACCGAGGAGGGGGTGGACATCTACGCCACAGCGCTCGGGGTGAACGGGTGCAGGGGGTATATCGCCGACATGAGAAAGACCGACCCCTTCGGCTGGGATAAGGAGTGCTACGTCAAGCTCGACAGCCCCGTCGACGCGGTCATTTACGAGCTTTCGGTGAGGGATTTTTCGGCGGATCAGTCGTCCCAGATAGCGCCGAGCGCGAGGGGAATGTACGCGAGCTTTTACGACAGCTATTCGCGGCTGCCGTCGGGGCAGGCGACCTGCCTCGGGCATTTGAAGCGGCTCGGGGTCACGCACGTTCAGCTCATGCCGGTGTTCGACTTCGAGGGGGTCGACGAGAACGACCCAAAATCCGAGTATAACTGGGGCTACAACCCGATGAACTACAACGTCCCGGACGGTTCGATGTCGAGAGAGCCGTACAAGCCGGAGCGGCGGATAAACGAGATGAAAAAGCTGGTGCAGGCGCTGCACCGCGAGAATATCGGGGTCGTCATGGACGTGGTGTATAATCACACCGGAAGAACGGAGGACTCGAACTTCTCGAAGGCTTTCCCGGGGTATTACTATCGGCAGGACGAGCGGGGAGGATACTCGAACGGCTCGGGCTGCGGGAACGAGATAGCTTCGGAGCGGGCGATGGTGAGAAAATACATCACCGACTCGGTGCTCTGGTGGGCGAAAGAGTACAGGATCGACGGGTTCAGGTTCGACCTGATGGGGATACTTGATATAGACACCGTGAACGGGATAAGGTCGGAGCTCAAAAAGATAAATCCCTCGGCGATAATTTACGGCGAGGGCTGGACGGGCGGACACACCGCGCTTCCGAACGACATTTCGGCGCTTTTGTATAACGCCGGGAGAACGCCGGGGGTGGGTTACTTCAACGACGGGTTCCGGGACGCCATCAAGGGGGACAACTTCACCGACGAGGGGCTCGGATATATCAGCGGGAATTTCCACTTCCGCCAGACCGTTATAAGCGGGCTTTTGGGGCACGCGGGCTGGGCGGTCACGCCGGATCAGACGGTGAATTACTGCGAGGCTCACGACAACCTGACGCTGTGGGATAAGCTCTCGGTGTCGGTCGCGGGCTGCTCGGAGGAGGACAGAAAGAAGATGTCCCGCCTCGCGATGTTTTTGGTGCTTATGGCGCAGGGGATACCCTTTTTGCACGGCGGACAGGACTTTTTGCGCTCCAAGCCCCTCGGGGAGCACAGGTTCGACCACAACTCCTACCGCTCGCCGGACATAGTTAATTCAATTAAGTGGCATATGCTCGACGTGAATAAAAGAGAGTCGGACTACTGCCGGGGGCTCATAGCGTTCAGAAAGGCTCACCCGGCTTTCAGGCAGAGGAGCTTTGATGAGATAAATTCGGCGGCGGAGGTCATATCCTCGCCGGACGGGACCATCGCTTTAAGGCTTCGCACAGGGACGGAGGACGTTCTGATACTTGTGAACCCGATACCTCGGGCGAAGATGATAATGCTGCCGGACGGGGAGTGGCTCCTTCACGTCAGCGACATAGTTTGCTCGGAAAAGCCGATGGCGACATACTGCGAGGGCTTGATCGTGCCGCCGATATCGGGAATGATACTGATAAGAAAGCAGGGATAATATGGATAACGCTAAACTGTTTAAGTATATCGACGAAATGACGCCGGAGATGGTGAAAACCCTCGGGGAGCTGATCTCGTTCCCGAGCGTTCGGGGAGAGCCCGCGGAGGGCGCGCCGTTCGGAAAGGCCGCGAGAGAGTGCCTCGACAGGGCGCTCGAGATATGCAAGAGCTTCGGGCTCGTAACGGAAAACGTGGACGGTTACGCCGGCTCGGCGAGCTTGGGCGAGGACCCGGTTCTGGGAATTTTGGCGCATCTTGACGTGGTCGCGGCCGGAGGAGGCTGGACAAAAGACCCCTTTAAGGCCGAGGGCGAGGGCGGAAGGCTCTTTGGCAGAGGGGCGATGGACGACAAAGGGCCCGCGGTGTCGGTGATGTACGCCCTAAAGGCGCTTAAGGAGCTTAAGGTTCCGCTGAAGCGCGGGGTGAGGCTCATCATGGGCACCGACGAGGAATGCGGCTCGTCGGATATCGCGTATTACCGCAAAAAGCGGGAGCTGCCGCAGTGGCTCTTTACGCCGGACGCGAGCTATCCGCTCATAAACATCGAAAAGGGGCATATCGGCGCAAGGTTCGGGGCGGAGTGCCGCTCGGAAAAGCTTTTGGCGCTCCACGGGGGGATAACCCTGAACGCGGTGCCTGCCTCGGCCGAGGCGGCAGTCGCGGGGATAAGCCGCGAGGACGTTGAGAGCGCGATAGAAAAGGTCGGGGGCTCGGTGAAGTTTGATCTGACCGAGGAAAACGGCGGGATCAGGATCGCCGCCGTGGGGAGCAGCGCCCACGCCTCGACCCCGGAGACGGGGGACAACGCGCTGACGGCTTTGATTAAGGTGCTGAGCCTTTTGCCGCTCGATCAGCCCGCAAAGGGGCTTATTTTGGGGCTCGACAGGGCGTTTCCCTACTGCGAGACGGACGGGGAGCACGCCGGGGTCGTAATGAGAGACGAGGTCTCGGGCGCGCTGACGCTGGTTTTGAGCATTCTTGACTATGACGGGAAGAGCCTTGAGGGCGGGATCGACATCAGGTTCCCGATCTGCGGGAGCGTGGGGGAGGTCCGGGAAAAGCTCGGGAAAACGCTTTCGGATATAGGTTTTACGCCCGACATCGACGGGTCAGAGCCGCACAGCGTTTCGGCGGACAGCCCGTTCGTGAGGGAGCTTTTGGCGGCCTATCGCGAGGTCACCGGCAAGGAGGGCGAGCCCATCGCCATCGGCGGGGGGACGTACGTCCACGGGATACCCGGCGGGGTGGCGTTCGGGTGCGAGGTCGAGGGGGTCGACAACCGCATCCACGGGGCGGACGAGTTTATCGACGTCGCGGCGCTCGCCGAAAATGCGAAGATATTCGCGGAGGCGATAATAAGGGTCTGCAACGAGTGAACGGGGCGGATATTATGTGCAAAAAGCAGGCGGAAAAGGTTCTTGACGATATGACGGCATGGGTGATAAATCGGAATTTAGGGAGGTATGATGTTATGCACAGGCTTATAATAGTGGAAGGTTTACCTTGTTCGGGCAAA
>CANQLR010000012.1 GCA_947624745.1 uncultured Clostridia bacterium | reverse complement strand
TGACCTAAATCCAAGTGTGCTATGCAGATGCACTTAAAACTTTCTGCAAATCTTATTATACGAGGAGAATTGCCATGCAAAATGTCACGATTTTCGATCACCCGCTGATAAAGCACAAGATAACCCTTCTTCGGGACAAAAACACCGGCACAAAGGACTTCCGCACCCTCATCGAGGAGATAGCGACCCTCATGGGCTATGAGGCGCTGCGCGACCTGCCGCTCGATACGGTCGAGATCGAGACCCCGATATGCAAGACGGTCCAGCCCACCGTTTCCGGCAAAAAGCTCGCCATCGTCCCCATCCTCCGCGCGGGGCTCGGCATGGTGAACGGCATTCTGGCGCTCGTCCCGTCCGCCAAGGTCGGCCACATCGGCATGTACCGCGACGAGACCACCCACATCCCCCACGAATATTACTGCAAGCTCCCCGAGAACATCGACGAGCGGCTCATTATAGTTTTGGACCCCATGCTCGCGACCGGCGGTTCGGCGGTCGACGCCATCACCCTCATCAAGAAAAGAGGCGGCAAGAACATCAAGTTCATGTCGATCATCGCCGCGCCGGAGGGTATCAAGGCCCTTACCGAGGCTCACCCCGACGTTGAGGTTTACTGCGGAAACGTCGACGAGCGCCTCAACGAAAACGCCTATATCGTCCCCGGCCTCGGCGACGCGGGCGACAGGATCTTCGGCACAAAATAATTTTTCGGGAGACCGTCGCGCCTCCCCCGAAAGCGCATATAATAAAATGTATCATGCCAAAGGCTTTGAACGGGAAAAGTAACATGACGGGTTTCATTCAGAGAGCGTGAGACGGTGAGAACACGCTGAAACGCCCCTGCGAAGTGCGCCCGCGAGCCCGACGGGCAACCCCGCCGCGTATGGCCGCGTTAAGGCCGTTGAGTGATAAGAAAGAGTGGGACCGCGTTTATACGCCTCTTTGCGCCCGAGAGGGGCAGAGGGGCTTTTTTTATCGAAAGAAGGCTTTTTATGACATTTAAGGATATATGCTCAAGGATAAGCTCGGAGGTGGAGTTTGTCAAACAGCGAGACCCCGCGGCGCGCTCCTCGCTCGAGATCTTGCTGACATACTCGGGCGTTCACGCCATGATGATCTACCGCGTCGCGCACAGGCTCTACATCAACCAATACAAGACCGCCGCGAGGGCGCTTTCGCAGCTCGGGAAATTCATCACCGGGATCGAGATTCACCCCGGGGCGAAGATCGGAAAGCGCCTGTTTATCGACCACGGAGCGGGGGTGGTCATCGGCGAGACGGCCGAGATAGGAGACGACTGCGTTTTGTATCAGGGCGTGACCTTGGGAGGCACGGGAAAGGGCAAGGGCAAGCGCCACCCGACCCTCGGGAACAACGTCATGGTCGGCTGCGGTGCGAAGGTGTTGGGGCCGTTTAAGGTCGGCGACAACGCAAAGATCGCCGCGAACGCCGTAGTCCTGGACGCGGTGCCGCCCAATTCTACCGCAGTGGGCGTGCCCGCAAGGGTGGTAAGGCAGAACGGAGTCCGGGTGAACTTGGACCTCGACCAGATACACATTCCCGACCCCGTTTCACAGGAGCTCTGCCGCCAGAGGGCGAGGATAGAGGAGCTTGAAGCGAAGATAGAGGACCTTGAAAAAAGTAAAGGAGATAAAATATGAACCTGTATAACAGCCTCACCCGCGCAAAGGACGAATTTAAGACCCATACCCCCGGCAGGGTCGAGATGTATACCTGCGGGCCGACGGTCTATCACTACGCGCACATAGGCAACCTGCGCTCCTATATCATGGAGGACGTGCTGGAAAAATACCTGAGATACGACGGATACGACGTCAATCGGGTCATGAACATCACCGACGTGGGACACCTGACCTCGGACGGCGACACCGGCGACGACAAGATGCTCAAGGGCGCGAAGAGAGAGCACAAGACGGTCATGGAGATCGCGAAATTTTACACCGACGCGTTTTTTAAGGACTGCGAAAAGCTGAACATCAAGCGCCCCGACGTGATAGTCCCCGCGACGAGCTATATCGGCGAGTTCATAAAGGTCATCTCGGCGCTCATCGAAAAGGGTTATGCCTATGAGGCGGGCGGGAACATCTATTTCGACACCTCGAAGCTCGAAAAATATTATGTGTTTAACGATTTTTCGGAGGAGGATCTCGCCGTCGGCGTTCGCGAGGGCGTCGAGGCGGACGGCAACAAGAAAAACAAGACCGACTTCGTCTTATGGTTCACGAAGTCGAAATTCGAGGATCAGGAGCTGAAATGGGACTCCCCATGGGGAGTGGGCTACCCCGGCTGGCACATCGAGTGCTCCTGCATTTCGATGAAAAATAACGGCGAATATCTCGACCTGCACTGCGGCGGGATAGACAACGCCTTCCCGCACCACACCAACGAGATCGCGCAGTCGGAGAGCTACCTCGGCCACCCGTGGTGCCCGCAGTGGTTCCACGTTCACCACCTCAACACCGATTCGGGGAAGATGTCGAAATCAAAGGGCGAATTCCTGACCGTCTCGCTTTTGGAGCAAAAGGGCTACGACCCGCTGGCGTATCGGTTCTTCTGCTTACAGTCGCACTATCGCCGCTCGCTCGTTTTCAGCTATGAAAACCTTGACAACGCCGCCTCGGCGTATCAGAAGCTGCTGCAAAAAATAGCGCAGATCGAGGATTCGGGCGAGATAGACGCTGAAAAATATGCGGCTCTTAAGGCGCAGTTCAAGGCCGCGATGGATAACGACCTCAACACCTCGCTCGCGGTGACGGCGCTCTATGACGTTTTGAAAAGCGACCTCTCGGGCACGGGAAAGCTTAAGCTTATTAAGGAGTTTGACTCGGTTCTGTCGCTCGGTCTTTTAAGCGCCGCCGAGAAGCTTAAAGCTAACGCGGGGGAGGAGGATATCCCCGCCGAGATCTCGGAGCTTTTGGAGCAGCGCAAGGCCGCCCGGAAGGAGAAAAACTTCGCGCTCGCGGACGAAATTCGCGCAAAAATAGCCTCGATGGGGTATATCGTCGAGGAGACGCGCGAGGGCACAAAGGTCAGGAAAGGATAATTATGGAAGAATACAGCAACCCCCACAAGGTGAACCCGCTCAAAAGCGTCGCGTTCAAAAGGTATCTCGGGATATCGCTGGTCGCGATATTCGTGATAATCATTTTCGTGTTTTTTATCTGGGTTTCGGGCGGAAAGCAGCGGGGGATCCCCGACGACATCGACTTTATACAGCTTGAAGCCCCGGAAAAGGGCGACCCGATCGCCGTTTTTGAGACGAACCTCGGGACGTTCCGCGCGGCGCTTTATCCCGATGAAACGCCGGAATATTACCGCTATTTCTGCTCGCTCTGCGACAGCGGATATTACGACGGGACGTATGTCTGCGCGCTTGTGGACGGTGCATACGCCCTCGGGGGAACAAAAGCCGCCGACCCGGAGGGGGACATGGGCGCCGACAGCGACATGACCCGCCTTAAGGCCGAGGTTTCGGACAACCTGTGGCCGATAAAGGGCTCGATATGCTCATACACCGGCGGCGGGTTCGGGACGAAATACGCGGGGTCGAGCTTTATTCTGATCAACGACGTTACTGTCGTGAACTCGGCATATATGGACGAGGAAGCGCTGAAGCGGGCCTACGGCGAGGAGCTCGGCGGAGTTTTCGCGGAAAAGGGAGGGATCCCGAACTTTTCGATGAAATACACCGTTTTCGCGCAGGTGTTCGACGGGCTCGACGTGTTCGAGAGCATAATGGCCGCCGACGCGCTCGAAAGCACCCAGCCCGCGGAGGATATAATCTTCGAGCACGTTTACGTCACCGAATATGAGGGATAAAAAAATTTGCGAAAACCCTTGCAAAAAGGTCGCTCATATGATATAATTATAAGGTATGCCGAATATGGCGATAATAACGTATTTGAAACGAGGAATAGAAATGTTCAGATTCAGAAAGCTTTTGGCGGTGCTTTTCGCCGCGGTAATGGTCCTGTCGCTTGCGGGCTGCGGCGATACGAGGTGGATATGCGAGGTCGACGGAAACAGCATTCCCTCGGGGCTTTACATCTATTACCAGATGGAGGGCTACGGCGACGCGATATATCAGCTCGCCCAGCAGGACAGCGAAACCTATTTCTACCCCTATATCTACTATTACAACATGGGCTACGTCGACCCGACCCTGTTTGAAGCGGAGATGGAAAACGGCCAGACGGTCGAGGAATACATCAACTCCTACGCGCTCGATATGTGCAAGCAGGTCACCGTCGTGGACAAGCTGTTCACCGACCTTGGGTTAAGCCTTACCGACGACGAAAAGGCCCTTGTCGAGAGCCAGCTCAACTCGGCTTGGTCCTCGGGCAGCGAGAGCTTCGAGAAAATAGGCATCGGCAAGGAGTCGGTTAAGCTCGCTTTGGAGTCGAAGATCAAGGAGACCAGAGTGTTCGACGCCTACTATGAGGTCGGCGGCAAAAACGGCACCACCGAGGAGGAGATCACCGACTACTTCGCGGACAACTACGCGAGGGTCAAATATATGACCTTCACCTTCGCGGACAGCGTTGACGACGCGGTCGACGAGGCGAGAAAGAACGAGCAGTTAGAGCTTGCGAATTCGTATCTTGAAGAGGCGAAGGCGGGGACTCCGATGGACGAGCTTATCGACCGTCACAACGAGGAGCTGGCTGCCGAGGAAGCCGACGAGGAAGCAGACGAGACCGACGAAGACGCCGATACCGACGAGGCGGAGCCGGAGGAGACCGAGGAGACGGAGGACAGCAATGAGGCCGAGGCCGAGGAGGAGTATCCTCACGAAAACATTCTCTCGAAGGATTCGACCTATCCGACCGAGAAGTTTGTCAACTACGTCTTCACGACGGTCAACGAGGGCGATTTCGCGGTGATCCAGGACGACACCTGCTTCTATGTCGTCCAAAGGCTTGACGTCCGTGAGAGGACCGACCTTTACGACAGCTACCGCGACTCGATCATGCAGGAGCTTTTCGACAGCGATTTCACCGCACTCATCAATACCGAGCTCGCGAAGTATACCGTCACCGTGAACGATAACGCGACCAAGAGGTATAAGGCGAAGAACGCATTCCCGGATTCGTTTGAGGATTGAGATGGCGGGGAGAGCGCCGGGCGACTGGATAGCGAAGGTAAATAAGTGAATTAAGAAAAGCGGAGTGGGGGCTCCGCTTTTTTGTTTGGGGTGGGGAGGGGGAGAATAAGGGAATTTCGCCCTCTTTTTGAGAAAAAACGGAGCAACCCCTTTTAGACTTCGCACTTTACCCCCCCAGCAGAAATAATTTCCCGTCCTCTTACCCCCAAAAAAGAGACCCAAGCCCCCTGCCTCCCGGCAGAAAGTCGCTCAAGCCTCTTATCTTTATTTTCCCCCTAAATCCTAAAGCACTTCTGCACTGCCTTAACGGTCGCCAGCACCAGTATCGAATTTTCCTTCTTGAGCACAGTATCCGGGCCGATGCGCATATTGAGGACGCCGTTTTCGCGCACGGCGAGGATATTTATGCCGTGCTTCTTGCGGATATCGAGATCAATTACCGTCCGGCCGTCCCAGTCGTCGGGGATCTGCAGCTCGAAGATATCAATATCGCCGTCGAGCTCGATATAATCGAGGATATGATCCGAGGTGCAGCGTATCGCCGTCCATGCCGCAAGCTGCTTTTCGGGGTACACCACCCGGTCGGCGCCGTTTCTCAGCAAAAATTTCTCCTGAACGCCCCTCGAAGCGCGGGAGATGACCGTTTTCGCGCCGAGCTCCTTCAGAAGCGACGTCGTTTCGAGCGAGCTCTGGAAGTCGTCGCCGATGGTGACTATGCAGGCGTCGAAATTGTCGACCCCGAGCGAGCGCAAGAACTGCTTGTTCGTCGAATCGCCTATCTGCGCGCTGGTGACGATGCCGAGGACCGAATTTATCCGCTCCTCGCTGTTGTCGACCGCCATGACCTCGTGGCCGAGCTTGTTCAGGGTGTCGGCGATGTGCCTGCCGAACCTGCCCACGCCTATCAAAAGAATAGATTTCATGTTGACCTCCTTGTTATCGGGGCGCGCCCGCGCCTTAATTTATGTTGATACGTTATTTATTTTTAATTTCGTGAGTTAATTATCGCCCGGGCTGTCATATCTTTTTGCAAAATTCTGTGATCTCATTTTTTCGCGGTTCCAAGTCCTCTTTATTTTCTATTGAGCACAGCCCCAGCCTGCCGCGGCACTCTATCTCCAAGTGCCCGTAGAAATGCTCTATACTCTCAAAGATCCGCAGGCATTCCCGCATGCTTGCTCCCGTTCTCAGCGCTATGACAAAGCCTTTCTTGCCCGGGCTCAATTCCGCGTGGGGCTCGTGAGTGTTGCACCACGGCGTACACCTGTCGATAAACGCCTTGAACTGCCCCGGGATATCCGCCCAATAGGACGGCGAAACCGAAACGATGACGTCCGCACGCTCGAAATCCTCCATAATTTTGTCAACGTCGTCGTTAAGGACGCATTTTGCGGTCCGATGGCAGGTCCTGCACCCTTTGCAGAAGCCGAAATCGAAATCGCCGATGCAGACGCTTTTAACTTCATATCTCTCCGCGAGGCTCTCCGATACGGTTTTCACGGCCTCGGCGGTTGCTCCGTCCCTGACGGGGCTGCAATTTATTACCAGAGCGTTCACGGTCTGCCTCCTTGCGGTTTTGTCCCGTCACCCCACCGTCAGCTTTTCCTGCGGGAGGGTCGCAGGGGGCGCGGGCTTGTTTGAAAGCGCCGCGAAGATTATCGTCAGCCCGCCGACCCGGCCGAAATACATCAGAAGTATCAGGATCATTCTCGAAAGCCCGCCGAGCTGCGGGGTTATGCCGAGCGAAACGCCGACTGTGCCGATGGCGGAAGCGGTCTCAAAAAGGCACTCCTTAAGGGGCAGGCTCTCGACCCGCGAAATTATGCAACCGCCAGTGATGAACAGGGTCAGATACATGGTCAGAATGCTCCCCGCCTGCCGGACCGGCTCGTCGGAGATCCTGCGGCCGAAGAAATGGGTGTGCTCGCGGCTGCGAAAGACCGATGCCGAGGTCGAGACCATCGTCGCAAGCGTCGTGGTCTTCATGCCTCCCGCGGTTGATCCCGGGGAGCCGCCCACAAGCATCAGCGCGATCATAAGCGTGAGCCCCGAGCCGCTGAAAAGTCCTAAATCGACGGTGTTGAAGCCGGCAGTCCTCGCCGTCACCGACTGAAACAGCGCCGCCCAGACCCTCTGCCCGGCGCTCAGATCCTTAAATTCGGTGAGGAAGAATATCAGCGCGGGAACAAGCGTAAGAAGCGCCGAGGTCGTGAGGATTATCTTCGACTGCATCCTATACCTTTTAAAATGCCATTTGTTGGTGACGACGTCCTCCCAGGTCAGAAAGCCGATCCCGCCGACGGTGATGAGTAGCATTATCACGATGTTGATGAGCGGGTCGAACGCCTCGGTCGTAAGCGACGAAAACTCGCCCCGAACGCCCATAAGGTCGAACCCCGCGTTGCAAAACGCCGAGATCGAGTGCCACACGCTGTACCATATCCCCCTTAAAACGCCGAAGCGGGGAATGAACGCCGGAAGCAGCAAAAGCGCGCCCAAAAGCTCGATTATCGCGGTCCCGCGGATTATAAAGCCGGTGAGATGCACTACCCCGCCGACGTGGTGCGCCGAGATGGCCTCCTGCATGGTCGAGCGGGTCTTGAGGCTGATTTTTTTGCCCGAGATCATCGTTATCGCGACGGCGACTGTGACGACGCCCATGCCGCCGACCTGTATCATCGCAAGGATCACTCCCTGACCGAACGCAGACCAGTAGGTCGCGGTGTCCCGAACGACGAGACCGGTCACGCATATCGCCGAGGTCGCGGTGAAAAGCGCGTCGGGGAAGGAAGCGCCCTTGCCGTCCGCGGTCGCGAAGGGCAGTGTCAGAAGCAGGCTCCCGAGCAGTATCGCGCCCAGAAAGCCGAGGATTATTATCTGTGAATTGTTCAAGCGAATTTTTTTCATGTCGATCGCTCCAAAAAAGCTCAAAATAGCGCAGCTCCGAATTTCTCGCGGGGCCTTTTTCTATTTTAGCACTTTTTGAGAAGGAAGTCAACAAGATGCGCCAAAGCGGCGCGGCAAGAGGACAGAAGGCAGAGGTCAGAGTTGCAAGGTGTCGCCTTCGGCGACGGATTTAAATAGCGGGGATAATGAGGGGGATGGGTGGTCACGGAGGGGCGGGGGTGGGGGCTTTGCGGTCTCACCCATAGTTTTTGGTTAAGCAAAAGGCGTGCGGCTTGACCTATTGCCGCGGGACGGTGGTTTTCTGCTGAGGAGCAGGGGGTGCGGGCAACGCGGGCGAAGCCCCGAGGCGCCCGAAGGGCGCCTCAGCCAAATCCGCTTGCGGATTTGGCGCGGCGGCAGCGAAGCTGCCGCCCGGGGCTTCGCCCTGCAGGCAAGGTTAGACCCCCTCCCACCGGGAGGGGACTGCTGCAGAGTTGTATGTCTGCACAGAGTTTGGAGGGGGTGGGGCTTAAAATAGCATGAGCGAGCTTGCGAGCGAATACCTTTTACTGCCTCGCCCGGGTCTTACGCTCAACCCGCAGATTATTGTGCAAAGTTCGACGAGCGATCCCCTCCCCGCCGGGGAGGGGCGGGGGTGGGGGCTTAAGATAGCATGAGCGAAGCGAATACCTTATGCGCAAGGCTGGGATTATAGCAAAATTGTAGGAGGAGCAGGCGGCACGAAGGGCGAAGCCCTAATCGCGCCCATTTGGGCGCGATTCCCGCCGTCTCGTCGTCGCAAGCTCCATATCCCTCGCCCCTCCGCGGAAGCGGAGGGGCTCACTCATTTCGCACACAGAAGCGATTGCTTTTCCGCAAGACAACCGAGGCTGTCGTTTAACAACGCGATTAAAACTCTTTGAGCCGACCGAGGCAATCGTTGTCGCCAAGGGAAGACAGGCGAAAAGAAAGTTTTAACGCTTTGTTTACCGAGGGCGTTCGAGCGGCAAAAAGCAACGCTTACTGTTACCTTCCCCACAAAGTCCACGGACTTTGTGGGACCCCTGCTTTGGAGCGGCGGCGGACAACGCCCGCTTCGCGGGCGTTGGGGCTTCGCCCCCACTGCTCCCCCAAAGTTTCCATCAAACCATACCATGTGCCTCGACCTATCGCCGCAAGAAAGCACTTTTCTGCTTCGGAACGAAGGAGGTGCGGGCAACACGGGGCGAAGCCCCGAGGCGCCCCTTCGGGCGCCTCAGCCAAATCCGCTTGCGGATTTGGCGCGGCGGCAGCGGAGCTGCCGCCCGGGGCTTCGCCCCACGCACCTGCCTCACCACACCAAAGCGCAGACCCGCACGGCGAATCCTCGGCGCTCACATCGTCGCAAGCTTCTCCTTTTTCCACATAGTCTTACGACCTTGTGGGAGCGCCAAAGTCCGCGCTCCTCGCGGCCTTTCCGTCGGCAGCTTTGCTGCCGACGGAAAGGATTCGCCTACGCACATGCGAACCCCCAGCCCGTCGCTTCGCTCCGCGCGGCCGGGGAACTCCGTTCCCCGGCCCACAGTCCGCTTTGCGGCCTGTGGGGGCTTCGCCCCCTGCACCCTTCTGCGCCCTCACCGCCCCCTACCCCACCTCCTCCGCCGTGACCCCGAGCTCCCGGCAGATCCTCATCACGAGGTCGAACCCCGCGCCGGAAATGCCGCGCTCAAGGACGGTCATAAGCGTCGAATAGGGGATGTCCGCGCGGCGCGAAAACTCGCGAAGGCTCGGGTAGCGCTCGAGGATCATCAGCCGCAGCCGCAGCTCCCTGCTGCCGCCCATCACTCGTCCTCCTCGGCGATAACGACCGGCACGCCGAGATTCGTGATCTCCTCCAATGCTCCGCTGTCAGCCGTTTTGTCGGTGATGATCTCATCAAATTCGTTAATGTCGCAAACCTTTATGAAGCCGTTGCGTCCGACCTTCTTCCCGGGCATGAGAAGCACCCGCCGCATGCTGTTTTTGAGGATCTCACGCTGAAACGCCGCGGTCTCGCCGGTGCCGTTCGACAGCCCGAACGAGGCGCTGAGCCCGCCGCCGGTCAGAAAGCAGAGGTCGAAGCGGAATTTCGCCGCGTTTTCGAGCGCCGTGGGGTCGACCATCGAGCCGGACTGCCGCATTTTCCCTCCGATGACATAAATGTCCGCGTTTTTGAGAGCCCGCAGGTCGCTCGCGAGGTCGGCCGAATTTACCACTACAGTATAGTAAAACTTTGTCGGCAAAAAGCGTATCATCAGGTGCCCCAGCGAGCCGCCGGTCAGGTAAATGCTGTCATTTTCCCTGATGCGCTCCGCAGCCTTTTTCGCGATGGCGAGGTACTCTGGGAACGCCGGCAGTTTGGCAAAGTCGCGAGGTGCGGGAGGCCTGACCGAGACCTGACCGCTGTCGGGCAGGGGCGTGATCGCGCCGCCGTGGGTGCGCTTGCAAAGCCCCTTCTGTTCGAGGGTTTCGAGGTCGCGGCGCGCGGTCTCATAGCTCACCGAAAACATTTCCAAAATTTTCGAGATGGCGACGCTCCCTTCCGCGGCGATCATTTCGGCGATCTTGCGCTGCCGTTCCTCCATGAATATCTGCTGATTTTGATTGACTGTATTTTCCATATTCATTCTCCTTTTTTGTGTTTCGTGATCTGTGTTTGCCTGCGTTTTATCGGATCCGTCAAGCGGATTATACCACATATTCACACGCAAGTCAACATAAATGCAGGTCGGCTTTGCGTATTTTTTTTGCAAAATAAAAAAACCGCCTCAGGGCATGGCCAATGCAAATTTCACCGCACATATTTAATTCAGCTAACAGATAACTCTGAATTTACGGTTTTCTTGCAAGCTCCAAATCAACGGTATCATACACCGTGATGCTGCCGCCGAAATTGTTGATCGCGTCCTCAATTTTTGAGAAAAACTTCCTCCTTACGGTTTCCTCAATTGCAATATGGTCGGAATATGTCCCGAGCAGCGCGCAATACTCGCTTGCAGAAAAAGTTCGCGTTCTGTAAAACAGGGCATATTTTATGTCCGTGAAGCCGTATTTTTCCGCGATTTTTGCGATCTGCCCTGCCTGAGCCTCGGAAAATTCCGCCCTCGTTTTTCCCCTTTTTTGGGGATAATACTCGGCATAGATCTTCTGGATCTCATCAAAAAGCGCCGGATCGTCCTTGCAAGGATACGGGTGATTTGCAAAACGCGCAAAAACTCCGCCGTGCTTCAGCATAGAAAAGACCTTCGGATAACCGACGTCCTCGGGGATCCAATGAAACGCCGTCGCGGAATAAACCAGATCATACGAATTATTATCAAAATCAACGTCCTCAAATTTCCCTGTCACAACAGAAAAATTCGGATATTTCATAAATTTTTCCTTACAAAGTTCAGAAAATTCCCGGCCGTATTCGACCGCGACCACATTGCATCCGGTTTTTAAGATCGGCAATGTCGCCTGGCCGCCGCCGATCCCCACCTCTGCGGCACGGCAGGCTTCATTGAGAGATATATAATTAAATAACATATTATAGAGTTCGCTCGGATACGAAGGACGAAACTTGTCATAAGCAGACGCCACCGTATCAAACGTCCATTCCAAGCCTTTTATTTCCGGCATAGCATTTCCTTTCCGAATATTTAACGCTCTTTCGGCGGGTCATAAGATCTCTGCATTTGAGAGACAAATCTTACGGTTCGCGCTCTGTTTCAGGTCGCATTTCTGCGGATCAAAACGCCTTTCATGTACTGTGTTTCATTGTGAGTTCGATAGATGATGTCTTTTTCTTCCTCCGTGCATGAAATCAATATTTTGATCTCCGAATCTCTTTTTAACAGATCGACAACAACCATGATCGCGTCTATATATTTTTCCTTTGCCGTGCCGACCCACACATCAATCCCGGCGCCGTCCATCGACGACGTATTTTTTAAATACCCATAGTCAACTCGGTATATAAAATCGGGATATTTGGGATGCGCCGTTCCCTTCGGTCTGTCAATTATTATTTCGGAGCTGCAAACCAATTCATCCAAAGCCGACCAAAAATCACCTGTAGTTTTCATTATCATGCTCCCGATTATAATTTTGTCTTTCCCTTGATTTTGCCCTCCGCAGGCTATGTCAGAATATTCCTTTATTGTACTTGATCTGCACCGCAGCAATGCAGCCGATACCCGCCGCGAGGCCGACGAGCAGCACCGCGAGCGCCGCCGAGGGCGCAAAAAACGCGACAATGCCGCTCACAAAAATTGCCAACGAGATCAGGATCACCGACCCGCCGAACGCCCTGCCGTAGCGTGCCCTATCCGTGACCTTCGACTGGTGGTGGCTGTCGATCAGCCCGGTCCTGCCCCGAAAAACCTTCACGCCGAGCGCGAAAACTATCGCCCCGACCAAAAACATGATAATCGAATATGCTGTCATAATTTGCCTCCTTCGCGGGTCATTCCGCCGCGGGCCGCGTCTTTTTGCCCGCCGCGATGTGAAAAATCGGGAGCCCCGGCCCCTCGGGCGCCCTGTCGAATCGGTGTTCGAGCGAGTACCCCCGCTTTGCAAGGCCGAATTTTTCGCCCAAGACCCCGACGCCGTTCAAAACGCTTTTGAGGGACTGCTCCCGCCCGTTCTCGCCCGCCGAAGGCCCGGGAACCAGCAGAAAATGGGGCTCCCGGTTCGGCTCGGGGTGCCTGATTACGCGGATAAATTCGTCGTGATACAGGGGATCATACCGCTCTCCGCCGCCCCGGTAATCATTAACCGCCTTATGGTCAGTAAACATATGGAAATGCACCTGCCCGACCTCCTGCCGAGGCCCTCTGTTGGCAATAAGTGTAAAATTATCGGCGAAATCAGAGCGCTTTTCACTGATCTCATACGCCGCCGAGAGGATCGCAGGAAAATAACGGAAGAATTTGCCCCGCGCCATCTCCTGCAATTTTTTAACAGCCATTTTCGGCGTGATGATCAGGCGGCCGCGGTGGACGGCTTTAGATGATAAAACGCGACGGTATCGCGGCTTTGCAGCACTTTGTTCACCGGGTTCAGCGGGCAAAAAAGCGAAACGCCCCTACAGCCCCGCCCATCACCGGGCTTTTCGCGATTAGAAAGAGAAGGGTTTTGAGCAGACGAGCCTCCGGGGTGTGGTTGTATATTTATTATAGCACGGATGGGGATGGAGGTCAAGGGGGAAGGTTCGCGCTTTGCAGGAAAAATGAGGTATGGGGCGAAGCCCCGAGGCGCGCGGAGCGCGCCAACGTCGGACGCGCTTGCGCGGTCGGCGGGCGGCAGCGGAGCTGCCGCAGGGGCTTCGCCGCGCGGGGGCTGCAGGGAGCTATGGTGGGCGAAGCCCGGGTGCGCCTGCTTTGCAGGCGCACCGCCCTCCGAGCTTGCTCGGAGGGCTTGGCGGCAGCGGAGCTGCCGCCACGGGGCTTCACCCGTGCAGACTCGTACTTTGCCGCGGTAAGGCAGAGGGTTGGGGCGGGCAAAGCCCACGCCGGCCACGGAGTGGCCGGCGTGCCGGGAGGCGGAGCCTCCCGGCCGCGCGGAGCGAAGCTCCGCGCATGGGGCTTTGCCCGAGCATATGAACACCCCTCCCACCGGGAGGGGGCTGCTAATTAGCTGTAAGTCTGCACAGACTTTGAAGGGGGTGGGGCTTAAAATAGAATGAGCGAAGCGAATACCTTGTAGAGCGACACTTGCATTAACTGCTTAGCTATGGCTTTTGTTTGCCTCGCTCATCGCTCGGCAAACGGGGAGACCCCTTACGAGAACGCAACGGCAGAGCAACTTCTGACTCGTACCTTGGTGCCCGTTGCGCAGCGAACCCGCCGGAGCGGCGGCTTCGCCCGGGGATGGTCTGATTGCTCCTCCCTGTCCTGCGCTCGCTGGCGCGTAGGGGTGTTTCGCGACTGCGGTCGCGACGAGGGCTGCTCGACCGATGCACGCGGGGTTTTGTCTGCGAGACAACCGAGGCAATCGTTGCCGCCGAGGGCAGTCGAGCAGTAACAAAACCAGCTTGCATTCACCTCGCCCGCTTTTTGAGAAAAAGCGGGGTAAAACCTTTTTGATGTTATGCTGCCGAAGGTGGGCATACGTTCTGACTTCTGCCATCTGATCTCTGCCTTCTGTTTTGGCTTGACAAACTCTTTCAGATATGTTATAATTACTATGTCAAAATCTTTGAAATCGAAGGAGGCGGGAGCATGGGCAGAGCCGGAGCAGGCGGCGGAGGCGGCGGTATGCGCTCGGGAGGGTTCTCTGGCGGCGGCCACTTCTCTTCTTCTCATTCGGGCGGGGGACACACCCCTTCGTTCGGATCCTCGTCCTCCTCAAGATCGAGCCGCGCGGGCTCGTCGCGAAACCGCTCGGCAAGCTTTAATACCGGCACATCGGGCACCTCCTTCGGCGGGGGAACAACGTTGGGTTCGGGAATGTTCAGCTCGAGACGGAGCGTTTCGCCGCCGATCATTATAAACAACGGCAGCGGCGCGGGCAGGCGGGTCGCTGTCGGAAACGGGTGCGGCACGGGCTGCGGGACGATCGTCATCATACTCGTCGTCATCGTGATACTTATGGTCGTCGCGTCAATGCTGATCAGTCAGCCCGACCACGTTCAGACTGTGGAATATTCTTCGGTTCCGGCGTCGAGCTATAACCGCGAAAAGCTCACCGACAGCTCCTGGACCAACAACTGCGTCGTCGACGAGACGGGCTGGATATCGGAGGACGGGTCGGTCGCGGGCCTCGAAAGAAAGCTTCGCGAATTTTATGACAAGACCGGCGTTCAGCCGTATGTATACCTCGTGGGATACCGCCCCGAGCTCTTTACCGTGATGAACAAGGAGGATTTCGCCTCGGAGTACTACGAAAACGAGATCGGAAACGACTACACCTTCGCGTTCTTCTATTTCGAGGAGCAAAACCCCGACGACGTGGGCTATATGTACTATGAGGGCGGATCGGCTGCGCTCGGCGTTATGGACTCGGAGGCGGTCGAGATCTTCTGGTCGATATGCGATCAGGAGTGGTACAGCGACGCCACGACCGAGGACTGCATCGCGAACATCTTCAACCGCACCGCGGACCGCATCATGACTAAGACCGCGACAAAATACGACATCGTGAAGATCGTGCTTATTATCGTCGCGATAATCGTGCTCGCGGCAGTCATCATCATCATCATGAACAAACGGCGTAAACAAGAGAAGGAGCGCAACGAGGAAACGCGCAAGATCCTTGAAACGCCTTTGGAATAAAACAGTTGAGAAAGGATGTCACACAATGGGAATAATTTCAAGGTTTGCTGATATTATGAAATCTAATATCAACTCTCTGCTTGACAAGGCGGAGGATCCCGCAAAAATGGTCGACCAGTACTTACTCGACCTTCGCGAGAAGCTTGCCGACGTTAAAAAGGAGACCGCCGGCGTGATGGCTGCCGAGGCTTCGGCAAAAAGAGACGTTGAAGCTGCCGCCGAGAAGGTCGAAAAGGCCGTAAAGAGCGCCCAGAATGCCCTTAAGGCGGGCGACGAGGACGCCGCAAGAAAGCTCATTGCCGAAAAGCAGCGCTATGAGCAGAATCTCGCCGAGAGACAGAAGGCGTATGAGCTTGCCTCGGACAACGCCGACAAGATGCGCCAGATGTATGACAAGCTGGTCGAGGACATCAAGGAGCTTGAGGACCGCAAGGCGAACATCAAGGCCAAGTCCGCCGCCGCCAAGGCGCAGACCAAGATCAACGACATCACCTCCGGAATGGACGCCGGCGAGAGCCTTGAGGCGTTCGACCGCATGGAGGAGAAGGCCAACGCCGCATTCGACAAGGCCATGGCTGAGGCCGAGCTCAACGTCAAGAAGAGCGACACAGACGACCTGATGGATAAGTACGCCTCCGAGGCGACCTCGGTCGAGGACGAGCTCGCAAAGATGAAGGCAGAGCTGGGGCTGTGAGGCTGAGAGGGAATTTTTAGCAGGAATTTTGATAAAAAAGCAGGCCGGGGGTCTGCTTTTTTGTGGTTTGGAGAGATTGGTTGCGAGAAGAGGGCGTAACCGCTTCACTTTAGCCCCCACTGTCTGCAACATATTTTTCTTGTCTGCTAAGTCCTGTTTTTTCTTTCCCTCGCTCGTCGCTTGGTAAACGGGGAGCCCCCGGCGAGAGCGCAACGTCCAATCGAGTTCTGACTCGTGCCTTAGTGCCCGTTGCGCAGTGAACCCGCCGGAGCGGCGGCTTCGCCCGGGACGGGCTGATTGCTCCTCCCCGCCCTGCGCTGTCTTACGCCAAATGGAATTTCGCGACTGCGGTCGCGACCAAGGGCTCTGCCCTTGGATCCCCGCGGCCTTTTAAGGAAAGGCCGGCGAAACCTTTTCGGCATTCTTTCTTTGCATTTTTTTGAAGAAAAAATCAAAACCTCTCCTCCCCCTCCAAAAGCAAAAACTCCCCCGGCATCCCTGCCGGGGGAAACGTTTTGTTTTACTTTACTATTACTTAACGGTAACAGTTCTATACTCGCAGTCGCCAAGGGCGGTGAGGACAGTGGTTCCGGCCTCGTCGGAGAAGGATTTGATCCTTACCTTATAGGTGCCGGCCTTTACGCCGCTGATGGTGATGCTGGTATCCTTGGTCGCCCAAGCCTTCTTGGCGGCCGACTGGTAGCCGGTGCTGTCGCCCTCGGCGATGAACACCTGGTACAGCTTAGCGCCGGTAACGCCGGTCCATGAGACCGTGATGGTGCCGGTGCCGCCGCTGGTCGAGTTGATGACCGGTACGGCCGAGGTGCTCGAAGCGGGAGCGTCAGTCGGGTCGGGAGCGGTCTTGGTCGAGCTGGTGGTGCCGATCGTCATGGTCAAAACACCCGAGTCGCGGCCGTTGGCAACGATCTTGAAGTCGTAAGAGGTGCCGTTGGTCAGCTTGTTGACCTTAAGAGCGCGGGAGGAAGTCTCGTGGAGCTTCTTCCACTCGGAAGCGGTGGATTTCTTGTAGTAGACCTCGTATCTCGGGCTGCCGCTAGCGGCGTTCCAAGCGAGGGTGATCGAGCCGCTGGTGCCGACGGTGCCCTTGAGGCCGGTGACATAGGCGGTGGTGGGCTGAGTCTCGGCAGGCTTGGTGTCGGCGGGCTTGGTCTCTTCCTTCTTCTCGGTCGGGAAGTCGTCGCCGGCGATGTGGATGAGGTTACCGACGGTGGTAGGCCTGTTGTTCACATAAGCGTATACATAGACCTCGAAGCCGACGGACTTGCCGAGCTGGATATCTACGGAAGTCTTGGTGGTGTTGATGGTCTGGGGCTGGCCGGTGGTGCCGATCCTGTAGTACTGGATCTGGTAGAGGGAAGCGTTGTCGACCTTATCCCAAGAAATGGTGGTGACGCTTGCGCTCTTGGCGGTGACGGTGAGGCCCTTGACGGACGACTCGGTGGCGTTGGAGCCGGTCGAGGTGTTCGCGGTGTAGCTCGCGTAAGCTATCGGCGAGGAGGAAGCGGTGGAGTAGACCTCAACGGTAAAGCTTGTGCCCTGGCCGACGGGGATAGTGGTGTAGTTGAGGTAGGTCGGCTGGTTGTTCGAGAAGGTCTGGGAACCGATCCTGTAAACTACGAAGTAGTAGGCGCCGGAGGTGGCGGCGTTCCATGTCACGGTCGAGGAGGAGGTGCCGACGGTAAGAGTGCAGTTCTGACCGTAGACAGTGTTTCCGTTGGTCTGGCCGTAGCCGTAACCGTAACCGTAACCGTAGCCATAGTTAGGATAGAGCGAGCTGTTGACGCTGCTGTAATCGTACTGGGGTATGCCGTTGGTGATGGTGGCGTGACCGACGGTGCCGAGAAGATTCGAGTCTTTACCGGCGTAAACAGTGATATCATAGCTAAGGGTCGGGTTGGTATAGTCGAAGGTGTAGCTAAGTTCGGTGGTCTGCTGATTGGTGACCAGAGGAGAATTGTTTACGGTGACGGTGATCGCATACTTGTTGGCGTTCGGGTAAGCGTCCCACTTAACGGTGGCTTTTCTGTTAGTCCAGTCGGGAGTAATAACGAAGCCGTAGGGGTTATAGGTGCCGGTGGGAGTGGTGTAGGTGTAGGTCACGTTGGCAGAGCCTATAACGGTGTTGGTGTAGGTGTCGCGAACGACGAAGGTCACATAGCTGTTGACGTAAGAGGTGCTGCCGAATATCTGGGTCAGAACGCTCGCTACGTTGACGCTGGTGGCGGCGACGGGGATACGGCTGGTGTTCCCGTAGAGAGCGCCGTTGGAGGCGACGTAGCCTATGGGAGTGCCGGTGAGGTTAGTAGAGGAGTAGACCTCGACATAAACGTTCGTAGAACCCGTCCAGCTCAGTACGTTGTTGGCGTATGAGACCGCGCCGGTAACGGTAGCGTTCAGGCCGGTGGTGCCGGTGTTCGGGTTGCCTGCGTAGTTGTAGGCGGCGATGGCGGTAGTATTGTGGTTCGCCTTGGTGCCCTGATAAACAAGGATAGAGCGAATGTCGTCAAAAGCGGCCGTAATGTTGCAGGAAGCCTTGTCGACATCAGCCTCGATCGCGTCGGTCTTGTTGGCAACGGTAACTACAACATAGTAGGTCGGGCTGCCGGCGATATCGGTCCAAGTGACGTCGGTGGTGCCGTTCGAGTTAGAGGTGGCCTTAAGTCCGCCGGTGCCGGTACCGGTCTGGGCGATAAAGACGTTGCAAGAGCCTTGATAGATAGCAACGGTGGAGCCGTCCTTCTTGGCAAGGATCTCGGTCTTGTATTCGCCGGAGGAGGTCGCGGTGAAGGTGTACTTAGTGTCGGTGGTAGTCTGGCCGTTTACAACGGTAGTGCTGCCTCTTGTAACAGTGACGGTATAATTGTCAGCGCCGCCGGTCGGCGGGTTCCAACTGTACTGCACGGACTTGCCGCCGTTGGTATCTGAAACGGTGGGAGCGGTAAGATTAAAGCTTTCCGCAGCCGCAAAGACGTTCAGCGATACCATAGACAGGGCGAGAGCAAGCGCCATGACTACTGCTAAAATTCTTTTTGTCATTAAATAACACTCCTTTTAAATGTTAGTCGGGCGTCTCGGGCGAGGCGCCCAAAACTTAGCCATGATTTATTATATCACCTTTTCTTGGATTTGTAAATAGTTTTTTTGCAAAATAAAGAAAAATTTAAAATTTTTTTAAGATATTTTTTGGAAATGCTATTGATAATTTTCCGAAAAGGTGCTACACTTTTAATACTGATAAAGACGCAGAAATATTGCGCGTCGTTGCGAAAAATTTAAAAATTTGTTAATTTTGACGGAAAGGAAGTCCCGATTATGACAAAAATCACAAAAAAATCATTCGGCACCCTGACGGACGGCACCAAGGTCTCGCTTTTCGAGCTTAAAAACAGCTCCGGCGCTTATGTCGAGATCATCGACTTCGGCGGCGCGATACGCTCTATCGTCGTGCCGGACAGAGACGGAAATTTGGGGGATATCGCCCTCGGATACGACGACGCCAAGGGGTATGAGAAGCAGGACAAGTACATCGGCGCGCTCATCGGCCGCCACGGCAACCGCATCGAGGACGCAAGCTTCAAGATCGGCCGCAGGAAGTATACCCTCGCCAAAAACGACGGCAGAAACTCGCTCCACGGCGGCATAAAGGGCTTCGACAAGGTGATGTGGAAGGCCGAGGTCGACGGCGAGAGCCTTGTCCTTAAATATCTCTCCAAGGACGGCGAGGAGGGCTTCCCCGGGAACCTTTCGGTGACCGTTAAATACCGCTTCAGCGACGACAACGAGCTGTCGATAGATTATGCCGCAGAGTGCGACCAAGACACCGTCTGCAACCTGACGAACCACTGCTACTTCAACCTTAACGGGCAGGGCTCGGGCGATATTTTGGATCACGAGATGAAGATCTGTGCGAGCCATTTCACCGTCGGAAACAGCGAATGCCTGCCGACCGGATATGTCGCCAAGGTCGAGGGCACGCCGCTCGACTTCACCGAGCCTCACGTCATCGGCGAGAGGATCAACGACAAGCACGAGCAGCTTCTTTTCGGCCACGGGTATGACCACAACTTCTGCCCCGACGGCGAGGGGTTCAGGCTTATGGCGGAGGTTTATAGCGAAAAGACCGGCCGCACCATGCAGGTCTACAGCGACCTGCCGGGGATCCAGTTTTACAGCGGCAACGCGCTCAACTCGCTCCCTCCCGCAGGTAAGGGCGGAAGGATAATAAACCGCCGCGAGGGGCTCTGCCTTGAAACGCAGTTCTATCCCAACGCTTTAAAGCACCGCAATTTCGCTCAGCCGATACTGAAAAAGGGCGAAAAATACCGCCATGTCACGGTATACCGTTTCGGGACAAAATGATTTTCCGCCACTATTAGTCTAAATAAAAGCCGCCTGAAAATTCAGACGGCTTCTTTTTTAAATTTCGGTAAAAAAGTATTTTATTTCAATAAAATTTTGCTTTTCAGACCGATTCGGGGGTCTGCTCGTGGACCGAGGCGGCTACCGTCGCGTAGGGCTCGTTTTTGACGACCTCGACGTTGTTGTAGACGTCCATGCCGGTGCCGGCGGGCAGGAGCTTGCCGATGATGACGTTCTCCTTAAGGCCGATGAGGTGGTCGACCTTGCCCTTGATGGCGGCGTCGGTGAGAGCGCGGGTGGTCTCCTGGAAGGAGGCCGCCGAGAGGAAGCTCTCGGAGCTCGAGGAGGCCTTGGTGATACCCTGAATGACCGGGCTTGTGGTGATGAGCTTCGCGGAAAGGTCGCCCGCGTCGATCTCCTCCTGTATCTGGGCGTTGATCTCGGCTATCTCGTTCTTGTCTACCAGGGTGCCGGGGAGCAGATAGCTCGAGCCCGGGTCCTCTATCTTGAGCCTGCGGAGCATCTGGCGGGTGATGACCTCGATGTGCTTGTCGTTCGGCTCAACGCCCTGCTGGCGATAGACCTTCTGGACCTCGGTGATGATATAGTTCCTGACGGCCTCGATGCCCTGAATGGCCAGAACGTCGGCGGGGTTCTTGGCGCCCGCTGTCAGCTCGTCGCCGGCCGAGACGTTGTCGCCGTCCTTGACCCTGATCCTGTAGTCCCACGGAACGGGGTACTGCTCGATCTCGCCGGTCTCCTCGTTGGTAACGATTATGACGCGGGATTTCTTGATCTCCTCGATGGTCACGCGGCCGCTGATCCTTGCGAGTATCGCCGCGCCCTTCGGCTTGCGGCTCTCGAAGAGCTCCTCGACTCTCGGAAGACCCTGGGTGATATCCTCGGCGGAAGCGACGCCGCCGGTGTGGAAGTTTCTCATCGTAAGCTGGGTACCCGGCTCGCCTATCGACTGGGCGGCGATGATACCGACCGACTCGCCGATGGATACGACGGTCGAGCGGGCGAGGTCCATGCCGTAGCACTTGGCGCAAACGCCTCTGTGAGCCTTGCAGCCGAGCACCGAGCGGATCTCGATGCTGTTTCGGCCGAGGGAATTGAGGGTGTCGATGACCTTTGCGGCCTCGACGGCGGTCATCATCTTGTTCGCCGAGACGACCACCTCGCCGGCGGCGTTTTTGAGGTCGTGGACCAGGAACCTGCCCATGAGCCTTTCCTCGAAGGACTCGATAAGCTCGTTGCCGTTTCTGATCTCGAAGACCTCGATGCCGACCTCGGTGCCGCAGTCCTCCTCGGTGATGATTACGTCCTGAGCGACGTCGACAAGACGGCGGGTCAGGTATCCCGAGTCGGCGGTCTTGAGGGCGGTATCGGTAAGGCCCTTTCTTGCGCCGCGTGAGGAGATGAAGTATTCAAGGACGTTGAGCCCCTCGCGGTAGTTCGAGCGTATCGGCATTTCGATGGTCGCGCCGGAGGTGTTCGCAATAAGTCCGCGCATGCCCGCGAGCTGTCTTATCTGGTTTATCGAACCTCTCGCTCCCGAGTCCATCATCATATAGACGGGGTTGTTGGGGTCGAAGTTCTGCTTTAAGGCGTCGGTGACCTCGTCGGTCGCCTTCGACCATGTCTCGATGACCTTCTTTGACTTCTCGGAGCGCGAGATCATGCCCCGCTTGTACTGGGTGTCTATCTTCGCGATCGCCTTGTCGGCGGCGGCGAGGATATCCTTCTTTACGGGCGGGATCACGGCGTCCGAGACCGCGACGGTGATGGCGGCTCTCGTCGAATACTTGAAGCCGAGCGCCTTTATCGAGTCGAGCACCTCGGAGGTGCGGGTGGTGCCGTGCTTTCTTATGCAGCGATCGATTATCTCGCCGAGCTGCTTGTGCTTGACAAGGAAGCCTATTTCAAGATCGAACTGCTTCGACGAGTCGGTTCTGTCGACATAGCCGAGGTCCTGCGGGATATTTTCGTTGAAGATGAGGCGGCCGACGGTGGTGTTTATTATCTTCGAGACCTGCCTGTCGCCGATCATCTTTGTAACCCTGACCTTGATCTTTGCCTGGAGCGTGACGTCGCCGTTCTGGTAGGCCATCATGGCCTCGTTCACGTCGCGGAAGATCTTGCCCTCGCCCTTTTCGCCCTCGCGCTCGAGGGTGAGATAGTAGGAGCCTAAGACCATATCCTGCGTAGGAACGGTGACCGGCTTGCCGTCGGCGGGCTTTAGGAGGTTGTTGGCGGCGAGCATGAGAAATCTCGCTTCCGCCTGTGCCTCGACCGAAAGCGGAACGTGCACCGACATCTGGTCGCCGTCGAAGTCGGCGTTATACGCCGTGCAGGCGAGCGGGTGGAGCTTCAGCGCCCTGCCCTCGACCAGTACCGGCTCGAAGGCCTGGATGCCGAGGCGGTGGAGCGTCGGAGCGCGGTTCAAAAGCACCGGGTGCCCCTGGATAACGTCCTCCAAAGCGTCCCAAACCGGGTTTTCGCCGCGGTCGACCATCTTTCTTGCCGACTTGATGTTAAGGGTCTGGTTCTTGTCGACGAGCCGCTTCATGACAAACGGCTTGAAGAGCTCAAGCGCCATCTCCTTCGGCAGGCCGCACTGATACATCTTGAGCTCGGGGCCGACGACGATGACCGAACGTCCGGAATAGTCGACGCGCTTGCCGAGGAGGTTCTGCCTAAAGCGCCCCTGCTTGCCCTTGAGCATATCAGAAAGGGACTTGAACGCGCGGTTATTCGGCCCGGTGACGGGTCTGCCGTGGCGGCCGTTGTCTATAAGAGCGTCGACCGCCTCCTGGAGCATTCTCTTTTCGTTTCTTACGATGATGTCCGGCGCGTCGAGCTCGAGCATCCTCTTAAGTCTGTTGTTTCTGTTGATGACCCTGCGGTACAGATCGTTCAAATCCGAAGTCGCGTATCTGCCGCCGTCAAGGGGGACCATAGGACGGAGGTCCGGCGGAATGACCGGCACGACGTCAAGGATCATCCACTCGGGGCGGTTGCCGGAGGTCCGAAACGCCTCGACGATTTCGAGCCTCTTTAAGAGCTTTATCCTCTTCTGGCCGGCGGGAAGGTCCTTGAGCTCGGCCTTTAAGCTGTCGGCCAGCTCCTCGACGTTGATCTCCTCAAGGAGCTTTTTGATGCTCTCGGCGCCCATTCCGGCGACGAACGCGTCCTCATATCTCTCGCGGGCGTCCTGATACTCGCGCTCGGTGAGTATCTGCTTCTTCACGAGCCCGGTGTCGCCCGGGTCGATGACGATATACTTGGTGAAGTAAAGCACTTCCTCGAGCCGCTTCTGCGACACGTCGAGCATCTGGCCTATCCTTGAAGGCGTGCCCTTGAAGTACCAGATGTGCGAAACGGGGGCGGCGAGCTCGATGTGTCCCATTCTCTCGCGCCTTACCTTCGCCCTTGTGACCTCGACGCCGCAGCGCTCGCATATCTTGCCCTTGAAGCGGATCTTCTTATACTTGCCGCAGTGGCACTCCCAGTCCTTGGTCGGGCCGAAGATGCGCTCGCAGTAAAGGCCGTCTCTTTCAGGCTTCTGGGTGCGGTAGTTGATGGTTTCGGGCTTTTCGACAACGCCGTGAGACCAGCTTCTTATCTGGTCGGGTGAGGCAAGCCCTATCTTGATCGAATCACATACATTAAAATCCAAAATAGATACCCTCTTTACTATTAAAATTCGGCCTTTATCTTACATTATGTCGGAATTGTCGCTGTCGGGGTCGACTATCGAGAAGCCGTCGATGTTGTCGTCCTCGTCGTCGAGGTAGTCGTCAAGCTCCTCGTCGCCCTCGCTGAATTCGTCGTCCGCCTCGTCCATGGCGAAGCTGTCCTCGCCCTCAGACTCATAGCTCATGCCGTAATCGTCGACAGGCTGCGGGATAACGTCGGCGTCGTCGTCGAAGCTCTGGGTAAGGTCGATCTCCTCGCCCTGCTCGTCAAGAACTCTCACGTCGAGAGAAAGCGACTGGAGCTCCTTGACCATGACCTTGAACGCCTCGGGTATGCCGGATTTCGGAACGTTCTGACCCTTGACTATCGCCTCGTAGGTCTTTACGCGCCCGGTCGTGTCGTCCGACTTGACGGTGAGTATCTCCTGAAGCGTGTATGCCGCGCCGTAAGCCTCGAGGGCCCAGACTTCCATCTCTCCGAACCTTTGGCCGCCGAACTGCGCCTTGCCTCCGAGGGGCTGCTGGGTGACGAGCGCGTAGGGGCCGACCGAACGCGCGTGGATCTTATCGTCGACGAGGTGGTGGAGCTTGAGGTAGTACATGATGCCGACGGTTACGCGGTTGTCAAACGGCTCGCCGGTTCTGCCGTCGTAGAGGACCGTCTTTCCGTCCTCGTCCATGCCGGCAAGCCTGAAGCACTCGCGGATATCCTCCTCGTGAGCGCCGTCGAAAACGGGGGTCATTATCTTCCAGCCGAGCTTTTTCGCGGCCATGCCGAGGTGGACTTCCAAAACCTGACCGATGTTCATACGCGAAGGAACGCCGAGCGGGTTCAGAACGATGTCGAGCGGGGTGCCGTCCTCCAGGAACGGCATATCCTCCTGCGAGAGTATCCTTGAAACGACGCCCTTGTTGCCGTGGCGGCCCGCCATCTTATCGCCGACCGAGATCTTTCTCTTCTGGGCGATGTAGCAGCGCACGAGCATATTCACTCCGGGCGAAAGCTCGTCGCAGTTCTCGGGAGTGAAGACCTTGACGTCGATGATGACGCCGCTCTCGCCGTGGGGAACGCGGAGGGAATTGTCCCTGACCTCTCTCGCCTTTTCGCCGAATATCGCGCGAAGGAGTCTTTCCTCGGCGGTGAGCTCGGTCTCGCCCTTCGGCGTTACCTTTCCGACGAGGATATCGCCGGAACGAACCTCTGCGCCTATTCTTATGATGCCGTCCTCGTCGAGGTCCTTAAGGGCGTCCTCGCCGACGCCGGGGATATCCTTGGTGATCTCCTCGGGTCCTAATTTCGTGTCGCGGCATTCTATCTCGTATTCCTCGATGTGGATCGAGGTGTAGATATCGTCTCTCACGAGGCGCTCGTTCAGAAGCACGGCGTCCTCGTAGTTGTAGCCCTCCCAGGTCATAAAGCCGATGAGCGCGTTTCTGCCGAGCGAAATTTCGCCGTTGCAGGTCGCGGGGCCGTCGCCGATGACCTGATGAGCCTCTATCCTCTCGCCCTTCTGGACGATGGGGCGCTGGTTGGTGCAGGTGCCGGAGTTAGAGCGCTTGAACTTGGTGAGATTATAGGTTCTGAGCTCGCCCGAATCCTCGCGGACGACGATGGTCGAGGCGTCGACCTTTTCGACCACGCCGGCGGCCTCCGAAACGACCGCAACGCCCGAGTCGAGGCAGGCCTTATACTCCATACCGGTGCCGACTATCGGGTTTTCGGTCACGAGGAGCGGCACAGCCTGGCACTGCATGTTCGCGCCCATGAGAGCACGGTTCGCGTCGTCGTTTTCAAGGAAGGGTATCATGGCGGTCGCGACGGAAACGACCATCTTCGGTGAAACGTCCATGAAGTCGATGTTCTCGCGGTCGATCTCCATTATCTGGTCGCGGTATCTGCCGTTTACCTTAGGTCTTGCGAACTTGTTGTCCTCGGTCAGAGGCTCGTTCGCCTGCGCGACCATGTAGTTATCCTCGACGTCGGCGGTCATATAGACTACCTCGTCGGTGACTACGCCGGTGGTCTTGTCGACCTTGCGGTAGGGGGCTTCGATGAAGCCGTATTCGTTGATCCTCGCAAACGAGGCAAGATATGATATAAGTCCGATGTTCGGGCCTTCGGGGGTCTCGACCGGGCACATTCTGCCGTAGTGCGAATAGTGAACGTCGCGGACCTCGAATCCGGCGCGGTCTCTCGAAAGGCCGCCGGGGCCGAGGGCGGAGATCCTTCTTTTATGCCGAAGCTCAGCAAGGGGGTTGGTCTGGTCCATGAACTGGGACAGCGGGGAGGAGCCGAAGAACTCCTTCAGAGCCGCGGTCACGGGGCGGATGTTTATGAGCGCGGTCGGGGTGACGACCTCGAGATCCTGCGACTGGATGTTCATTCTCTCGCGGATGACGCGCTCCATTCTCGAAAAGCCTATCCTGAACTGGTTCTGCAAAAGCTCGCCCACGCAGCGTATACGCCGGTTGCCTAAGTGGTCGATGTCGTCGACAACGCCCACGCCCTCGCAGAGGTTGAGGAAGTAGGAGATGGTCGCGACGATGTCCTCGAAGACGATGTGCTTCGGGATAAGCTCGTCGCGGCGAAGCCTTAACTGCTCGGCGATCTCCTCGTCGCCGTTTGCGCTCTCGAGTATCTCGCGCAGGACCTTGAAGGACACCTTTTCGTTGATGCCGAGGGGCTTTGCGTCGAAATTGATGAATTTTCCGATGTCGACCATGCCCGAGCCGATTATCTTCACCTCGTCGATCTGGACGTTGTGGGTGACCTCGCCGGTGGGGCTGGTGAGGGTCTCGCGCTTTTCGACGGTGACGTATGCCTCGCTGACGCCGCAGCTCTCGATCTCGAGCGCGCGCTCCATGGTGAGGGTCTCGCCGGCCTCGGCAAGTATCTCGCCGGTCATGGGGTCGGCTATCGGCCTTGCAAGAAGGTGCCCGGCAAGGCGGGAGGCAAGCCCTAACTTTTTGTTGTATTTGTAGCGTCCGAAGCGGCAGAGGTCGTATCTTGCCGCGTCGTAGAAGAGGTTGTTGAGGTGGGTGATGGCCGAATCGACCGTCGGAGGCTCGCCCGGGCGGAGCTTCTTATAGACCTCCAAAAGGCCCTCCTCGGTGGTGGTGGTCGAGTCCTTCTGGGTTATGGTCGCGTTCAGGCGGGGGTCGTTATTGAACCAGCTCTCGATCTCCTCGTTGGTGCCGATGCCTATGGCGCGGATAAAGGTGGTGATCGGGATCTTTCTGTTCTTGTCTATTCTGACGTAAACGACGTCGTTCGAGTCCATCTCGTATTCGAGCCACGCGCCGCGGTTCGGTATGACGGTGGACTTAAAGAGCTCCTTGCCGGTCTTGTCCCTCTCGACGGCATAGTAAACGCCCGGTGAGCGCACAAGCTGGGAGACTATGACTCTCTCCGCGCCGTTGATGACGAACGTCCCCGACGGGGTCATCAGCGGGAAGTCGCCCATATAGACCTCCGAATCCTTTATTTCGCCGGTCTCGAGGTTCAAAAGCCTCGCGGTGACCCGAAGCGGCGCGGCATAGGTGGTGTCCCGCTCCTTGCACTCGGCTATCGAATACTTCGGCTCGGGGTCGAGGCGGTAGTCGATAAAGCTGAGCTCCAAAGTCTCGTTATAGTCCTTAATTGCGGCGACGTCGCGGAAAACCTCCCGAAGCCCTTCCTCCAAGAACCACTTGTAGGAATTTTTCTGAACTTCGATGAGGTTAGGCATCTCGAGGACTTCGTTGATCTTCGCGAAGCTCTTTCTGACATTTTTGCCAAGCTGTACGTCCTTGACATTCAATGGCATCAGGTTCAACTCCTTCTTTTTTTGATCGCAGACTGAAGCGTAAGTCCGAATATGCGCCTCGGCGTTTTGCACAAAACTCAGGGTGAATTTCCCCGAAATTTCTCCGTTCAGCCCTTAAATTATTCGATTTTGCGGGTTTTTCGGCTTCAAGGCGCTTATATTCCATCTTACTGTGATACATTATCCAGTCTACCACAACGTGAGGAAAAAGTCAAGAAAAACTTTGCGGAAAAAGCGTTTTCGGCGTTTTGGCAAGTCCTTTGCCTTTACAGCCCTCTTTTTGGGCATATTGCACAAAAATTTACCCCGCCGCAATTTTTCTCCCCCGAAAAACGTATTTCAGTTAAAGGGCGATCTGTAACCGTATTTTTACCTTTTGTTACCGATTTGTTCTTGAAATCCGCGCGCGCCGCGGTTATAATACGGATATACCGAAATTTTCGGAAAGGACTGATCTTATGAAACGTAAAAACTTATCGGCTCTTGTCTTGGCGCTCATATTCTGCGCCGCGATGCTCTCGGGCTGCGGAGGGGCGGAAAAGGCCAACGGCGCCGCCATGGACCAAGCCGCCATGGCAAACGGCGAATACGGCTGGACGGACGACTATGAATATGACGATGGGCTCCTCTATGAAGCCGCAATCGAAACGCCCGCCGAGGTCGCGGCGCCGCAGGAGGTCCCGGAGCCTAACGCGCCCGAGGCGGAAAGGACCGAGAACCAGAGCGGCGAGAAGATCATCAAAAACGGCAACCTTTCGGTCGAGACCCTCGAATTCGATACCTTTATAAGAGAGCTTGAGGCGAGCGTTACCGCCCACGGCGGATATATCGAGTCCTCCTCGGTGCGCGGCTCGAAAAATTACCGCTCGGCGGACTATACTATCAGAGTGCCGTCCGAGAAGTACGACAGCTTCATGAGCGCGGTTGGCGACCTCGGCACGATCGTTTCGCAGAACGAGAGCTCGGAAAACGTGACCCTCAAGTACATAGACATCGAGGCGAGGCTAAACGCATATAAGGCCGAGCGTGAAAGCTTCATGAAGCTCATGGAGCAGGCCGAGACGGTCGACGAAATTTTGCAGATTCAGAGCTATCTCACCGACGTCAATTACCAGATCGAGAGCTACACCTCGCAGCTCAACTCGCTGAAAAACAAGGTCAGCTACTCGACGGTGACGGTCTATGTCAACGAGGTCGCAAGGATCACCCCCGAGGCGCCCAAGACGGTCTGGGAGAGGATCTCCACCGGCTTCAGCGAGAGCGTCTACAACGTCACCGAGGGGCTTAAGAGCTTCTTCGTCGGCGCGGTCGTGTCGGTGCCGTATCTTCTCATCTACGGCGTCATCATCGCGGTCATCGTCGTCGTGATAGTTGTTATCATCAAGGCGAGCAAGCGTTCGCAGGCCAAAAAGCTCGAAAAATTCCGCCGCGAGCAAAGCGAAAAGGAAAACGGGGAGAAGTAAGAGCTTCCCGGCATAACAAAAAAGCAGGCACCCCGCCTGCTTTTTTCATATATTACCGCGCATATAATAACGGGAATTTAACCACGTCTGTATTTCTGTCCATAATATTCTTTTGCATTTTGAGTCTGTTCGATCACAAAATTTGCTTTTGCAGACGTATATCCGTCCCTGTCATGCTCAAACTTCTTCCAAAGAGAGAGCTTCAATTCTTCATATTGCTTTGCCAGTAAGGGGTTTTCATTCATATAGTCGCGGAAATAGAGTTCATCGTTATCCCCCTCATAGCGAAGATGAAGATGAAATACTTTTTCCGCGAATCCTTCACTTGTATAGCCGCAGTTAAAAGATTTTCTGTCTTTATTTTCTGACATACATATATAGCCGTTACAGACTAAAAGCTCCTTAACCTTGTCTATAGACAAGGACTTTGGGATTTCTACAAGAATGTCAATAATTGGTTTTGCCCATATCCCATTGATAGCCGTGCTTCCAACATGATTGATGATGATATTCTCCGCGGGCAAAAAGCTGTTCAACCTTATTTGCTCGTTTTCATACCACTTATTCCATGTTTCTTTATGTTCGGTAAGGAATATGGGAAACAGTTCCCACAATTCCTCTAATGTCATATCAGATAATGCTTTTCCCATAATTGTTCCCTTACAAATCCCGATCTATCGCCTTCCCCGCCATATCGGCAAACCCCTCGGCCGCTTTTTCGCTCTATCCCCCCTTACCCCTCGATCATTCTCTCCGCCGAGGCGGCCTTTACCGCCACGCAGAAGATCTCTATCGCCTGCGTGAGCTCCTCAAGGGTCGGGTAGGTCGGCGCGATGCGGATATTTCTGTCGCGTGGGTCGTTGCCGTAGGGGAACGCCGCGCCCGCCGGGGTGAGCGTCACGCCCGCCTGCTTGCAGAGCTCGACGACCCGCTTCGCAGTGCCGTCCATGCCGTCGAAGCTGATGAAATAGCCTCCCTTGGGGTGGGACCACTCCGCAACGCCGAGCGGCTCTATCTCGCGCTCCAAAGCGCTTAAAACCGCGTCAAATTTGGGCTTGATGATCGCGCGGTGCTTCTTCATGTGCTCCAAAATGCCCTCGTAGCTGCCGAAAAATTTCGCGTGCCGAAGCTGGTTGAGCTTGTCGTAGCCGATCGTCTGATAGGCCATCTGCGACTTCATGAAGTTGATGTTTTCCTCGCTCGCGCCGATTATCGCGACTCCTCCGCCGGGGAAGCTTATTTTCGAGGTGGAGGCGAAAATAATGACCATATCGGGGTTGCCGGCGTGCTTGCATTCGTCAAGTATGTTAAGAATATTTGCGGGCTCGTCGGTCAGGTCGTGAACGCAGTAGGCGTCGTCCCAGAATATCCTGAAATCGGGCGCTGCGGGCTTAAGGTTTGCGAACCTCGTGATGACCCTGTCGGAATACACCACGCCGGTGGGGTTTGCGTATCTCGGGACGCACCAGATGCCCTTTATCGCCTCGTCCTCCGAGACAAGCTTCTCGACAACGTCCATGTCGGGGCCGTCCTTGAGCATCGGCACCGGTATCATCTCGATCCCGAACGCCTCGCAGATCGCGAAGTGCCGGTCATACCCGGGGCAGGGGCAGAGCCACTTCACCTTTTCGCACTTACACCACGGCTTCGGGCTGTCCTTAACGCCGAGGAGCATCGCCTTCGCCAGCACGTCGTACATCATCTGAAGGCTCGAATTTCCGCCGATGATTATCTCCCAACGGCCGACGCCTATCATCTTCATGAAGAGGCGCTTCGCCTCGTAGATACCGTCTAAAACGCCGTAATTCCGGCAATCTATGCCGCTTTCCGAGAAGTGGTCGCCGTCGAGGCAGTGTGTGAGCATTTCGTTCGTGAGATCAAGCTGCTCGGTCGAGGGCTTGCCGCGCGACATGTCGAGCTTCAGCCCGCGCTCCTTAAAGCCGTCGAGGAGCCGGTTCTGCTCGGCCAAAAACTCCGAAAGCTCCGCCTTGGAATACTCGCTAAGTTTCATTTCAGGCACTCCTTTAAATTTCAATGTCGCTATATATTATAGTACATCGCCCCCGAAAATGCAAGTACAATTTTCAAATCCTGCAAAATTCTTGCCTTTTGCACTATAGCGGGCGCGTTTTCCACGAGAAAATAACCAATTTGCACTATAACTATTCAGAAATCCGACGGGGGAGCGGGTGCGCTCGCCCAAAAAAACAGCCCCCGGGGGCTTGACTTTTCCCCGAAAGCCTGCTATAATAGCTTAGTCAGCAATTCGCCGGAATGATGGAATTGGCAGACGTGCCGGACTCAAAATCCGGTGGTAGAGATACCGTGCGGGTTCGACCCCCGCTTCCGGCACCAACCTCACCAACACACGAAGGGTGTTGGTGGGGGTTTTTCATACTTGTGACTATGCAAAAGGTATTCGCTTCGCTCATGCTATCTCAAGCCCCACCCCTCCGTCCCTTGCGCAGAATCACGGTCATGCAGCAACCCCCTCCCGCCGGGAGGGGGAGTTCAAATCTCACCAAAGTTATATCATGTAGCTCTGTCTCCTGACTTCTGATTTCTGCTGTCTGGTGAGGGCGAAGCCCCAAAGCCCATGAAATGGGCTTTGTCTGCCACGCCGACGGTTTGCTCTGTCTTTGGGAAAGGCAAAGATTTGGACACTTTGCGTGGATTCAAAAGCAATTCCGCGGCGGGAAGCACGCCGGAGGCGTGCTTAGGGCTTCGCCCATGATTTCTGCGTTTTTCCAAGCTCTGATATAGCTCCGCATGGGTCGTCAAAAGGTATTCGCTTCGCTCATGCTATCTTTAGCCCCCACCCCTGCCCCTCCCCGAGGGGAGGGGCGCAACGGCCAGCGACTGCTGACTCGTACCTCAGTGCCCGTTGCGCAGCGAACCCGCCGAAGCGGCGGCTTCGCCCCGGCCTCCTACCCCCGCAGGAAGGTGCAGACATAGCATGGCAAAGCCCCATGAGCCTGCTTCGCAGGCTCACATTCCACCTCCTGCGGAGGCGGAATGGCCGCTCGCTCCGCGAGCGGCCGGGGCTTCGCCCCCTCCCCGCGCCAAAGTGCAAACCCCGCACCCGGGCAAGCCCCCTCCCTCCCGGCACCCCTTGACATCCCCCCAATTTTCCCGTATAATCAAATCATCAAAACCGCCCTGCCGGGGCTTTATCAAACCAATGGAGCATGACATGAAAACACTGTTCATCAACGCCTGCGTTCGCGACGGTTCGAGGACGCTGCGGCTCGCAAAAAGGCTGCTCGCGGGGCTCGGCGAGTACGAGGAGCTCGACCTCGGGCAGCTCGGACTGCTGCCGCTTGATTGCGAGAGACTGCGCCGCCGCGACGAGCTCTCCGAAAAAAACGACTTCTCGGCGCCGGAATTTTTCGAGGCAAGGCGCTTCGCCGAGGCCGAGCGGGTCGTCATCGCCGCGCCGTATTGGGACCTGATGTTCCCGTCGCTGCTGAAAATTTATCTCGAGAACGTGACGGTCTGCGGCGTGACGTTCCGATACACCGCGGAGGGCGTTCCCATGGGGCTTTGCCGCGCGCGAGAGCTCATCTACGTCACGACTGCGGGCGGCCCGATTTTCCAGAATTTCGGGTATGATTACGTCTCCGCCCTCGCCAAAAATTTTTACGGGATAGGCGAAACGAAGATCATTTCAGCCAAGGGCCTCGACATTCTCGGCGCTGACGTCGAGGGAATCCTGAAAGCGGCCGAGGCGCAGATCGACGCTATTAAGTGACAGAAATTAGGGGATAGATCGTCAGCTCTGTCCCCTTTTCCAGTTTTCGGAATGTGCGGAATTTCCCGAATTTCCATAGACAACGAAAAATTTCGAAATCACAATTATTGATATATAATGATATATAAAAAAGCGACATATAGTCCTTTGTTAAAGCGGTTTTATACCTTTTTCAGCTAAAATAATGTTGATATTTTATAATATTTCATTTTTTCGCGATACCCATGGAAATTCGGGAATTTCCGACCATTCCGGAATATGGAAATTCAGAGAATAGGGTGTCAGAAGATAGAAATGGGAATTTTGCCCAAAACTTGCGGATTTTCAGAACCACCGGGTCTATCGTGCTTATTGTGCTCATAGTTCACGGAAGTATAAATACCAAAAATACTTTAATAATTTAAACTGAAAATCATTTGTACTATTTTTTTCGCACTTTCATGCACAATAAACATTTTAAGCACAATAGGAGCACGCAAAAATCAACATATATTTAAAAAAGAAAGAAATAAACAACAATCTGGTATATTACATCTAAATTTTTTCTATAATATTAAATATAAATTCAAAGACTCACGAACACAACGAGCTATATGGGATTACAAAAAAGAAGCCGAAAGGCAGGACAAGCCAATGCGACTATATGATGACAATATTTAACGCAGTCAATTATTTTTACTACCAAAACCCGTTTAGCTTGATTTATTTTCTTTGGGGCAAGAGCATGCTAAAACATCATCGAATCTGCTACACACTACGAGTTATAGATAAAATCGCCTTAACGTATACGCCTTTGTCCAATCTTTTGAAAATAGCGAGTACAACGATCTAATTTATACGTCGAAATAACTAAATTATTGTCGAAAATTTAGTGAAAACGGAGAAATTTAAGAATTACCATTGACAAAATTGGCGTAATATGGTAGCCTGATATTGGAAAGATGTATTAAATTGTTAAGCAAAGGGTGAGCTGTATGCGCAAAAATGGTTTTACGATCGTCGAGCTTTTGCTGTTTTTGGCAGTCTCTGCCATCACGCTCGCGGTCGGCGTCCCGGCGATATTGCGCACCGTCACCGACCTGAAAATGGCGCACCTCGACCTGTGTGCGCAGGAAATTTATCTCAGCGCGCAGCACTACCTCTGCGAGCTGCAATTTTTTGGGAGAAGCAGCGACGCGGAAGCGCTCGCTTTTGATATATTCTCAGATGAAAATTACAACTACAGCTACATTTTGTTAAGCAAAGAAACGGATTTTATGCGTGAGCAGCTGGGATTTTTAGGCAACGGCAGCGCGATCTTGGAATACAAAAAGCCCTCCGCGGCGGCTGCGGTCTACTACTCTGAGAGCATGGACCCGAGCGAGCTCGCGGAGCTTTATTTAGTTAAGGATCTTAGCGACACGGACGTCCGCAGAACCTATAAGATTGGTTATCACGGCGGCGACCCGAGCAACTGGAAGAGGGGTTTCCTGAACGATTTGGAGCCGGAGATAACCGTACATAACGGCGAGGATTTGTTTTTGGAGGTTAAGTGTCCGGACGTGCCGGAGGATATGATAAGCACCTTTAACATCAAACTTTACCTGATTGCAGACGGACACCAGATAGACTGCTTGGAAGGAAATTTTGCAGACGGCAAGTCCTGCGATTTTTTGATCGATTCGATCGAGACACCGTTTGCAGAAAAGTTTCCGACATTTACTAATTGCACGGAGATCACTGCGAGGGCGGAGATTATTTATAGCGATGGCACTTCGACTTCGCGCTACGTTTCAGACCGAAAGGCCGTTACTTTTGACCCGATGTTTGAGAGCCGAGGGGTCGGCGTGAGCGTCTCAAAGGTTAGGCATCTTAATAATTTAAGGTATATCTGTCGGGGCGGAAAAATTGCCGCGAATGTGATGATGACCTCGGACATTGATTTTAACAATTCCTCATATGATAATTTTATTCACACCCCGCGTGAGCTCAAAATAAAGCCGTTGCCGGAGCTCTCGGGGAGCTTTTCGGGCGGCGGAAATATGCTGTTGAGCCCGAATATTAAAGTCAGAGAGGAAAATTCCGGCATTTTTGAGGCGGTCTCGGGCAGCGTAAAAGACCTGCACGTGGTCGGTGGGGCGTATAAATTCGGCGAAGGCGAGGCAGGAATAATTTGCAATATTAATAAATCCGGCGGTAAAATCAGCGGTTGCACCGTCTCGGAATGCGGCGTGACGCTCGGCTCCGGGGCGGTTTTTGGCGGCATCGCGGGGCGAAACGGCGGCGAGATCGCGGCATGCAGCGCAATTTTTGACCGGGTCGAGCTCGGCTCTGACGGCATCACCGCCTGCGGGATCGCGGGGCAAAACAGCGGCAAAATTAACGTTTCGCACACAGGCGGCGTTTTCGCGAGCTCGGGAAAAGGGCTTATATGCGGGATAAGCGCGGGGGGCGGGAGAGATCGAAAACTGTTACAGCGAGTGCTCGCCCGAATACGTCGCAGGTTCGGATTTTTGGGGGATTTCGGACTGCGGGAGCGTCGGCAGCAAGTGGGCTGCGGAGTGCGGCTGGCTCAGTCCTGACGATGAAAACTCTGAAAAATTAAGAAATCTAAGCATTGACGGATTCTCACGTATCTACCGGAAATACTTCGCCGGCGGAGTCAGCTACTATCCGTCGGGATTTTTGGAGCCGGACGGCAGCGGCACCCGGTACGGTCCCCAAAATATGCCAAAACCGCGCGGGCTCATCGGCCTTTTAAAGGTGTCGTTCGACGGCGAGACGTTCGCCCGCGAGGTCGTCGAGTGCTTCGACGCGTACGGGAACAGCGCGGCAAAGCGGCCCGACGTGAGCTGGAGCAGACCCGGGACCGGCGAGGAGCGGTGGTTCGTTTTCGCCGAGGAGACGGCGTTTCCCGAGGGCGGCGCGGACGGGTTCGAGTTTGCGGCCGAGGGCGGCCTCGGCGAGAGGAGCGCCTGCGGGCGCTTTTTTATTTGGGAGATTTTAGGCTCCGGGACGGTCACAATGAGGTTTCGGGACGAGGTCCGAACGGCAGAGGTCGAGCTGCCCGAGACCGAAAAGGTCACCGAGGGCGAGGTCGGGGTGGCGATCGCGTACCTTGACGAGGAAATGGACCCGGACACTTGGATTTTTTGGGAAGTCACGAGGATCGACTACAAATACATCGACGAAACGGGGAAAAGTATTGTGCCGATAGTCGATGTTCCGACCGATAAAAATCATCCGGACCGAATCAAAGACGTTGACACTTTGCCCGTAACCCCCGATTGGTGGCAGTATGTTGTATTTATTTTCTGCACCGACGGGCTCGAATATGGCACGGATTGGACGCTTAAGGGGGTTGACGATATTTCAGCGCTCCCGGTCATCAAAAACGGCTCGCATTTGTTTTACGAGCTTGAACGTTTTGACGACTGCTACTGGTACCCGGACTTCGATTATGAGCTGACGTTTGGGGAGAATACGATGACGTTCTGGTGCAGGAATGGGACGATGGTGTGAGGGCGATTTATGGTAAGACAAAATTCATATTTTGTATTTTACTCATTTTATGTTAGAAGATCAAAAATTTTTTACAGATTTTAGGCGCATTTTGAGTGCTATATTCGCCACCTTGATACTGGATGGGGAACTGTGAAACTTGTGATAAGAGATTAGGCAAATTAGATGGTAGTTAACAAAATGACGGAATATAATTCAAGTCTGCGTGATGATTTCCTCGACGATACACTTCTAAATAATAAACTTTCCCGATTGATGAGAAGCTTAAATGACCGTCTTGCAAATTAAATGGCACTGCACGACTTGCCTCGGCGATCGGCTACGCAGATATTGTCACCCATGTAGCATAAACTTTTAATTTCGGTGCTCAAGAAAAAGTAAACAATAATGAAATAGTGATAGGCGACTCAAAGCAAAATGTTTCGGGAACGTTCAACGCCGAAACATTGATAATCGGCTTCGTCTCAGGGCTAATGGGCGTACTGATGACCTCCTTAAGAATCCCGATCATCTAATGCCCGGTGAACGTTGAAATTGTCGTAAAGCTGCTGCTTGATCATGAAATGCCATCCTTAAGTTGTTTGCGTGAATTATAACAGACGTGAGAAGGGAAGTCAAGAATTTTGGAATGAAGATAATATCAAACATACTGAACGCATTGTACTTCAAAATGGTAAAAAAGGTTTAGATGCAATATAAAATCGCGATCAATCAAAGTTTTTACCCCACCCACGCGCTCGTCCCCTGCGTCTATCGCCGTGAAGCACCCGATTTTCTCTGTGTGCTGTTCGCTTTGGATATCGTCATACGGCACAGCGCCGAGGTCCATGATGCCCGAGACGATTGCCGCAAAAACCTGCCGAAACGTGCGCTCAACTCCCCAAATTTGTACTAATTATAACCAATTATGTATGAAATTATAACACTTAAGTTCTTGGCTGACATGTGGTATAATTATACAGTGAATATTTTTTTGATCCCCCTTGACAACTCCCGAAATTCGTATTATAATATATGTTATGTAACGCATATTATATATCCTGAGGAGGTCAAACTATGCCGCCAAAAGCAAAAATTACAAAGGAAATGGTCGTCGAGGCTGCGTTTGAAATCGCCCGGGAGGCGGGGTGGGAGTGCATCAGCGCGCGGGCGGTCGCGGAGAGGCTGAACTGCTCGACGCAGCCCATCATGTACCACTTTGCGACGGTCGACGGGCTGAAAAAAGCCGCCTACGCGCGGGCCGACAGCTTCCACTCCGAGTACCTGATGAACGTCCGCGGGCCGCAGGTTATGCTCGAGATCGGGCTGAATTACATCCGCTTCGCCGTCGAGGAGCCGCGGCTGTTCCGCTTCCTGTTTCAGTCGAACTATTTCGCCGGGACGACCCTGCTCGAAATGATCGACGCCGAGGAGCTCATGCCCGTTCTTTCGGCGATGCAGGCGGCGATCGGGGGCAGTATCTCCCAAATTAAGGAAATATTTGTCACAGTTTTCCTGTTCGCCCACGGGTACGCGAGCATCATCGCCAACAACTCGCTAAAATATGACGAAAATATCATAAAATTACAGTTTGAGAGGGCGTACAGGGGCGCGAAAGCAGCAGCTTCGGAGGAACGAAATGGATAAAAAACAAATTAACGAAACTAACAAAAAGAGCGCTTTGCTCACAGTTTTGGGCATTGCGATAATGGTGATTCTGACGGCGACGAAGGCCGTGCCGACCTCGAATATCGCGGGTTTTTCGGTGTTTGTCGGGCTTGCGTTTTTCTTCATCGTCGAGGCGGTCGGGAAAATCCCGCGCGAGGAGTCGGGTCTGCGCTTCTCCACAATACTTAACGACATTAAAAAACCGGGTGTGATGATCTGGGTGCTGCTGCCGGTCGCGAGCTGCCTTTTGACCGACGCGGTCGGCCGGCTTCTTTTCCGCGGCGAGTTTTTGGAGCACGTCATGGGGCGCACGGGCGAGCTGCTGACCTTCGACAAGGTCCCGCTGCTCGCGGTGCAGGTCGTCGTCGCGGCGCTTGGCGAGGAGATCGCGTACCGCGGATTTTTCCTCGGAAAGAGCGCGAAAATTGCGCCGTTTTGGCTCTGCGCAGCGGTCTCGTCGGCCGTTTTTGCCGCCGGGCATATCTCCGCGGGGGGCGTGGGGGTCGTCCTTTTCGACGTCGCCTGCGTGTTCGCCGACAGCCAGATTTTTTCGGTGATCTACCGCAAAACCGGCAACTGCGCCGTCTGCACGGTCGCGCATATTCTGGGGAACGCGACGGGGATAGTGGTGGGGATGATGGGATTAAGTTAAATTTTTCAAAAAACCGCTTGGGCTGTGAGGCTGGGCGAATTTTTTTGAGTGTCGGCGAGGGCGCAACGGCCTATCGACTTCTGACCCGCACCTAGTGCCCATTGTGCAGCGAACCCGACGGAGTGGAGGCTTCGCCTGAGGACGAAATCGTGAAGGAAGCTTCGTAGCTCGTCGAACCGTAGGTCGTAAACAGCCCCACATTAAATTTTCATCTTCATTTGGCGCTGCAGCAGAGGAGGTTTTTGAAAAGCAGAAGAAAGATGGGGAGGATAAAGAGGAGAGACTTTTTTGTGGAACCTCGGAGGCTTTTTAACATTATAATATTTTTGCGAGGAAGTGTTTATAGCATTGAGTGGTTTTTATCAAAAAGCATGCTTTTGAGGAACGCGCAAAAAACTGTTGCTAATTTAATTGACAATATTGTAAAAGTGTCATTTTAGTCTTTTGATAATTAAATGATGAGAGAAAATAACCCCCAAAAAAGAGAGCCCCTCTCGGGACTCTCTATCTATTTTTGCCTATCCTTTATTATTTCTTCTTCTTTCCAAGCACGATGCCGACAACGGCAGCGATGACTACGACGACGGCAACGACAACGGCGACGATTATGCCGGTGGAGCCGCCTTCGGAAGAAGACGAGGAGGATTCGGTGGCGTTGTCCTCGGCGGGAGCTGCTTCCTCAGCGGGAGCCTCGGGCTCGGCGGGAGCGGCGGCAGCCTGTGCTGCATCGAGAGCGGCCTGGATCTGATCGAGAACGGGAGCGAGGGTGCCGGTCACATAGGTGCCCGCAGTGCCGTCGGCGGCATAGCCGGCATTCTCGACCTCCTTGGTAGCGCGGTTGACAGCCTTCTGGGCGTCGTTAAGAGCGGACTCGATCTCCTCGACGGTAGCGCCTTCCTTGGTAGCGGCGGCCAGAGCGTCGTTTACCTTGGTGGTGTACTCGGCGAGATCGGAGTCGATGAACGCCTGCTCGAGTTCGCCAAGGGTGCCCTCGAAAGCGTTGATGTCATCAAGAGTGAGAAGCTCGATCTGATCGAAGTTTACGGTGATGTTGACGTCGGTGACGGCGGCGAGCCAAGTGCAGGCGCCTTCGATGTCAAGACCCAACTGCTCCTGTGCGGGGCCGATGAGGTCGATGGTGTTGGCGGTGCCGGAGGTGTAGGAGCCCTCGGACTTCGCGGTCCACTTGGCCTCGATCTCGCCGCCGGGAATAACTACGTCGTTGTAGCCGTTGGCCTTAACGGTGATGTCGGAGTAGGAGAATTTGTATCTGCCGGAATCGCCGACGGTGCCGGAATCCTTCCAAGTGCCGTCGTCGTTCTTGATGGAGGGCTCAAGATAGCCGGAGTCGCCGATCTGAACGGCGAAGATAGGAAGGCTGGTCCAATCGGCAGTCTCCTCGGCGGTGTACTGGTAAACAGGAGGCATAAGGCCGGTGAAGCCTTCGGGAGTTACGGAACCGCCGACCGTCATGGTCGAGTTGGAACCTACGCCGTGCCAGCCCCAGGATACCTTGTCCTGAGTGTAAAGCTGAACCATGACCTGAGCGTTCTTCAGAACGTTGTAGTTCTTGACGGTGAGTTCGATAGGCTCCTCAACGGGGTCTACACGGGTGTCCTCAAACTCGCCGGCGAGCTGAAGGGTCCACCAACCGTCGTAAGCGGTGTCCTGACGGGTGTTTCTCTGATAAGCGAGGTCGCCGTCGGTGTGGCCTTCGATATGTACGGTAGCTTCGCGCTTGGCGTTGGCGGCCGAGTTGATCTGAAGGACCATCTGGATCTGGTTGTCGAGAACGTCGGTGATCGGGATCTTGATCTCAACGTCGTAACCGGTGTCGGTCATAGCGCAGGCATAGTCGGTGCCCTCAACAGCCGGAAGGCCGGAGTCGGCGTCAACGGTGCCGTCGTAATGGATCCTCCACTGGGTCTTCGAGTTGTCGGACATGAAGAAGACCTCGACGGAGTCCTGCTCATAGTTGTTGGCAGAGGTGTTGTCGATATCGCTGTCGGCAACGCTGATGAAGACGTATACTCCGTCGGCGTCGTTGATGATGTAGCCGAGAGCCTTAGGAGTATCAAGAACGGCTCCGCCGCCGTTATCCTTACCGCACTGATTGAACTTCAGCTCGGTGGCGTTAGCATAAGCGTCGTCCTTAACGCCGTCGATGACCGCGGTGCCTTCCACGGAAGTGACCGTGAGCTCGGCGGTATTAGCGTTTACTACGGTTGTCATTGCGAACATGGAAAGAACCAAGGTCGCAGCGACAAGAATTGCTAAAATTCTTTTCATAAGGTTTATACCTCCAATAAAATTTGGTAGTTACATTATAACACTTTTTTTCTGCTCTTGCAATGAACATTATATACAAAAGTTTAGACACAATTTGCACAATTTGAATAAATTCGGGAACTTTTTCCTCACTCTGCATAACATTTAAGGGCGAAAACCAAATCCGCCCTTAACGTCGTTATTATTTCCCGTCAATCCCGCTTTGTGCCGAGGGTGAGCCCGCCCGCGTCCTCCGAAGAAAGCGTCTGCTCCGGCTCCTTCTCGCCGACCACGGTGACCTCGCTCTCGCCGGTCTTTTCGCCGTCGCCGTCAAGGTATATCCACTTAAGCTTATAGGTCTTTCCCATCGCGTCGCCGATGTTTGAAAGATAGTCCTCCAAAAGCTTCTGCGCCCTCGCCCCTGCCTCGGATATGAGCGCCCGGTCGTTCGCGGCGGTCTCCTCGAGGCGCTTCTGCGCTTCCTCGAAGGCCTTTGTCTCGTCCTCGGCGGTTATTTCTGCCGAATTTTTGTCTATTATGTACGAATCGGAGTTTAAAGACGACGAATCCACCTTGCAGCTTAAGACCTGCGCCTCGGGCAGGGTCACCGTTACCTCGTCGCCGTCGACGTCGATGACCACCCGCGAGGCGTCGATGCCGAACCGCACCACCCCGCTGTACTCTATCCAGAAGTGCTTGTCCTTCTTCCAGAAAAGTATCCCCTCGGCGTCCTTCTGGAAGAACTTCGCGACGTTGTGATAGTAGCAGTCCATCACCGCGAGCTCGCAGATAGATCTCATCTGCGAAATTTTGGGGCTCATCGTGAGCTGCTCACCTATGGGCTCGGGCGCGTCCTTCGCGCAGGAGCAGAGCGAGACCGTAAGAATGAGCGCTGCAAGCGCGATCGCGACAATTTTTTTCATATTCCCGCCCTCCTTACCTTATTATAAGCGTGTACTCGGGGTCGAGCTGCTCGACTATCGGCTTCACGAGCGCGGTAAGGATATTTTCCGCGTTTTTCTCCGCAAGCTCGATTATCTCCGGTCTTAGGCCGCTCTCCTCGCTAACGTCCGCCTCGCAGGCCTTGAACGCCTCGCCCGAGACCGATGACGCGTTCGCCTTGTCGTTTATAAAAATATAGTCCATCGACGAAATGTCGACGTTTATTTCGGTGATATACACCTCGGGCATGTCGATTATGACCCGCTTCTGCGCGCTGTCGACCGCGATATTTATCTTCTCGAAGTCCATCCCCGCCGACACCGTCGAATCGTAGGAGACATAGTAGTCCGTCTCGGTCGGGTCGTCCTTGCTCATCACCTTCGCCACGCCGTTATACACCGCCTTGAAGGTCGAAAGCTCGCTCACGTTGATGAGCTTTTCGAGCCGCTCTACGGTGATTATCTCCGGCTGCTTCGCCTGCTCGCGCTCAAGCCTCCGCTTTTCTATCTCGTTTTTTGCTGCCGCGCCGGTGATAAGAAGTGCGAAGACGAGCGCGACCGCGCATATCGCCCCGGCAATGCGGCGCTTTTGGCCCCTGCCCCGTTTTTTCGGTTTTACCTCGAGCGGATCGTACTCGGGCTTTTCCCGGACGTCGAAAATGCTCTCGTCAGCCATGCTCATACCCCCTGAAAGTTTATGAGTTTATTATAACGTATTTGTCGGCTTTTGTCAACTAAAGGCAGACGAGGCCGAATCGGCCGCATCAAGAGGGCAGAATTGAGAAATCGGAGGTCAGAACTACGAGGCGTCACCTTCGGCGGCATATTTTAAATATTGTGAATAAGGCATTCGGAACGGGTGCGGATTTTCTGCCCAAAAAAACCGCGGCAGGAGCATTTCCCGCCGCGGCCCGTGTTATTTATCTCCCGAAAACGTTTCGGTGATGATCTCGGTATACTTTTCCGGCTGCTCGAACCATGTCAGGTGCGCGCTGTTCGGTATTATCACGGTCTTTCCATTTTTTGCACGCTCCGAAAAGTATTTCTGCTCATACTTCCCGCAGGTCATGTCGTACTCGCCGACCATCAGAAGCTGCGGCTTTTCGATGTCCCTAAGATACGGAAGGTAGTCGGCATAAAAATCCTCCGACTCAAAGAGCTTTTTACGAAAGCCCATAAACCTGCCCCAGCACTCCTCCGGCGCCATCGGGTCGCTGATATGCGCGTTGATATAGTCGTTGTACCTGCCGCTCTCGATCACGTGGCAGTACCTCTGCACGCTCTCGTTCATGTCTATCTCCAGCGCCTTTTCAAAGGCTTCTTTGGGGGAGATCCCGCCGCCGAGAATTTCTTTGCAAAGCTCTGCCTGCCCGGCGTTTCCGTCCATCTCAAAGCAGGGCAGGGCCGCCTCCGCCATCGCCCTTGCCGTATGCAAAGCGCTCCACATCGGACAGTCGTATATGACCCCGTCTATGCTGTCGGGGTATTCGTGAGCGTAGACAAGCGCCAGCATTCCGCCGAAGGAGTGCCCGAGCGGTATCCAGCGCTCTATCCCGAGAGCCTCCCTCATCTCCTCAATCATGCGGACAAGGTCAATAACGCCGAGCGGCTCATTGCCGACCGGGTCGGAGCGGAACACCCCGTACTGGTCGAAGCTTATGACGTGAAAGGTCTCGCCGAGCTTTTTCGCCTGATAGGAATATGTAAGGCAGCTCTCGCCCGGTCCGCCGTGCAGATAGACGACCGTCGGCGAATTGCCCGCGCCGTACTCCTCGAAATAGATATTTTTCCCAGAAACCGTTAAATAAGCCATATTTCCCTCCAAAAAAGTCAGCATTTACTTTAATATACATAATTATACATCATTCCCGCCCCCAAGTCAACCCCCGCCGCGAAAAAGGCAGAAAAAAGCCGCCCTTTTCGCAGGCGGCAAGTGCTATGCGGTTTTTAAAGTGGGCGGGCAGAAAAACTTCTCTACGGCTTTCTCATCCTCGCCACAAAGAACCCCTCATACTTCCCGTCCGGGCAGACCGTCAGCGTGCCGGGGACGCTTCCCCGAAGCCTCGGCGCGCCCTCGAACGCGCTTTCGGGGATAGGAACTGTCGCCGCTCCCATTTTCTCCGCCGCCCTCACCGCGCCGCCGTTTTCCTCGTCAAAAAGCGAGCAGGTCGAGTAGACGAGCTCCCCGCCCGGTTTCAAAAGCCCGAGCGCCTTTTTTATCAGCTCGCGCTGGGTCCGAACGCTCCGCCGGTAAAGCTCCTCCGAAAACGCGGAAAAATCCCCGAGGTAAGTCCCGCTCCCGGTGCAGGGCGCGTCCAGAAGTATCTTGTCGAATTTCATTCTCTCATCTAATTTTCTTGCGTCGCAGACCATCACCCCGACCCTCTCCGCGCCGAGCTTTTTAAGGTTGAATTTAAGCCTCTCCGCGCGGATCTTGTTCTTCTCGCAGGCGGTGATGAGAGCCCCCGGGCACAGCGCCGCCATCGCCGTGGTCTTTCCGCCCGGCGCCGCGCACATATCTAAAATACTCTCGCCGTCCTTCGGCTCGATGACATACGCCGGCATTATCGACGACAGGCTCTGAAGGTATATCCTCCCGCTCAGGTACTCCTCGGTGCTCCTTATCCCCTCGCCGCCGATGAGGCTGAAAACGCAGCCGCTCCAGCTCACAGGATCAACCTCAAACCCCTGCTTTTTGATGGCGGCGACGGTCTCATCGACCCCCGCTTTAAGCGTGTTGACCCGCAGGCTCTCCGACCTTTTGCCGGAAAGCCCGCGGGCTATTGCTTCATATTCCCTTTGAGAGTAAGCCGCCGTCAGCAGCCCGTTCATAAGGCCGGGAAGCTCCATCAGTCTCTCTCCCGTTCGCTCTTTAAGATGTCTCCGGTGACGGCGTCGATCTTGTACTCATACTCGTATCCGCCGCTCTTGAAGCTGACCTCGTACATCGCGCTCCCGTGCTCGAAATCAAGCTCGGCCTCGGCGTCGTAGACGTCGGTCTTTGCAAGCCCCGCCTTCGCGAGCGCCTTTTCAAACGCCTCGTCGGAGGTTATATACTCTGTCGCGTCGGCGTTTCTCTTTCCTTTCGGAGCGTCGCTGTCCGGCTCCTTTTCGGATCGAAGTATCTCCCCGGTGGAGGCGCTTATCTCATAGTCGAACTCGTACCCGTCGACCAAAAAGCACACGTCGTAGACCTCCGCCCCGTGCTCCAAATCGAGCTCGGCCTTAAGGTCATAGACCTCCTCGACGGTATATCCCGCGTGCTTTAACGCCGTGGATTTGGCGGCGTCCGCGGTAACGGTCCCGGCGGGCTGCTCGGTCCTCTTGGTCGCGGGAACGTCGCTGTCCCGCTCCTTGTCCGAGCGAAGAATTTCTCCGGTCGTCGAATTTATCTCGTAGTCGAAATCATACCCCTCTACGTCGAAGCTGACGTCGTAAACCTCGACCCCGCGCTCTAAATCGAGCTCGGCCTTGAGGTCGTATACCTCCTCCGCGGTATATCCCGCGTGCTTAAGGGCGGCGTTTTTCGCCTCCTCCGCCGAGATCCTTCCCTGCGAAGGCTCGCTTGCGGGGGCATTTACGGGAGTGTTTACGGGAGTGCTATCCTCGGGGGCGGGTTCTTCCGCGGGCTCGGTATCCGCCGGCGCTGCGGGGGCTTCGCCGTCATCGGGGGCGGAGGTCACCTCCGGCGCTTCGGGAGACTCGGGCAAGGGCTCGTGGTGGGTGTCGTCCGAAACGGTCGGAGTCGGCAGCGGCGAGCCGTCGGCGGCCTCTCTTTTCGAGCGCAGAATGTCGCCCGAGTCGCCGTCGACCTCGTATTCGTATTCATAACCGTTCGCGGTAAAGCTTATGTCGTAATAGTACTCCCCGGCCTGCTTTTCAAGCGCGACCTCGATGTGGGTGGCCTCGCCGTCCGAGACCCCGGCGTTCACGAGGGCGATGTTTCTCGCCTCGTCGGTGCCGATGTTTTTGGTCGTGTTCGCGCAACCGGCGAGCAGTGCAGCTGCTAAAAGAAAAACGGCAATTCTTTTCATTATTATCCTCCTTTAAAGCGTAACGCGGTTTTCTGCTGTCGTGATAATTATACCACGCCGCGCCGTAAAAATCAATGAATTTATCTGGAAATTTCGGTGAAAATCCTCACGGCGCTTTTTTCATATTCCGTCCTGCCGTCGGGGCTTTTTTCACAGAGTGAGCGAAGCGCCGAAGCCCTCTCGATCAGTTCCGCCTGCCGCTTCGCCTCGGGGGAGATCTCCGCAAGCCTCGAAAGCGAGCCGAGCGCCGCTATCCCGCCCCTCTCGCGCGAAAGCTTAAGCGCCGCCGCGCCTTTTGAGTTAAGCGCCAGCACCCTTGCAAATTCGGGCCAAAGGCTGTCGCTCGATTTTATCCCTATCGCCGCCGAGAGCACCGCCCGCCTCACCCGCGAGAGGGTGAAGTTCCGCGATTTCGCCGAAAAGCAAAGCTCCTCCAAGCTTTTCGCCCTGCGGGAATATTTATAAAGCCTCGCCCCGAGTTCACTACAGTACGGCACCTCGTTAAACTCCTCCGCGCTCATCCCCGACAGCGCGTAAAGTATCGCCCGCTCGGCGTTTTTTATGTCCGCGCCCTCTCCCGCCTCATTCATCCTCTTGCGAATAAGGCTCGCCGAGGCGTAGCCGTCCGCCTCGGTCTCTCCGTCGTGCGGCACCGTCCTCGGTATCGCCAAGGGCTCTATCCCGCTCCCCCGGATAGCCCGAAGATACTCCATCGCCAAAATATTGTTCGGCCCGCTTAAGATCCCGTCCCCAGTGACCTCCGCCGCCGCCTGCGGAAACGACCCGCCCTTCATTCTTTTTTTTATCTCGAGCTCGCTCGCCTCTATCCTTTCGAGCGCGCCTTCGAGCGCCGCGATGTCCGCGTTTTCCGCCCCGAAGGAGATCATGTCCACCACCCCGAGCCGCTTTAAAACGCTCACCCCGGCCGCCGCAAAATCCCTCGCCGGCGAGAGCGACTGCCTCGGTCCGAGCTCCAAAACAAGGTCCGCCCCGCCGAGGGTAGCCGCCCTTGCCCTTTCGTGGGCGTCCTGAACCGCGACGTCCCCCCGCTGGACGGCGCTCCCGCTCATCACGCATATTATACAGTCCGCCCCGGCGCGCCTTGTCATCTCGATATGGTGCGCGTGGCCTTTGTGAAAGGGGTTGTACTCGCAAATTATCCCAGCGGTCTTCAAACCCTTGCCGCCTCCTCCGACTTTCTTATGTAGTTAAACAGGTAAAGCTGCGCTATCCCCCTCGTCCGGTATAGCTCCTCCGGGAATCCCCCCGGGTAGTATCTCTCCATGACCCGCTTCATCCAGACGTCCATCGGGAACGCCTCGGTCTTTCCGAAGCCGCTCAAAAGCGCGCAGTCGGCGACCTTCGGCCCCACGCCGCATATCCCCATGAGCGTTTTTTTCGCCTCCTCATATGGCATTTCCGGGATTTTGCCGAGATCTATCTCCCCGCCCGCGACCTTCTTCGCCGCGTCGACGCAGTACCTCGCCCTAAAGCCGGAGCGCAAAAACCCGAGGCTCTCGGGGGTCTCGCGGCAAAGCTCCTCGGCCGTCGGGAAGTGCCCGTAGTGCTCCCGCAGGCGGGATATTATCCCCTTTATCCTCGTGATGTTGTTATTCGAGGAAAAAATAAAGCTCAAAAGCGCCTCCCAGCCGTCCTGCCTAAGAAGCCTTATCCCCCGCGAAAATTCGCAGGCCTCCTTTAAAGTCGGGTCTGCGGCGGAATATTCCCTGCGAAGCGCCGCATAGTCGGTCTCAAGGTCGAAATACTTCGCCCAGACCTTCAAAAACGCCTCCTCCGAAGTGTCCCGAAGAGTGAACCTCCCGTCCTCCCCCTCGATCTCCAAATATTCGTCGAGGCAGTACCCCCGATAGTGCCCCGGCGCTGTCTTCTCCCACCCGAACGCCTGCCCCGTGTCGAGCACCTCGTCCAAAATAAGGTCCGGCTCGAAAAGCAGTATATTATTTCCCGATATTTCGTATTTCATCAAATCACCCCTTGATTTTATCTCCGAACCATATTATAATATAATGTAAGAAATTTTGCAACAATTTTTTGAGGTGATATTATGCGAGAATCAATACTCACGATCCCCGTAAACGAAATTTTTGAGCCGCGGGAAGGCTGCCCGATCTGCCGCATGAGGGACATGCTCGAAAAGCGCACCGTCGAATACATAATGGGCGCGGCGATGATGGAGCCTGACGTCCGCATCGAGACCAACCGCCTCGGCTTCTGCAAGGTGCACTTCGACCAGATGCTCGCCCAGAAAAACCGCCTCTCCCTCGCCCTGATGCTCCAGACCCGCCTCGAAACGGTCAAGCGCGAGGTTTTCACCAAGCAGGGGCTCTTCGACAACAAGCAAAAGCGCGCAAAAAACCTCGCCAAGACGAACGAGACCTGCTTCGTCTGCTCGAAGGTGACATGGGCGATGGAGCGGCTGATGGTCACCGTCTTCGACATGTATAAAAACTCTAAGGAATTTAAAGAGCTCTTCCGCAGCCAGCCCTACATCTGTATGCCCCACGCCGAAATGCTGCTTTCCGCCGCGCCCGAGGCCTTGGATAAGCGCACCGCTCTCGATTTTTGGGACGACGTTTTGGCGCTCGGCACAAATCAGGTGGAGCTTTTATATAAGGACGTCAGCCACTTCTGCTCGATGTTTGACTACCGCAACAACGGCGAGAACGCCGATTGGGGCAACTCCCGCGACGCCGTCGAGCGCTCGGTCGAATTCCTGACCGGCCGCAAGCCGAAGCAGTAACTTAATCCTATTAACATTCAGCCGTGCCGCGTCGGGCGCGGCTTTTACATTTTTTTGAAGCCTATACATTTACCTGCATATCTGTCCGCTTTTTCGGACAGCCCGCCGCGCGTCCTCCGAAACTCGGGGCTGTCCCGCCGACCCCTAACCTTCTGAATTTTCAACCGGTTAATGAAATTTTCCGCGGAATTTGCGCCTTTGCCGCTCCCCGGTTTTTTGCCTCGCGGGATTTTCGGTGAATAGCCGAATTTTTACGCGGGGTATATGTAAAATATCGGAAACGTTGAAAACCGCCCTCCCCAAACCCCGCAACTTCCAACTTTTCAACCGAGTTTTCAACATTTCTGCGGGGTAAAGCGGAAAGTTTTCAACATTTTCAACGCTTTTTTCAACGCGAAAGTTAAAAATCGGGATTACCGCCTGTATAACCTTCCCCTCGGTAAGCAATACTTATTTCGTCAGAGCTTCCGAAAATAACCAAGAATCGAGGTCGATCATGATAAAAGGCGTTTCCAAAAGGATCATCGAAATAAAAAGCCCGAACAGCCGCCACATCGAGCGAGCGGTGCTGTTTCTGCGCTCCGGCTCCGACTGCCCCGACCCCAAGGAGCTCGGCTCCATTGAGGAGGAGTACCTCCGCGAGTTCGAGCCGAAGGATAAGCCCCGACCCTCGCCCCGTTTTCGGGCGGCGGTGGCGGTTTTGGCGCTGAGCCTTGGCGTAACTCTCGCGGCGCTGATGATAGTGTTGGTTCTTTACACAAAAATGTAAGGAATATTTTGTTGATTTTGACCGAAAAAAGGTACTTTTCAAATGCCCGAAAGTGTGCTATAATAAGTATATCTATATTATTATTTGAAGGACTGTAAGCTTTGGAAGGTAAAAACGACACCGCCGGCGGCCGCGGGCTCATCGTCGGGCGAAACCCCGTGCTCGAGGCTCTCCGCTCGGGCAGGCAGATAGACACCCTGTATATTTCCGGCGAGGGCGGCTCGATCCCTCTCATATGCGCTCTTGCGAAGGAAAAGGGCGCTGTGATAAAGCAGGTCAGCCCCAAAAAGCTCGACCAGCTCTCAAACGGCGCGTCCCACCAGGGGGTCGCGGCGCTCGGCTCCTGCGCCGAATACTGCGAGGTCTCGGACATCTTAAAAGAGGCCGAAGCGCGCGGCGAAAAGCCGTTCATAATCATCTGCGACGAGATCGAGGACCCTCACAACCTCGGCGCGATAATCCGCACCGCCGAATGCGCCGGCGCCCACGGGGTGATAATTCCGAAGAGGCGCTCGGCGGCCCTCGGCGAGACGGTCTATAAGACCTCTGCGGGCGCGGCGAGCTACGTCAAAATAGCGCGGGTCTCAAATCTTTCCTCCGCGATAGACGAGCTGAAGCAGGCCGGCGTGTGGATATACGGCACCGACGCCTCGGGCGAGGACTATACAAAGACCGACCTCACCGGCGCGATCGCTTTGGTGATAGGCTCGGAGGGCTTCGGAATGGGTCGGCTCATATCCGAAAAATGCGACTTTATGCTGCGGCTGCCGCTTAAGGGGAAGATAACCTCGTTAAACGCTTCGGTCGCGGCCGGGATATTCATGTACGAGGCGTTAAGGCAGCGCTCAGAGCCTTAGCCCCGGGAAATATCATCTGAAACGGAGGTCAATATGGACAAGAATTTTACGGTAGACGATATCATAAACGAATATTCCAAAAAATCGGGAGGCCCGAAGGACGGCTCCTCGGTCGACATCGACGCGCTCATCGACAGTCTTGAGCACCGCGAAAGCGAGCCCTCTCTGCCCTCGGGGAAATTCACCCCCAAGACCGAGATGATCGAGGACGTTTTGGAGATAGGCGACAACGCCTACGCCTTCACCCCCGCCGATGAGGAGGGCGCCGAGGCCGAGCCCAAGCCCGTTTCCGAACAGGCAGCCGAGCCGCCTATACCCGAGTTTTCGCAGCGGCCGGAATCGGACAGGACCGCCGTCATAAGCGATCTTTTGGCGACGGCAAACCTTCACGGCGACGCTCCCGAGGAGATAGAGCCTGACGAGGAGCTCGGGCTTCGCCACGCCAGCGCGACAGAGCAGGGCACCGACGTTTTGGAGCGCGTTTTGGAGGAGGAGCCGAGCGTTTCTCCCGTTAATAACGAGCCTCCCGTCCCCGAGCCGGAACCCGTTCAGCCGAGGCCCGCGCCGCCGGAGGAGCCGAAGGTCACCGCCGTCGAGGAGCAGATTAAGCGCACCGAGCAGCCGATCCGCCCCCTCAAGGAAAACGGTTCGAACACAGCGATAATGGAAAACCTTTTAAGGCTCAAAAAGGAGCGCGGCGGGAAATCGCACCGCGAATCGAAGGTGCCGCCGGTCAACCGCGCGTCAATTGAGGATATAGACCTCGACATCGGCTCGAAGATACTCCCGAACACCGAAATAGGGCTCGACGAGAACGCGACCGAGGAGGAAAGGATAAACTACTTAAACGCCAAGCGCCGCGAGAGGGTGAAGCAGTTCGTCATCTCGGGCGAGGAGGAGGACGAGACCCCGAAAAAGGACGAGGTCGCCGACTTCATGAATTTCGAGCAGGCAAAGGACATGGCGGGGAGCATATCGTCGCTTAAGGCGAGCCTTGTCGTGCGGCTCTGCGTGCTTCTGGTCGCGTCCATTGTGAGCGCGTACATCGCCGTCGCGAACGACCTCGGCCTGCCGCTCGTCGGCGTTCTCTCGAAGGCCGAAAACCAGGGTATGCCCTATCTTTTCGTGAACGTTGTGATCGGCCTTGCCGCCTGCTTCGTCAGCTATACGGTTTTGGCGGTCGGCCTGAAAAAGCTCTTTACGCTTAAAGCGGACAGCGACAGCCTTGCCGCCGTCGCGGCCCTGTTCTCGATAGGCTCGGGGATAGCGCTTCTTACCGACACCGAGCTTGTGCAGCTCGGCAGCGCGAACGTCTACATCTGCGCCGCCGTCATAGGTCTTTTGGTGAACACTCTCGGAAAGCTTCTTATAGTCACCCGCACCGAGCGAAACTTTGAATACGTCTCGGGAGGCTACTCGAAATACGCGGTCATGCACATCGACGACGAGGACGTCGCGGCGAAATTCACAAAGGGAGCCCTGACCGATTTCCCGTCCCTCACGACCGCAAGAAAGACGGAATTTGTCAGCGATTTCATCAAAAACAGCTACTCGGCCGACATGACCGACTCGTTCTGCCGCTACTACGTCCCGATAATCACCCTGATCTCGATAGTCGTGGGTGTCATCACGGCGTTTCTGCACCCCGACGGGGTCAACGCCCCCGCAAGAATGGCTCTGTTCGGGCTCTCCTGCGCGGCCGGGACCTACTGCCTCTGCTCCGCCGCGGGAATGATGCTCGTCACGAATATCCCCCTTGCAAAGGGCTCAAGAAAATATATGCAGCAGTCGGCGGTGATGCTCGGCTACTCGGCAGTGGATAAATTTGCCGACACCAACTCGCTTTTGGTCGACGCGATAGACCTTTTCCCGGACGGCATGGTCGAGATAATAAACATCAAGCCCACCAGGAAAACGCCGATCGAGGACGGCATAATCTACGCGGCATCGCTCTGCTGCCAGACCGAGAGCATACTTCGCCCGACGTTTTACAAGATGATAAAGGGAAAGACGGAAATGCTCTTCCCGGTCGAGAGCTATCTTTACGAGGACGGCCTCGGCCTCCTCGGGTGGATACAAAACAAGCGGGTCCTGTTCGGAAACCGCGCGCTGATGGAGAGCCATTCGATCGAGGGGCTGCCTTCTTCCGAAAAGGAAGCGCAGTATCTCAAGGACGATTGCAGCCTGCAATACCTGTCGATAGGCGGCTCGCTCGCGATGATATTCGTCGTGAAGCTCAAGGCCTCGGTGAACATCGCGAAAGCCCTTCGCGACTGTGAGCGCCGCGGAATGACGGTGATCCTCCGCTCGGTCGACTCGCTTTTGAGCATCTCCCGCATAGCCGAGCTTTTCTCGGTCGCGCCGAACATGTTCAAGCTCCTGCCGTTCAGGTACCACAGCGACTACGACGCCTGCACGTCATATGTCGAGAAGATGTCCTCGCCGATGATCTATTCGGGGCATTTCGCTTCTCTCGCGATGCTCCTTACCGGCGTAAAGCGGCTCCAGAAGACCGCAGTGATGGGCGTCGCGATACAGACCCTTTCCGCCGTTCTCGGCGTAATACTTGCGGTGGTGCTCGCGCTCGTCGGCATCTTCCCGAGCGTACTGAGCGCCACGGCGGTCATCTCCTATGTCGCCGCCTTCGCCCTCGTCACGGCGGTGGTGCAGGCGATACCGAAGACGTAAGGCAGAACAAAGCATAATAAAAAAGCGGCACGGGGTGTCGCTTTTTTGGTGGGGAAACGGGCGTTGGCGGGGGCGAAGCCCCGGTCGGCAGCTTTGCTGCCGACCCTGCGCACGAAGTGCGCAGGTAGCGCCTACGGAGTGGGCGCTACGGGGCTTCGCCGCGCGGGGTCTGCAGGGCGCTGCGGTGGGCGAAGCCCGTGTGCGCCTGCTTTGCAGGCGCACCGCCGTCCCCGCAAGCGGGGACGGCATGGCGGCAGCTCCGCTGCCGCCCGGGCTTCGCCCCACCAGACGCGCAGAATACAGAAGTCAGAGGGCAGAGCCGCGGGGAAACAACTTTGACGAAATATCAAGCCCCCTCCCACCGGGAGGGGGCTTCACAACGCTACAGTTCTGCTCAAGATTCAGAGGGGGAGGGCACTCAAAATAGCATGAGCTCGCCTGCGAGCGAATACCTTATACGCAAAGTTGGGGCTTTAACAAAATTTAGCAAGGTGCTGAACGCACGGAGGTCGAAGCCCCTGCCCGTCGCTTCGCTCCGTGCGGCCAGAAGGCTATGCCTCCCGGCCCACCGGCCACGGAGTGGCCGGCGGGGGCTTCGCCCCCTACTCCTCCACATCCTCCGTCTCCGGCTCATCATTATCCACAAACGCCGAGTTATCCTCCATCAGCTTAAATGTTATCTCAAACTCCTTCGTCCTTCCGGTCGGGAGCAGCCTTACCACCTTCGCTGTCACCTCGTCGCCGGGGTGCAGCTTCAGAATAACTCCGTAAACGTCGTCCGCCGAGCGCACCTTCACCCCGTTCATCTCGGTGATGTAATCGCCCACCTGAAGCTCCGTGTTCGCGATGTCGCAGTCGGGCATTATCTCCGCGATCTCAAGCCCCGCGGGGGTTCCGTTGACCTCGGCGTAGGAGTCGGAAATCTCATAGAACGAAATGCCGACTCTCGGCCTGCCGAGCACCTCGCCGTTTTCGATGAGCTCCTCAACGATAGGCTTTGCCGCCGACATCTCGATGGCGAACCCTATGTTGTCGTATTCGAGCGCGTCGAGCTTCGAGGAGGTTATCCCGATTACCTGCCCCCACATATTTACGAGCGCGCCGCCCGAGTTTCCGGGGTTTATCGCCGCGTCTATCTGTATGCAGGACATCGAGATGTTCTCCTGCTGCACTCTTATCATTCTGTCAAGCCCCGACGCTATGCCGTTCGTGACGCTGCTTTCAAGCCCTGCGGGAGAGCCTATCGCCACGACCTGCTCGCCCATGACTACCTTGTCCGAATCGCCGAACTGCGCGGCATAAAGCCCGTTCGCCTCGATTTTAATGACCGCGATGTCGCTCTTGAAGTCCGCGCCGACGACGTTTGCCGAATATTCGTCGCCGTCACGAAGCCTGACCTTTATGGCAAGCGTCGCGTCCTTTACGATATGCGCGTTCGTGATGATATACCCGTCCTCCGACATTATAATGCCGCTTCCTTGGGTATACCCCACCGTCGCGCTGTCCTCGCCGTACGCCTCGACGGTGACTATCGCGGGAGATACCGCCTCGTAAACCCCCTCGACGGTATATCTCCCGTCCGGCTGATAAAATCTGTCCTCAAGCTCGGGATATTCCGCGATCGGCAGGGTAAAGGTCTTTCTCTCCGGCTCGCGGTGGATGACCCTGTTTATCCACCCCTTGCCGAATACCGCCCTCGCCGAAGCGCCGAACACTATTATAAATATCACAAGGAAGAAGCAGAACACCTTTAAAAACAGGTGATCCTTCCTTTTTCTCAGTCTTCTCGGCGGCTTGGGCATATAGTCCCACTGCTCCGCCTCCGCCCCGGCAAGGTCCCGAAGCTCCTTTATCGCCTCCTCGGCGTTTTCCCCGCGTTCCTCCTCTGCGGGAGTCCCGCCCGCGGGCGTATCGTTTACAGGCTCGCTAACGGGCTCATTTTCCGCCCCTGCCTCGGGCGAGGTCATCTCGGGCTCGCCCGGCGCGGGGTTTTCCTCGGGAGCTATCCCGTCAATATCCATTCTTTCTTCCATTATTATATAAACCGCCTTTCAGACCACTATTTTTTCCTTTTGCCCATAAGCTTCACGACCGCGACCGCCGCCGCGACCGCGAGCCCCGCCTTTAAAACGGTCTTGCCGCTTATCGCCGGTAGGCTCTTTTCCGGCCTTTTCGGCACCGGCACTATCGCGTGGCGGAAGTTTCTGTTCTCGCTCATGGTGATATTCGGCCTGCCTTCGCCGCCGTCCTCCCCGTCCTTGCTCTCATAAAGCTCGGGGTGCTTATATGCGGGCGTGTCCTCCTCCGAATAATACCTTTCGTCATACTCATAGTCGAACCCCTCGGGCAGCTCGCCGTCCTCCATCTCGTCCACAGCCTTTTCCATGCTGTCGAGCTTCTCGCCGAGGCTCCTGAGCTCCTCGTGCAGGTCGTCTATGTTTTCATACCTCGGCGGCTCGGCGATATGCGCCCACTCGTCGTATCTTCCCCCGCCGTCGGTCTCCGGCTCGTCGATGATTGCCTCCGCCAGCTCCTCAAAGGCCTCCTCCGCGGTCTCCTCGTATGTCTCCTCGGCGGCTTTCTCGCCTTCCTCCGCGCCTATCATCGGGAACTCCCCGTCGGCCTCGCTTTCCTCGGGAGCTTCTTCCGCGACTTCTTCGGCAGCAGCCTCCTCCGTGACCTCCTCGGCAGCAGTCTCAACCGCCGCCGCTTCCTCGGCAGCAGCCTCAACCGCGACCTCCTCGGGCGCAGCCTCCTCCGCCGGGTTCAGGTCGTCATACTTCTCCCCCAGCGCTTCGTCGTATCCCACGGGCGCTTCCTCGGCCGGCTTATCGGCCTCCTCGCCCTCATAGCCGTCGTCCGGCTCCTCATCGTCCTCATACTCGTCGTCATAGTCGTCCGGGTCGTCTATGGTCACGTCCGAAAGGTCGATGACCGGCGTCTCGATAACGATATCCCCGTTATCCTCCGGCTCGATCTCGGGCAGCTCCGGCATTGTCTCCTCCGCCGGGATCTTCTTCTCGGCCTTATCCTCATTATTGCCCGCGCTCTCGGCGAGCCTGCGCTGTTCCTCCTGTTTTTTGGAAAGAGGGAAATCCTCGTCAAAGAAATCAAACATCTTTATTCTCCTTTCGGGGAGCTTCGTTCAGCTCAAATTTATATCCGACGCTCCACACCGTTTCGAGCGACCACTGCTTCGACACGCCGTTCAGCTTGTCGCGAAGCCGCTTTATGTGAACGTCGATGGTCCGCGAGCCGCCGTAATACTCGAACCCCCATATGCAGTCCAGAAGCTGATCGCGGTTAAACACGGTGTTCGGGTGCGAGGCCAGGTGATACAAAAGCTCGAGCTCCTTCGGCGGCGTGTCAAGGAGCTTTCCCTTGACCCTCAGCTCATATTTTTCCATGTCGATGTCGAGCCCGTCATAGTGCACCTCCCGCAGGTCGTCGGTGCTCCCGGCGAGGCTCACCCTGCGGCAGACGGCCTTCATTCTCGCCAAGACCTCCTTTGTGTCGAACGGCTTGACGATATAGTCGTCCGCGCCGAGCTCGAGCCCCAAAACGCGGTCGAACACCTCGGATTTCTGGGTAATGAATATCAGCGGCACCTTCGAGGTTTTTCTTATCTCGCGGCAGACCTGCCAGCCGTCAAGCTTCGGCAGCGCGGCGTCCAAAAGGACGAAATCCGGCTTGAACGCGGAAAACACCGAAAGCCCGTCCTCGCCGTCGGTCGAGATGACGACGATAAACCCCTCCCTTTCGAGGGTCATTCGCAAAAGCTCCGCCGACCTCGGGTCCGCGTCGATGATGAGTACCCTGTTCGCCTGCATAATTTTTCCTTCTTTCTGAATTTGCTGAATTTATATTGACTGATTACTTTTTCGTGATCTCCGCGGCTATCCCCTTGTGGTCCGAAAGCCTTTTTTCAATGTTCCGTTCCCGAATATTCACCGCCATGCCTTCCGCGATGTCCTCCGAGACCGCGATGTGGTCGATGCACTCCGGCACATTTTCGGTCAGGATCCTTATCCCGTTTTCCGCAAACGCCCGAGCGAGCGTATCCCGCCCGAATTTCGTGAAGTAGTAGCCGTCCGAAAAGCTTATATTAAAGTCGCCGGCAATGCAGAGCTTTTTCCCCGCCCCGGCAAGCCCCGAGAAGTCCCCGACCTGCCCCAAAACGTCCGTTTTGAAGGACGGCCGCCGGTTTCCCTCGGCGCCAATGACCGTTCCGTAGACGCACAGCCTGCCGAGCTCGGTCTCAAGCTCAACGCAGAGCGCGGCGTATCTGTCGTATGTGACATGCCTGCATAAGCAAGCGTAGTTTGTAAAAACACTGACCCGGTTTTCCGTCGGACGGTAAAGCCCCGGCGAGATCTCCGCGAGGCACGCCGTCCGAAAGCAGTGCCGGTACCCGCCCGGCCTCACCCGCTCGTCCGTCTCGGTCAGAACCAGTATGTCCGCCTCCGCCCGCTCGCATAAAAGCAGAATCTCGTCAAGCTCTCGCCCGTGCTTCAGCCTCTCCACGTTCCAAGTCGCAACCGTCATAGCCGCCCTCTACCCCTTTTTAATTATCAGCAGCTTATTCTCGTCCTTCTGAAACTCATATCCCGTCCTTACAACCTCGACCCGGTAGTCCCCTTTAAGCAGGCTGCTCCGTCGGTCTATACACTATTTATTATATATTAAATCCGCCCCGAATGCAATAGTTTTTTGAAAATTTGTTGCAAAAGTTTTAATAAAATGTTAAGCCCGTCCCCAAAAGTTCACTTTTTAGAAACATCTTGGGCGAAACGACGAACAAAATGCCGCTATTTGCCCAAAAATCTCCCCAAAATTTGTGCAAACCTAACGAATTATCAAAATTTTCGCCCCGAGCGACACTAACCGCTTGATTTTTTAAAATTTCATGATAAAATAGTATTTAGCACTCCAAAGGAGAGATTGCTAAAATTTTATAGTTAATAATTGATAGGAGGATCTATATGACATTAAAACCGATTTTTGACAGAGTTATCGTTAAGATGACCGAGGCTGAGGAGACCACCAAATCCGGCATTATCCTTACCGGCTCGGCGAAGGAAAAGCCCCAGCTCGCCGAGGTCATCGCCGTGGGCGACGGCGCCCCGCACGACGGCAAGGAGCCGGTCGCCATGAAAGTAAAGCCGGGCGACAAGGTGCTTCTTTCCAAGTACAGCGGCACCGAGGTAAAGGTCGACGGCGAGGAACTCATCATCGTCAACATGGGCGATATCCTCGCGATAGCAGAGTAATTTAAGGAGGAAGAGTTAATATGGCTAAGGAAATTATTTACGGCGAGGAAGCAAGAAAATCGCTTCAGGCCGGTATCGACAAGCTCGCAAATACCGTCAAGATCACCCTCGGCCCGAAGGGCAGAAACGTCGTTTTGGACCGCACCTACGGCCTTCCGCTCATCACCAACGACGGCGTGACCATCGCCAAGGAGATCGAGCTTGAGGACGTTTTCGAGAACATGGGCGCCCAGCTCATCCGCGAGGTCGCGACCAAGACCAACGACGCCGCCGGCGACGGCACCACCACCGCCACCCTTCTGGCGCAGGCTTTCGTCCGCGAGGGCATGAAGAACATCGCCGCGGGCGCGAACCCGATGGTCCTCAAAAAGGGTATCCAGAAGGCCGTCGACGCCGCTATCGAAGCGGTCAAGGCCAACTCCAAGGCGGTTTCGGGCAGCGCTGACATCGAGCGCGTCGCCACCGTCTCCTCGGGGGACGAGAGCGTCGGCAAGCTCATCGCCGAGGCCATGGCGAAGGTCACCTCGGACGGCGTTATCACCATTGAGGAGTCCAAGACCGCCGAGACCTACAGCGAGGTCGTCGAGGGCATGCAGTTCGACCGCGGCTACATCACCCCCTACATGGTCACCGACACCGACAAGATGGAGGCCGTTCTGGACGACGCCTATATCCTCGTCACCGACAAGAAGATAAGCTCCATTCAGGACATTCTCCCGCTTCTTGAAGAGATCGTCAAGAGCGGCAAGAAGCTCCTTATAATCGCCGAGGACCTCGAGGGCGAGGCTCTCTCGACCATACTCATCAACAAACTCCGCGGCACCTTCACCTGCGTTGCCGTCAAGGCCCCCGGCTTCGGCGACAGAAGAAAGGAAATGCTCCGCGACATCGCGACCCTCACCGGCACCGACGTGATCTCCGAAGAGCTCGGGTATGAGCTCAAGGACACCACCGTCAACGACCTCGGCCGCGCAAGACAGGTCGTCGTCTCGAAGGAGAACACCATCATCGTCGACGGCGCGGGCGAGCCCGACGAGATCAAGGCGAGAGTCGCTCAGATCCGCTCCGAGATCGAAAACACCACCTCCGACTATGACCGCGAGAAGCTTCAGGAGAGGCTTGCCAAGCTCGCGGGAGGCGTTGCCGTCCTTCGCGTCGGCGCCGCCACCGAGGCCGAGATGAAGGAGAAAAAGCTCCGCGTCGAGGACGCCCTTGCCGCCACCAAGGCCGCAGTTGAGGAAGGCATCGTCGCGGGCGGCGGAACCGCGCTTCTCAACGCTATCCCCGCCGTTGAAAAGATTATCCCGACCCTTGAGGGCGACGAAAAGACCGGCGCGAAGATAGTCCTTAAGGCTCTTGAGGAGCCGGTCCGCCAGATCGCCGCGAACGCCGGCCTCGACGGCTCGGTGATCGTCGACAAGATCAGGCGCTCCCGCAGGGCGGGCTACGGCTTCGACGCCTATAAGGAGGAGTATGTCGACATGATCGCCTCCGGCATCGTAGACCCGACCAAGGTCACCCGCTCGGCGCTCCAGAACGCCGCTTCTGCCGCCTCGATGGTACTCACCACCGAGAGCCTTGTCGGCAACAAGAAGGAGGAGAACCCTCCGGCTCCCGCGGGCGGCGCGGCAGGCATGGGCGGAATGTACTGATAGACCGTTAGAGCGTTAGAACGTTAGAGAATAGAAGGGCCGACATACGTCGGCCCTTTTTTATCAACCTTGGCAGTAGGATAGAGCAATTTTTGGCTCGGGTGGGAGAAATTAAACGTCGTTTTTTATGAAAAGTGACACAATATTTTGTAAGAAATAAAGAAATTTTATTATTATTGTTGACACAGCGATAAAAAAATGGTAGAATATATTCGATTAGCGAAACTGTGCCAAAATGCTCTGGCACAGGACCGCATACGACCGAAAAGGGAGAACGTGAAAGAGGTGAATGGAATGCTTCCGCTAATTGCCGTAACGGCTGCAAACGAAGCGCCGAAATATATTCACACAAGGGGGCAGCATATCCTCATGGGCGTGAGTATCGCCGCGGGGACGCTTCTTGTTGCCGCCGTTATCGTTCTTATTGCGGTTCTTTACCTTAAAAAGAAAAAGCTCATCGTGTCGTTCGATCATTCGAGCGAGATAGACGAGGGCACCGGCCTCGGGAACAGATATTTCCTCTCCCGAAGGTATGACGAGCTCGTAAAGCCGGACAGGCGTCACGAGTATGTCCTCATATGCCTCTTTGCCGACTCGGAAAAGGTCGAGAGGATATACGGCCGGGACGAAATGCTTAATTTCATTATGTATTCGGCCGAGATGGTGCAGCACACTCTCTCGGTCCACGACTCCTTCGCGAGGATCCCCGGCATAGGGCTCATGGTGCTCAAGAGATCCACCGACGACAAGGCTCTGACGGTTGAACTGACCGCAATGCTCAAAAAGATAATGGAGTACCGCTCGGAGAAGATGGTGCTCGACCACGTCCGCGCCTCGGCGGGAATTTATCGCCTGAAGGGCGATGACGACGACATTCACGAGTGCGTTTTCAACGCCTGGCAGACGGCCGAGAGGGCATATATCGCAAACGAGGACTACGCTTTCTGCTCCGAGGAGCTTTTGGCGGCCTTTGCCGAGGAAAGAAAGATGCGGCAGGAGATCGCAAGGGCGTTTGACGAGCACGAGTTCATCACATATATCCAGTTCTACGTCGACACCGACCGTTGCAAGATCGTCGGCGGCGAGGCCCTGACGAGATGGCACCACCCCGAAAAGGGGCTTATACCGCCTCTGAGATTCATTCCGTTCATGGAGAAGGAGAATATCATCTCCCGGCTCGACTATTATAATTTGGAGGAAGTCTGCAAGTTCCTTGACGAAATTTACGCTCAGGGCGTGAAGGACTTCTATGTCTCGATAAACTTCTCCCGCCGGACATTCAGCGCCTACGACTTCGTGGACCGCTGCATCGACATCATGTCGACCCACAGCTTCCCGGTGAGCATGCTCGCGTTTGAAATGACCGAGAGCGTAAACGTCAAGAACATCGAGCAGGCGACCCGGAACGCCGCCCGCCTTAAGGAGATAGGCATAAAGCTCCTTCTTGACGACTTCGGCGAGGGCTTCGCGAGCTTCTACGATCTTACCGAATACCCCATCGACGGGCTTAAGATAGACAAGGCCATCGTCGACAATATCCATACCGAAAAGGGCAACGCCATTCTGCGCGGAATGACGAAGATGGGTCACGAGCTCAACATGACCGTCATCGTCGAGGGCGTAGAGAGCGACGACCAGGTCAAGGAGCTCAAGGATATCCGCTGCGATATTATCCAAGGCTTCCGCTTCCATCGTCCGATACCCGTATGGGACGCTAAAAAGACCCTGCTCGACTCGGTAAAGGAGGCTCCCGCCGAAAATGGCGAGGGCGCCGGCCCCGAAACGGCTACTACTGCATAAAATAACGGAAGAGGAACAAAGGCATGTCAATGAAATTAAAGGCCGCGGGAGGGATAGTCGACCGGCTCCTCATAGTCGACGACGACGAGATCAACCGCGCCATACTTGCAAATATTTTCGAGGAGTATTACGAGATTGACGAGGCGGAGGACGGAAAAATAGGGCTTGAAAAGGTCCTTAATGATCCCGAGCAGTACAGCGCGATACTACTTGATGTGATGATGCCGAACATGGACGGCATCGAGGTCGTAAAAGCCCTCAAGGAGCACGGCCTCATGGAAAAGATACCGGTGTTTCTCATCACCGCCGAGGCCAACAGCTCGACCCTGCACGAGGCGTATCACCTCGGGGTCATGGACGTCATCCTAAAGCCGGTCACGCCGTTTATCGTTCTTCGGCGTATAGATTCGGTGATCGAGCTTTTCCAGGCAAGAAAGGTCCTGAATGACAGAGTTATCGCGCAGGACCTCGAGCTCCTCGAAAAAGCGCAGACCATAATCGAGCTGAACCACGGCCTTATCGAGGCTCTTTCGACCGCGATAGAGTTCCGCAACGGCGAGTCGGGCGAGCACGTCAGGCGTATACACGACATCACGAAGTTTTTGTTTGAAAACACCGAGCTCGGCGACGGCATGAGCGAGGAGGAGATATCGAACATCGCCCTCGCCTCGATTATGCACGACGTCGGAAAGATAGCTATACCCGACAATATCCTCGGGAAGCCAGGGAGGCTCACCCCCGAGGAGTTCGAGATAATGAAGACCCACACGGTCCAGGGCGGACAGCTTTTAGACAAGATCCCCCAGCTAAAGGACAGCGGGGTATATAACTATGCCTACGACATAGCGCGTCACCACCACGAAAGATGGGACGGCAGGGGATATCCCGACGGGCTTAAGGGGGACGAGATCTCTCTTTGGGCTCAGGCGGTGTCCATCGCCGACGTCTACGACGCCTTAAGCTGCAAGCGTTGCTATAAGGACGCTTTCCCGAGGGAAAAGGTCATAAGCATGATCAAAAACGGCGAGTGCGGCACCTTTAACCCGAAGCTTTTGGAATGCTTTTTCAGGGTCGAGGACACTCTCGCGAAATTCTACGAGAAAAAGGAATAACAAGCATACGAACGCCGGCGATACGGCGGTTTAGATACACACGGAGGGGAAACAGATGGACAATCTTAAGAAAACAAGGCTCACCCAAGCGGGCGTTGACATTTCGGACGCGCTCGGGCGGTTTATGGGCAATGAAAATATGTACGAAAAGTTTTTGAATAAATTTTTGGACGACGGGAACTTTCTAAAGCTCAACGAGGCGCTTAAGAGCGGCGACTACGGCGCTGCGCTCGAAGCCTCGCACACGCTTAAGGGAGTTTGCGGGAACCTCTCGATGACGGCGCTTTTCGAGCTTCTCACCGAGCAGGTCAAGGACCTTCGTGCCGAAAATTACGATCACGCAAAGGAGCTTATGGGCAGCATCACTCAAAAGTACGAGGATATCATCGCCGCCATCAGGGGCTAACCGAACATTCGTCAACAGGAGGTCAACAGGTATGCAAAAGCTCAAACAAATATATAAAGAAATGAGGGACGCCGAGAAGAAATTCCTGATGGACGGCAAGCGGACTATCGCGAAGTACAACATCAAGACGCTGTCGAACATGACCATCGCGGGATTCGTCTTAGGGATAATCTTCCTCCTATTCGGGTTCATGATCCCCGAGGAGCGCTACCCCTCGGTCGCGCACCTTGTATATCTTGGGGTAATAGCGCTGTTCGCGGTGGGGTCGAATCTCTACCGCAGAAAGGGCAAGAACAGCTATAAGGTAGTGTTCCTTATGTGCCTCGCGTTTGAGCTCGTGACCTACGCGTTCGTCATCGCGGTGGACATCTTCTCTCACCCGGGAACGCCGGCCTGCTTCATGCAGATGATAATCATCGTTTTCTCGGCGACGCTCTTCTTCTCGTCAAGAATGCAGAACATCATCAACGAGATATTCACGATAGTGTTCATATTCAGCGCGCTGATGGTGAACGTCGAGGAATGGATGGAGGTAAACGCCCGCTACGACATCTTCTTCGCGATATTGGGCTTCGGCTTCGCGACTGTCCTCGGGTATCACTTCCGCCTCAGCCAGATAAACAACTTCACCTCGAAGATGAGGTATAAATCGCTCTCGATGCGCGACCCGCTCCTCGAAAACATCTACAACAAGCGCGGCTATGAGGACGCCATCGACAACTATCTCGTATCGAAAAACCCGAACGTCAGCTGTGCATTCATTGTTTTGGACCTCAACAATTTCAAGCACATAAACGACAACTACGGCCACGATATGGGCGACCAGATACTTCGGTGCATGTCCTCGACGCTTCTGTCGCTGTTCAGGGATTCCGACATCATCGGGCGCTTCGGCGGAGACGAGTTCATCGTTTTGGCGGACGGCCTCTGTGACGAGGAGTCGGTCGAGAAAAAGTGCCTCTACATTGCCGAGCTTATCGGCCGCAGGGCGCAGGAGACCGGCGCTATAAAGGTCTTTTCGAGCCTCGGCGCGGTGATATGCGAGGGCCAGAACGTCGACTTCGAGCGGCTGTTTGAGCTTGCCGACGAAGCGATGTACGAGGCCAAGGAAATGGGTCGCGACGCCGACCGGTTCGTCCTCAGAAGATATACCGACTCCGCGGACCATACGTTTGTGAAGAAAAAGGTCGATACGGACGATGACGACTAAATTATAAAAAATAAAGGCAGCTCCGGGACGGTAGCTACGCATAAAACAGTATCAACCTACAAACTGAAATAGGGTAGCTGCCGTACAGGGTGCAGAAAAGGCGAGTGGAAAGTGATTGCTTTTTGCCCGTCTTTTTCTTTGCCTGTTACGCAATAGAAGTCCATTTTTGAGGG
>CANQLR010000011.1 GCA_947624745.1 uncultured Clostridia bacterium | reverse complement strand
ATGTTCGCATAATAAAAATTATGTGCACATCAGGGGAGTGCTTTTCCCGAAAAACCTTCTATTTAAGCTCGCACACCGTCACGCCGTCCTCGCCCTCGCCGTAGACGCCCTTGCGCGACGACAGCACCATCGGGTGCCTCCTGAGCCTTTCCCGCACGGCCGTCTTTAGCGCGCCGGTTCCTTTTCCGTGAATTATCGTCACGACCTTGTTGCCGCTCATCAGCGCCCGGTCGATAAAGCTGTCGAGCTCGTACAGCCCTTCGTCCACGGTGCAGCCTCTGATGTCCAGCTCAAGCTCCGGCCGTCTGGACGCGCGGCTCTCAACGTTCTTTGAAACGCCTGACTGCTTTGGCTGTATCTTCTTGTTGTTGAACGTGACCTCTTTTTCCACGAGCCGCAGCTTCGACACATGGACCTTTGTCTTCATGATCCCGACCTGCACCATCGCGTAGCCCGAGCTGTCCGGCAGCGATATGACTATCCCGTGCTTGTTTCCATCGATCAATGTCACGTCGTCGCCCTTTTTAAGCGGCCTCGGCAGCGTATACCCGTCCTGATGTTCGCTTAATTTTGCAGCCTCGTCGTAAAGCGAATTGATCTGCCGCTTATACTGCATCTTCTGCTCCGAAACGCGCTTGGAAAATTCGTCCTTATCCTTGGCCTTTCTGAGCTCCTCCAGCTCGTCCATCATCTGCGCCGACTGCCTGCTGACCCGCTCTACCACCGAGCGCGCCTCTCGCCTCGCCTGCTCTATCTCTTTATCTTTCGTTTCCGAAATTTTCCTTCTTTCCTCTGCAATCTCGTTTCTGAGCCTTTCCGTCTCGCGTCGGTAATCTTCGGCAAGCTTGCTGTTTTTTTCCAACTGCTGCCGCGTTGCCTCAAGGTTATCGAGTATCGTCTCAAACCGCCTCGATTCGCTGCTAAGCATTCCCTCCGCGGCCTTTATGATACTCTCGTCCAGCCCGAGCCGCTCCGATATCGCAAAGGCGTTCGACTTTCCCGGCGAGCCTATAATGAGCCTGTACGTCGGCATCAGCGTCTTAACGTCAAACTCGCAGGAGGCGTTCTGCACGCCGTCTGTCTCAAGCGCGTACATCTTAAGCTCCTGATAGTGTGTAGTCGTCACAAGCTTTCCGCCGAGCGCGTGAATACGCTCGATTATCGCGACAGCGAGCGCCGCGCCCTCCACGGGGTCTGTGCCGGAGCCGAGCTCGTCGATAAGCACCAGCGAGCGGTGATCCACCGTGTTGAGTATCTCGATGACCTTGTTCATATGCGAGGAAAAGGTCGACAGGCTCTGCTCAATTGACTGCTGATCGCCGATATCGACGAGAATTTTCTCAAAAACGGTTATCTTCGAGCCGTCCGAAACGGGTATCAGAAGCCCGCACATGCTCATGAGCGTTAAAAGCCCGACCGTCTTTAAAATTACCGTCTTGCCGCCGGTGTTCGGCCCGGTGATGATAAGGCTGTCATACTCTCCGCCGAGCCTGAAATCCACCGGAACGACCTTGTCGCGGTTGATGAGCGGGTGCCGCGCTTTTTGGAGAATTACCTCCCCGTCGTCGGAAATTTCCGGCATCGTCGCCGCCATTTTAGCGCCTAAATTCGCCTTTGCAAAGTAAAGGTCCAGCGCCGCAGCGGCAGTATAGTCGGATATCAGCTGCTCCGAAAATCCCGCGACGTCAGCGGTCAGATCGTTAAGTATCCGCTCGATCTCCTCCTGCTCCTTGCCCTTTAAAATGGTTATCTCGTTGTTCGCCTCGACGACCGCCATCGGCTCGATAAAGTAGGTCTGTCCGCTCGCCGAGGTCGAATGAACGAGCCCCGAAATTTTAGATTTATGCTCCGACTTGACCGGCAGAACATACCGCCCGTCGCGAAGAGTGACAAGGCTCTCCTGCAAATAATCCTTAGAGTCGGACGACTTGATTATCCTGTCGAGGCTGTCCCGAATTTTCGCCCCCGCGCTCGCGATTTTACGGCGGATAGAAGCAAGCTCGGGGCTCGCGTTGTCGCTTATTTCCTCCTCGCTGACAATTGCGTTCGTTATCTTGTCGCTGAGGTATTTATTGTCAAAAAGGCACTCGAACAGGTAGTCAAGCTTAAAATCGCCCTCAAGCTGCCTGCGCCATGATAACAGCGCCTCGGTCTGCGAGAGCATCCTGTTTACGTCCAAAAGCTCCTTAAGGCTGAGCTGCGCGCCCGATTTAGCGCGGTTCGCTATCCCTGCGGCGTCGCTGAAGCCGAAAAACATCGGGCTTCCGATTTTAGCCGAGGCGTTATAACAGTCAAACGTCTTTCCGACCTCGGATCTGACTATATCCGGGTCGGTCATAGGTTCGATCGACAAAGCAGCCTCCGCCGCGGCAGATGAAGCGCACTCCCCTGCCAGCATTTCAAGTATTTTATGTAATTCCAGAGTTTTAAAGTGTTCGTTCATAATTTGTTTACCGTTTAGTCATAGATTTGAAAAAATCAAGGGTCTGAAAATGTCTGTCAAGCTGTATCTCGCAGTACCTCTCGGTTATCCCCGAAAGCACCTCAAGATACTCCTTCGGCACCTTTAAATTAAATAGCCTCTGCATATCGGTGAGCGCGATAAACCGCAGATAGTGCAAAAGCCGCCTGTCAAGGGCTTCCGTCTCGGAAAGGTCCCGCGGGCCGATGCAGTCCTCGCAAAAAAGCCTGCCGCCCCGAAGGTCAAACTGCATGGTCGGTGCGTCGTATTTGAGGCACGCGCAGCAGCCTATAAGGTTCGGTATCAGCCCTATCTCGGACATCAGCCGAAATTCAAAGGTAGCCTTCATCAGAAGCGGTTCCCGCGTGCCGAGGGTCAAAAAGTGCAGGCAGTTGAGAATTAACCTCAGCACCTCGTTGTTCGGCTTTTCGCGGGTTGAAATGTAAAGCACAGTCTCGGCAAAGTAGTTTGCGAGCGCGAATTTCCCGATATCCGAGCTTAACGCGAAAAAGGTCCTTATCGGCTCGGCGGAGTTAAGGACTGTTCGCCCCTCCGTTTCGTTCACGCAGAATTTAGCGTAGCAAAACGGCTGCGAAACCGAGGCATTTTTCGAGTTCTGCTTTTTAACGCCCCTCGCGAAAACCTCGATAAGGCCCTCTCCGTCGGTAAGAATATCAAGAAATTTGTCGTTCTCGCCGCAGCTCCTCTGCCGCAGGACGAGCCCGTTTTGCGTCGTCAGCATTTTCTTCACCGCACTTATATTTCAGGTAATCCAGGACGTTTCCCGTCCGGCAAAACTGTTCCCAAAGATCGTTCATGACAATTCCCCCTTACCGTCAGAATTATTTTCTGCGGTTTCGGGAAAATTATAAATGGAAAAATCAGTCGAAGCTGAGGCCGAAGTTTTTAATGAGCCCCTCGCGGTTCCTCCAGCCCTCCTTGACCTTCACCCAGAGCTGCAAATTGGTCCTTATCATAAAGAACCGCTCGATGTCCTCCCGCGCGAGCCTCCCCGCGTTTTTGAGCATTTCGCCGCGCTTTCCGATGATGATGCCCTTGTGCGATTCCTTCTCACAGTATATCACCGCGCCGATGTCAAGTATCGTCTCGCCGTTTTTAGTGTCGTGCTCCTCCATTGTCTCGATGTCGACGGCGATACCGTGCGGCACCTCGTCGCTCAAAAGCTCCAAAAGCTTCTCGCGGATTATTTCGGAAACTATTACCCTCTCCGGCTGGTCAGTGAACCTGTCGTCCGGGAAATAGTGCGGCGAGGGCTTCGCGTAGCCGCTAATGAGGCCCTTTATGATGTCCACACCGTCATTTTTAAGAGCCGATATCGGAACGACCTCGGCAAAGCTCCCGAGCGAGGAATACTCAGCGATGACGGGAATAAGCTCCTCCTTGTTCTCAAAAAGATCGACCTTGTTAAGCGCAAGGATTATCGGCACCGAGCCGGAGAGCTTAGCCAAAAGCGCCCTCTCCTGCTCCCCTGCCCTCTTCTGCGCGTCGGCGACGAGTATTGCCGCGTCTATCGAGTCGAGCGACGAGTCTATCGCCTTTATCATGTGCGCCGAGAGCCTGTCCCGCTCCTTCAAAATGCCGGGCGTGTCGATGAAAACGAGCTGCGTTTCGCCCTCGGTGAGAACGCCGGTTATCTTCGTCCTCGTGGTCTGGGGTTTAGAGCTCACCGCCGCTATCTTCTCGCCGATGATGGCGTTTAAAAGCGAGGATTTTCCCGCGTTCGGTCGGCCTATTATAGTTATGAATGCAGATTTTTGCATACTTACCTCTCAAGTCCTATGTGTGAAAGAATTTTCTTCTCGTGCGCCCTCATGACGTCCCCCTCGGCCTCGTCGATGTGATCGTACCCGAGCAGATGAAGCATTGAATGGATAGTCAAAAACCCGACCTCGCGCTCGAAGCTGTGGCCGTACTCCCTCGCCTGCTCAGCAGCCTTTTCGAGCGAGATAACTATGTCCCCGAGGCTGACTGCGCCGTTTTCGGGGTCAAACTCGAACTCGCCCTCCCCCAAAGGAAATGAAAGCACATCCGTCTCGCGGTCGACGTCGCGGTACTGGCGGTTATATTCGCGGATCTTTCGGGAGCTCACAAAGGTTATATCCACCTCGCAGAGCCTGTCCCCCATATCCTCGCATTCAAGCGCGGCCGCAACGCAGCATAAAAGAAGCTCGCGAAGCTGCTTTGTCACCGCGGTCTTTCTCTGGCGGTTGTAAAACCCGACGATAGGCTCTGTCATTTTCTGCGGCTCCTCTCGCTGTTGTACTTCTCGTATGCCTTGACGATGTCCTGAACCAGCTTGTGGCGGACGACGTCCTTCTCGGTAAAGTGGTTTATCGCTATGTCGTTGACGTTTTTAAGAACCTTCACCGCCTCAACAAGCCCAGATTTGCGGGGGTCGGGCAGGTCAATCTGGGTGACGTCGCCGGTTATCACCATTTTCGAGTTGAACCCGAGGCGGGTCAGAAACATCTTCATCTGCTCGGGCGAGGTGTTCTGCGCCTCGTCGAGAATGATAAAGCTCTCGTCGAGGGTCCGGCCTCTCATGTAGGCGAGCGGCGCTACCTCGATCGAGCCGCGCTCCTGTAGCCGTGCAAAGGTCTCCGCGCCGAGCATTTCATAGAGCGCGTCATACAAAGGCCGCAGATAGGGGTCGACCTTATTTTGCAGATCCCCAGGCAAAAAACCGAGCTTCTCCCCCGCCTCTACCGCCGGGCGGGTGAGGATAATTTTCGAGACCTCGTGAGCCTTGAACGCGCGCACCGCCATCGACACCGCCAAAAAGGTCTTGCCGGTGCCGGCGGGGCCGATGCCGAAGGTCACGGTGTTCTCCGATATCGCGTCGATGTATTTTTTCTGGCCGAGGGTCTTCGGCTTGATTATCTTTCCACTCGTCGTGACGCATATCCCGCCGTCCGAGAGCGCAGCTATCTCCTCGGGGTCCGACTCGTCCGCCATCGAGATGAAATATCTCACCTGCTGCGCCGATATCGGCTCTCCCCTCTCGGCGGTCTTCAAAAGCCCTTCAAGGCAGGTATATGCGCGCTCCACCGCCCTGTCCGGACCGGTGATGCGTATGTCACCGCCTCGGCTTAAAATTTCAACTCCGAGGTCGTTTTCTATGATCTTGATGTTTTCGTCGTAGCTGCCGAAAAGGTTCAGCATCGAATCCATGTTAAAAACTGCCAATGATTTTTCAGCCATAATATCACTTCCGAATTTCAAAGTCCTGCAGGGCCGCAGCTCTCCGCTTATATTATAACAGATTCTCCTATTAAATTCAATAGGCTATTTTATGAAAATTTCGCTCGGCCTGCCAATTTCGCCCTCCAAAACATATTTCACGGTTATGCTGACCCCGGTGTCGCCCGCCTGTTCGGTTATTTCGCGGGAAATAATCTCTACGTCCTTAAGGATATTTCGCTCATAATTCGACAGCCTGCGATATACCTCACCGAGCGCTGCATCGGTATCATACACCGTTTCGTAGCGCTTTATCTCGGTGAATTGATAAGTTTTTACCGAAAAAGGCAACGTCAAGCCAAAAAGCTTTACAGGCGTTTCGCAGCTTTTTTCGGCATATTCCCTGTCCTTTGGCAGCTTCGCGCCGGAAAGCGGCAGCTCTAACTCGAAAAATTTCAGGCTTTTTCGGTAATGGGTTATCCCCTCCTCCGAGGTTTCGGCGATGAAGCCCTGGCTCAGCGTTACCTCCTTTTCGTACCGGCCGATGATCTTCGCGATGCTCGTTCGGTAGCGAACGACCCCGTCCTCCCCATTGATAATGCCGCTCACCAAAAGCTCGCCCTTGTGCACGGCGTCCCCTAAAAGCACGCAGAGCTGCCCCACGCTGACCTCGGCGCGGGTTATAACAGCGTCCTCGGCCGAAACTATGCTACGGGGAATGTTGGGCGGGCGATCCTCGGTTGGTACAGTCGCCGCGTTGACGTTCACATACACCACCGAGCCGCTTGCGCCAATCGAGGCCCAGCTCACGCCGTCGCAGTGGGTGAAGAGAAAGTTTCCGAGGTACAAAAAGTTCTGCGAGGGGATGTACGCGCCCGGCCTGAGCCCTTCTTCTCGCAAAAGCGAAGTTATCTCGCCTATGAGCGCAGGGTCGTCGGTGCCCCTGACCTCGATCTTCACCGCGATATTTGAGAGCATGAACACGACTGCGGCGGCCAATATCGCCCCGAAGTATACCCCGAAGCGCTTTATGTATTTTCTCACAGTATATATTGCTCCGCGGCGGGAGACGACCTCGCAAACGCAGCCGCTTTTGATGACAAGCTCATTTACTTTACGCTCGTCCCTGCCCAAAGTGGTCAGAAACAGGCTGTCTGCGCGGCTGTAAAGTGAAATCACTTTGCAGATATGGCAGAGCTTTTCAGCCAAAAGCGAGGTGTCGAACCCGTCTATTTTAAGGGATACCTCCCCGAAAATCGCCCTTTCAAATATCATTTTTAGCCCCCTCGCCCAGCTCTACCGAACTGATTTTCCCGACGACCTTGACAAGCCCGTCCTTGAAGCTTTGGGTCACGAGCCCCTCGCCCCACACCGTCACGTCGCCGTCGGGGGTCTTTAGGCGGGTCATTATCTCGTTGCACTCGTAGACGTGGGTGCAGCGCTCGATAAGCGCCTCGCGCCGCCCGGTGAGCGTTATGTATGTCTCGCGAAACGCCGCTTTTTCGGCCTCTTTCATCAGTTTTTTCAGTCTCATGCTTCTACCTCTTTTTAAAATTTGTCCGATAAATTATACTGCCAAAATTTCGGACATAGAATAAATAAATTCCATTCGAGGTGATAAGATTGAAAAAAATTCCTGCGGTTTTGCCGCTCTGCGCGCTTTTCGGTGCGATAATTCTGATGATTATTTACCGCGCGTCGGTCTCCGAAGCGGTCACCGAGGCGATAAAAAGCTGCGTTTTCGGCATAATCCCCTCCCTTTTCGGGGTGACCGTTTTAAGCACCGCCATATCCGAATCGGGCACGGTGGGCTCGCTCATCAGGCCGAAAAGGGCGACCTCTGACGTTCTGACTGCTTTTATTCTCGGGAATTTTGGGGGATATCCCGTCGGCGCGAAGCTTTTAAGCGACAGCGTCAGGGCGGGTAGGCTCTCCCCTGCCGAGGCGGAGAGGGCGATGCCCTTTTGCTACTGCTCCGGCGCGGCGTTTTCTTCGGGGATAATCGGCGGGCTTTACGGCAGCACGCTATCGGGGCTGACGGCGTTTTTGGGCGGGGTCATGGCTAACCTGACTTTATTTTTAGTAAGCCTCCGAGGCTTCAAGGGCAGTATTTCCGAGGCTCAAAAGCCGCGAGGGTTCTCCTCCGCGCTGATGTGCGAAAGCGTGCGCTCGGCGGCGGGGTCGATGTTCAATGTCTCGGCGATGATAGTGTTCTTCGCGGCGATAAAGGCGGTGCTGTTCGCTGTCGCGCCAAATCTCAAGGAGTTGACAATGCTCTCCCCTATCTTGGAAATAACCTCGGTGACTGCGCTGAAGGGGCTGCTGCTGCCGGTCTGCGGTATGCTTCTGAGCTTCGGCGGGTTCTGCGTTCTGATGCAAATTGTTTCCATTGTCGGCGGAGCGTTTTCGTTAAGGAGGTTTTTTATCTCGAGGCTGCTGGCGATACCCTTAAGCGGGCTTTTTACTTTGTTCTTGGCGCGCTTAGGCCGGTATTTAGGGCTTTTGAGCGATGTTTCAACAAAAATAAGGCTGAGCCGGAGCCCGAGCCTTATTCCCATAATTTGCGTACTTGCGATGGTGCTGATAACCGTCCGCGAGAGCTTTACCCGCCGATCTTTTTAAGGATGATCTCCTTCATCGCACCGGGGTTTGCCTTGCCCTTCGAGGCCTTCATGCACTGCCCGACGAGGTAGCCGAGGGCGTTCGTCTTGCCCGCCTTATAGTCGCTGACCGACTTTTCGTTTTCGGCCAGAACGCTGTCGGCGATGGCTTCGAGCGCGGTCTGATCCGACACCTGCGCGAGACCCTTTTCCTCGATGATTGAGGCGATGTCGCGGTTCTCTCTGACGATGATGTCAAAGACCGTTTTTGCGGCAGCGGTCGAGATCTTGCCGTCGGCGATAAGGCCGATGAGCTCGGACAGCTTTTCGGGGGTGAGCTTGGTGTCCGAAATCGCGGTGCCCTCGTTCATGAATTTCGATATCTCGCCCAAGACCCAGTTTGAAAGGAGCTTCGGAGATTTGCAGCCCGCGGCGATGCAGCTCTCAAAGAAGGCGGACTTTTCGACCACGTCGACTATCATCGCGGCGTCGCTGTGGCTGAGGCCGAAATCGCGGACATAGCGCATTATCTTCGCGTTCGGGAGCTCGGGCAGGGTCTCCTTGAGCTCCCTGACCTTTTCCTCGGGGACAACGATGGTGAGAAGGTCTGGCTCGGGGAAGTAGCGGTAGTCCTGCGCGTCCTCTTTAGAGCGCATCGAAACGCTCATTCCCTTCTGGTCGTCCCAGCGGCGGGTCTCCTGAACGACCTCCCCGCCGGCCTCTAAAATTTCGATCTGCCGGTTGGCCTCGTAGTCGATGCCCCGAACGGCGGCGGAGAAGCTGTTTACGTTTTTCATCTCGCAGCGGGTGCCGAACGGCTCGCCCGGCTTGTGAACCGATACGTTCACGTCGCAGCGGATAGAGCCCTCCTGCATCTTGCAGTCGGAAATGTCGATGTATTTCAGTATAGAGCGGACCGTTTCGAGGTATGCCTTAGCCTCGGCCGAGGAGCGCATATCGGGGCGGGAGACGATCTCGATAAGCGGCACTCCGCAGCGGTTGAAGTCGACGAGCGAGCCGTCGAATTTGTCGGAATGAAGAAGCTTTCCGGCGTCCTCCTCGATGTGAATCCTCTCGACGCCGATACGCTTGATCTCGCCGCCGTCCATGATGACGTCAAGATAGCCGTCGTGGCAGAGCGGGATATCCGCCTGCGAGATTTGATATGACTTCGGAAGGTCGGGGTAGAAGTAGTTTTTGCGGTCCTGCTTGCAGATCCTGTTGATGGAGCAGTTCAGCGCGTGGCCCATTTTTATCGCGTATTCGACGACCTTTTCGTTCAGCGTGGGCAGCGTTCCCGGCATGCCGAGGCATATCGGGCAGACCTGCGTGTTCACCTCGAGGCCGAAGGAGTTGCGGCAGGAGCAGTAAATTTTGGTCTTGGTATTGAGCTCGGCGTGTATCTCGAGCCCGACGACCACTTCGTAGCCTTTTATCATGTCGCTCCCCTCCTTTAAAGCTCGGGGCGTCTGAACCCGCCGAATGCGTTTTCGTGCGCCAAAGCAGTGTTAAGTACAGTTTTTTCGTCGAATTTTCTGCCGATAATCTGCATTCCGTAGGGAAGCCCCTCCGAGGAATATCCACAGGGCACCGAAACGGCGGGAAGCCCCGCTATATTGACGGTAACAGTGCAGATGTCCGCGGCGTACATCGAAAGCGGGTCGGAGATGCGGTCTCCTATCTTAAACGCTTCGGAGGGCGAGGTCGGGGTGATTATCACGTCGACCGAACCGAAAGCGTCGGCAAACTCGCGCTGGATACGCTTCTGAAGGAGCTTCGCCTTTTTGTAGTAGGCGTCAAAGTAGCCGGAGCTCAGAACGAAGGTGCCGAGCATTATCCTGCGCTTGACCTCGCGGCCGAAGCCTTCGCTCCTCGTCTTTTCGTACATGTCGATGAGGCCGTCGCAGTCTTTGGCGCGGTAGCCGTACTTTACGCCGTCGAAGCGGGCGAGGTTCGAGGACGCCTCCGCGCAGGCGATAATGTAATACGCAGATAGGGCATAGTCGGTCGAGGGCAGGGAGATGGGCATTACCTCCGCACCAAGGCTCTTAAGACGCTCCACAGAATCGGTGACCGACTTTGCGACCTCGGGCTTAATGCCCTTGCCGAAATATTCCTTAGGAATGCCTATTTTAAGGCCTTTGATGTTGCCGTCTATGCTGTCAAAAAGCGAGGTATAGCTCCTTTGAGCGCTGGTGGCGTCCATGGGGTCGCGGCCCTGGATCTCGTCCTGCAAAAGGGCGACGTCCCTGACGGTGCGGCCGAACGGGCCAATCTGATCGAGCGAAGAAGCGAACGCCACGAGCCCGTAGCGCGAAACGCTGCCGTAGGTGGGCTTGAGCCCGACTATCCCGCAAAGAGAGGCAGGCTGGCGGATAGAGCCGCCGGTGTCCGAGCCGAGCGCCACGACCGCGGAACCGCTTGATACCGCGGCGGCAGAACCTCCCGAAGACCCGCCCGGAACGCAGGAAAGGTCGAACGGGTTCTTTGTGGTCTTGAAGTAAGAGGTCTCGGTGGATGAGCCCATGGCAAATTCGTCCATATTGAGCTTGCCGGAGATCACGCAGCCCGCCGAAACAAGCTTATCAACGACCGTGGCGTTAAAGACCGGCACATAATTTTCGAGCATTTTCGAGGCGCAGGTAGTGGGTATCCCGCGGGTCGAGATGTTGTCCTTAATGCCGACAGGAATGCCGGCGAGGCGGGAAGAAGCCTCCCCCGAAGCTATCAATTTATCGGCGTTTTCGGCCATTTTAAGAGACATCTCGGGGTCTATGCGAAGATACGCATCTATTTTGGGCTCGGTGTCATCAGCCCTTTTAAGGACCGATTTTGTCAGCTCGACCGAGGATATCTCGCGTTTTGAAAGCATTCCGGAAAGCTCGGAAGCGGAATATTCGTAAAGTTCCATTTTAGCCCTCCTTAATCAACGGTTTTGGGAACGACGACGCAGCCCGCGACCGTCTTCGGCGCGTTCGAGAGCATCTCGTCGCGGGAATAGCCGGAACCCACGTTGTCGTCGGAGCGAAGCTCCATGACGTTTTCGGAGTCGACGGTAAGCTCGTCGTTTATCTCGGGCATACTCTCGACCATGGCAATTATGGAAGCCATTTCCTTTTCGTAGCCGGAAAGCTCGTCCTCCGAAATTTTAAGGCGGGAAAGCTTAGCGATATGTCTGATGTCAATATCCATATTTATCCTCCCGGTAGTTTCTACTCTTCTATTATACTCAATAAAGTGCTTTCGTCAATAACCCGAATGCCGAGTTCCCTCGCTTTTGTGAGTTTTGACCCCGCGTCGTCCCCCGCGACGACAAAATCTGTCTTTTTTGACACACTCGATTTGACCGTGCCGCTGTGGCTCTCGATGAGTGCCTGCGCCTCGTCCCGCTTCATCGTCGGGAGAGTCCCGGTTATCACGAAAATTTTGCCGACCAGCTTGTCCGACTTCGCGGTGTTCCTGTATTCGGCGCTCACTCCAAGGTCTCTGAGCTCGTCGAGGGTCCTTCGCATGTGCGGCTCCTTGAGGCTTTCATAAACCGTCTTTGCGGTCAGCTCGCCGAAGCCGTCGATGGCGGCGATGTCCTCTGCGGTGGCGGATAAAATGCCGTCAAGATTACCGAACCGACGGCATAAAAGCTTTGCCGAAGCGGCGCCGACATTTTTTATCCCGAGGCCGCAAAGCAGCCTGTCAAGGGAGTTTTCCTTCGAGCGCTCGATCGCGTTGATGAGATTTTCCGCGGACTTTTTCTTGTAGCCCTCGAGCGACAGCAGGTCGTCCACGGTTATGCGGTAGATGTCGGAAACGGTCTTTATCAGGCCGCAGTCGTAAAGCGCCTTTGCCTTTTCGGGGCCGAGGCCGTCGATGTTCATGGCGGGCTTCGAGGCAAAATAGATTATCCGCCGAAGCACCTGCGCGGGACAGCTGATGTTGGAGCAGCGAAGCGCGCTCTCGCCCTCGTCTCTTACGGCCTTTGCGCCGCAGACCGGGCAGGTGTCGGGGAGCATGAACGTCTCACCCTCGCCGGTGGGCTGCGCCACGCCCAAAACCTCGGGGATGATGTCCCCCGCTTTGCGAACGGTTATCATGTCCCCAATTTTTATGCCGCGCTCGTCGATGAAATCCTGGTTGTGGAGCGTCGCACGGGAAACGCTGGTGCCCGCAAGGGTCACGGTGTCAAAGACCGCGACCGGGGTTATCGCGCCGGTACGGCCGACGTTGACCTCGATATTATTTAGCCTTGTGACCTTTTCCTCCGGCGGGAATTTATATGCCACCGCCCAGCGCGGTACCTTCGCGGTCGAGCCTATGGCCTCGCGCTCCGCAAGGCTGTCGAGCTTTATAACAACGCCGTCGATGTCATACGGCAGATCGAAGCGGGAGTCCCCTATCTCTTTTATACAGCGCTCCATCTCCTCTGGCGTGCGGACAAGGGTGTAGCGCGGAATGACCTTGAATCCCTGTGATTTGAGGTAATCGAGCGTTTCGCGGTGAGAGGTGAATCCCCTCCCCTCGACCCGCTGGATATTGAAGCAGAAGATGTCGAGCCGTCGCGAGGCTGCGATGGTCGGGTCCTTTTGCCGAAGCGAGCCCGCCGCTGCATTTCGCGGGTTTTTGAATGGCGTTTCGGAGTTTAGCTCCATTTCCTCGCTGAGCTTATAAAAAACCGACTTCGGCATATAGACCTCGCCCCTGACCTCTAAAAGCGGGAGCTTGTCGGGGAGTTCGAGAGGGATCGAACCTATGGTCTTGATGTTGTGGGTCACATCCTCGCCCACGAAGCCGTCGCCGCGGGTAGAGCCGACCGCCAAAACGCCGTTGTGATACTCCAAAGAGCAGCTTAAGCCGTCAATTTTTGGCTCGACGGTAAAGGAGGGGTCTTCGACCGACTCGCAGATGCGGCGGTAGAAGTCCTCTACCTCGGAAAAACTGAAAACGTCCTGCAAACTGCCCATTTGCACGGCGTGGTTGACCTTTTTAAAGGCTGAAACGGGAGCGCCGCCCACACGCTGAGACGGTGAGGCGGGGCTTATAAGCTCGGGATATTCGGCCTCGATGGCGCGAAGCTCCCGCATTAAAGAGTCGTATTCGTAGTCCTCGATCTCGGGGCTGTCCTCGACGTAGTATTTTCTGTTATGATAATTAAGGAGCTCTGTGAGCTCGGATATGCGCCTTTCGGCGGCTTGCTTTTCCATATTATTCCTCAATCTATAAGAAGATTTCCCGAGGGTACGTCCCCCGCTATGACCGTCTGCGCCAAAACATAGTCCTGCGTGACGGTAAAGCTCTCGGTTTTCGGCGGGAGCACCATGCTCACCGTGACGTTTACGCGCATGATTATCTCGTGCCGGGACTGGTTCACACCGGCAGAGTTGAGCTCCGATCGAAGCTCTACCTCGCAAAAAGCCTTTATAGCGAGCTTTACGCCGACCTCGGGGCCCTTGCCGCTTAAAGACATATCCCCGAAAAGAGAGCCCGCAGGGAGCTTTATCTTCACGGTCTTAAGCTTTGAGAGCTTTTTTGAAAGAATCTCGGTGCACTCGGTCTTTATGCGGTTTATCCCGGGACTGTCGTACTCTATCGCCGAGACCATGCCGGAGCTGCCGAAGCGAAGCCTGACAAGGTCGGAATAGCCCGGGGAGTTTTTTGAAAAATACTCCGAAACGCTGTCGTTCACGGCGTTTATCACTGCCTCGGAGGCATAGGCCTTGGCAAGATCGAAGCTCACCGGCGAGAGCCTTCGGCCGATGAAGCTAAGGGTCAGTATAAGTATTGCCAAAATCAGCGAAATTAGTATGAACCTGCGGTCAGATAGGGCTTTTTCGGTGCGCGCGGCTGCTTTTCTTCTCAATCATATCACCCCCGCCCTGATGATATTCTATGTTCATCAGGGCGGAAAAGTGACTGTTTTTCAATTATTTCTCCGAAACTGCCTTTTTGACGGTCTCGACGATGTTCTCGGCGCAAAGGCCGAATTCCTTAAGAAGATCTGCTGCGGGGCCGGAGTGTCCGAATACGTCCTGAACTCCGATCTTGACGACCCTGACAGGGCAGGCTTCGGTCACGCAGTCCGAGACCGCAGAGCCGAGGCCGCCGATAACGCTGTGCTCCTCGGCGGTGACGATAAGGCCGGTCTCCTTGGCGGCCTTTATAATAAGCTCCTTGTCAAGCGGCTTTATGGTCGCGATGTTTATGACTCTCGCGCTGATACCCTGCTGCTCGAGCACTTCGGCGGCTTTGATGGCCTCATAGACCATAAGGCCGGTGGCGACTATCGTGACGTCCTTGCCGTCCTTAAGAAGCTCGCCCTTGCCGATCTCGAACTTGAAGGTCTCCTTGTCGTGGAAAATCGGCACCGCAAGACGGCCGAATCTCATGTAGACCGGTCCCTCGAAGTTGATAGCAGCCTCTATCGCGGCTCTCGCCTCGACGTCATCGGCGGGGTTGATGACGGTCATTCCCGGGATAGTGCGCATAAGCGCGATATCCTCGTTGCACTGGTGAGAAGCGCCGTCCTCGCCTACCGAAATGCCAGCGTGGGTAGCGCCGATTTTAACGTTGAGGTGAGGATATCCTATGGAGTTTCTCACGATTTCAAAAGCTCTGCCCGCCGCAAACATCGCGAAGCTCGAGGCGAACGGTATCTTTCCGGTGGTCGCGAGACCCGCGGCAATACCCATCATATTCGCCTCGGCGATGCCGCAATCGATATGACGGTCGGGGAATTTCTTCTTGAATATGCCGGTCTTGGTCGCGCCGGCAAGGTCGGCGTCCAAAACATAGAGGTTTTCGTACTTGTCTCCGAGCTCGGCCAAAGCTTCGCCGTAGCTCTCACGGGTAGCCTTTTTAACTAAATCTGCCATTATTATCCCTCCAATTCCGCAAGATGAGCCTTAAGCTCGCTCATAGCCTGCTCGTACTGCTCGGCGTTGGGCGCGGCGCCGTGCCATGAGACCTGATTCTCCATGAACGAAACGCCCTTGCCCTTGGTGCTGGTCTGAATTATTACGCAGGGCTGATTTACGACCGTCTCGGCCTCTCTGAACGCTTTTTCGATGGAGTCGAAATCGTGGGCGTCCATAGTCACGACATGCCAGCCGAACGCTTTGAACTTCTCGTCAATAGGATAAGGAGAGCAGACGTCCGAGATCTTGCCGTCGATCTGAAGGCCGTTGTTGTCGACGATGGCGGTGAGGTTGTCGAGCTTGTTGTGGGCCGCGAACATCGCAGCCTCCCAGACCTGACCCTCCTCGATCTCGCCGTCGCCCAAAATGGCGTAGACGTGATAGGTGTCGTTTGTGAGCTTCGCGGAAAGCGCCATACCGCAGGCGGCGGAAATGCCCTGTCCCAAAGAGCCGGTAGACATATCAACGCCGGGAATGTGCTTCATATCGGGGTGGCCCTGGAGCCTTGCGCCGATGTGGCGAAGGGTCTTGAGCTCCTCAACAGGGAAGAAGCCGCGGTGGGCGAGCACCGAGTAGAGCGCCGGGGCGGTGTGGCCTTTAGAGAGAACAAAGCGGTCTCTGTCCTTTTCCTTCGGGTTATCGGGATAGACGTTCATTTTTGCAAAATAAAGATAGGTCAAAGTGTCCGCAATGGAAAGAGAACCGCCGGGGTGACCGCTTTTGGCGTTGTAGACGCCCTCGATGATCCCCATTCTGACCTTGCAGGCAGTTATTTCAAGCTGCTTTTTAAGTAATTCATCCATTAAAAGTACCTCCGTTTGTGTTTATTATTACAGCAATACTGACCATTTTGCCATAGTTTACAATGTTTCAAGTATTTTAAGCGCCTCGGCTATAGCGCCGCTGTCGCAGGAATTTTTAAGAACATATGTCGAGTGCTCCTTGACCGTGTCCAAAGACCCCGACGGGCAAAAGCTGATGTCCGCCCGGTCGAGCATCTCGATGTCGTTGTCATAGTCCCCCGCCGCGCAGACGGTGAGATCTTCAAGGCCACAGAGCTCAACAAGCTTATCAACCGCGCTGCCCTTGGAAACGCCGTCGGGAAGGACCTCCAAAAACTTCGGGAAGCTCCTTACGAACCGAACACCCGAGCCGGAGAATTTTTTGACGTACTCCTGCATGTCGTTGATGACGTCAATCTCGTCGGCAAAGAGCATTTTTATCCACGGCTCAACGATCTCCTCGGGGTCGCTCACGCGGTTGAACTCGATGCCTAAAAGGTTTTGGTGCCACTTTTCGACGGTGTTGAGGTGGAAATAGTAGCGGCTCGAAAAGGTGTATATCTCCGGCGAAACGTCGGGATAGCGGGAGCGAATGTCGAAAATGATCTCCTTCGCAATTTCGGGAAGGTCGACCTCGTAAAGCACTTTGCCTTTACGGTAGTCATATATTACTCCCCCGTTGCAGAGTATCATAGGGCCGAACGCGTCGAGGTCAGAAAGATATCCCGTGACTGTGTGAAGCGGCCGCCCGGTCGACAGGACGAAGCGCCCGCCGAGAGAGGTATAATGCCGCACAGCCGCAACATCAGCGGGGTTTAAGGTCTTGTCCGTGCAAAGAAGCGTTCCGTCCATGTCGGACACGAAAACTGTTTTACTGTAGTCCATCGCTACCTCAAAGATGTTAAGATTCTTAAGAAAAAGTCGGGAGTCGGGGCTTCAAATTCCATGTACTCGCCGGTGCGCGGGTGCTTAAAGCCGAGCTTCTTTGCGTAAAGCGTCTGGCCTTTACAGCCGCTTTTCGGGTGTCCGTATACGTCGTCCCCCCAGACGGGGTGCCCCATATACGCCGCGTGAACGCGGATCTGGTGAGTTCTGCCGGTCTCGAGGCGAAATCTCACATACTGCGCGCCCCGAAGCTCCTCGATGACCTCGTAATGAGTTATCGCCTCGCGGGAATTATGCGGGGTAACGCACATTTTCTTTCTGTCCCTCGGGTCGCGGCCGATCGGAGCGTTCACGGTGCCGGAGGGCTCCTTAAAATGCCCCTCGCAGATTGCCTCGTACTCGCGGGTGAAGTCGTGGTCCTTTATTAAAGCGGCGAGGGCTCGGTGCGAAAAGTCGTTTTTTGCGACGACAAGGAGCCCCGCGGTGTTTTTGTCTATTCGGTGGACTATCCCGGGGCGGATAACGCCGTTTATGCCGCTTAGGCGGCCCTCAAAGCGGTACATCAGCGCGTTGACGAGGGTTCCGTCGGGGTTTCCCGGAGCGGGGTGGACGACCATGCCCTGCGGCTTGTTTATTATCGCAAGATCGTCGTCCTCGTAAATGACGTCTATCGGGATATCCTGTGGCCTTACCTCCAAAACGGTCGGCTCGGGGATACCTACCGTTATTTCGTCGCCTGTCACGAGCAGCCTGCTTTTTTTGGCGGGCTCTCCGTTTATTAGAACGCCGCCCGACTCGATGAGTTTCGTTATTGCCGTTCTCGTGAGGTCGACCTCGTCCTGCGAGGCGAGCCACTTGTCTATGCGCTGAGCGCTGTCGGACGGCTCGGCGATGAAGCTATAGCGGTTCATCGTCGCCCTCGTTCTTTGCCTCCTCCTGTTCAGCTGCCGCAAGAAGCCTCTTTCGGTTCTTCTTGTCTCGTGACTCCGAAAACTCGTCGATGATCATGACAAGGCAGAGAAGTATCGCCCCAACGACAACGCAGCAGTCGGCGAAGTTGAAAACGGGGTAGTTTATGAAGTCTAACTTGATGTAATCTATGACGCCGGCGAATCTGTCGGTGCCCTCGATGAGCATGCGGAGCCTGTCTATGAGATTCCCCACTCCCCCGCCGATGATGAGGCTAAGGGATATCCACTCGGCCTTTTTGAGCTTTCGGTGCTTTATCACCATAAAGATCAAAAGCCCGATGACGACTATGGCGGTAAAGCTCGACAGAAGAACGGTCTTGCCGCCTAAGATGCTCCAGCCCGCGCCGTCGTTTCGTATGTGGGTTAGGCTCACGATGTTCTGCCCAAAAAGGGTGAGGGTGTGATAGCTTCGTATCGCGCCCCTGCACTCGGGAAGATACATAACGACTAAAAGCTTTATCAGCTGATCAATCGCGACGAGCCCCGCCGAAAAGGTCAGCGAAAGGACGAGATCCGGCCCGCCGGCAGACCCGCCTATCCGCCGCAGAGAGCGGATAGAGACAAGCTCGGCGGCGAAAAGGAGCGCAAGAATGAAAATGAGAAGAAGCATTACTCGGTCACCGTGTGGGCGCAGCGCTCGCAAAGGGTCGGGTGCTCGGCGCAGCTTCCGACGGTATCGGAATATGTCCAGCAGCGCTCGCACTTTTCGCCCTTGGCGTGGGTTATTTCAACCGAAACGCCGGTGGCTTCGCCCTTGCCGTCGCCCTCGCCCTCGCAGATAATCACCTTGGAAACGATGAAGACTGCGGGAAGCTCGGCCTCGGCGGCCTTGAGCTTGGTATATAAATCGCCTGTCGCGGAGAGCTTAACTTCGGCCTCTAAAGACGAACCGATGACCTTGTCGGCGCGCTTTATCTCGAGCGCCTTTTTGACGTCGTCGCGGAGGGAGCAGATAAACTCCCACTTATCATCAAACGCCTTGTCGACGGAAATATCAAGGGGCTTCGGCATATCGTTTAAGAACACGCTCTCGGTGTTGTCGGCCTTGCAATGCGGGATATAGTGCCAGATCTCGTCCGCGGTGAACGGGATTATCGGCGCTATGAGCCTTGCAAGTGCGGAGAGAATGATATACATCGCGGTCTGTGCGCTTCTTCTCAGCTCGCTCTTGGGGGCTTCGCAGTAGAGCCGGTCCTTGATGATGTCGAGATAGAAGTTCGACATATCGACGACGCAGAAGTTGTGGATAGATTTGAATACAATGTGGAAATCAAAGGCAGAGTAGGCCTCGTCAGCCTTTTCGATGAGGCGGTTCAGCCGCAAAAGCGCCCACTTGTCTATCTCGGTGAGCTTATCGAGCGGCACGGCCTCGGCGTCAAAATCAAAGCCGCCGCGGTTGCAGATGTTACCGAGGATATATCTTGCGGTGTTTCTGACCTTCTTGTAGGACTCGGATATCTGCCCCAGAATTTCCTTGGATATTCTGATGTCGGAGTGATAATCGCTCGAAGCGACCCAAAGCCTTAAAATATCCGCGCCGTTTTTGTCGTATATTTCCTTCGGCTCGATGCCGTTGCCGAGGGATTTGTGCATGATCTTGCCCTGGCCGTCGACCACCCAGCCGTGCGTGCAGACGGCCTTATAGGGCGCTCCGCCGTTGATGGCGACCGACGTCAGGAGCGAGGACTGGAACCAGCCTCTGTACTGGTCCGCGCCTTCCAAATAGAGGTCCGCAGGGGAATGAAGCCCCTCGCGCTGATCGAGCACCGCGGTATGCGTAACTCCCGAGTCAAACCAGACGTCCAAGATGTCCTTTTCCTTTTCAAACTCGGTGCAGCCGCACTCGCACTTAAGGCCGGGGATCAGTTCATTCACGTCGTGAGCCCACCATGCGTCGGAGCCCTCCTTGCGAAAAGCGGAGGAGATGGCCTTTATGGTGTCGTCGTTGATGATTGCCTTGCCGCATTTTTTGCAGTATACTATCGGTATCGGAACGCCCCAGGTCCTCTGACGGGAGATGCACCAGTCGGAGCGGTCTCTGACCATGCCCTTGATGCGCTCCTCGCCCCACTCGGGTATCCATTTTACGCTCTCTATAGCCTTGACGGCCTCTTCCTTGATGCTGTCGACGGAGCAGAACCACTGCTCGGTAGCCCTGAAGAGTATCGGGGATTTGCACCTCCAGCAGTGGGGGTATTGGTGGGTTATCTTTTCGGTCGCAAAGAGCGAGCCCGTCGCGGCCATGTGCTTTGCTATTTCCTTGTTGGCGTCGTCGGTCTTAAGGCCGGCAAACTGCTCGCCGGAATCCTTGGTGAGATAGCCCTTTTCGTCGACGCCGACAATTATCCCAACGTTGTATTTATTTCCGATCTCGAAGTCGTCTACGCCGTAGCCGGGGGCGGTGTGGACGCAGCCGGTGCCGCTCTCGAGAGTGACATGGTCGCCGCAGATGACTAAAGAAGTCCTGTCGAGGAAGGGATGATATGCAGTGCAGTATTCGAGCTCCTTGCCGGTGAAGGAACCGACGGTAGTGTATTCGGTAATGCCGGCAGCCTTAAGGGTGGGCTCGATGAGCTCGCGCGCCATGATATAATTCTCGCCGTTGGCCTGAACTACGGTATACTCGTAATCGGGGCCCAGGCATATAGCAAGGTTACCGGGGAGGGTCCAGGTCGTGGTCGTCCAGATGACGAAGAAGGTCTTATCCATATCAAGACCTAAAGGAGCGAGCACTCCCCTGTCGTCGGCGACCTTGAATTTGACGTAGACCGAGTAGCAGGGGTCGTCCTGATACTCTATCTCCGCCTCGGCAAGGGCGGTCTGACAGTCGGGGCACCAATATACCGGCTTTAATCCCTTATAAATGAAGCCTTTTTTTGCCATATCGCCGAAGACTTCGATCTGTCTCGCCTCAAACTCGGGCTGGAGAGTGATGTAGGGGTGCTCGAAATCGCCGAGAACGCCGAGGCGCTTGAACTGCTCCTTCTGCGACTCTACATAGCTCATCGCAAACTCGCGGCAATGCTTTCTGAGCTCCAGCGGAGGGATAGCGCCGTTTTCAACGCCTATCGCGCGCATAGCCTTGAGCTCGGTGGGAAGGCCGTGGGTATCCCAACCGGGAACGTAGTGGGAGCAATAGCCCGACATGTTCTTCTGTTTGACGATGATGTCCTTCAACACCTTGTTGAGGGCGGTCCCGAGGTGGATATCGCCGTTGGCGTAGGGAGGGCCGTCGTGCAGGATGTATGTGGGCTTGCCTTCGTTGCGTTTGAGGATCTTTTCGTAAAGGCCCTCGGCTTCCCACTGCTTTATCATTTCCGGCTCCTTGGTCGGAAGGTTTCCCCTCATAGGGTATTCCGTCTCAGGGAGGTTGAGGGTCTTATTGTAGTCTACCGGCATTTAAAAATGCTCCTTTCAAATGTATGTATCAGTGTCTGTTCTGGCCGAATTTAAGCTCGTCGGCGGAATAATTCTGGCGCTTGAACTCGGAAAATCCGAAGGCTGTAGGAGCCTTGGGCTCGCTCTTTTCCTCGGCGGGCTTTTCGGGCTGCTGGGCGGGAGCCTCCTCCTTCGCTTCGGCGGCGGGCTCGGTGTTCATGATGTTTTCTATCTGCTCGTCGGTGAGCTCGGGCAGGGCGACCGCAAGCTTTATCTGCTCGTCGAGCATGACGATGAGCTTGCGCTTGAAGTCGGTGACCTCTTTTTTGAGGGCGTTGAGCTTTTCGGACTGCATATCGAGCCTTGTCTTCGAGGCTGCCTCGACGGCGGCGAGCTTGTCGTTTTCGGCCTTGATGGCGTTATAGACCTTTTCGATCTCGGTGCGCTTCAAGGCGTCGCAGTCGGACTGGATCTCGCCCATGAGCTTATCGCGCTCGGCCTGAGCTTCGCCGACTATCTTTTCGGCCTCGGCCTTGGCCTCCGCGACGATGCGGTTGCCCTCCTTCTGGGCGACGAGCAGGGCGTCGCGAATGGCGTCCTCGTCGTTGCGGTACTCGTTTATCTTCTCGACGAGCTTGACGATCTTGAGCTCGTCCTCCTCTTTTTCCTTGACGGCCTTTGCATAGGCAAGAGCTACGTCGCGCAGATACTCGTCTACGTCCTCCGGCTTATAGCCGAACGTTCCCTTTTCAAACTTCTTGGCGGAAATTTCCTGCGGATTCATGGTTATACCTCCTGTTTAAAATATTATCTGTAACGTTTTACCGTGATTATTGTCCTGTCCTTTCTTGACTGTCCCTTGACCTCGGAAAGATCGAACCTGCCGAAACCGCGTACCGAAAACCTGTCCCCCTCGCTCACCCTCTCGGACGGCGAAAAACAGAGGACGCGGTTTTGCATGACCCCCTTTTGTCTGATGAGCTCCGCCGCTGTCTCGCGGCTCATTTTAAGGGCTGACGCGACCAAAGCGTCGAGCCGAAGCGAGGCGAGGGTGGTGTGTATCTCCTCAAAATCGGGCTCGGGAATATCGGCCTCGGAAAAATCAAAGCTGACCTTAACGCCGACCCGGCCGACCTTAGTCATATCGCTCACGAGAGAAAATACGGTATCATAGACAAAGACCGCGGTCCTTCCCGTGCCGACAAGTATATCCCCCAAAAGCTCGCGCTTGATGCCAAGAGCCATAAGGCTCCCCAAAAAATCGCGGTGGGAAAGCTCATACCCCTCGGGATAGTTAAAAACTATCGGCTTAAAAGGAAGAACCTCGCCCTCGGGGTCGTTAAAGGCAATAATGCGGCGCTCGGCCTCGGGGTATCCCCCGAATGTCGCAAAATCAGGCCTTTTATCCGACTTCAAGGCAGCCTCGCAAAACGCAAGCTGCCTGTCGTCCAAAAAGGTTGAATAGAGCGCCCTGCCGGTCCGCTCGCTTCTTTCACTTAAATCAAGAATATGGCGGCAAAGAAGCCTGTCCTCGTCCGAAAGAGGAGGCGGGAGCTTAGGCATCAGAAGGTGTATCCGCTGTTTTCAAGCTCGCTCATAAGATCGACGCCGGAGAAGCCGACGTTTTTCGGCATGATGACGAAGGTCTTCTGAGCGGTCATCTTGATGGTGGCGTCGTTGGCGTAAGCGACTCCCGAAAGGAAGTCCATGATGCGCTTGGCGTCGTCCGACTTGACCTGCTCTAAGTTGAGAAGCACCGTCTTTTGGTTGTTTAAGTCGTCCCCTATGGACTTGACTTCGGAGAAATCGGCGGGACGGGCCAGAACTATCTGAACGGTCGCGGTGGTTGCAATCTTCACCTCGCGGTTGCGGCGCTCCTCGGCGACGTCCACCGTCTGGGCAACATCCTCCTCGTCGTAAATGGGCTGATAATCCTCATCCTCGCCCAGAACGAAATTCTTGAGTGTGTCAAAAACTTTCATAATTTATCCTCCATCTTTTCTCGGGTCTCCCCGGATTGTTTTCCGTTATAATATTATTCGTCCATTATATCTATTATCGTACATTTTTGGCCGATTGTCAAGGTCTTTGCGCAATTTTTTATTAAATTTACGTCTTTTGGGACTTCTGCTCGACGACTATGCGGTCGTAGAGGTTCAGATATTCGCTGTCGGAGGTGTTGCGTGAGAGGACGTAGTCGTCGCCCTCGTAGATGACGTCGAGCTTTTTGAACTCCTTCTGCTCGCCCACCATGACGTAGACCCCCTTTTCGCCGCCGACAAAGCGTATGGCGCTTCGGGGCGCTCGAATGCCGGTGGCCTCGACGAAGGTCAGCTCAACATCAGCGACGCGGCTGTCGGCAAGCTCGCTGTCGAGCTCGTCGCAGCTGATGACGATTATGGCCTCGTTGCCGTTGCCGGTCGGGGTGATGCTGTCGACGGTGACGGTGTGGACATTTTCGGAGGAGTCTATCTGGAAGCGAAGCGTTTCATGGACGAAGTATCTGTCTGCGACGTCGATGACCCCCACCATTTTCCAGGCATAGTCGCCGAAGACTTTGCCTATCGCCTTGGAGTCGGAAAAGCCGGTGTCCACGGGCTCGCTGATTATCTTTTTTATCTGCTCGACGGTCAGGCTGTCGATGTCCTTTGTTTTAAGGACCGATTCGTAGCCGTCGACGTGAGAGGTGAAGTAGCCGGTGTTTTTAGAGGTTATGACCGCCTCCGGCTCCTTGAGGGCGGCGGAGAGGCTGTCTATCTCGCTCGAAAGAGAGGAAACGCGGCTGTCATAGCCCGATTCGACGTTTGTCGCGACGTTGTAGATGTTCATGAGCTTTAAAAGGTCCAGGCTCGAACCGTAAACGCCGTTAAGGTTTCCGCTGTCGAGGTCCAAAAGGAGGTTTTTATAGTTGTCGGCTATCTGGTTGTAGATAAACTCGGGCTGGGCGTAGTCGGTGACTCCCCTGTCGTTTGCGCTTTCGAGGTTGTCAAGCTCCTCGGAAAGACGGGAAATGCGGTACCGGTTGTATATCTGTGAGTAGGAGTCGTAGATCATCGCGACGGTGGAGTTTTTCGAGACCCGCGAGCCGTCCGAGACGGTGTAGTTCATCACTCCCCCGCCGGTATAGTCGGAGTATATGACCGTTTCGTCGCGCACGAAAACGCCGGTGAAGCTTAAGCTCTCCTTGCAGGTATAAAGGACGGCGTCCTGGGTGTTTTCGGTGCCGTGAACGCTTATATAAATCTGTGAGACGATGACGGCGGTTATCGTAGCCGCGATGAGAAACATCAGAAGCCCGTCGCGCAGGCGTTTATAGATCATTTTACTGCTCCTTTAAAAAGTTTTCGATGAGCCTCGAGGCCGCGGCGCACTGATCCTCAAAATCGGCGTAGTCGTCGGGATACAGCCAGACGGCAGTCTTGTCGCGGCGAAACCATGTGAGCTGGCGCTTTGCGTATCGGCGGGTGGAGCGCTTCAGATTCTCGGCGCACTCCGCAAGGGTCAGATCCCCCGAAAAATAGGGCTTGAGCTCCTTATATCCGATGGCCTGGGAGGAGGTTTTTAAATCGAGCGAGAGGATATATTTTGCCTCGTCGACAAGGCCGCGGTCGAACATTTCGTCGACGCGCTTATCTATACGGCGGTAGAGGGTTTCCCTGTCGCGGTAATCGAGGCAGATCTTTAAAGCGCAAAGCGGGTCAGCGCCTTCGCGGGAGAGGCGGGAAAGCTCGGAAAAGGTCTTGCCGGTAAGGCGGTAGACCTCAAGCGCGCGGATAATTCGCTTTTGGTTGTTCGGGTGAAGGCGGGAGGCGGTCTCGGGGTCGATATCACTAAGAAGCTTTAGCATATACTCGCCGCCGCGCTCCGAAAGCTCGGCCTCCAAAGACCTGCGAACGGAGGGGTCGGAAGGCTCGTCGGCAAAGGTGATGTCCTGTAAGAGCGAGTCGATATAAAGCCCGGTGCCGCCGCAGACCATCGGGAGCCTTTGGCGTGAGGCTATATCCTCGACCGCGGCCCGAGCGAGCTTTACATAATCCGCGACGGAAAATGGCTCGGAGGGCTCTAAAAAATCAATAAGATGATGAGGGACGTTTTTCATCTCCTCGGGGGTGGGCTTTGCGGTCGCGACGGACATTTTCCGATATATCTGCATACTGTCCGCCGAGACTATCTCGCCATTGAAGCGCTCTGCCAAAGAGACCGAAAGAGCGGTCTTTCCCGAGGCGGTGGGGCCCGAAATTACGACTGTTTTTGTCATACTATTCTTTTAAACATTTTTTCTATCTCGTATTTTGTGAATTTTATTATCGCGGGGCGGCCATGGGGACAGTAGAGTATCTCGTTGTCCAAAACCAGCCGGGCGAGGTGTAAAAGCTCCTCGGGCGAGGAGACCGAATTTGCCCTAATTGATGCCTTGCAGGCGACCGAGTGGAAAAGATCGTCGAAGATCTCGTCCGCGCCGCCGATTTTCCCGCTTGCGAGACTGTCGGTGACTTTTGTAAGAAGATCCGCCGGGTCGTCGTCGGAAAGAAGTATCGGTATGCCGGTGAGTTTAATGTCGGGCGGTGGGAGAACCTCGAAGGTAAAACCGAAGCGCTTTAAAAGGTCGATATTGTCGGCGGCGGCGGTGTGGCCGTCATAGCTTAAACTGACGGCGAACGGTGAAAGAAGCGTCTGGCAGTCGACCGAAACGACGCCCTTTTTCAGGCGGTCGAAGTTGTATCTTTCGTGGGCGGCGTGCTTGTCTATCATGTAGAGCTCGTCGCCGCGGGAGCAAATTATGTAGGTCTTAAACGCCTCGCCGATGTATTTAAGCTCCTCCTTGGGAGGTGTCTCGGAGAGGGCGGGAGGGTCGTCGTGCAGGATCGGCGCGGGAGCGGGCTCTGGTTCTTGGGAAGCAGGCTCGGGCGACGGCGTATACGGCGTCTTGGGCGCGGGAGAAGGCTCCGAAACACCCGTATCGGCGCGGCGGGGAGGGATAAACGGCTCCGGCGCCTTTGAGGAGGCAAATGAAAGCTGGGTGGGCTCCTCGGGGATAGGGCGGAAGATCTCCTGCGGGGTGAGCGGGCGCTTGGGCTGCTCGGTCAGATGAGGCGATGCAGGCTCGTCGTAGATCATAAGCGCGTTTTTGGTGCCGAAATAGACCGCGTCGTAGATCGGTTTTTCGTCGCTGAAGCGAATTTCGAGCTTCGCGGGGTGGACGTTGACGTCGGTATGCGCGGGGTCGATGTCTATCATCAGAACGCAAGCAGGGAATTTGCCGACCATTATCATGTTGCGGTAGGCTTCCTCGAGGGCGACCATCGCGGTCACCGACTTGACGTAGCGGTTGTTGACGAAAAAGTTCTGATAGGAGCGGTTCGCCTTTGCGCCGAGCGGCTTTGAGACGTAGCCGACGACGTGAACGCCGCTGAGAAGATAGTCGACGGGAAGGAGCGACGAGGCGAAATCTCGCCCCAAAACGGCGTAGACGGAGGACATCAGCCGCTCGTCGCCGGGGGTGACTATCTCGGTCTTGCCGTCGCGTATGAATTTGAAGGATATATCCGGGTGGGATAGCGCGATCTTTGAGATGACGTTCGCGCAGGAATTGCCCTCGCTGACGTCCTTTTTCAGGAATTTAAGACGCGCCGGAACGTTGAAGAAAAGGTCGCGGATTATGAAGGTCGTGCCGTCGGGGCAGCCTGCCTCCTCCGGCTCGGAGCACTCCCCTGCCTCGCAGACGCAGGAAAAGCCGTATTCGTCCTCGCGGCGCTTGGTGCTCAGCTCTACCCGCGAGACGGCGCAAATCGAAGCAAGAGCCTCGCCGCGAAAGCCGAGGGTCTCGACGGAATTAAGGTCGTCCGCTTCTTGAATCTTCGATGTGGCGTGGCGTAGGAAAGCGGTCGGGATATCCTCCTTGGCGATGCCGCAGCCGTTATCGGTCACGCGGATATAGCTTCGCCCGCCGCTGCGGATCTCGAGCGTTATCTTGTCGGCGCCCGAGTCGATGGAATTTTCCACCAGCTCCTTCACGACGCTCGACGGGCGCTCAATAACCTCGCCTGCGGCTATCAGTTCGTATACCGATCTGTCCAAGACTCTGATATTCATAGCTGCTCCGTTATCTTAAAATGCCGATTATTTCCTCTATTAAAGCCCTGAGCTCGCCGTCGCTCAGCTCGTCTATATTCGTCTTCTTAAGGCGATCTATGGCGGCGCTCTCCCCCATTTTGTCAAAGGTCATCTGGCCGTCGGTCTGCGGAAGCGCGGGAGTGACCTCGAGCGAAGGCATTATGGCGCGGGCGCGGTCGACCAGCTTTTTAGGCAGTCCCGCAAGCTTTGCAACCTCGATGCCGTAGCTTTCGTCCGCTCCTCCGCGGACTATCTTTCTTAAAAATCTCACGCTGTCGCCGGTCTTTCGGACCGCAACGCTGTAGTTTAAAACGCCAGGGACCTCGCCCTCCATCGCAATTAGCTCGTGATAGTGGGTCGCAAAAAGGGTCTTGCAGCCTATCTGCCTCGGATCGGCAATGTATTCCGCCGTAGCTCGGGCGATGCTTATGCCGTCGCAGGTCGAGGTGCCGCGGCCGACCTCGTCAAGTATGACAAGGCTGTTTTTGGTGGCGTTTTTGACAATCTCGGCGACTTCGGACATCTCGACCATGAAGGTCGAACGCCCTGCGGCAAGGTCGTCCGAAGCGCCTACACGGGTGAATATTCGGTCCACGACCGAAATTTTTGCGTAGTCGGCGGGGACGAATGAGCCGATCTGCGCCATGAGGGTTATAAGCGCGACCTGGCGCATATAGGTCGATTTGCCGGACATGTTCGGGCCGGTGATTATCGACATTCGGTTCGAGCCGAGATCCAGATATGTATCATTCGGGACGAAAGCCTCGTCCTCCAAAGTAAGCTCGACAACGGGGTGACGGCCGTTTTTGATGTTTATTACGCCGTCGATAGCGATGTCTGGGCGGGTGTAGTTGTTTGAAAGGGCGACGTTTGCAAAGGAGACGAGGATATCCAAAGAGGCCAAGGACTCGGAGGTCTTTTGCACCTCGGTGAGCTTTGAGGCGATGAAATCACGAACCTGTGCGAAAAGGTCGGCCTCCAAAACGCTGATCTTTTCCTCGGCACCCAAAATTTCCTCCTCGGTCTTTTTGAGCTCCTCGGTGATGAAGCGCTCGCAGTTTGCAAGGGTCTGCTTTCTTATATAGTCGGGCGGAACGAGGTCGTAAAATGAGCGCGTGACCTCGATATAATAGCCGAAAACGCGGTTATAACCGACCTTGAGATTTCTGATTCCGGTCCTTTCGCGCTCGCGCTCGACTATGCCGTCGATTATCTTCTGGGCGTTTTCGCGAACGGAGCGCAGCGAGTCGAGCTCGGCGTTGAAGCCGGGCTTTATGTATCCGCCGTCCTTTGTATCCTCGTCGCTGTCGGAAATGGCGGATTCTATCAGCTCGCTGATGTCGCCAAGGGAGGATATACCGTCGTCGAGCTCGCGCAGAAGCTTCGAGCTGAGCTCTTTAAGAGCGAGTTTTATCGGACGAATGGCGAAGGAGGTCTCGGAAAGAGCCTTCAGGTCTATCGGCCGGGCGGTCTTATAGAGAACCCGGGTCATGAGGCGCTCGAGGTCTCTGACGCCGCTCAGGCTGTCGGTGATGTTCAGAAGAAGCGCGCCGCTTTTCGTGAGCTCCTCCACAGCGTCGAGGCGGGAGATTATCCTGTAGGGGCTGATAAGGGGCTGCTCTATCCATGTTTTAAGGGCTCGCCTGCCCATCGGGGTCTCGGTCTTGTCGAGCACCCAGCGAAGCGTGCCCTTTTTGTCGCCGCCGCGAATGGTGCGGGTGAGCTCAAGATTGGTTCTTGCGGTGAAGCCGAGCTGCATTACCTGCTCGTCGGCATGGCGGATAAGGGCGGAAAATCTTCCGACGGAAACGCGGCGGGTATCGCGGATATAGGAGCAAAGCCCCGCTACGGCGCAGAGCGAGTCGTCGTCGGAGGGAACTCCGATGTCCTCCAACCTGTTAAGGGAAAACTGGCAGACTATATCGTCGGAATGGGCGGAAACGTCGAAAAGCGCGTCCTCTAAGACCGCCGGGGAGATAAGGAGCTTGTCCGAGATGAATTTTGAGACCTCGGGGTATTTCGGGAGCTCCTTGGTGGATATTACCTCGACCGGGAGGAAGCGGGAGAGAAGGTCGATAAGGTCCTGCTCGCAGTCCTTTCCGCTGACGGAATAGAGATGCGCCTCGCCGGTGGACATATCGGCGAAGCAGACGTGAAACGCCCTGCCCAATGGGTATACCGAGGCGAGCCAGTTGTTCGCGCCCTCGTCGAGCATATCGCCGTCGGTGACGGTGCCGGGGGTGACGATGCGGATAATGTCACGCTTGACTATCCCCTTGGCAAGAGCGGGGTCCTCCATCTGCTCGCAGATGACGACCTTATAGCCGCTCTCGATGAGCCTGCGGATATACTGGTCGCAGGCGTGAAACGGCACGCCGCACATCGGCGCACGCTCGGAAAGGCCGCAGTCCTTGCCGGTGAGGGTAAGGTCCAGAGCCTTTGCCGCCGCGTAGGCGTCATCGAAGAACATCTCGTAAAAATCTCCCAGCCGGAAGAAAACAATTTTATCGAGATGCTTTATTTTAAAGTCATAATACTGCCGCATTCCCTGCGAAAGCTTCGAGGGGTCGACATCCTTAAGATATAACGCCATAGATCCTTCCCAAGCCCTTTACTTATGTTTAGTGGCACCCTCCGCAGGTAGCGCAGCTGCCGGTGCAGTTCGACTTGGGCTCGCAGGTGGCGGGGTCCTCGCCGTTGGCGCAAAGGGTGATTATGTTCTGCACCTCCAAGATCATATCGTCAAAATCGGTCTTGGCGTCGTTAAAGTCGGCCATGTGGGGGTTGGACATGATCTGTCCGTAAAGCTCGCGGATGGAAAGATTCATCGAGGCTATCTTGTCCTGGTCCTTGCCCTCGGTCTTTGACATCTCGCGGTTGAGGTTCATGCGCTGCATATTGAATTCGCCGATGAGCCTCTGGAGCTCCTCGTCAGCGTCGTTGGCAGAGCGGGCAGCGCTGTATTTGATATACCTCGGGTCGGCCTGGATAGCCTTGCCGAGCTCTCTTGTAAGTTCGATAACTGTCATGGGTAAAAGACTCCTTTATAAAATACTTAGTAGTATTATATCACAAGACTTTGTAAATATCAAGAGGAAATTCACTAAATATTGAGGTTTTTTGGGAAATTAAAAAAATGTTGAAAAACGGCGCGGAATATGCTATAATGTTAGAAAAGGAATTTGAAAATAGGGGGCGAAAAATTGGAGCTTTTTGACATAAAGCCGTACAAGCGGTTTTTTACGGTGCCCTGCACGGTGGCGGACGAATACTTAAAGCTTGCGGACGGCGCGGCGCTTAAGCTTTTGCTGTATCTTTTATCCTGTGAGGAGAGGCCGGACGAGGCTAAAATAAAGGCCGCGACGGGACTTAGCGGCAACGAGATAAAGGAAGCCGCGATGTTCTGGGAGCAGGTCGGGCTTATCAGACGTGATGGCGGCGAGGAGACGGCGCAGCATGATAATCAGCCTGTAGAAATGCAGAAAGAAACGGTGAAGATCGTTCACTCGCGGTATCAGCCGGCGGACATTGCGGGAATGCTGAGGCAGTCGCCGCAGCTAAAAGAGCTTTTTTCGGAGGCGGAGGGCACGCTCGGAAGGATCCTTAAGCACGCGGACCACGAGGTGCTTTTAAACCTCAAGGATTACTACGGGTTCAGCGAGCAGGCAATCGTTTTGATACTTCAGTATTGCAGAGACCTCGGGAAGACCTCGGCACGGTATTACGAGACGGTCGCCAAGTCGCTTTTTGAAAAGGGCGCGACAGAGTTCTCGTCCATCGAGAAGGAGTTTGAGAGGCTTAAGGAGCAAAGGAGCTTCGAGGCGGAGATCAAGCGGGACTTCGGGCTGGATATTAAGCTTTCGGAGAAGCAGTCGGAATACATAGAGAGCTGGAAGAGCATGGGGTTCGGGCTCGACATGATAAGCCTTGCGAGGGAAAAATGCGCCGACGCGACGAACAAGCTGTCGTTTCAGTATATAAATAAAATTTTGCAGAGCTGGCACGAAAAGGGCATTTCGACCCGCGAGCAGGCCATGAACGAGCAAAAGCCGCAGACCGGCAAAAAGGCGCAGAGCTCGTTCGATATAGACGAGTTTGACAAATTCACCCTCGGGGCGGGAAAGGACCAAAAAGCATGAACTATTCAGCCGACGTGATAAAAAGGGCATACGACGAGCTAAACCGCAGGCGGGAGACCGCAAGGGCGGTAAAGGCCGCGAGGGAGGAGGAGATCAGGGACAGGCTCCCCGAGGCGTACTCGGTATACAGAAGGATAGTATCGACCAAGGACAGGCTCGCGGAGGCGATACTCTCAAAGGGCACCGACGTGAGGGCGGCTATCGAGAGGATAAGGGACGACAATCTTGAGCTTCAAAAAAGGCTTAGGGAGATACTCCGCGAAAAGGGGCTGCCGGAGGATTATCTCGATATGCACTACTCCTGCCCGATATGCTCCGATTCGGGGGTGAGCGGCGGCAACAGATGCCAGTGCGTGGACAGGCTGCTTCAGAAGTACGCGGTCGAGGAGATGAATCGAAACTGCAGGATAGCCCCGAGGAGCTTTGCGGATTTTCGGCTCGATTACTATCCCGAGAGCTATACATATAACGGCTCGGAATATAGCCCGAGGGACATAGCGGAGGGGCATGTCAGATACTGCATGGAATACGCCAAAAGGTTCCCGGAAGACTGCCCGTCGCTTTTCATGCTCGGACAGACGGGGCTCGGAAAGACGTTTTTATCGGCCTGCATCGCTAAAGAGGTGCAGTCGAGAGGATTCAGCGTGGCGTTCGATTCGGCGCAGAACTATTTCCACGAGATTGAAAAGGAGCATTTCGGGCGCTCGGACGGAGACACCCTCGACGCGCTTTTAAGTGCTGATCTTCTGATCATGGACGACCTCGGGAGCGAGTTTCCGTCGTCATTCAATTCGGCGGCGGCGTATAATATCATCAACTCGCGGCTGAACAGCAATATGCCGACTATTATAAGCTCGAATTTAAGCCTTGAGGAGCTGAGCAGAAGATACGACGACAGGATAATGTCGCGGCTGATGGGAATGTTCAAAACGCTTCGGTTCATCGGCGAGGACATCAGGCAGATAAAGAGGCGGCAGGGAGTTTTTAACTAAAAAATAAATCCGGGAGATCATCCCGGATAATTTTTTATTTTATTTTGTGAAGAAGATCTGCAGTGCGTGGTAGAGGTGGAGCTGCCACGCTTTCATGTCGTGGACGGCGCCGGGGATAACGAAGAAGTCGTAGTTTTCGCCGCGCTTTAAGATGTGGCTGCGGGCCTCGACCTGCTCCATGATGTCCTTGTGCTCGGGGTATGCTATGTCTGCGGTGCCGTTGCAGCAGAGCATATAGTCGAGCTTATAGCCCTTGGCAAGGCCGTTTTCGAGGGTGGAGAGGATCCTTTCAACCTCGACGGCGTGATTGCCGAACGGGCCGCAGCAGCCGGAAAACGGGCCGTAGTAGGAAAACAGGTCGAAGTTGTTGTAGAACGCGGCGCGATATGTAGTCATCGAGCCGAGGGAGAGCCCCGCAAAGGCTCGGTGAGAGCGGGTCGCGATCAGGTTTTTCTCGCTGACATCGCCGCGGGCGTAGGTCGAGTATTCGCGCTCGGCGGCGGGGATAAGGTCGCGGCGAAGCTCGGTCTTGAAGTTTTCGGTGACGTAATCGGCCTTCTCGTCAGTCTTGTCGCCGCGGTAATAGGTCGGGGTGACGATGATAAGAGGCTCGCAGACGCCCTTTTCAATCATATTGTCAAGGATAGTGAGGGTGTCGGGGAACATCTTGAACCACCAGTCCTCGCTTACTCCCCCGCCGTGCAGAAGATACAAAATGTTGTATGGCTTAGACTTGTCATAGCCGTGAGGAAGATAGACCCACGCGCCCTTTTCAAGCGGCTTCGAGCCGTCCTCGTCGTAGGTCTCGGTGTGATAATTCAGGCGTACTACCTCGCCGCGCGATTTAGGCTCATTAAGCATTTCGGGCGGCATAACGTTTACAAAGTTCATAATACAACGCTCCTTTCAGTTACATTATAAACTATATTTGGTAAATTGTCAATATAAATTATTAAGAATGAACAAAGATATTGATTATTTCGGAAAAGTATGGTATAATCGTATCATAATATTTACAAGGAGGAACATTATGAACATCAAGGACTTTGTTACGCTCGATATCCCGGGGGAATATCTCGAAAGGCGGAACGGGGTGGAGTATCCCGAATTCAAAAAGTACAGCTACTACTCGCGCACGGCGAAAAGGGACACGGAGATGAACGTGCTGCTGCCGGTTGGGTATGATGAGAACAGGAAGTACCCGGTCATGTATATTCTGCACGGGTATTTCGACGACGAGACGTGGATGGCGAGGGACGTCGTTAAGATCCCCGAGATGTCAAGAAACCTCGCGTTGGACGGAAAAGCGGAGGAGATGATCGTCGTACTCCCGTATATCTACTGCGACGAGAAGGTGCCGAGGTGCACGGGAATGGATCTTGACAATTCTTTAAGATACGACAACTTCATCAACGATTTTCTTCTGGACGTGATACCGTTTGTAGATAAGACTTTTGCGACCGATAAGAGCCGCGAGGGCAGGGCGCTGACAGGGTTCTCGATGGGTGGAAGAGAGTCGCTGTTCATCGGGTTTAAGCACCCCGAGCTGTTCGGCTGGCTGGGGGCGGTGGACCCCGCGCCGGGGCTTGTGAAAATTCCCGAGTCCCCTGCTCACCCGGGACAGATGAGCGCGGAGGAGCTTAAATTCGGGGAGTTTGTGCCGAAGGTCGTCTACTTCGGGAGCTCGCAGGACCATTCGGAAATAAACGATTCGCCGATGAACTATCACGCGATACTCACCAAAAACGGGGTGGAGCACTTCTGGCATCATATGCCGGGGCACACGCACAACGAGATGATAGTCAAGCCGCATCTTTACAACTTTATGAGGCTGATATTTAAGGAGGCATGAAATGAACGCCGTTAAAATTTATGAGAACACATACGTTTTCGACGAGGGCGGGGTAAGGTTTTTCCTGCTTTTGGGAGAAAACAAGGCGCTGATGATAGACAGCGGAATGAAAACCGACAACGCGCTTGAGCTGGCGAGGGAAGTGACAAAGCTGCCCGTTGAGCTTTTGAACACTCACGCGGATATGGATCACCTCGGCTCGAACGGGGAGTTTGAGTGGGTGTATATGCACGAGGGAGACTTTGAAAGATACCTTGGCGGGCCGAAAAAGGGCGGGAAGCCTGTCGCCGTCAAAGACGGGGAGATAATTGATCTCGGAAAAAGGCCGATAAAGGTTATCCATACGCCGGGGCACACGCCGGGAAGCGTCGCGCTTTTGGATATAAACGGCAGAAGGATATTCACCGGCGACCCCGTTCAGGACGGGAGGATATTCATGTTCGGCCCCGGGCGGGATATGCCGCTTTATATCAGCAGCATGAAAAAGCTGATAGAGATGTCGGGAGAGTTTGACGAGATATACCCATCGCACGGCTCCTACCCCCTTAAGCCGGACATCATGCCGAGGCTTCTTAGCGACGCGGAGGATATCCTCGCGGGAAAGATAAAGGGCAGCGATGAAAACGTGTTCGGGGGAAAGGTCACGCTTTATCAGACCGAAAACGCGGGATTTTTGTGCGATAAAAAGTAAAGCGGGATAAATAAAAAGGAGGTTAGCCGTGAAAAAAAGAGCTTCGGCGGCGTCGCTAAGGACGCTTTTATGGCTGTTTACTCTCGGCAGCCTCGCAGGGTTTATCTTCGAGGGGATATATGCGCTTTTGAAGCGCGGGGTCTGGGAGAACCACTCGGCGACGGTGTGGGGGCCGTTCTGCATAATTTACGGGATAGGCGCGGTGGCGGTTTATCTCGTCTGCATACTGCTCGACGGCAGGAGCATGGTGGAACAGTTTCTTCTGTTCGCGCTCGCGGGGTCGGCGGTCGAATACATCGGGAGCTATGTTCAGGAGGAGGTGTTCGGCTCGACCTCGTGGGACTATTCCGGGAGGTTTTTAAACTTAGGGGGCAGGATCTGCTTTTCGATGAGCATGATATGGGGAGCGCTGGGGCTGGGGTTTGCAAGGCTCATCTTCCCGACGGTGCTGAAAATCGCGGAGACGGACAAGTCGGGAATGTGGAGGGCATACAGCGCGATCATCGCGATATTTATGCTTCTGAACCTGATGATCTCGGCAGCCGCGGTGCTGAGATGGAGGAGCAGGCGGCTCGGAATACCCGCGCAGAACGACTTTGAGACCTATATCGACCGAAGATACGGCGAGGAGTACATGGAGCGGGTGTACGGGAACATGGAGTTTAAGGACGGGGAAAAGGAATAAAAAATAAAGCGGTGAATTTCACCGCTTTTTTTGTGGGGTGGGTAGTCGGACTCGAACCGACGCTCTTCAGAACCACAATCTGACGCGTTAACCAACTACGCTATACCCACCGTGTCGCGCCGCTTTGAACAGCGCAAGACGTATTATAACATATCCGAAACAAAAAATCAATAGTTTTTTAAAATTTTTTTAGACTCTTGAGAGGAGCACCTCGCCGCTGCCGGATAACAGGGTCTTTACTCCGGCGGGAATAAAGAGGCTGGAGCCTTTTTTGAGCGATTCGCTGCCGCCGTCCCATGAGGCTTTTACCTCTCCAGAAAGAACGACAGCGGAGACGAAGCCGTCGAAATCGACGGTGTATTCGCCGTTTAATCCGAGCGCTTCGGCGGTGAAAAGAGAGCAGGTCGAAAGAAGCCTGATCTCGCTTTCGCCGACCTTTTTGACCTCGCCGACCGCGCCGTAGGGGGTCGAGGCGGGCTCGGTCTTTGTGACGTCGACCGCTTTTTCGATGTGCAGCGCCCTCGGCTTGCCGTCTGCACCGAGGCGGCCGTAATCGGACACGCGGTATGTGGTGTTGGAGTTTTGCTGCACCTCGGCTATCAGGATACCCTTGCCGATGGCGTGAAGCGTGCCGGAGGGAATGAAGAATACGTCGCCTTTTTTGACCGGGACGAAGTTGCAGACCTCCTCTATCGTGTTGTCACGGATCCTTTTCTCAAACTCGTCCTTGCTGATCTTTTTAGTAAGGCCGTAGATGAGGGAGGCTCCCGGCTCGCAGTCGACGACGTACCACATCTCGGTCTTTCCGAACTCGCCCTCGACGCGCATGGCGTATTCGTCGTCGGGGTGGACCTGAAGCGAAAGCCGGTCGCATGCGTCTATCAGCTTAATTAGAAGCGGGAAGTAGGGAAATTTCGCGGCTCGCTCCCCTATCGCCTTATCGCCCCAGATATCGAGCACCTCTGCAAGGGGCTTTCCCTTATACTCGCCGTTTAGGACCTCGCAGCCGCCGTCCTTATGGCAGCTTAAGACCCAAGCCTCGGAAACGCGCTCCAAATCGGTCTCAAAGCCGAATTCTTCCTTTAATCTCTTTCCTCCCCAGATATAGTCCTTCAGGGGGGCTTTCAGCAAAAGCGGATACATAGCTATTCTCCTTTTTTCATTCGTAAAAATGTGCCGGCGGGAAGATCAATCCCGCAGGTTATTTTATAGCGCTCAGCGGCCTTGTTGGCGGTATCCGTCTCGGCGCCGGACATATCGTAAATTCTTTCGACGGTGATTTTTTGCGGCGGGCGGCCGGGAAGGACTGCTTCGAGCTCATCGCCCTTATAAAAGCGGTTTTTCTCGATTATTTCAAGCCCGCCGCCGCTTGATGATATGACCTCGGCGGCAACGTCGAAGCTTCGGATATATCCGCCGTCGCGAAGATTCTGGGCGGGCGAGTCGTCGCTGAAATAGAAGCCGTGGGAATAGCGGCGGTGGGAGACCTTTTCGGTCTCGGTGATTATCCAGTCGGGAAGCGGCTCGCCGGGATTATCGGCGAAGAAGTCGACCGCACAGCGGTAGGCGTTCGTTATCACGGCGGTATAGTAGGGAGATTTCGCACGGCCCTCGATTTTAAAGCTCGAAATGCCGGCAGACATAAGGCTGTCGAGACGGTCTATCATGCAAAGATCCTCGGCGTTTAAAATGTAGGTTCCGCCGTCCTCCTCGGATATCGGGTAATACTCCCCTTCCCTGGTCTTTTCCATTATGGCGTAGTTCCAGCGGCATGGCTGGGCGCACTCGCCCCGGTTGGCGTCGCGGCCGGTGAGGTAGTGGGAAAGAAGGCATCTTCCCGAAAAGGAAACGCACATCGCGCCGTGGATGAAGCACTCGATCTCGAGCTCGGGAGGGGCGGTATCGCGGATAGTTTTGATCTCGTCAAGGGTGAGCTCTCGCGCCAGAACCACGCGGGAGGCGCCCATTTTGTAAAATTCGGAGGCCGAAAGGCTGTTTACCACGCCCGCTTGGGTCGAGATGTGTATCTCGGCGGAGGGAGCGCGGTCCTTTATGAAGCGAAGAACGCCGATGTCGCTGACGATAAAGGCGTCGGGCGAGGCGGAAAGAGCGCCGTCAAGAAACTCCCCCAAAAGGGAAAGGTCGCGGTTATGGGGAAGGGTGTTGCAGGTCAGGTATACCCGCTTTCCCGCCGAATGGGCCATTTTGACGGCGGCGGAAAGCTCGTCGAAGGTGAAGTTTTTGGGGGCGGAGCGCATTCCGAAGCTTTGGCCTGCAAGATAGACCGCGTCGGCGCCGTAGCGAATGGCTGCCTCGAAGCACTCGCTATCGCCCGCCGGGGAAAGGACCTCCGGCTTTTTCAGAGCGCTCATACGTCAAGACCCGCAAGCTTGGCGTTTTCCTGGTGCTCGGCGTAGGTCTCGGCGTAGAAGAACTGGCCGTCCTCGGAGGAGCAGAAGTAGTAATAGGGCGACTCAGCCGGGTGGAGGGCTGCATCAAGCGCGTCGGCGCCGGGGTTGCATATCGGACCGACCGGGAGACCTTGGCAGACGTATGTGTCGTAGGCGTCGAACATCTCCTGATAGGCGGCGGTTGAGCCCTGCTTGATGACCGAGTTTATATATCTTTTGGTGGTGTCCGATTGCAGCCGCGGGTAGACGTCGGGGTGGGAAAGGCGGTTATAGAAGACGGAAGCTATCTTCGGCATTTCCTCCTTGGAGCCGGATTCGAGCTGTAAAAGTGAGGCCATGGTGACTACTTCGTCTAAACTTCGGCCGCTGTCCTTGCAGGCCTTTATGAAGTCGGCGTTAATGATCTCGGCGGTGCGCTCCTTTATCTTTCTGACGATGTTATAGACCGAGTCGCCGGTGTAGTCGTTCTCGGGGTCGCTCGCGTAAAATTCGTAGGTGTCGGGGAAAAGATAGCCCTCGTATTTGTAGTATTTGAGCCCCGATGAGCCGACCTCCGATTCGAAATCGAAGCCGTAGACGTTGCTGTTGAAGGCGAAGATGAACTCGTCCGCATCGCAGACTCCGTTTTCCTCCAAAAGCTTCGCGCAGTCGTCTATGGTCATGCCCTCGATGAAGGTGACGGTGACTGTCGGGTGAGCCTGCCGCTGAGTGGTGAGCCCGTCAAGGATCTCGCTGTAGCTCATCGACGGCTTGACCTCGATGTCGCCGGGATAGACCGCGCCGTCTCCGACCCGAAGCTTTGCGAACTGGCGGAAAAGCTCGGGATATTCGATTATGCCGTTTTCGCTGAGATAGTCGGCGATGTCCGAGACGTTCCAGTTTGACTGGATATAGAGGGTGAAGGTGTTGCTGTTGGTGTCGATGCCGAAAAAGTCGCGGCCGACGACTATCACAAAAAGGGAAATTAAGAGCGAGCAGCATATGACGAGTGTGGAAAGGACAATCCCCCCGTAAGCGGAGTAGTTAGCCTTTCTGACGCGCCTTTTGCGCCGCTTCGGGGGTGCAGGAGCTACCGGCTCGGGGCGGGTGGGCTCGCTTAAGGAGGATATGACGGCGTCGCCCTCAAGGCGGATCGTTTTTTCACTCGTGCCGCTGTCGCCGCTTTCCGAAGGCTCGGCTACGGCGGCGGGGGCGGAGGCGTCGCCCTCCTCCTTTTTGGGAGTTTTATTGTCTAATATCGACCTGAGATAGGTGTCAAAAATATCGTCTCTCATGATTTATCCTTTCGGGATCATTTTTTGTTGAGCGCCTTCAAAAGGAGCTCGGCGCGATCTTCGGAAATGAGCTTTTTAATTATCTCGCAGGAAAATTCGAGCGCGGCGCCCATTCCGCAGGCGGTGATGATGTTTCCGTCGGTGACGGCGGGATGATCAGTCAAAACCTCAGCGCCGATGAGCTGATCCTCAAAGCCGGTGTAGCAGGTAGCTTTTTTGCCCTGCAAAAGACCCTTGTGGCCTAAGATCGACGGGGCGGCGCATATCGCAGCTATAGGAAGGCCGTTTTCGGCGCAGTGATCTATCGCCTTTTGAACAATGGGAGATTTTTCGAGGTTCAGGGTCCCGGGCATTCCGCCGGGGAGAATTATCATTTCGAGGTCTTCTAAGCGAAGCTCCTCCGCGATGAGGTCGCAGAAAACGGTTATTCCGTGGGAACCGGTTATCGCCCGGGAGCCTACGCCGACCGTTCTGACCTCCTTTTCGCAGCGCCTTAAGCAGTCGACCGGAGTGAGCGCCTCTATTTCCTCGAAACCGTTTGCCAAAAATACCGCTATCATAAAACTACTCCTTTCCGAGCGCCGTGAGAAGCTGCTCCTCGGCGTCCTTTAAAACCGTGTCGGTTATCCTGTCGCCGCCGAGAATACGCGCGATCTCGAGCTTTCTGCCCTCGAAATTGAGCTTTTTAATATCGGTGACGGTCCTTGAGCCGACCTCTGACTTTTCTATCAAAATGTGCTCGTCGCCGTTGATGGCGATCTGCGCTAAATGGGTCACGCATATTACCTGACGGTGGCGGGAAAGCTCCTTTAGCTTTACGCCAATTTTTTGCGCCGCTCGGCCGCTGACGCCCGCGTCTATCTCGTCAAAAATAAGGGTAGGGATGTCGTCACGGTCGGCAAGAACGGTCTTTAGGGCGAGCATTATCCTTGAAAGCTCGCCGCCCGAGGCGATCTTCGCGACAGGCTTAGGCTCCTCGCCGCGGTTTGATGAGATGAGAAATTCGGCGGAGTCCATGCCGGTGCCGGTGAGCTTGCCCTTTTCAAGCTTAACCTCGAGTCTGACCTCGGGCATGTTGAGAAATTTAAGCTCGGTCTCGACCTGCTCCTTAAAGCGCTCGGCGGCGGCCTTGCGAAGTGCGTGGAGGTTTTCCGCTTTTTTCGAGACGGCTGCTAAAAGCGCGTCCTTTTCGGACTCTAACCGTTCAAGCTCGGCTTCGCCGCCGTAAAGCTGCGAAAGCTCGGCCTCGCTTTTTTGGCAAAGTTCAATTATATCGCGAAGGCTCCCGCCGTAGCGGCGCTTAAGGCTCAGAATATCGTCTCGTCGGCCGGAGAGGCACTCGTACTCGGCGGGATCTATGTCGAGAGTCTCGCCGAGGCGGGTAAGCTCCTCGGAAACGTCGGAGAGCTCTATCGAAAGACTCTGCAGGCGCTCGTTAAGGGGCTTAAGGGAGGAGAGGATATCCCCCGCGGCGTTGAGCTCGTTCAAGGCGGAGAGGACTTCGCCGGCAGCGCCGTCTGTATCGTCGTCGCCGGTGAGAAGAAGGACTGCGGAATTTATGGAGCGGGCAAGCTCCAAGGAATTGTCAAGGATTTTGAAGCGCTCCTCGACCTGCTCCTCCTCGTCGGGGGTGAGGCCAAGCGGCTTGATGTCATCTACTAAGGAGCGAAGATAGGCCTCGCGGCGGGCGGTCTCGGCGCTTTTGAGTTTAAGCTCCTTGATTTTACGCGCGGCGGCCTGAAGCTCGCGGAATGTTGTGCGATAGTCCTCCAAAACGGGGAGAGTGTCGCCGAAGCTGTCCAAGATGCCGAGGTGCTTTGAGGGGTCCAAAAGGACTTGGCTGTCGTGCTGACCGTGGATATTCACGAGCCGCTCGCCGATATCCTTAAGCGCGGAAACGCTTACTGCGCGGGAGTTTATCCTTGCGGTGCCGCGGCCGTCAGCCGAAATCTCGCGGGAGATTATCAGCTCGTCCTCGGGGGTTATGCCGAGTTCCTCCAAAGACAGACGGACGGAAGGCGGAAGGTCGTCGAAAACTGCTTCAATATAGGCCTTTTCGGCGCCCGCGCGGACGGTATCGCGAAAGATCCTCTGACCCAGGACGGCGTTGATTCCGCCTATGAGTATGGATTTGCCCGCGCCGGTCTCACCCGTGAAAATGTTAAGACCGCTCCCCAGGGAAACAGTCGCGTTTTCTATCACAGCGAGATTTTCTATGTGCAGCTCCCTAAGCATCCTTAAGTCTCCTTACAAAAGATTTTCAAGGGTTTTAAGCATCGCGCAGGCGTCGTCCTCGGTGCGCATCAAAACAAAAATGGTGTCGTCGCCCGCGAGGGTGCCGACAATGTCGGAATAGCCCACGCCGTCAAGACGGGCGCAGACAGCGTTCGCGGTGCCGGAGTGGCACTTTATCACGACCGTGTTCATGGCGCGGTCCAAGCTGTATACCGAGTCGGCAAAATATCTCGCGAGGTTGCTTTTTGCGCCGTATTCCGGCTCGGACTTCGGGACGGAGTATTTGTAGCTGCCGCCCTCGCTCATTATTTTTGTCAGATTCAGCTGTTTTATGTCGCGGGAGACGGTCGCCTGAGTGACCGAGAATCCCCTTTCAAGCAAAAGAGCCTGGAGCGTCTCCTGCGTGTCGACCTCGTAGTGGGACACGATGTCCAAAATTGCTTTTTTTCTGTCGTTTTTCATTTTTTCCTCCCTAATTTTCAGGCTTTGTAGGCTGCATCAGCTTTTGGCGTATAGCATTGAAGTAGCTGCCGCCCTTAAGGTCGATAAGTCTTAGTATGCGCGATGAGCGCTTGATAATTACCCGTTCCTCCGGCTCGATGACGACCGGCTCGCTGCCGTCGACCGAAAGAGATGCCTTTGCTCCCGCGCGGGAGCCGTAGCCGACCTCGATAGTCTTTTCCGGCGAGAAGAGCATGGTGCGCGCAAAAAGCGAGTGGGGGCAGATCTGGGTAAATTCTATGCAGTCGAGAGTGGGCTCGATAAGCGGTCCCCCGGCGGAAAGAGAATAGGCGGAGGCGCCGGTCGGGGTCGAGAAAATTATACCGTCGGCGGGAAGCGAGGAGATTTTCCGGCTGTCGGCGCTAACCCGAAAGTCCTCAATTCCCCTGCCGCCCGAGTAGATCACGGCTTCGTTGAGGCCGGTGAGACACGTCTTTTCAACGCCGTCAGACACTATCGAGGCGGAAAGCATCATGCGTGGCTCGACGGTGTAATCGCCCGAGATAAGGCGCTTTAAAAGCGGGAGCTCGTCGCGCTCGAGGGAGGTCATGAAGCCGAGACGGCCGCAGTTTATCCCCAAAAGGGGCTTATCATAGGTCGAAGCGAGGCCGGCGCACTTGAGTATCGTGCCGTCGCCGCCGACCGAGATCATCGCATCGCAAGTTCTGGCGGCTTCGTCGGGGGGAAGGTATGTTACAGTATCAAGGGGGAGGATATCCCTCGCGGACACGGGAAGGCATACCTGCGCGGAAAGGGCAAGGAGCGTGGAAACGGCCTCCTCGGTGCAGGTCTTCGAGTGTATCTTTTCAAAGTTGGGGTAGATAAAAACTGTCATTTTTGCCCTCCGAACGCGGCAGATACCACCGCGGAAAAATCTATCGGTTTTTGTGTAAAGTCTGAACGCTTTACAAGATGAGAAAGGTATTCGATGTTGCCGCTACCGCCCTTTATCGGGGACGGGATCAGCCCCTCGACCGAAAAACCGAGGGAGTTGAAGCGCTCGGTCAGGCGGGAAAGAACATCGAAGTGCGCGGCCTTATCGGTGACGGTGCCGTGCTTGGTGAGGTATCGGCTGCCGGCCTCGAATTGGGGCTTTATGAGAAGGATCGCCGGGCTGCCCTCCGACAAAATGCTGCTTAAGGCGGCGGCCGCAAAGGTCACGCTGATGAAGGAAAGATCCGATACGGCGAGATCCGGCCTTTCGGGGAGAAGATCTGGTGTAAGGTCTTTTACATTTACACCCTCGAAGTTTATGACCCGAGGGTCGTTCATGAGCTTTTCAGCGAGCTGGCCGTGGCCGACGTCGACGCAGATGACCTTTTTTGCGCCGTGCTGCAAAAGGCAGTCGGTGAAGCCTCCGGTGGAGGCTCCAACGTCGAGGCAGGTGAGCCCCGAAACGTCGATGTCAAAGGCTTCGAGGGCGCGCTCTAACTTGAGCCCTCCCCTGCCGCAGTAATTTAATGTTTCACCGCGAAGCTCGACGGTATCGGTATCTGTGACCTCAAAAGCCGGCTTTTGAACCGGCGCGGAGTTGACGAAGACTTGGCCGTTTTGGATATACTCCTTCGCCCTCTCGCGGGAGGGTGCAAGGCCGAGCTCGCAAAGGCGGCGGTCAAGGCGCGGCATTTTCGCCTCCTATTTTTTCGACGATCCGCTCGGCTGAGAGGCCGTAAAGGTCTAAAGCTTCACAGATACTCATTGCCGGGACGAAGCCGTCGATGGCGGTGCGGACTATATTCGGGCACTCGGAGGCGAGCTTTTCGCCGAGGCTGCCGAGAGAGGAGGTCTCCTCGAAGATGTAGGCTTTTCGGTGGGATCTTATTATTTCGAGCGCTTCGGGCTGTAAAGGCAGGAGCCTTGTCAGACGCAGATGGCTGATGTTAAGCTGCTTCGCGGCACTTTCGGCCTCGCAGGACTCGCGCCCGTAGGAGACGATAAGATCATCGGAGCCGCGGTCGGTATGATCAAACGTGACGGTCGGTGTAAATATCTCCGACTCGCCGCCTTTGGGCATTCGTATGCAGACAAGGCCGGTATCCTCGTAAAGCGCTTTATTGAGGCAAAGCTTCATCTCGGCATAGCAGGAGGGGGAATAGGCGGTCGTGCCGGGAATGGTCGACAAAAACGGTATGTCGAAAAGCCCTTGGTGGGTCTCGCCGTCCTCTCCGACGATGCCGCAGTTGCAAATCGCCAGAACGACGTGCAGGCCGGGTATCGCTACGTCGTGGATAAGCTCGTCGTAGGAGCGCTGCAAAAAGCTCGAATAAACCGAAAATACCGGGAGCTTTCCCATCGTCGCGAGGCCCGCGGCGAAGCTGACGGCGTGCTCCTCGGCGATTCCGACGTCGAAGAGCCTGTCCTTAAGGCCGTCGTTGAAGTGATTCAGCCCGACGCCGTATTTCATCGCGGCGGTTATGCCGACTATGCGCTCGTCCAAGTGGGCGAGGCGAGCGAGCTCTGCCCCGAAAACGTCGGTATAGGTGGACGGGACAGAGGGCTTCTCGCCGGTCTCGACATCGAAACGGACAACGCCGTGATACTCGCCGGGCTCGAGCTCTGCGGCCTCGTAGCCCTTGCCCTTAACCGTGTTCACCTGAACGAGAACGGGCCCGCCGAGCTCCTTGGCGCTTTTGAGTGCTGCCTCGAGCTTTTCAAGATTGTGGCCGTCGACCGGACCGATAAATTCAAAGCCGAAATCCTCGAACATTGTAGAGTGTATAAGCCGCTCCTTAATGCTGTCCTTCGAGGCGGAGAGGATATTCGACAGTCCCCCGCCGACGAGAGGGATCGAGGTTATGACCTTTTTTGCGCCGGATTTTATGCGGCGGTATGAAGTCTGGGTGCGAAGCTCGGAAAGATACGCCGCGACTCCGCCGATGTTTTTCGATATCGACATTTCGTTGTAATTCAGGATCACTATGATGTTGGTGCCGGAGTGTCCGGCGTTGTTGAGTCCCTCAAATGCGTGGCCGCCGGTCATAGCGCCGTCGCCGATAACGGCGATCGCGTGGTGGTCGTCGCCCGAGAGCTTCATAGCCTCTGCGATACCGAGGGCGAGAGAGATGGAGTTTGAGCTGTGGCCGCTCACGCAGGGGTCATGCTCCGACTCAGAGGGGCGTGTGAAGCCGGAAAGTCCGCCCTTTTTGCGAAGGGTGTGGAAAGTGCTGTATCTTCCCGTGAGAAGCTTGTGGGTATAGCTTTGGTGGCCGACGTCGAAGATGATCTTGTCCGCGGGCGAATCGAAAACGCGGTGAATGGCGACGGTAAGCTCGACCGCGCCCAAATTGGAGCTCAAATGCCCTCCGTTTTTAGAGACGGTCGTGATTATTTTATCCCTGATCTCGGCGCAGAGCTCCTGCTCCTGCTTCGGATTCAGCTTTTTGAGGTCGCCGGGGAGATTCAGCCGGGACAGCAGTCGGTATTTCAAAAGATCACTTCATTTCCTTTATTTCAGCTTTTTCGGGTGGCGAGGGTTATCGCAAGCTCGCTCAAAAATTCGCTGCCGGGGTATTTCTTTATCAGCTCCGAGGCTTCAAGGCTGAGCTTTTCTGCGAGCTCCTGCGCGGCTTCAAGCCCCAGGACGTCGGCGAAGGTGGGCTTTTGGCGCTCGCTGTCGCTGCCTATGGGCTTGCCTAAAGCTTCGGCGGTAGAGGTGACGTCCAAGATGTCGTCGACTATCTGAAACGCGAGGCCGACGCGCTCGGCATAGCCAATCGCGGCGTTTACTGCGGATTCATCAGCGTTTGCAAGGATCGCTCCGAACACGCAGGAGCAGATCAGCATTCGGCCGGTCTTGAGCTCGGACATTTTTTTGAGAAACGCTTCGTCTATCTCGCTGTATCGTGTCTCGCTCCAAAGGTCGAGCATCTGGCCGGCGATCATGCCGCGATTTCCGGCGCAGCGGCTTAAAGCGCTTATGAGCTTTACCGAGGTCTCGGGGGATATTTTGCCCTCAAGGCTAAGACGAGCAAGGATCTCATAGGGAAGTATTGCGAGCCCGTCGCCCGCCAAAAGCGCGGTGGCGGTATCAAACGCGACGTGTGTAGAGGGCTTGCCGCGGCGCATATCGTCGTCGTCCATCTCGGGCATATCGTCGTGGATAAGTGAGAAGGTGTGGGTCAGTTCTACCGCGCAGGCGGCTTCGTATACGTAAGAGGGGGCCTCATTGGTGCCCTTAAAGAGCTTATAAAACTCGACTGCCAATACCGCGCGGATCCTCTTGCCGCCGGCGGAAAGGGCGTAGCGCTCGGCCTCCAAGACGCGCTCCCAGCGGGGATCTCCCGAAAGAGAAAGCTCGGGGATATCGCTTAAAAAGCGGTTTATCTTTTCGGCCTCGGACATAAGGCGTTCAGTCGCGCTCATCGCCGGACACCTCCGAAATTTCCTTGGAAAAGCCTTCGAGCATACTGCGGCACTCGGCCAAAAGCGCTTTGCCCTCCTTGTAGAGCTTTGATGTCTCCTCCAAAGAGGTGCTTTCGTCGCGGAGCTTGTCGCATATCTCGCGAAGACGTTTTACAGACTGTTCATAGTTCATTTTTTTCACCAACATATTTTACTTCCGCGCCGACGGTGCCGCCGCGCATTACTATTTCTATCCCGTCGCCGACCGATAAAGAGCCGGGATCGGAGATGACGCTTTCTCCCCTTTTCACCATGGCGTAACCCCTTGATAAGACGTTTTCGGGGTCGAGTGAGTCGAGTACGGTTTTGATCGAACCGAGGCTGAGCGCTTCGAGGCGAAGCTTTGAGCTCACGAGCGAAGAAAGCTTTTCGTCAAGGGCGTTTAGCTCGGTCTCGCGCGATTTTATCCTCGATTTTGGGGAATACGCCGAGAGGGCGATGGAGAGGGCTTCGAGGCGCTCGCGGCGGCGGGTGAGCTTTTCTGCGGCGGCGCTTTTAAGGACCGACTCCAAAAGCTTAAGCTCGCTTTTCATAGCGGAAATATCGGGGGTGGCGAGCTCTGCCGCAGCGGAGGGTGTGGCCGCGCGAAGGTCGGCGGCAAGATCGCTGAGCGACCAGTCTATCTCGTGGCCGACGGCGGAGATTATCGGGGTCTCACAGGAGGCTACCGCCATGACTACCTCCTCGGTGTTAAAGGCGGAAAGATCCTCCGACGATCCTCCTCCGCGGGTTAGGATAATAGTGTCTGCCCCGCTTTTGTCGGCCAAGGATAGGGCTTTTACGATGCTCGACGGGGCGTCGATGCCCTGAACGAGAGTCGGGAAATGCTCTATTTTAACTATCGGGTAACGTAGGGAAATGACCTTTTTTACGTCGGAGATCGCCGCGCCGTCGGAAGAGGTCACGACCGCTATTTTTTTAGGATAGCGGGGTATCGGCTTTTTGGGGGCGGTGAAAATCCCGAGGGCGGAGAGCTTTTCTTTGAGGCGCAAAAGGGCGGTGTAGCCTGCGCCCGCGCCGTCGGGAAGGAGCTGGGTGGCCTTTATCTCGCAGCTTCCGTCGCGGGAATAGTAATCGAGAGCACCGAAGGCAATTATTCCCATGCCGTCGGCAGGAATGAATTTCAAGGCTTTTGCGTACTGCGCAAACATCACGCACTTTATGCCGGCTTCGCTGTCGCGGAGGCGAAAATACATATGCCCCGAACGGTCGCGGGCAAGATCCGTGATCTCTCCGCGGACGGCTATGCCGCGGAACTTGGGCTCTAACCTGACCTTGGCGGAGAGTATCGCGCTTATTTCACTTACCGTATAGACCGCCAAGCGGCTCGCCTCCCTTTATTGCGGCAAAGACAGCGACACCGGCGGCGTTGTCGGAGGAAAACGCCGGCTCCGAGAAAATCGCGCCGAAACGCTTTTCAAGCGCTGTCCTGATCATTTTGTTGCTCATGACTCCCCCGGCATAGACAAGGGGGAGCTCGCCGAAGCGCTTTATCGCTTCGAGGCTCATGCCGGTTATCGCGGCCCCGACCGATTTAAGGCAGTAAAGCGCGACGTCCGGCTTCGGGGCGCCTTTTTCGTAAAGCTCGCGGCATTTGTTTTCGATACCGGAAAGGCAGCAGTCGCCGCCCTTGAGGGTGGGGTTTATGCGATAGACCTTGTCCGACTCGCCTGCGAGGCGCTCGAGAGCCGGGCCGCAGGGAAAACCAAGGCCGAGCATTACGCCTACCCTGTCGACTGCCTGTCCTGCCTTTAAATCGAGGGAAGTTCCTATTTCCCGACAGGAAATGATCTGCTCGGGGTCGGGCTCGCACAAAAGGCAGTCGGTGGTGCCGCCGCTGACGTGAAAGGCTATGAAGCGGGTGTTGATAAGATCAAGCCTGCGTGCGGAATAAAGCGCCGCAAGGATATGGCCGACCTGATGAGAGGTCTCGTAAAGCGGGACCGACAGGGCGCGGCTTATCGCCTCTGCAACGGTCTTTCCCGCCAAAAAGCAGGGCATATAGCTGCCCTCGGTATTTCTGGGGCGAACCGAGACCCCGACGGCGGATATCCCGGGGGACAGAAGGCCGTCAAAGACCTCGGGGAGCTGTCTTATGTGGTGAAACAGCGCGTCCGACTGGCGAAGTCCCCTATCGCCGGGCTTTACCGGCAAAAGGAGCTTTTTTTGCTCTATACCCGAGCCTGCGGTAAGGCGGGCGCATGAGGTGGTGTAGTTTGAGGTGTCGATGCCGAAGTAGCTATTCATCGGCATGAAGGCTGCGGGTAAAGGCGCCGAGAACGCCGTTTACGAATTTTACGTCGCTTTCCTGCCCGTATGCTCTCGCAAGGCCGACCGCCTCGTTGACGGCGGCGTTCTGGGGGACCTGATCGCGGCGGTAAAGTATCTCGAATATCGCAAGGCGAAGGATGGAGAGGTTTACGCGGGGTATCCTTTGTATCGAGCGGGTCTTTGAAAATTCGGAGATGATGCCGTCAAGCTCCGAAAGCTTTGACGATACATCGGCGATGGTAGTCTCTATCTCCTCGTCGCATTTGTATTCATAGTCGGTCTCGTGCTGGGTGATAAGGTCGCTCGGCGATTCGTCGCGGAAACACATCTCGAAGAGAAGCAAAAACTCGGCCTCGCGCTTTTCATGTCTTGTCATATTTTTCTCCCGAATACGCACGTTTGACCAAGCACGGCTTTTTAGCCGTACCCGGTCTTTGTGCGGTATTATTTTATTCCTCGGCTGCGCTCACGTCAGGCTCGGCAAAGCTGATGTCCGAAACGGTAACGTCGACCTTTGCGACGGTGACCCCGGTCATCGGCTGGACGGCTGACTTGACGCGCTCCTGTATCTCCTCGCCGACAGAGAGGGCGTTATAGCCGCTTTTTACGACTATCGAGAGGGATATTACGCAGACGCCTTCCGACATTGAAACGTTGATGTCGGCGGGGTCGGCGGGCATTCTGAAAAAGCTCTTGACCCTAAACGGGCGGGAGGGTATCCTCTCGACGCCCTCAACCTCGCTTGCGGCGGTCTTGGTGATGGTTCCTATGACGCTTTCGGAGACCTTGAGCGTTCCCTTTGAGCTGTCTTGGGTTTTTTCCATTTTTTTCGCTCCTTTTATACATCCGCGTGATCTTACGGAGTTTTATGTATACTCTTATTCATAATTTATACATTATACAGTATATCACACTTGTTCTGAAATTTCAACTACTTTACCTCAAAAATTCTGATATTTTCACTTTCGACCTGAGTTTTGGAAAGAAGTATGTCTTTTATCTCTGCGGCCTGCTCGGCGGTGAGACCGTCCGACTTGACGACGATACTCGCGTTCTCGCCGTCAAGATATACTACGCAATCGTCGTAGCCGCAGGCTAAAATGAGGTTTTCTATCGCCGACTCGCTCTCGATAAGCGAGGAAAGATTGATCGCGCTGCTCGTATAGGCGGCGACCTCCTCGTCGGTGATGTCCTGACCCTCTAAAACCATTTTGAGAGTTTCGGCGGCTTCGTCGCGGGCGGTTATTTTATCAAGGCGGGCCTGCGCGAAGTAATCCTCCGAGGAATAGCTGTCCAAGGACGTACCGTTCACATACTGCACCTCGCCGTAGGTCTCGCCGGAGACGTCGCGGGAAATGACGTCGGTGGTCGGGATATTTGGCTTAGAGAGGCGGTAGTTTGCATAGACGGTGACCCCGAGCAGCAGGGTGAGCCCCGCAAGGATAATATGCTTCTTGTTCACCTTAAAATTGACGCTTCTGTGAAAATTTCTCATCTTTTGTTCCTCCAATTGTTATTTTGATTTAGCAACGTAGACCTTGCTTGTGGGTATATCCAATACGGTAGAGACCGCATTTACCACCTTTTCCCGAACGCCCGGCTTTTCGCCTCCCGGGCAGAGGACTATCACCCCCAAAACGCGTGGGCGGAGCTGCTCGCTCAAAAGAGCTTCCTTAGACCCGATTATTACGGTCTCGCTCTCCCGTCTGCCGTCGGAGCGGCTTTCGTCCTTTTCGTAGACGTTTATCTCGCTCCCCGAGAGTGTCAGCATCACCTTCGCCTCCCCTGCCCCGGATATCTCCGAGACTATCGCGCAAAGCTCGCTCTCGAGCTCTTTTTTGTAATCGAACTGCACCGGCTGCGGCTGCGGCTCGGGGGTATCCTCCTTTTTTTCGGAGGGGGTGCGCATCAGAAAAAGAAGTATGCAGCAGATGACCGCCACGGCGATATAGAGCTTTATTTTCGGGGTGCTCTTTATTATTTCCTTAAGCTTTTCCGCTCCCATTTTAACCGTCCTCTGTAATTATTTCGGCGACGCCGGATCCCAAAATGCCGTCCAAAAGGGACTTTATCTCGCCCTCGCGGCCGGAATATCCCGCGGGAAGGGTTATCCTTGCCTTTGTAATAAATATGCGCCGCTCGGCGTCAATAGTAGTTTCGATGAAAATATTTTCGGGGGCTATCCCCTTTTCGGCAAGGCAGGTAAAAAGATATTCCTGAAGTTTTTTGTCAAGCTCGCTTGTTATCGCTTCGTCGCGCTTTATGCTCATGTCGGGCAGGGCGATATCCTCGAAGCGGGAGGAGATGTCCGAAAAATCCGCACCCAGAAGGACCGAGCCTATCGCGGCAAGGGACATAAGGGAGAGCATCGCCCTGAACTCGCGGCGGTAACGGTCGGGAGAAAGGGAGAGAACAAGGGTGTTCACGACCGCGAGGACGGAGATGAGAAGGGTTACGGTGACGAGAGTTTTCATAGTATAAGAGTTCCCCCGAGAAGGATCATCATGCCGGTGGCGACGAGGAGCATGAGCATGAAAAATATAAGAACGGTCGAAAGGAAGGAAAAGACCTCGGAAAGCGAATACATCAGCGAAGCTATCGGCTCGGAGCCCATGAGGCGGCAGGCAAAGCCGCAAACCGACAAAAGTGTTTTATAGACGAGCACTGATACTATCGGGGCGAGCATGAATACGAAAATAATCACTATCCCGAGAGTGCCGACGGCGGTGCGAAGGGCGTTTATGCTCACGCTGACCGCCTTGTAGGACTCGGAAAGGGAGTAGCCGATTATCGGGACAAAGCTCGAGACGGCGTATTTGCCGGTCTTTATGAGAAGCCCCTCGGTGGCGCGGCCGAAAGCGCTTTCGAGGCCGATTATGCCCAAAAAGAGGGTCATCAAAAAGCCGATGACGGTGGTGACGGCGTTTTTCAGGGCTGTCCCGAAGCCGGAGGAGTTCGGCTCCAACGACCTGACGGCGGAAAGCACCAACAGGCAGCAGAGGACAGGGCGGAGAAAATATGTAGCGACGAGCGCCGCGCCCTCGCAGAAATACATAAGTATCGCGTTATAGGAAACGGCGGCGGAGAGGTTCCCCGAGGCGGCTGCAAGCCCTCCCAAAAGAGGGATATAGCCGAGCATGAAGCTGTCGCAGGAGCGTATCGCCGCGGCGCAGTCGGAAAAAACTCGGGCGGCGGTTGAGGCGACGTACAAAAAGGCTATGATCGAAAAAAGCTCGGAATGAAGCCCCGCGCGGGTGCTCAGTGACTGACAGACGGAGGCGACGGCGGATATCGCAAGAACGCCCATTATAAGGCGAAGGGGCGATTTTAGGGCGCTGCCGACAGCATTTGAAACGAAGGAGAGTATGCCTTTCGGAGAGAGGTTTTGAACGCTTTCGGGCTCGGCGGGGTCTATCCCCAGAGAGTCGAGAGCGTCGCCCGCGGAGGAGGTGTCGAGCTTTGAGAGGCTGTCCGATATTTCGGCGGAAAGATCGTCGGCAAAGACGGTCGGGGTGAGGGCAAGAATCAGCAAAAGTGCTGACAAGGCCGCTGCAAGGCGCTTCATCGGCCGAGGACCGTGCGGATCACGGTGAGAAACTCCTTCAAAAACGGGAGCATTAAAATCGCCGTCGCGGCGCGGCCGGAGATGTCGATGATCCCGGCGAGGGCGGTCTCTCCGCAGTCGCGGCAGGAGGACGAGGAAAGCTCACAGACATAGCATATCCCGAGGGCGCGAAAGGCGGCGGAGATGTAGCTTCCGCCGACGCCTGTGTCGCTTAAAAGGCCGTTTGCGCCGGAGAATATGCCGCTTAAGCCGTCGACAGTCAAAAACGCGCAGAAGATGACGGCGGAGATGGAAAGAAGCGCCGCAAGGTCGCGGTTCGTGGGCTGGATCACCTTGGCGGCAACGGCGGCGGTGAGGCAGACGGCGGCGATTTTTACTATCTCCATCAGAAGCCGAACGCCGTTCTTACGGTGTCAAAAAGCTCGGAAATTTCGTTCACGAGCATTACCATGACGATGACAAGGCCGGCTATCGTTATCATCAAAGCCTGCTCGTCCCGCTCGGCGCGCTTTAAAAGCTGGCTCAACACGGCGACGATTATGCCGAGGCCGGCTATCTGAAAAACAAGTGTTACTTCCATTTTTTCTCCTTTATATCATCAGGACCGCGGCTGCGGCGCCTATCGAAGCGCCGAGGGTTAGATAGAGGCGCTTTGAGTCCTCGGCGCACTTTTTCAAGGTTCCGCCGTAGGTTTTTATGTCGTCCCGGATTATGCGGAGGCGCTCGGCCTGAAGCTCGGGCTCCGAGCTGCCTAAGATATCGCCGACGGGGATCAGAAAGCGCAATAGCTCGGGGTCGGGGACGGTATTTTTGCAGCAGTCGCGCCAAGCCTCGGGGAAATTTCCGAACGGGATATCAAAGCCCATTGCCTCGGAGGCGACGGTGTAGACGTCGGCGCGCTCGTATAAAATGCCGGAGATCATTAAAGAAATCCGCTCGGGGTATTTTAGGACCTCTTCGGCGTGGGAGAGCTTTTTTCGGTAAAGCTCCAACGAGGCAAGAAAGCTCGCGGAGCATATTCCGGCGCATAAAAGGGCTTTAATCAATTTTTATCACCCGGTATGTGCGGTCGCGGTTAAGCTCGGCGGCGTATCCGAAAGCACCGCGTTCCAAAAGGGCGGATATCGCGGGCTTTTTTTGAGCTTCGGAAAAGCTTGGCGCGTGAACGGCGGTGATGATCTCTACCCCAGAGCCGAGAGCGGACATCAGGGCTTTTGTTTCGCCTGTAAGGGAAATTTCGTCTACAATAAGGGCGCGGGGAGACATGACCCGAACGGCGATGTCGATGCCCTCCGCCTTGGGGTAGCCGAAGAACACGTCGGTCAGCTCGCCTACGTCGTTTTGAGGGGCTCCGCAGTAGGCCGCGGAGAGCTCGCCACGCTCGTCAATAAGCGCAGTACGGTATTTCGAGCCGAGAATGCGGGAGATATCGCGCAGGAGCGTGGTCTTTCCGCTTGAGGGAGCGCCGGTCACCAAAACGCCGACGGGGCCGGTCTTGAAACAGGCCTCTGAAAGTGCCTCAGCGCAGCCCTTGACCTCGCGGGCGATTCGGATATTTATTGAGCTTATGGATTTTACCGATTCCAATCTGCCGTCGGGAGTGGTGACGGCGGTGCCGCAGACACCTACGCGGTTTCCTCCGCGTGAGGTTATGCAGCCGCCGCACAGCTCGCGCTGAAAGCTGTGGATCGAGTAGGAAAAGGCGTTTTTGAAGGTCTCCTCGATGTCGGACGGCGAAGCTGTGACGTCCAAAAGAATGTCGCTGCCCGAGACCGTGAGGCTTGCCCGGCGGCCTCGGCGAAGGCGGATCTCGTCCGCAGAGTTGATTTTCGGGTGGTGTGATATTTTTTCCGCGAGGGCGCGCGGCAAGAGCTCTAAGGCGTATTCGGTTTTGGCTTCCATGGCTTGTTCCTCCGTTTTTTCAATTATATTCCCGCGGCGGGAGATATATTACAGCTTGGTCTTTTTTGTGTTGACCCCGCGTATGCCGCCGACGGTGCCAAAAACAAGGCAAAATAAAACGCGCTCTAAGCTTATATATGATGGTCGCGAGCCGAAAAGGAGGGACAGGAAAAACACTCCCCCGAAAACAAGAAGACCGCAAAGGGCGCCCTGCCAAAGGCCGTGGGAGCGGCAGAGCTGGGTCGAAAAATATGCGGCACAGAATGATGATATGCAAAGGATAGCTATGGCGATAAAGGAAAGCGCGCCGTCGGAGAGATCGAAAAAGAGCTGCAAAACCGCGGTAAGAACACAGAGAAGCAGGGCGCAGAGAGTTCCCGATAAAAGGCCGCAGCGCAGTCCCCTGTTGAAATTTTTCATAAAAATACCCCCGGATACCGTTTTGTAAACGATATTCGGGGGAGATGTTTTTTAGAAGTCAGTCCTTTTCGATGGGCTCGTCCTTGAGGGCTTTTTTGTCCTCGGCCTTTTTCTCTTCCTTCTTGGCCTTGGCGGCTTCCTCAAGCTTCTTTCTTTCCTCGGTCGCGGATACGTTGGTGGCAATCGCCCACTTTTTGATCCTCATCTTGCAGCGGTCGGAGCTGGTCTCGATGACGACCGTCTGGTCCTCAATCTTGACGATTATACCGACGATGCCGCCTACAGTCTCGATCTCGTCGCCGACCTGGACGTTTTTACGCATCTCGGCGTCGGCCTTTTCCTTTTTGCGCTGGGGACGGATCATGATAAACCAAAGGACTACCAGCATCAGAACCATGAAGATAAGGGTATACATCGAGCTCGAAGCGCTTGCCTGCGCCGCAGCGGCGTCGGCCATAACAGTGGTGAACATATTTAACCTCCTGAAATTATTTATTTTTTATGTATTCGTCGATGGCTTTTGCGGCGGTCTTGCCCGCGCCCATCGCTAAAATAACCGTTGCCGCGCCCGTGACGGCGTCGCCGCCGGCGTAGACGCCCTCGCGTGAGGTGAGCATATCCTCGTTCACGACAAAGCAGCCGCGGCGGTTAGTCTCAAGCCCCGGGGTGGTGGAGCGGATAAGCGGGTTCGGCGAGGTGCCGATCGCCATGATAACGGCGTCGAGCTCGATTTCAAACTCGGAGCCTTCTATCGGCTTAACTCCCCTTCTGCCGCTCTGGTCAGGCTCGGTCAGCTCCATTTTAAGGCACTTTATGCCCCTGACCTTGCCGCTTTCGTCGCCCAAGATCTCGACGGGGTTGGTGAGGTATTTAAACTCTATACCCTCCTCGACGGCGTGGTGGACCTCCTCGCGGCGGGCGGGCATTTCCTCGGCGGAACGGCGATAAACTATATATACCTTCTCCGCGCCGAGTCTAAGCGCCGAACGCGCAGCGTCCATGGCCACGTTTCCGCCGCCGACAACGGCGACAGCCCTGCTTTTGGCGATAGGCGTGTCGTAATCGTCGCGGTAGGCCTTCATGAGATTTGTCCTCGTGAGGTATTCGTTTGCCGAGAAAACGCCGACAAGGGATTCGCCGGGAATGCCCATGAAGTTGGGAAGTCCCGCGCCGGTGCCGATGAACGCGGCCTCATAGCCCTGATCAAACAGCTCGTCGACCGAGAGTATCTTTCCGATGACCATGTCGGTCTTTATCTCGCAGCCGAGGGCTTTTAAGCCGTCGATCTCGCGCTGAACGGTGGCCTTGGGGAGCCTGAACTCGGGAATACCGTACATTAAAACTCCGCCGGCGGTGTGGAAAGCCTCGAAAACGGTGACCTGATAGCCCGCCTTGGCAAGATCGGACGCACATGAAAGACCCGACGGACCTGAGCCGACTATCGCGACTTTGTGGCCGTTCGGCTGCGGCTTTTCGGGGGCTGCGGCCTTGTCGGCCATATAGTCGGCGCAGTAGCGCTCAAGCCTCCCGATGCCGACCGGCTCGCCCTTTATGCCGCGGACGCATTTCGATTCGCACTGGCTCTCCTGGGGGCAGACCCTGCCGCAGACGGCGGGAAGGCCGTTGGTGCTCTTGATGATGTCGTAGGCCTCGGGGATATTTCCCTCGCGGACCTTTTCAATAAATTCGGGTATCCTTACCCCGACCGGACAGCCGGAAACGCAGGGCTTGTTCTTGCAGTTGAGGCAGCGCTGCGCTTCGTTAAGGGCCTCCTCGTCGGTATAGCAGGAGGTGACCTCCTTGAAGTTGCGCGCTCTGACCTTCGGCTCCTGCTCGGCCGCGGGGGTCTTTGTGGGCTGCATATTAGGCATTTACTACACCTCCCGTAAGTCTGCAAATGTGCTCTCTATCGTACTGCTCCTGCTCGCGGTAGGCCGAGTTGCGGTGCATCAGCTCGTCAAAATCGACCTCGTGGCCGTCAAAGTCGGGCCCGTCGACGCAGGCGTATTTTATCTGCCCGCCGACCCGAACGCGGCAGCCTCCGCACATTCCGGTGCCGTCGATCATTATCGGGTTGAGGGAGACTATCGTTTTGATGCCGTAGGGCTTTGTGACGGCGCAGACGAATTTCATCATGGGAACCGGGCCGATTGCTATCACGCAGTCGTATTTGTTCCCGGCGTCGATGAGCTCCTGGAGCTTATTTGTGACAAAGCCCTTCATGCCGTAGCTGCCGTCGTCGGTGGTGATGTAAAGGTTGTCGCTGACGGCGCGCATTTCGTCCTCCAGAATGACTATGTCGCGGCTTCTGAAGCCCGCGATCACGTCTACCGAGAGGCCGGCGTTATGGAGCGCTTTGGCCTGCGGGTAGGCTATGGCGCAGCCGACTCCTCCGCCTATGACGGCGATCTTTTCCGCGTTTTCGGGGATCTCGGTCGGGACTCCGAGGGGGCCGACGACGTCCAGAATCTCATCGCCCTCCGACATATTGCCGAGCATTATCGTCGAGCGGCCGACCTTCTGGAAGATTATAGTGATACTCCCCTTTTCACGGTCGTAGTCGGCGACGGTGAGCGGAACGCGCTCGCCCTGCTCGTCGATGCGGAAGATTATGAACTGCCCCGCTTTTACCTTGGCGGCAATGAGCGGAGCGTCGAGCTCCATCAGGGTGACCTGACTGTTGAGCTCCCGCTTTTTCAGTATTTTATACAAGACTATTCCTCCTTAGTTTATCTATCAGTAACCTCTTGCGAGATATTCCTTGACGGCGTCTACTATCGCCGAGGCAAGACCTGATTGGTGGGTAGAGCTGTTCATAGCCATAGCCTCCTGATAATCGGTCACGAAGCCGCATTCGACAAGAATAGAAGCAAATTCCTGCTCGAGCGTAACGGCAAAGTAGTTGTATTTTGCACCGCGGTTTCGGTTTTTGCCGTCGCCGTAGACGTTTCGCTCGTAGTAGCCCGCCATCTTCTCGCTGACCGAGGCCGCGAGGGGCTGGCTGAACGGGGTGAAGTAGTAGGCCTCGACGCCTCTGACTCCCTCGCCGTTTTCGACCGAGTTGCAATGTATTGCGATATAGATATCCGGGTCGTACCGGCGGGCGTATTCGGAGCGGTCGTAGAGATTTATATAGTCGGTATTCGTCGGGAGCATGTGGACGTCGGCTCCCGCGGCGGCAAGCTGCGAGGTAACCTCCCTCGCTATCTGCAGGTTAATCTCCTGCTCGACGACGTGGCCGACCGCGCCGGGGTCTATCGAAGAGGCGCTGGTATTATAGCCGTGGCCGGGGTCGATGACTATCGTCGTGCCGGAAAGCGAGGTGTTATAGCCGTTGAAGCGAAGAGTCAGGTTGCCCGCGCCGTCGTAGGACGAGCGCAGGCCCATATATGCCCCGGGGCTTCTAAGCTTAAGCTTCAGCTGGTATTTCTGCTCACCCGAAACTTCTACCGTCGTCCACTCGGCGGAGCTGAACAGCGCGCCGCCGTCGAATGAGGGCGTTCCCTCATAGCCGGAGAGGTAGTCAAACGTCACCAAGACGTATTCGGGACGGAAGTGGTCGATAAGATACGAGCCCTTGTCGGGATTATCGTAGCTGAGCGGCGAGAAGGAGACCTTGAACGGGGTCTGGTATGTCATCGCGAGTCTTATAACCGTGTCGGAGCCGCTGACATAGCTGCCCGAGATGGTCGCGGTGTTGTTTATGAAGGTGTAGCCGTCCAAAAGCTCGCAGTCGTCGGCGCGGATACGAAGTCCCGAGGCGGTCAGGTAGTAGTCGTAGCTCTGGGTAACGCCTTGGAAGGTTGTGTTATAGGTCACGGTGTTGACGTAGAGGTCGAGCGTGCCGGCGGGAAGGCGGGTCGTGGTCGGGTCGGCGATGTTGTCGGTGGTGTAGTAGTTATAGGTCGGGGTGTTGTCGTGCTTTATCCTGACTATCGAGGCTGCCTCCGCGGTCTCGGGAATGGCGTTGACTATGACCTGCGCGGCGGTCTCGGTCTCGCGGCTGAACTCGTCGTAGGTGCCGGTTATAACGATGTTTCCGAGATCCTGCTCCTCGCCGACGATGCCCTCGGGAGCCTCGAAGTAGCCTGTGAAGTGGGTGTAGTAGGTGTTAGAGTCAAGGTCGTCGGAGCGTATCTCCTCCTCGGTTAGGGTTATCGTCTCGCCGTTGAGGGTCGCTTTGACCTTGGAGCCCTTATAGGCTATAACGTCGACCGAGATCCTTGCCTCGCCCTCGACATACATCACGGCGCCTGCCTCGGGCTGAATGCTGCGAAGCACCTGCACCTTTCTGGTGATGCGGTAGGTCACGGTGTCGGCCTTATTCCGGAAGGTGAAGGTGTTTAGGCCGACGTCGAGGTCCTCGGTGAAGTAGAAGTTTCCGGCCTCGTTGAGCTTCAGCGCTTCGCCGTTATAGTAGACGTCGAAGTTGGGGTCGAAAGTACCCTGGAAGATCTGCGTGGGCTCATACGTCACGAACTCGCGCTTTGTCGGGAGCACCATCTTGAGGTTGGAATAGAGTCCCGAAACGTCGATCTTGCCCTCGTAGTATTTCATCAGAGCGTCGGTGGAAACGGTGTTCTCGCCGAGCATCTTAAGGTCTTCAAATATGCTGCCGCGGTACTTCGAGAGTTTTTCGGCCTCGATCACCTGCTTGACTATCTGATCGACCGCCCATGAACGGTCGGATGTGCTGATCCGCTGGTTGGCGTGCTTTATGAACATAGGTATGCCCGCCTGCTCGGCTATGCCGTTCCACCAGGAGGAGACCTTTTTGAAGCCGAGGGAGGAGCTGTCTATCGCGCCGTAGCAGTAGACCACCATGAAGTCGGTAAGCCCCTCCAAGATATAGCGTTTAGTGTCGGAAAAGCCGTCGTCATAGGCCTCGAAGTCGTCCTCGGTGTCGGAGCCGGTCCCGTCGGTCGAGGAGTTTCGCCAGGCGTTATCAACAGCGATTCCGACAGCGACGGAGGAATTGGTGGCGCGGATATCGTCGCTCACAAGCTTGAAGATCGCGTAATTTTTTTCAAGGAGCCAGTTTTCATAGCCTATTCCAGAGCCCTCGCGGCGGTATTCGGAATAGGTTTCCTCGCCCTTGGGGGTGTAGTAGCCGTCCAAAATAATGCCGTCGATGAGATATTTCGAGGCTATGCGGTGGACGGAATAGGTGAGATAGTCCACCCTGTCACCCAGACTGTCTGAACCCGAAGCCTTGAGCGCGAGGCCGATATCAAGGGTGATATATATGAAAAAATGGTTCGCGACGGCGGCGTCAAGGAGCATATTGAGAGGAGAGCCGTGCGTGAAGCGCTGCTCGTCGGTCTCGTAATAGCTGACGCCGTCGTAGGAGGTGTTTATTATCATCGTGTTGAAGCCGTAGCCCTCAAACTCGGATACGAGGTCTTCGATCTCGGAAAGAGTGGTCTCGGCGGACTGGCCGGGGTCGGTGAAAAAGTCCTTGCCTATCGTGATCTCGGAGGCCTTCATGTTATCCGGGAAGGCCAGTACCCCCTCAGCGGGAGCGGGCTCGCCCTCGCTGTCGTCGGCGTAGAGCTTCAAGCCGAGACCCGAGCCGATATCGCCGAAGGAGGACAGTATCAGCGCAAGGGTGAGAATAATTGCTATAAACCTTGTCATAAAACCTCTTGAAAATATATGCTAAAATTCGGAAAGCGCAGTGTAAACGCCGGAAAGCTCGGTCTGCATGGCTATGGGAGACGAGCTTGCCGAGCCGAACAGCGAGCCGTAGCGGTATAAGGCTACGCCGCTGTAGCCGTTTTGCATGGCGAATCTGATCTCGCTGCTTAAAATCGAACCGCCCGACCACTCGGTGTTTATGCCGACCTTGTAGGCGGCAATGCCCGAAACGAGCTTTACGCCCCACGCGGTGGTCATGTTTCGCCATTCGAGCGCGGCGGAGGAGTAGGAAAGCTTATCCTCGAAGCCGTAGTATATCTGCGGGGCTATGTAGTCGAAATATCCCTGCGAGGAGCACCAAGCGGCGACGTCGGCGTAGAGCCTGTCGCGGTTGTTTTCGATATTTCCCTGCGGGGAAACGCCGAACTCGACGGTGCGGTTGCAGGATTTGACGGTGCTGTATATCTCACGCACCAAAGAACTCACGACCTCGCGCCGCCATGAGGCAAGATCCGTCGAGCCGGAGGCCTCGAAAGCCGCGCTGTCAAAGCTCGGAGAGGTGGTGGGGTAGAAATAGTCGTCGATATGTATGCCGTCGACGTTGTAGCGGGAGACTATCTCGCTCACGCCGTTGCAGATAAGCGCGCGGACGGCAGGATATGCGGGGCTTAACCACATATACCCGGTCTCGTTGTCGTAAACAAGGAGCGTGCCGTTAGACGAAGAGGAATCGTACCAGCGCTTTAAGATATAGGTGTCCGCCATTTCGGCATAGCGCTGGCGGTCGGCGGTGCGCATCGGGTTCACCCAAGCGTGGAAGCTGAGCCCGCGGGAATGAGCCTCGCTTATCATTATTTCAAGCGGGTCGAACGGGGCGGGAGAGCCTAAAACGTCGCTGTAGGAGGCGGTGAACGGGAACAGGTCGGAATAGTAGTATGCGTCGCCGAACGCGCGAACGTGGGCGTAGACCGTGTTCACGCCGAGAGAAACAAGGTTGTCGTAGCAGGCGGAAATGCTTGCGCGGAAGGAGGCTTCCGAAGCGCCCTTCAGCATTTCGTCGATATCGAGATATGCAAGCCACACCGCCTTGGGGTTCGGATAGTTCAGGGCGGAATAGCTGTTCGGGTTGGTGATTATGTCAATCTCCTCCACAACGGGGATATCCTCCGGCTCGTCGCTCTCGGACGGCTCGGAGAGGTTCTCGGTCTCGGATGTGGGGTCGGTGACCGTCTCGCTCTCGGCGGTGGGGTCTGTGACCGTTTCGGTCTCCTCGGGAGGGTCGGTCACCGGCTCCGTCTCGGGGGCGGCGGTCGCGGTAATTTCGGGAGTAGGCTCGCCGGGGTCGGAATAAGGCTCCAAATAGCGGCCGTTGATGTAGGCCTCGTGGCCCTCGTAGATCACCCTGACCCAGCCGTTCGAGACGGTGCCGGTCATTTCAATGGTCTCGCCGCGCTCAAGGTGCCCCACCTTTTCGCTGTCGGCGTCGGGGAGGGCGCGGACGTTTACCGAGGAGGAGGCTATGAGTATGCCCGAGGCCGGGTCGGTCTCGTACTGGTCATAGCTCTCGGGCTGAGAAGCGGCTGTCGGCTCGGAATAGGTGGCGTCCGAGTCGGTGCGGTATTCGCGCTCGGTGGCAGCGGAAGTGCTCTCCGGCATGGGGGCGAGGGTATCTCCCGGGATAGTCTCCTCGGAGGCGGTGGTCACAGCCTCGACGGTGCCGAAGGTCTCGATAGTCACCGAAAAATCGCCGGTGGTAAGAGGCTCGGGCTCCTTTCTGCCGCAGCCGAAAAGAAGAAGCGCGCAGAGTAATACTGCGGGTAATTTTTTTATTATGCCCGAATACATCGCGCTCTCCTCCTTTTTAAAGTAAATATTCAGTTTATTATAACATACCTGTCCGAATATTTCAAGTACCAAACGCGCCCGCAAGCGCAAATTTAATAATTATTTTCCGACAATTTTTACAAACTGCTTTTTGCCGCGGCGGATTATAGTCTCGCCGGTAAGCTTTAAGACGGTATTCACGTCGCTAATTTTTTCGTCGTTCACGCTGACTCCGCCCTGCTGAATGAGGCGGCGGGCCTCGCCCTTAGACGGCGCAAGCTTAGCCGTCACCATGGCGTCAAGAATACCTATCTCGGCGCCTTCTACCTCGACAGTGGGCATATTCTCGCTCGTGCCGGAGCCGCCGAAGACGCTCCTTGCGGCCTCTAAAGCCTTATTCGCTTCCTCCTCGCCGTGAACGAGCTTTGTAAGCTCATACGCCAAGATCTCCTTGGCCTTGTTGAGCTGGGAGCCCTCCCACTTTTCCATTTCGCGGATCTCGGACATCGGGAGGAAGGTGAGCATTTTTATGCACTTGATGACGTCGGCGTCTCCGACGTTGCGCCAGTACTGGAAGAAATCGTAGGGCGAGGTCTTTTCGGCGTCGAGCCAGACTGCGTTTCCGGCGGTCTTGCCCATCTTCATGCCGTTCGAGTCGGTAAGAAGGGTTATCGTCATGGCCGAGGCGTCCTTGCCTAACTTGCGGCGGATAAGCTCGGTGCCGCCGAGCATGTTCGACCACTGGTCGTCGCCGCCGAACTGGAGGTTGCAGTCGTAATTTTTATACAGATAGTAGAAATCGTAGGACTGCATTATCATGTAATTGAATTCAAGGAAGGAAAGACCCTTTTCCATGCGCTGCTTGTAGCACTCGGCACGAAGCATGTTGTTTACCGAGAAGCATGCGCCGACCTCACGGAGAAGCTCGACATAATTGAGGTTCAGAAGCCAGTCGGCGTTATTGACCATCAGCGCCTTGCCCTCGCCGAATTCGATGAAGCGGGACATTTGCTTTTTGAAGCACTCGGCGTTGTGGTCGATGTCCTCGCGGGTGAGCATTTTTCTCATATCGCTGCGCCCTGAGGGGTCGCCTATCATGGTGGTGCCGCCGCCGATCAAAGCTATCGGGCGGTTTCCGGCCATCTGGAGGCGCTTCATGAGGGTCAGCGCCATGAAATGCCCGGCGGTCAGGCTGTCGGCGGTGCAGTCAAAGCCGATGTAAAAGGTCGCTTTTCCTGCGTTGACCAGTTCTCTTACGGTGTCCTCGTCGGTCACCTGCGCGATTAGCCCGCGCTCCTTAAGTTCTTCGTAGATTCCCATTTTATTACTCCTTTATAAAGATTTTTGACAGAAAAAAGCCCCCGACGTTATAGCCGGAGGGCGAATTATCGCGGTACCACCTCGTGTTCGCAAGGAGCAAAATGCCTCTTGCCTCGTGGCGGGATAACGCTCGCTAAGCGCGCTCTCCTACTTGAAAAGCCGTTCGGGAGGCGGACTCGGGGATGTATTTCACCTGTGCTCAACGCTTTCTTGCACCGACCGAAAGCTCTCTTAAGTTCTTTTGCGCAGGCTACTTCTTCCCGTCACAGTCGTTAGAGTGTTAAATTGTGGATAAAGCTATTAGTTGAACATTGCCTCGATGTCCTCGAGCGGAGTGCCGTCGTAGCTCGTTAAGGTCACGTTTATCGCAACGCCGTCGACCAAGGCTATGTAGCAGCCCTGAACGTAGGAAATGCCGTTCATCTCAGCGGAGGCGGTGAGCTTTTTGAATTCGATCCCGGAAAGGGTGGCTTCCGAATGCTCGGAGAAGCTGTAGGAAACGCCGATGGACGCGCCCATTTCAAGTATCTCGCTTTCGGACTGGTCCAAAATTTCATCAAGGTCGGCGTCGCCGGTATCCCCGACTATCTGCACCATTACGTTTACGTTGTTGGCGGTGTTGTCGTCCATCGCCATCATGTCGTATGCCTGTGAGGTCACGTCGGTGCCGTTGCCGGCTTCGTCCAGAATGTCCTGAGTGGTGCCGGTTATCTGGGCGACCTCGTCGTCGGTAAGAAATCTCCATGCGCCGGAAACGGTGAATTTAAGGCCGGTATAGGAGTTTGTATAAACGCTGCCGTCGTTAGAGCCCTTGACCTCGTCCATAGTCGGAAGCCCCGCCGCGCCGCAGGAGCAGAGCGCAAGAGCCAAAACAGAAACGGCCATAAGCGCCGAAACAATTCTTCTGAGTTTCATTATTTTTCCTCCGTTATGAATAATAATACAGTTATATTATCACAGCTTCAAATTAAAGTCAATATTTTTCGGGAAAATCGGCATATTTACAAAAAATCCGCCGACGGGGGCGGAAATTTTGTTACACTTTCGCTTTGATGCGGTTCAACGCGCTCTTTTCGAGGCGGGACACCTGCGCCTGCGATATTCCTATCTGCCCCGCGACCTCGACCTGCGTTTTACCTCGGTAGAAGCGGAGGTAGAGTATGTTCTTCTCGCGCTCCGAGAGCATCTGTATCGCCTCGCGGAGCATCAGCTCGTCTATCCAGCCCTCGTCGGAGGAGCGGTCGCCCAGCTGGTCGAGCATATAAAGGACGTCGCCCGAGTTTGAATAAACCGGCTCGTATATCGACACAGGCTCGCTGACCGACTCAAGAGCAAAGACGACGTCGGATTTTTTGACCCCTAAGACCTTTGCTATCTCGGCAGCGGTGGGCTCTTTTTCGGAGTCGGCCTGAAGGCTTTCGCGGACCTGCATGGCCTTGTAGGCAAGATCACGGGTCGAGCGGCTGACGCGGATGGAGTTGTTGTCGCGGAGGTACCGACGAAGCTCGCCGCTTATCATCGGAACGGCGTAGGTCGAAAAGCGCACGTCGAGGGAAAGGTCGAAATTATCTATCGCCTTGATGAGCCCGACCACGCCGACCTGAAATAGATCGTCGGCCTGTGCGCCGCGGTTCATGAACTTCTGGATAACACTCAAAACAAGGCGCAGGTTGCCCTTGATAAGCTCCTCGCGGGCCTTTTTATCGCCGGCGCGGGTCTTCTTTAAAAGCTCGGTCTTTTCCTCCTCGGACAAAAGCTTAAGCTTTGATGTGTTCACTCCGCTTATTTCAACTTTTTGGTACTGCATGGCTTTTTATCTCCCGAAAATAAATTCAAGATAATTATTGCCATGCCGCCGCCGAGTTATTCGGAAAAGGGACGCGCCATTATATGGAAAAGGTCAGCAGATCGCCTCGAGTTCCTTTTTTAAATCCTTTAAAATGCGCTTTTCGAGGCGCGAAATGTAGCTTTGGGAAATGCCGATCATGTCGGCGACCTCCTTTTGGGTCATCTCCTTGCCGCCCAAAAGGCCGAAGCGCATCTCCATGATGAATTTTTCCCGCGGATTCAGCCTGCCGACCGCTTCAATGAGTATCCGTTTTTCGGTCTCGCTCTCGATTCGGGAGCCCACCTCGTCGGCGTCGGTGCCCAAAACGTCGGAAAGAAGCAGCTCGTTGCCGTCCCAATCGACGTTCAGGGGCTCGTCGATAGAGATCTCGTTGCGCTGCTGGCTGGTCTTTCGGATATACATGAGTATCTCGTTTTCGATGCAGCGGCTCGCGTAGGTCGCGAGCTTGATGTTCTTGTCGGGGTCGAAAGTATTGACTGCCTTGATGAGCCCGATGGTGCCGATCGAGACAAGATCCTCGACGCCGATGCCGGTCGACTCGAACTTTTTCGAGATGTAAACAACGAGGCGGAGGTTGTGGGTGATGAGTATCTCCCGCGCCTTTTTCGGCTCGGTGGAAAGCATCGCGAAAACGCGCTTTTCCTCCTCGGTGCCGAGCGGCGGAGGGAGCGTGTCGGGGCCGTTCACATAGTCGACCCTCCCCGAGAGCGCGCGCAGGATCATTCGGACGAGTCTTTCAAATATCGGTTTCATGATATCATCCTTTCATTTATTTAAGTATCGACGGGTTGAATACCGCTTTTATCTCTCCTCCCCCGCCGCTGCCCGAAACAAGCGCCGCGGGGCGGTAGGTTTTTCCGCTTTGGTCGCGCAGAGTAAGCTCCTCGGGCTTGCAGGCGTACAGTAGCCCCTCGCCCGAGACGGTCTTGCAGGGAACGGCGCGGAATCCGCTGCCCGGCTCAAGCGAGATCCCGGTGCAGAATATGACCGGGAGGCCCGAAAAAAGGTCGCGGAGGTTGTTTCCGGTGTCGGCATAGCCGTCAATGGAATATACTTTACAGCCGATTCTGAAGCTCACCTTGTAGGAGGCGTTTTTCCCGAGGCGGCGGGAGTATATTTTGTCGAAAATTATGACTGCGGCGTAGACCAAAGCGGTCAGGCAAACGAGGCGTATCGGGGAAACGTCGAAGTAGATAAATCCGCTTGGCAAAAGGATCTGCGGGATTTTAAAGAAGCTGCGGAGAAGGTAGAAAACTCCTCCCAAAAGAAGATTGTAGCCCACGAATACAATGGCGAGAGCCACTGACTTTTTTAAGGATACTCGCCAAAAAGCGACCGCGATAATCAGGGCGAGGGAGAGCAGGCGGAGGGCTATTGATGTAAAGGCGTATAGCTTTACGGTAGTTGGCAGCAGCGCTCCGAGAGAAGACAGCCCTCCGATGAAGGACGCGGCGGCGCAGTTAATAGGCTTAAGCTCGGCGCGGGCAGTTTGGGCGGTGAGGTTCAGAAGGATCCAGGTGAAATATGTATTTAAGATCAGCAGGAGGTCGAGATAGATTTCCATAATTATACTCTTTCGCGTTTTTCTTGCAGTTTCAGTTTAATACCGCCGGGGCGCGCAAAAGGTCGAATATTTTTGCGGACATAAAAAAATCAGCCTCCTTTGAAGGAGGCCGAAAAATTTTGATCAAACGAATTTTTGCACCTTGAGCTTGCGGCGGAAAGCGTAGATCCGCACGCCGTGGGGAGGGACCTCGGCCGAGATGCTGCCGTCCGAGATCTCGGGATCCGCCTCGCCCCAAAGCTCCTTAACGGAGTCGGAGTCGAGCTCGAAGTGGCTGTCGGAGTTGCGAAGCTCCTCCAAAAGATAGCAGGTGCTTACCGAAATTTTCCTCGGCTCGTCGCTTAAATTGAAGAGCGCGACCCGAACGGCGCTGCCGCCGACCGATTTCCAGACGGCTTCGTCGGAGGTGCGCTTTATCTGCACTCCCCTGCCGTCGTTAAGCATCGAGAGGATATCGGGGTTAGTCAGAAGCGCGAGGTTCTTTTCGTCGAGCTGCGGAAGGTCTGTGCCGATCATTAGCGGCGAGCGGCAGACGCACCAGAGGGTCATCATTGTTTTAAGCTCGTCGTCGGTGAAATTCGATGTCCACTCGTGGCCGTGGCCCTTGCCGAGCTTTCCTATCGGCAGCATATCGCAGTCGGGCCAGCAGCCCTCGCGGGTGTGGTCCTGCCACTGCTCGCAGCGCCAGAACATATTTTTAAGAAGCTTCCAGTTATCCCAAAAATCGTCGGTTATCCGCCACATATTCGCGTTTTGGGTGTAGTGATAGGCGTTTTCGACGTGCGCGGGGCCGGGAGACAGGCTTAAAACTATTGCGCGGCCGCACTTATCAATGGCGCGGCGGAGCATTCTTGTCTCCTCCCAGCCGGAAAAGCGCTCGACGGGATACATCCAGCTGTCGCAGATGTCGTCGCACTTTATGAAATCCACGCCCCAGTCGGCGTACATCTGAATTATAGAGTCATAGTACGCCTGACCGTCGGCGTTATGCTTAACGCCGTACATATCGGGGTTCCAGCCGCAGATCGAGCCGGGGTCGGCAACGTCGGAGGCGGTAGCGTCGGTCCCTAAAATGCGCATATGAGCGTGGGCAGCGTTTCTCGGGATCCCGCGCATTATGTGTATGCCGAATTTGAGGCCGAGGCAGTGCACATAGTCCGCCAGCGGCTTGAAGCCCTTGCCGCCGCGTGAGGACGGGAACCTCTCGGGGCAGGGCTGAAGGCGGGAGTAGGGGTCGATCTCAAGATCGTCAAAGGGAATATACTGGTAGCGGTCGCGCAGCTTTCCCGCGTTGTTCGCGTACCACTCGATGTCGATGACTATATACTCGTAACCGAATTTTTTGAGGTTTTTCGCCATATATTCGGCGTTTTTTCTGACGTCCTCCTCGGTGACGGTAGTATCGTAATAGTCGTAGCTGTTCCAGCCCATCGGCGGGGTCGGGGCAAATTTATTCTTGTCCATGTTCTGCCTTTCTGTCTTTTATTCAATGGTCGAGCTTGTCTCTCTCGGATATCTGAACTGGCCTATGGTGTAGCTTACGTTCGAGACGTTTGCAAAGGTCGAGGGGTATTTTGCGAGTATCTGCTTCATCTGGACTATCTGGTGCTTGTTGACTATGCAGATGAGGATATTCTTGCGGTTGTGAGTATAGCAGCCCTCGGCCCCTATGAGCGTGCAGGAATGGCCCAACTTTACAATTACCTCGTCGGCTATCTCCTGCGGGTTGTCGGTGACTATCTCAAAGCGCACCGCTTCCTTGTTGCCCTTGAGCATTTTGTCGCTGACGACGCTTTGGGCGTAACAGTACAAGACGCAGAGGATAACAGGCTCGAAGCGAAACTCAAATACGAAGAAGCTTAAGACCGCGACGGCGGAATTAAGAACGAAGGTCACCCAGACAAAGTCGTAGGAGGGCTTGTATTTGTGAATGAGCGCTGCGACGAGCTCGGTTCCGCCCGAGCAGCAGTTCATCATGAACGCGATGCCCAAAATGCCGCCGTTCAGTATCCCCGCGACGAGAGGCCCCAAGATGGTGCTCGTTCCGGTCTCGGTCTGATAGATTATCGCGGAAAGATCTACCCGCTCCAAAATAATCAGGCTTATCGCAAACGTGAGGATATAGACAAGCGTTTTGACGGCGAAGTCCTTATTCACCAGAATAAACACCGCAATGATGAGCGGGATATTGAAGATGAGAGACAGGTATCCTACGTTTATGCCGAAGATGTGCTGTATCATCGTCGCGATGCCGTTGAAGCCGGCCGGGGCGAAGCTGTTCGGGAAGATAAAGAGCTGATAGCTCAGCGCCGAAAGCGCCGCCAGCGCGATGAAGCAAAGATATCCGAGAAATTTTTTCATATAAAGCTTTCCCCTTGAAACTCCTTATTCGGCGGCCTTGGGAAGCGCGGACTCTATGGCGGAGGTCAGCTCCGTTACGGCCTTAGAGTAGTCGGCGCTGTGAGCAAGCGCGGTGAGCTTGAGGGTGGCCTTGTCGGCGACGTGGGAGGACACGGTAACGGTCGGAGCAGAGGTCTTTAAGACGAGAGCGTTCTTATCCGCTATATCAAGCATGGCCTTTCTTGCGGCCTCGATGTCCGAATCAAACGGAACCGCGCGCTCGATGTCTATCCTGCGGCAGTCGTCGATGGTAGAGTTGACGATGGGGGCGTTGGTGAGGGTGCCGTTGGGAAGTGTCACGACGGTGTTATCGTCAGCAAGAAGGGTGGTGTAGAATATCGAGATATTCTTGACTATGCCCGACTGGCCGCCCATGGTGACGTGATCGCCCACCTTGAACGGATGAAACACAACGATGAGAATGCCGCCCGCGAAGTTGGCAAGTGCGCCCTGCATTGCAAGGCCGACGGCAAGACCGACGGAGCCGAGGACCGTTACGAAGGTCGCGGCGGGAATGCCGAGCGCCATTAAGGCGGTTATGACGGTGAGGATCTTGATTGCAAGGGACGCGAAGCTTGCAAAGAAGCTCTTTGCGGTCTCGTCAAGCTTTTTGCTCTTTCTGATGATCCCCGAGACGACGTTTGCGATGACAAGTCCCGCGACAATGATTATCACCAGTTTGATGAGGACGGCCGCTATTGATGTGAGTGCTGACAGTAAGTTTACCATTTAGTATTCCTCGCTTTTCTGTAAATATTATTTCAACGCTTGCGCGTTCAAAACCTAATAGAGGGCTATGCCGCGTTCCTGTGCGACGGCCTTGTCGATGAAATTGACGTATTTTATGACCTTGCGCCTGTCCTGAGGCTGCAAATAGAGGAGCCTGCCCTTACAGTAGACGTCAAATTCTCGGTTCGGGGTATAGGGAGTGCCGCCGAGGGCGGAGAGGGTGCAGTTATAGTCTATCTCCTCGCCGAAGACCCGGCCCTTTACAATAAGCCGCTCGCGGTCGAGGATAAGATGGCCCTTACCGGCGGCGAAGTCCATGTTCCCCTTTTTGTCAATCGCGCCGATGTCGATGTCCTCCTCAAAAACCTCGTCAAGGTCTATGCAGTCTATCTGCCAGTAGAACCACGGGTTTATAGAGGCAAAGCGCCCGGATGTGAAGCGGTAGTCGTCCGTAAGCTCAGTCTCGAAGCCGCAGGAGGAGCATTTCACCTTGCAGTCGCGGGCGGCGAGGGTAAATTCGCGCATACATTCGGGACAGCGGTAGAGTATGCCGTCGAGCCCCGCGACGGTGTCCTTGGCGGGGAATCTTCGCCCGGCGGCGGCTATTTCGTCGTCGTGAAGTATCTCATCGGACAGGCGGGAGTCTATGGACTTTATATCAAGAGCCGAGATGTCCTCGGGAGAGAAAATGCGGCGTGCGGTGACGGTCACAAGACCCTTGCGAAAGCCTTTGTACCACTTGGGGTCGGCAAGGGCAGCGCCGGTCGCCTCGACGCAGTAGACAGGGACTTTGAGCTTTTTTATCAGCTCGGCAGTGCCCTTGGTGACGGGGTAGGTGTGAGGGGCGGCGTTCATTCTGCCCTCGGGGAAAAGAACGATGACGTTGCCCTCGTTTTTGGCGCGCATAATGCCCATTATGGTGCTTGCGTCGGCGTAAAACATCTTTTTCGGAATGACGTGGCCGAATCTTGTAAGGATAAACCTAATGAGAGGCTTGGCGAAAAGGTGCTCGCTTAATACAAAGGTGGGGCGGAATTTTTTACACTCCCACCCGACGGTGATGTGGTCTATCCCCGAGATATGCGGGGCGACTATCAGCGCGGGGCCGGTTTTCAGATCACTTAGTCCCGAACGGTCGAATTTAAAGCGGGTGCCGACGAAAATACGAAAATAGAGGAGCAGAGCCCCGAAGCCGAGGTTATAAAGTACCCTGTTCGGGCGGCCGATACGGCGCTTTTTGCTTTTTTTACCGACTTGCTCCATGGCTGCCTCCCCTTTTTTATTTATTTTAACACATTCCCGACGAAAACGCAAGAGAAAACGGAAAATAAATGTAAAATCAGTTCCTATGTCTTGGGCGGGTCGGAATATAACGGAAAAAGCAGGCAAAAATGCCTGCTTTTATGTAAGGATTTTACCGGTTATCTGTCAGAAAACTACGCATTAGTCATATCGGTTTGCTCCTTTGATGGATCTCTTTACAGCTTCACCTGTTCCTTAACCGCAGCTCCTTCGGAAATTTCAAGCGTGTCGGTATATTCTACGCGGCCTATTTCGCAGCCTTGGCCGATGACGACCTTTGCGCCGCGGACGACCTCGGCCTTGGTGTATTCTATGTGTATATCGTCACCCTCGATGGTCTCGGCGGTGAGAACGCCCTTTCCGTCTCTTGACATCGAGAAGAGGGTGAAGTTGAAAATTTTCACCTTGAACTCTCCGTCTTCGTCTCTTCTTCTGCTGACGTAAAGCTTGGTGCAGCCTATCTCCTCTACGTTGCTGTCTCCGTCAAGATGAACGGCGACCGATTCGGCGTTCAGAAGCCCCGAGATATTCGCGGCGCCGTTTATGATCGCCTCTTCCGAGGCGGACACGTTTTCCAAAACGGCGGCGCCGGCTATCTTAAGACTGCGGCAATCGACGTCACCCGCTACCTTGCAGGTGCCGGAGATCCTGAAGCTGTCGCACTTTACGTTTCCCCCGAATTTTGACGACCCCGCGATCGTGATATATTTCGCCCTGACGTTTCCGTTTAAGCTGCCGGTGCCGGAGGTCTTGATATCGCCGTCGCTGTCGATATTGCCCTCGATCTTTCCGGTGCCGCTGATCTTTATGTCCTTGCATTTAAGGTCTCCGGTTATCTTTCCCGAGCCGGAAATAACGACCTGCTCGTAGTATTCGTCGCCGGCGTTGAAGGAGCCGGAGCCCATTATTTTAAGTTCTGCCATTTTATTTTTCCTCCGTTTCTGATTTTACTTCCAACTGCAGTACCTCTTTCATGATACTTACCGTGAGAGTTCCCTTGCAGACGCTTATGTTGACTATTTCCTCAAGGTTGAAGATCCTGTCGCCATGCCGTGTGCTGATGATGAGCTTCGGGGTCTCCTCCTCTATCGCGCCGAGCTCGCGGGCTATCTCCTCGAGAGATTCGCTGTCCTTTTTCGAGAGTATCTCCTCGACCCGTTTGCATATGAGCTCGCGGTTGAAAAACGTCTCCTGACCCGTATAGGTCGACTTTTTTACCAGCCATTCCTCGGGTATCAGCCCCATTCGCTTCCAGCGGTAAAGGGTGCCGTAGGATATCCCGTACTTTTCGAGCAGCTCCTTTTTCGATATCAGTTCATCCACTTATTTCGCCTCCTTTTTGCGTTAGCTCTCGGCCTGTGCCGCATTGCGCCGCCTACCCGCTTTTTCAGGAGCAGACGGTCATACCCCACCCTGTCCAAATATTCGAGCGAGTCGGAGCCAAAGCCATACTGTTTCATAAGATATTTCCTGTCGTGTGACTCTGTCATATCTATGCCTCCTCGTATAATAATAAATGTAAGTTAGAAATAACCATATCAAGCTTCCCTCACAAAGTCTTGAATTGGTGAT
>CANQLR010000010.1 GCA_947624745.1 uncultured Clostridia bacterium | reverse complement strand
AATCACCAATTCAAGACTTTGTGAGGGAAGCTTGATATGGTTATTTCTAACTTACATTTATTATTATACGAGGAGGTATCATGCCGAGAATTTTATAAAATTCTCGGATACCCTCAACTTTCTTTTCCATTTCCTGACGGTACTGCTCATAAGTGTCGGCATAAAATCTGTCAAACCTGTCGAGCCAGCCGAGGGTGGTTATTTCATAACCCGCGTTCAGAAGTCCCTGCTCTATGGTCACGGAATATCTCTCCCTGACCGCGCCCGAGCCTGTTCCTCCCTTTACGGTCTTTCTCACTCCCGAGCCGTAAAGGGCAATTTTTTTGTCTTTAAGCGGCAGTACGCCGTCGTTTTTCAGAAGCACAAAGCCCTCCGCGGCAGCCTGCCTTGCAAGCTGCCTGTTTTTCAGCTCAAGCTCTGTCGGCTCATATTTCGTTTCGCCTTTGATTATCGTTTTCATATCAGACTCTCCCTGTTCCACCGGTCTTTCCATCTTAAACGGGGCATATCCTTGTCCCATTCAAACGGCAGCCAGACGTAATTTGCGACCGATGTGTCGGCGCTGCCCATCATCGGGCTTTTCAGCATATTTATCATGTCTTTTACAGACCCCTTGACGCTTTTGTCATAGCGGCTGTAAATTGCCCTATACATCGAATCGTATCTTTCCTTTGTCATGACATAATCGGGTACCCACCTGTCAGCCATCATCACGAGCTTATCCGTCCCGCGGATTTCAAAAACGCAGCTCGGCTGACTGTTGAATGTTGCGCTGCTTTTATCGTCAACGCAGGGGTCGCCAAGAACCTTGAAAGGTCCCGTCCAGCTGTCGGACACGGCTATCTCGCTCGGGTTCGGAACATACCCGGTCATTCCGCTGGTGATGAGATAGTGCTTGCCGCTGCGCATAAAGTGCGCCACGCCCTCGCGGGAAAGAGGCGGCTTTAACCCCGAGTAGCAAACGCTCGGCTCTCCCGAAACGTCGGTATAGCTGTCATTCAGCTTCGCCGCCAAAATGCTGTCGTGGTCGGCTTCAAACCAGATATAACCCTGTCCGTCTGCGGGATCGACTGCAAGGTCGAAATCGCCGCATTTTTTGTCATACGGTCTTAAAACCTCGGTTATCAGCGTATAAGGGCCCAATAAGCTGTCGGCGGTAAGCACCGAGAAATGCGCCTTGTCGCAGAATTTGAGCCATAAGACATATTTTCCCGTCTTTTCGTTTTTCAGGATATGCGGCCTGTCCATTCTGCGGTTCGGGTGAAAAAGACTGCTTTGGTCGTCGGGGCGGGGTTCTATGATGTGACCGAGGTCCTCCCAGTTTACCAAATCCTCGGACGAATAGCACTTTATCCCCCAAGTCCAGAGCTTTCCCTTTTTTCGGGTATGCGATTTGTCCTCGCCGTACCAGTAATACTTTCCGTTTTCATAAAACATGCTTGCTCCGTGAGCCTGTATCCTCTCGCCCTTTGTGTCGAGCCATACCTGCCCCGGTCTTATGTAATCGCTCATATTCCTCTCCTTTAAAACTTCGGCGGGCGCAGCGGGTGTGCGTCCGCCGAAACAGCTGCGGCTTATTTATTTGCTTTTTTGTTTTCCTTTATTGCCTTTTTTGCGGATTTTTTGTCTTTTTTGGCGGCTTTAAGGTCTGCCCTTGCCTTTTTCTCGGCGCGTTTTGCAAGAACTTTTCCGTTCTCCGCCTCGAAATTAAGACCCTTTTTCTCGCATTTTTCTTTAAGCTCTTTGACTCTTATTTCCTCTGCCATGCGGTCTGCTTCTTCGCGTTCATGGCGTTCAAGCTAGTCTGCGGGAATGTATTCGATTCCGAGCGCAGCGCACTCCGCTACCTTTCTCTCCTGAAGTTCCTTTGAAACCAAAGGCAGGTGCTTTCAAGGTCGAAGAGGAAGAAGAATATAATGAACACAAGTATGCCTATGATTATGTTAGGAGCCCTGATAGGCGGCGTTTATCCACCCCGTTGCCGTTGCCGACTGGTCGGCGTAGAGCAAAACGTCCTTGCCGTCGATGACGGTCGAGCCTATCTGCTGAGGCTGAGCATATCCGCTGACCATAAGCCCGAGGTTGAAAAGCCCCTGAGCGATTACCACAGCAAACATCATTCCCGCGCTGGTAAAGCCTCCGGTGATGCCGTCGCAGCGAACTTTTGTCTTCCATTCAACAGGGTCTATGATGTCGCCCATATAGGACAGGATAACGTATGAAAAAGCGATGTTTCCGATAGCCGCGAGCGCAGTTCCCGCGTATATCATAGCGCTGTTGCCTGCGTTCATAAAGGCGAATATCGAGCCGAAAACGGTCAGAATAGAGCCCATCCAGATACATTTTCTGCGCCCGACCTTTTTCATCAGTGGCAAAAGGATAAGTATGCCCGGACCCATCGGCGAGAGGGCTATCATCTGAAATTTAGCCTGAATATCGGCAAACTGCCCATATGCGTTTCCTCTTACGACCCAACCCGAATAGTGAACGAGCGAGATGTTTCTCATATTTGTGAGGATCTCGGTGACGAGAATGAGAATGATGAACATGATCCAGTATTTGCTCTTGAGGCACGCTGCTCAAGCATTCCCGCTTCTTTATGAGGCGCAAGTCTCTGGGCGGATTCCTCGTCCTCAATACCTATCTGATTGCGGCGTTCCTCGGTGACGCGCTCACGGGTGGAGAAGTACTGAACAAAGGTGAGCGGGATACCGATAAGCGCAAACGCAGTCATGCAGGCGAAGTAGCCTTCGGCGTTGTTTCCGTTGAAGAGCGAGCACACTATTATAATACAGGATAGATAAAATCTTTTAAAAGATAACTGCTTTTTTGTAATTTTTTAGTCATAAAATTAAAGAGTGATAAAAAATATCACCCGAGCTTGACGAAATTTCGTCAGGCTCTTACGGAAAACCCCGCGCGGGTTCCCCGTAAGCCTCTCCTGCATGGCCTGCGCTCGCCGTTTCGGCCATAAATGTATAAAATCCGGAAAGTTAATTTCCGGATTTTATGATTTTCTGAATTTTACCACAGTCTGAAGGCGGATAAATTATTGCTCCGCTTCAAGATATTCGGATAATTTTTCATAGCTCTTTTCGTCGGAGCATACAACTCTGCCCTCTTTAAGGTAATTAGGATTAGTCGCTATCATCGCGAACAGAAATTTGCTCAGAACCGATTTCAGATCAATGCTGTCGCCGTCGTCGGTCTGAAAGCAGACGCTTCCGCCACAGCCGCTCACGGCTTCCAAAAAATCGGAAAGCTCCGCCCTGTCTTTAAGGCGCATTTTCAGCCCTCCTTTTTATCGGCTGTGGTGCTTTTGCCGGTATTCGGTCGGCAAAATGCCCTCCGATTCGCGGAATTTGCTTGAAAAATAGCTTTGAGAGAAAAAACCGAGCTTCTCGCTTATCTCCTGAGCCGAAAGAGATGTCGTCGCCAAAAGTATTTTAGCCTGCCTGAATTTTGCCGAGCGGATATATTCCCTGACGGTTTTACCCGTTTCTTTCTTGAAGATGCGCGAGAAATAATATGCGGTATATCCGCATCTTGAGGCGAGCGTTTCGACGGAAATATCCTCCATGACGTGATTTTCGATATAATCGCAGGCAGACTGCACCGCGCGGGAAACTCCCGAAGAGCCCCGGCAGCGGTTCACCCTTAAAATAAAGTCCTCATACATGGCGTGGCTTACGGCGGCGATCTGGCTTATGGTGGTGCAGGAATCGACCTTTTCGGCGTAAAGGTCGCTCATCGAATACGCCGTATCGGCCGAAAGGCCTCCGTCGATGGCGGCGCGTGCGCAAAGCGTTGTAAACGCAACGACAGAATACTTTGCCTGCTTTATCGGGTCGCTCGTTTTTGTGCGTATCCCCGAGCTTGCAGAGCCTGCGGTCGAAAGAGCCTGATGATATTCAAGATTGCCCGTCCTGACCATATCGAGCAGGATCTGTTCGTTTATAAAAGGCGAATGCGGGCGGATATCCTTATCGGTGAAAGCGGGAGCGTCGCGCTCGCCCGAATTGCGGTGATAGATAAATTCGCTCGGCTGAACGACTTTTCCGCTGACAAGCCTGTGCAGAATGACCGTCTGCCGAAACAGCTCGGAGCTTGAAACGGTCGGAACGCTTTTAAGCGATTGCAAAAGCTCTCTCTTTTTTGAAAACGAGATATTCAAAGGCTCGATGAGCCGCTCCGCCATATCTCCCGAAATATCGCCGGTGTAAACGGGCCCGAGAATAAAGAGCGAACGCGGACTGCCCGAGTCTTTGGTCACCGCCCATACAAGCCCCAGAATATCCCCCAAGATCATAGGGGTATAAGAACCGTCGGTTTCAAGATATTCCGAAAGCGTCGCCTTTCGTTCCGGCGACAGAAGAAGCTGCCCGACTGTTTCGGAAAGCGGGCAGTTAGTCCCGATAACGTCCATGCCGTTCCCGATATGCCAGCTCTACAGTTCGCAGCAGTCAAAAACAGCGTCAAGAAAAGCGTTGATACCAGCGCAGCCCATTGGTTAACCTCTTTTCTGGTTTTGATGGGATTTTGATATATTATAACACGGGTTTAGGGGATTTGCAAGGGGGTTGCAATTTCGGATATGAAGAGGTCTTCAATATTTTGGCGTTTCCACCGCTTTGAAAAGCAGCTTCCACACCTCGTCCATGCGTTTTCTCAACTCCGCAACATCTTCGTAATACACGCGGTCGGTGCTGATGAAAGATTTACGGCGATGAGTTTTTCGCCAAGAACGGCAAGGACATCAAGGAAATTTTGAAAGACTTAATCAAAAGAGAAGCGCAGAGTGTCAAAATATCTAAGCCCGCGGCTTGACTGTATGCTGCGCCCGTGTTATAATAAATCAATATAATTTTTAGGGGTGCATATTATATGAACAAAAAAAGATCAACCCGTGACTTAAAATTGGGATTTCAACACTACCCCTATTATCAAATTCGCGTTGATTACGACAACTTTCATGGCTGGGCGGCGCTGAACGAATTGACCGACGGGGATTATTTGTACTGGGATTATTTTGAAAAGGCGGGAAGTGCGCCTGTTGCGGGAAAGGGAATGTGCTGGCTCACCCTGATTCCCGACGCAAAAAAGCATTCTGCGACGGCGATGTTTACGGAAAACGGGGAGATTTCCGCATGGCACATTGATGTGATCTATTCTTTATTGACTGACGAGGACGGCGTTTTTGCTTTTATGGATCAATACCTCGACGTTCTTCTTACGACAAAAGGCGACGTGTTGATAGAGGACAGGGAAGAATTGGACGCTGCGTACCGTTTGGGAGAATTTACCAAAGACGAATATAAAGCCGCGCTGGCAGAGGGGAATACGATAATTGACGAATGGGGCAAGGATATTCGTAAGTCCGAACTGATATACAAGAAAATGCTAAAATATGTCAGGGAGCAGGCGCGCGATCACCCGCTGACCGTATTTCTTGATATTGACAGGGTGCTGAATGTTTTTCAGCCGGATAAGGAAGTGCAAAATATACTGCCGTCGGCGGGAAGCAACATTTGCGATTTGATACACAGAATGAAGGCAAATTTGGTGATTATATCCAATCACCGGACAGGCAGCGCGACTTTTGATACGGTATCGGACTTTTTCAATCAGAACGGGACAGATTTTGACATCACGCCGTTCGGAGACGAATATCGCACCAGAACGGAAGAAATAAACGCTTACCTGCATATGCCCCCGAAAATTGAAAGGTATGTTATTTTGGACGATTGTTTTCAGGATGACTATAGCGGCGATAAAAAATTGCGGGAACGCCTTGTCTTTGTTGACGCGTTAAAGGGGCTGCAAAAGGAAGATATTGTCAAAGCATGCGAGGTGCTGAATAGGCAGATTAAGTGATTTTTTTGATAATGTAGTTTGTTTTCGTAATTCCAGGCAGGAAAAGTGTGCACCTCCTTCCATCCGCCATATATGGGCATGCCTATGACCTCGGCTGCGACCACGCGGTTGCGGAAACATCAATCCCATTTTCACCCCCTCTTTACTTTCCCCCTCATTTTTGATATAATTATAAAAACTAAAATGAAAGCTGGAGGATCAGCATGGAAAAGAAATACTGTGCAATTTATTTAAGCGGCACGGGGAATACGAAGTTTTGCGTATCAAAATTGGCGAAAATGCGGACGAAAACGCCCCGGTTGTCGCGCTTGAGGACCGTGGCGCCGTCCCTACCGTCGCGGCTTATGACAATATTATTCTCGGGTATCCGGTACAATTTTCCAACGCTCCGAAGATGGTGCGGGATCTCATTACCGAAAACGCCGCTTTATGGAATGGAAAAAATGTCCTTTGCCTTGTGACGATGGGCGCATTCAGCGGCGACGGCGCGGGATGTACGGCAAGGCTTTTGAAAAAGTGCGGCGCGACGGTTCTGGGCGGATTGCATATCAAAATGCCCGACAGCGTGTGCGACAGCAAGCTTCTCAAGAAGAGTGCAGATGAGAATATGTTAATAATTAACCGCGCTGAAGAAAAGATCGGGCGAACGGTTTTGCGGATGAAGAGCGGCAAATTTCCGCGCGACGGCTTAGGCGTTTTTGCTCACGCCGCAGGTTTATTCGGTCAAAGACTATGGTTCTACAGCAAGACGAATCACTACAGCAATAAATTGAAGATAAATAAAACGCTTTGCACGGGCTGCGGGAAGTGCGTGCGGGTTTGCCCGATGAAAAATCTCACAGTCGAAAACGGAGCCGTTTCGCCTCACGGAAAATGCACGATGTGTTACCGCTGCGTGAGCCTTTGCCCGCAAAAGGCGATCACGCTGATCGGCGATGAGGTAGTGGAGCAGTATAGATTTGAGAATTTTAGGAGGTAAATTTTCGGACTCCGTTGATGTGTGTGAATGATTTTTTGCTTTTCTTTCATAAACGCTTTGCCCCTGATTGGTATGATGTGATACTGAGCGGGGCGATTTTAATACCGATACAAGGCTCACCGATGTTGATAGCACGGAGAAAAATACCTCGAAGAATTTGAAACCATGAAAGGCGAATATACCGAATTAGATGGCGACGTTGCCACTGAAGAAATGTCGGAAATCCATAAAATCGGTGAGAAAAGATCCATAGAAAAAATCCGCTCTGCCTATCGTGACAGGGCGGATTTTTCTTTGGTTGAAAGGTGTGGGGGTGAGGGGGCAAGGTGCTTGGAAATGCCGTTATACTTTCGTTCCACTCTAAACCATTTTTTCGCAATAATTACACTCGCAGGCGAGTGGAGAAGCCGTCCTCGGCAAGCACGTCTATGCCCAAATTCTCGATTTCACGGCGAAAGGCCTCGTCGACGTGGTGCGCGTGAAAATCGACGGGTTTGTTAATTACATTCATGATTTACTCCTTTTCTATGCCGTTGAGTTCAAGCCACCTTGCAAAACTACACCGGGGATTGACTTCTTTTCAATAGGTTGGTATAATATATTTATAATGTTAATTGGAATTTGAGGGATTAGAACATGAATAAAAAGCAAATAACTGTCATGACAATTTTAACATTGGTTTTAGCCTTTATGGACATATCAGGTTTACCTGCGGTATTGTTTGTGCATTGCAGCTTATCCGATGTGACGCCATATATCATTAGTCTTATGGTAAACTTTTTAATCATGGGATTTTTCGCATGGCTTGTCCTAAAATTGTTTGGGAAAGAATGGTCGCTCGGACTTCACACTTCCGGGTTGGCAGAGGGGCTTAAAAAGTATGCTTCCGCAGGCGTTACAGCAGGTATTTTTTCTTGCGTTGCATTTATCATTGGACTTGCGCCTTTTGATTATAGGCCGAGCGTATGGAAAATCATGATTGAAGGCGTTTTATATTATTTCGGTGTAGCGATTATTGAGGAGCTATATGTCAGAGGCTTGTTCCTTAACATTGTTGACAAAATTGCTCACAAAAAGGAGCATCATGAGATCATTGCCATATGGGTATCATCAGTCGTTTTCGGATTGGGACATATTCCCGGTATGATTGGCATGGAGCCGCTTGTAATTTTATTTAAAGTAATTTCAACTATTGGAATGGGCTTGTATTTTGGTGTGATATACAAAAAGACGAATAATCTGTGGGTGCCGATTATCCTACATGGCTTTATTGATATATGCGCCCTGCCGTACTGCTTTACGACATTTAGCGGATATAAAACAGTAAGCCTGATCGGACTTGTTATCATATATACGCTTTTAGGCATATATAGCATCGTTCTGATGAAACCGAAAAAACGATAAATTCCCGTTTATCTTTCAGCTGCACCCCCGCGCCCCGTCGTCATGGCAGGGCGCGGTTTTCATACTACGGTAGTTATCACGAAAATTTCCTCATTTTAACCCTCCGTATTGCTCGTCATCGACCGCCTCCAGCCACTCGTTCGAGCCGTTTTCGCCCGGGACTTCGATTGCCAAGTGACTGAACCAGCTGTCCGGCGCGGCACCGTGCCAGTGCTTCACACCCTCGGGAATGTTGATGCAGTCGCCCGGCCTCATCTCGAACGCCGGCTTTCCCCACTCCTGATAGTACCCGCGACCGCCGACGCCGATGAGGATCTGCCCGCCGCCTTTTGTGGCGTGATGAATGTGCCAGTTGTTGCGGCAGCCGGGCTCGAAGGTGACGTTGAAAATCCCGACCTGCTCGGTCGAAATGGGTGCTAAATAACTCTGTCCGATGAAATATTTCGCAAAACCGTCGTTCGGCGCGCCGATCGGGAAAAGAATCGTGTTCTGGTACTTATCTTTCTCGGTCAGCTCCTCGTCCTTCCAGACGTCCTTCGCCATGCGAAAAACCGCCCAAGCCTTCGGCCAGCCGACGTAAAATCCGACGTGGGTGACGATCGCCGCGATCTCCGCGCGAGTCACGCCGTGCGCCTTCGCGTTTTCAAGATGATAGACGAGCGGGCTGTCGGTGATGCCCGACGACATCAGCGCAACAACGGTTATAATGCACCGCGTTTTGAGGTCGATATCGCGATTGTTCCAGTTCTCACCGAAAAGCACGTCGTCGTTAAAATGCGCGAAATCGGGAGCGAAGTCGCCAAGCTGATCTTTTCCTGCTGTCTGTGTGATTTTTTCCATGATGATTCCTCCTAAAATTATACAACATTTCCTGCTTTTTGTTTGCCGTTTTGAGCCATCACGCCGACCAGCGCATGGGGAACATAAAGTTCTTCAAGATAGTTAATCTCATTATCGGTAAGCGCGAAGTCGACCGCCCTTGCCGCGCCCTCGACGTGCGAGATTTTGGTCGCACCAACGACGGGCGCAGTAACCTTTGTGAGCAGCCATGCGAGCGCGACCTCGGTCATCGAAACGCCGCGTTTATCGGCGATTTCCGCCACCCGCGCGATGATTTTGCCGTCGGCTTCGGCGGTGGAATCGTACTTGAATTTTGCGTAGGAATCCTCGACCAGCCGCTTCGACGTTTCGCACGGGCGCTTCGAGAGCCGCCCGCCCGCAAGCGCGCTGTACGGGGTCATCGCTATGTTCTGGTCGCGGCAGAACGGAGCCATTTCGCGCTCCTCCTCGCGGGCAATGAGGTTGTAGTGACCCTGAATCGAGCCAAATTCGGTCAAATGACGCTCCCGCGCGTAGAAATTCGCTTTAGCAAGCTGCCACGCGAAGCAGTTCGATATGCCGATATACCTCGCCTTGCCGGCCTTGACGATGTTATGTAGCCCCTCCATTATCTCCTCCATCGGCGTGTGATAGTCCCACATGTGGTAGATGTAGAGGTCGACGTACTCCATATTTAGATTTTTAAGGCTTTGGTTGATGTAATTCTCGATGTGCTGCTGCCCCGGGATTCCGTCGTCGATTTCCTCCTGCGTGCGCGGGGTGAATTTCGTCGCGACGACGACCTCATCGCGCTTGGCGAAGTCGCGGAGCGCGCGTCCCAAAAACTGCTCGCTTGTGCCGTTCTGATATACTATCGCGGTGTCGAAAAAGTTGATCCCCAATTCTAAACCTCGTTTAATAATTTCGCGGCTTTGCGCCTCGTCCACCGTCCAGCTGTGCTGACCCGTCGCGGCGTTTCCGAAACCCATGCAGCCCATGCAGATGCGGGACACGCTGAGCTCGGAATTGCCCAATTTTGTGTACTTCATATAACCTCCTTAACTTTTCAGCAGCCCTATAACGCAGTTATACGTTATCTCATAAATCGTTAAAAATACATAGTTCACGCCGGCTTCTTCCATCGCCGTGCGCTGCTTTTCGGTGACGAACGTGTAGGGGTAGATCCCGAACATAAACGGGAAAAAGTTGTAAATAAAATCGTCAACCTGTTTAGCCGTCATCTCGGGGAAGAATTTATTGAGGCAGTCGCGAACCGCGCTCATAGCCCGTCCGTAGGCGATTTTCATCTCGACCAAATTCTCGGGACGGCTGTTTTCCTCCATATCATAGTGATTCATCGACATGATTTTTAAAAGCTGCGCGCGGTTTTCCAAAGAATGGGCAAGAGCCTCCGCAAACTCCTCGCGGGACATTTTTTTGCGAGCGAGGATAGATGACAATTCATCAATCCAGCGGTTGTATTCGCGGGTCAGGAGAGCAAGAAAAATCTCCTCTTTCGTCTGAAAATAGTTATAGATCGACGTACGCGTGAAGCTCGTTGCGCCCGCGATGTCGCGAAGCGTTATCTCCTTAAAGCTTTTAACTTGATAAAGCTTTTCGCAGGCGTTGATTATCTCTTCGCGCCTCGCTGATGTGAGTTCCGGTGAACCTTTCGGCATAATCTTTCCTCCTTTAATTTATCTGTCAGCGTATCAATCATCTATATTCTCCAGCCGATATTCACGGCTTCCGAGCCCGATTTCCTCTGCGTGTTCGAGAGTGTGCAGACCGTTTCTCGATTCTATTCTTTTGATGAGCGACTGCCCATCATCTTCCGAATATGCCAAATCTATACAGACTTGGTCGAGCGCGACGGGATCAAGCGACGCCAAAATCCCGATGTCGTGCATATCCGGCTCGGCGGGGCTTGAGTCGCAGTCGCAATCCACCGACAGGCGGTTCATCACGTTAATATACAAAATATTTCCGCCGAGAGCGTCGACGACCGACTTCCCTGCCTCCGCCATAGACTCCAAAAACGGGTCCTGCTCGACGCTCCACATACTGTCGCCCTCGACCGCGGTGTGGATATGCGACTTGCCGTCCGCGGAGGCGATACCGATTGATATATTTTTGATCGCGCCGCCGAAGCCCGCCATCGCGTGGCCCTTGAAATGCGAGAGAACGACGAAATAATCGTAGTTTGCGAAGTGCGAGCCGACGTAATTTTCGGTGAGATTGCTGCCGCTCACAACAGGCAAAGTCATCGAGCCGTACTCGTCCATAATGTCGACGTCGGCGATGTCGGTGTAGCCGTGGTCCTTCGCGAGCTGATAGTGCATCGCAGTGTTAGCGCGCTGCCCGCCGTAAGCGGTGTTGCGCTCGACGATGGTGCCGTCCAGCGACTGCACAAGCTCGACGATCAGTTCGATGCGAAGATAGTTGCTCCCCGGCTCGCCCGTCGAAATTTTGACCGCGATTTTCCCCTCGGGATCAGCGCCCAAAGCCTCATAAACCGCCATAAGCCCGTCGGAGCTGATGTCGGAGGTCATGTAGACGACGGGCAAAGAGGGTTCTGCTGATTCCTGTTCGCTGTCAGGAAGTGCTTCGGTAGTGTCTGCTGAATCAGTGGCGATTTCCGATTCATCGGTCGGCTCTGTTTCTACGTCACCTGTTTGATGTTTGAGCCTGCGTTTGCACTTCGGCAGGTTCTGCAGAGTTTTCGTCATTCGGTTTCGTTTCGGGATCGTTTCCGACCCCACAGCCCCGCAGCCGACAAGCATCAAAGCCGCTAAAAGTGCGAGTAATAGGCGTTTTATGGGCGTCCTCATTTCAAATTTATAAGGTAGATAAAGGTGTAAAATATAGGTGTAAACTTGTTCTGACATCTTGTCAGCATAGCCATTATAGCACCATTCTGACACAATGTCAATAGCTTTTTGAAAAAAATATTGCTTTCAGGTTGTTGAAATAAGCAGGACAATGACCTAAAATGGGCGACATACCGTATTTTGAAAGATAAAAATTCGGGTTTTGGGGAAAATAGACTTGACAAATCACGTCTCAAAAGCAGATATTGCTTAGATATTAGCATTTTCCTAATCTGAAGTTTTTTGTCGATGATGGGTATCGGAACGAACTACGACCGCCCCGGTTTTCAAAAGATGCTTTCGGAAATTGAGGCCTGTAATGTAGCAATGTGCATCGTTAAAGGCCTTTCGAGGTTGGGCAGGAATTACCCGAGAGTGACCTTTTCCACGGAACTCATCTTACCGGAGAATGGCGCCGTTTTATTGCTATCAACAACTGCGTGGGCAGTGCAAACCCCGGCGACAACGATTTTACTCATTTATTATTATCTTTTATGCCTCCCCCAAACCCCTTCCATCCCTCCCACCATTACAAACCCAACCCGCCTATCCCCTCATCCTCATGAACAGGCAGTTTTATTATACATTCAATCATTCCCCCAAGCGTCAGATAAAATGCCTTAGCAAACCCTTTTTACCCCCTACCTTCCCCCGACATTCCATCTCCTATACCCCGCAAAGCCCATCAGTGCGGCGGCTGCGGCTGCGAGCGCATAGATCCCCGGGACGGCTTGCCACGGGGCAAAATGCTTTCCGAAAAGCGGCAGGGTATAGCTCCCGAAAATATTCCGCGGCGAAACAAACCCGAACGGCAGCCAGTTCCAGATCTGCGCGGCGATCCGGTACTGCTCCGGGACGGAAAACATCATCGGCAGGATCAGAAGCGCGATCATGACCGCGATCACCGCGATCCGGCTTCCGAACGCCTCGGACAGCACTGCGCACAGTATCCCCGTCACGACCGCCGCTGCAAGAAGGCTGACAAACAGTATCCCGACCGCCCCGGCGCAGGTGATGGGCGCGGAGGTTTGCGGGTATATCAGCTGCAGCGCAGCGCTCGGGTCATCGGGGCCGTAGACGGCAAGGGCGATCAGCAGCGCTGCGGCAAAAAGCAGCGCCGCGACGGCGGCCGAGAAGATCATCGCGGCGGCGATTTTTGCAAGATAAAGCCGCGATTTTCCGTTTTTGGTGCAGAGCATTATGCTGTCCGTGCCGCGCTGGCGCTCGCCCGAAAATATCCCCGAAAGGCAAAGCGCGATTATCATCAGAACCATCAGCCCGACCGTCATGATGCCGGACAGGATCTCGTTATAAAAATGCGTCTTGTGATATGTTATAGGCTTCGCGATTTCCTCCTCCTGCGCCCGCCAAAACTCCTTTTCGCCCTCGCCGAGGCGCAGCGCCTCCCAATTCTTTTCGAGCATTTCAAGGTGCATACTATACGCCCCCGCCTCGCTCGGCTCCCAAGAATACAGCTCCGAAAGCGGAATGCCGGAATAGCTGCGGATAAAATTAAAAATCTCGCTGTAAGGCCGCGCGTATGTCAGATACTCCTCGGTCGCGACTCTGTCCTGCGGAACTTTCCGGTATGCCTCCACCGTTTCTTCTATAAGCTCCTGACCGATGATCCTCCCGTCGAGCGCCTCGGCATATGCCTTGTCCTGAAGATACATATTTTTATTTGAGTCGATCCGCACGCCGCCGTCCCCGTAATAATCCCCCTGAAGCGGCACGGTCAGCGTGAGAACGATCGCTATAACGCAAAGCGCCGTGGAGATCACAAAAATTTTCTTGGTGAATATTTTTTTGCATTCAAACCGAAAAATCGTCCCGAAATTATTCATATTTTTCCCTCCGACATCTTTTTGAGATAAAATTCCTCCAGATCTCCGTCCTCTTCGCCCCAATTCCCCTGATACACAACCTGCCCCGCCCGCATTATCAGCACATTGTCGGCGATATGCTCAATATCCGAAACTATATGCGTCGAAAGAAGGACCACGCTTTGCTCGCCGAGCTGTTTAATTATATCGCGGAATTTAACGCGTTCTTTAGGGTCAAGTCCCACCGTCGGCTCGTCTAAAACAAGCAGCTTCGGGTCGTTCAAAAGAGCCTGCGCAATGCCGAGGCGCTGCTTCATTCCTCCCGAATATGTCCTTATTTTTTTATTCGCGACCTCACGAAGCGACACAAGCTCCAAAAGCTCGTCGCATTTTTTCTTTGCCCTCGGCTTTGATAGCCCTTTGAGCGCCGCCAGATACATCAGAAAATCCCGCCCCGAAAACTCGGGATAATAGCCGAAATCCTGCGGCAGATACCCTAAAATCGCCCTGTATCCCTCCTCACTCACGTCCATATTGTCAAACGAGACTGTCCCGCCGGTCGGCCTTAATATCCCGCATATCATTCTCATCAGCGTGGTTTTTCCCGCGCCGTTCGCTCCCAAAAGCCCGTGAACGCCCTTTTCGAGCCTCAAAGATATCCTGTCCACCGCAATCTTGTTTTTGTACTGCTTTGTAAGCCTGTCGATCATAAGCTCCATGTCAAATCCTCCGTTTGCTTTATCATTTTATAGCACTGAACCGCCGTCCCGATCCCCAAAACCGCCAAAGCCGCTCCCCACAAAGCGAAATTTTCGGGGATACAGAGCGCGGACAGCTCGGTTGAAAAAATAATGTTCAGAACGCTCACCGCCGCTGCAATCCCGACGCAGACGTACATGCTCTCCCGGCCGTGGATTTTGCGAACAGCCAAAAACCCGAGATACGCCGTAAGAAGATAGGGGCAGAGAATGTAAACGCCCGTCCCGAGAATGTCCGAGCCGATTATAGGCGTGACAGCGCAGATAAGTATCAGCGAAACCCCGCCGATTATCCCGAGCCGCGCAAGCACCGCGCTTTTTATCGAGAACCGCGTCGACATCTCAAGCTCGGCCATTTTGTAGGCCTCCGCGCGCCCGCATTCGGTGATAATCCCGAGTGCCAAAAGCGGCATGAAGGCCGAAACGCACCAAATAATATCCCGCCCGACCCACTCGGAACCGACCACCGCGAGCGCGAAGATCAGCCCTGCCGCCGCCCAGACCCACTTTCTGATATAGCCGAGCTGGCTGACTATAAATTCAAAATTCCCTATCGGCGGCTCAGATAAGCCGCGCAAAAACTCCTTTTTCCCTACGGGCGCAGGAGCTGTAAATCCGTCCCGAAGCGCCCGTTTTAGTTTTTTGTTCATAAAAATTCCTCCCCACCTAACTTTTCTTTCAGTTTTTTAACAGCCTGCGCGGCCCGCCGATAGACTGCAAACCGCGAAATTCCGTAAATTTTCCCGATGACCGAAACCGGAACTTCGTTCACATACCTAAGCAAAAGCAGCTCGCGGTCCTCTTCATCAAGCTGCGAAAGAGCCGCCCGGATGGCGATGTTTTCGAGCATTTCCTCCTCCGAAAACCCGTCCGGGATTTCACCGTCAAGAGGCTCCGCCTGCCGCCGCCGAAACTCGTCGATGCAGAGATTTCGCGCGATCGTGTAGAGGTAGTGCAGGTCCTTCCCGATATTCACGCACCCGCTCTCAAAAAACCGCAGAAACGCCTCCTGCGTGACGTCCTCCGCCAAATCCCGCCGCCGCAGACGAAAATAGCAGTAGCGGTAAATTTTGTCATATACTTCCTCTAAGTCCATCAAAAAACCTCTTTTCAATGTGTATAACGGATTAGGCGGGCACTTTGTGCGGGGTGCAAAAATTATTATAGCATAAAATGCAGATGAACTCAAAAGACGCTGATTTCGCGGGCGGGTTTGCAGGGCGGAAAGAGGAAATCGGCAAAAAGAAACAGCCGGTCAGGCTGCTGGGGGGGAAATATGTGACGAGGATTTAGCCGCTGCCGTATCACCTACGGTTCTCAGGCATGCTTTAATAAGTAGCAAGGCAAATCATAATTTATTTTTCTAAACTCATCAATATTCTTTTTGAAATTATATGCTTCCGTTAGCTTCTCATCTTCCCAAGTCCATTGTTTTTCAATATCTATCTTTTGGACGAGCATTTCATATGTCGGTTCGGCAGGAAAAATATCACACGGATATTGATTGCAATATCCGAAACGGTTAAGCCCTTTTTCGGTTACACATTTTCTCGTGTTGCACGTTGAATCCAACAATACAGAATTTTCCTTTTCGCTTAAGCAGCCATCACATATTACATTTGACGGATCCGCATTATATCCGGGAAATATTTTGCCTAATACGGTACAAATTTCTCTACGCCTATCATTTTTCTCAAGATTAGGATGGTAAATCAAGCATAAATCACATCTGTTGCCACATTTTTAAAGTTCTTTCTTACTCATTGGGCGCCCTCCGAAAAATACGATTTGTTTTATGGGTGAAGTATAGCAAATGTAGGAGAAAATGTCAATAATATTCAATCCACCAAATAAATTGCCATTTCCATGCTATAAAACGGATTGAAATGACTGCCAAAAAGTTAAATAAATTGATAGAAAAGATTGTTATGATTAAAAATTTCAGAATGAGATTGAAAGCATAAAATTAAGATTATTACAGATTTTTGGGCAAAAATAATTAAAGTCCTAACTCGTGTCTTTAATATTGTAAAAACGAAGGGTCTGTCCAAATCATCCACAATATGCTATAATATCCCCGAGGTGATAAAAATGTCGCGAGTAGCAAAAATTGACGAAAACATATATTGCCCAAAATGCGGCAAGCATGAGCATCAGGTCAGACACGGCAAAAACAAGTCAGGGTCACAGAAATATCGCTGCAATGACTGTAACATAGACTACACTCCCGAACCGCGTCCATGGCAATACAGCGAGGAAGTTAGGGAGCAAGCAATCAAGACATACTATTCCGGAGTAAGCGGAAGAAAGATAGGCCTTTTGAATAACTTCAGCAAATCCAATGTCTATAATTGAATAAAAAAACGAAGCAAGTAATCAACAAAGCGTTGAAAATCGTTCTAAACTTTCTGGGGTTTTCAAGAAATTTAATATCAAACCTAAGGTTTATGAACTCGACGAGTTATACTGGTTCATAGGCAAAAAGCCGAAGACAAAAACAAAGGAGAATGTTTATTTGATGTCGATGGTTTCCCGCAAGCCGCGCATTATAGCGGGTCATCAAGTTGTGGAAGACAAATCTGCGAACAGGATTCAGGAGATAGTCGACAGAGCCCCGTATGCCGATTACTACTGCACCGACGGGTATTTTGGATATCTGAGCGTGATCTATCCCGGAAAACATATTTATAATTGTCATGACAAAAGCGATACTTTTACAGTCGAAAGTGTTAATGCCGATCTACGCGACTATATACCGCTGCTGAGGCGGAGGAGTAGATGTTTTGCGAGGAGCATTGAAACCTTAAAGCTGTCGTTGACGTTTTTGCTGATGCCTACAATAAGTTCGGGGTTGCAAAATTGATGTATCGTAAGAAGTATCCAAAAGGAGAATTGCCTTTCGGTCTTGTTAATTTTCTTTAATGTGGGTGGAATGGACACTCCCAATGGAATCACGCTTTTTAAGGAAAAACGCGTTAAAACCTTTTATAATATGCTCGCCGGTTTGCTGCATCGCTATACGTTATGCCCCCCTTGCATCTCCCTCCATTTTGTGCTATAATATCCCCAACCCCAAAGGAGGCGGTTTTATGGTGCGAATGAAGCTGCAAAGCGGCTGGGAGTTTTGCCTTTGCGAGCCGGGCGGAGAGCCCGCGGAGGGCGATTTTCGCCCTGTCGCGATACCCCACGACTGGCTGATATATGACACGGAAAACCTTTACCGGGACGGCGACGGATACTATCGGCGAATGATCGTCGCCGACGACCCCTCGAAATGCTTCTCGCTGCGGTTCGACGGCGTTTATCAGGACTGCGAGGTGCGGCTCAACGGCGAGAAAATTTTCGAGTGGAAGTACGGCTACACCGCCTTCGACGTGCCGCTTCGGGGGATTCGGCGGGGCGAAAACACCCTCACGGTTTTGGTGAGGCACCGCCACCCGAACTCCCGCTGGTACTCCGGCGCGGGGATATTCCGCAATGTCTGGCTTACCGTTAAGGGGGATTCCGAGATCCTCCCCGACGGCGTTTACGTCGCCACGAGGCAGTCGGGAAGCGGCTTTGCGACCGAGATAGATACTGAGGTCAGGGGCACGGGCAGGGGACTTTTGCGGCACACCATAAGCGACCAAAGCGGCGCTGTCATGGCCTTTGGCGAGCGCGAGGCCGAGCTTTCGGACAGCGCTGCCGCCGTTCAGATGCGCCTTCCCGAGTTTTCCCCGCGGCTTTGGAGCCCCGAGGAGCCGAACCTCTATATTCTCAAAACCGAGCTTATCAAGGGCGGCGAGACGGTCGATTACGTCATCCAAAAAATAGGCTACAAGACCCTTGAATTTACCACAGACCGCGGGCTTATTTTGAACGGCAGGCAGTACAAGCTGAACGGCACCTGCATCCACCACGACTGCGGCGCGCTCGGCTCGGCGGTCAACAAAAACGCGATAAAAAGACAGTTTAATATATTAAAGGAAATGGGCGTGAACGCGCTTCGGACCTCCCACAACCCTCCCGCAACCGAATTTCTGGACCTCTGCGACGAGATGGGCTTTTTAGTGGTCGACGAGTGCTTCGACATGTGGGAGCGCCCCAAAAACGCCTTCGATTACCACCGCTTCTTCCCCGAGTGGCACGAGCGCGACGTCGCCTCGTGGGTGAGGCGGGACCGCAGCAGAGCGTGCCTTCTGATGTGGAGCATAGGGAACGAAATTTCCGACACCGGCTTTTTGCCGCGCGGGGCAGAGATCACGAAGGAGCTTTCACGGCTCGTAAAAATCCACGACTACAAGCGGCTCTACCCGGTCACGCTCGGCTCGAACACCATGCACGGCGAGGGCGGGCAGGAGTGCGCGAAGTACCTCGACGCGGTCGGCTACAACTACGGCGAGAAGCTCTACGATCAGCACCGAAAAAAGTACCCCGACTGGATAATTTACGGCTCCGAGACTTCCTCGACCTACCAGTCGCGTGGAGTTTACCACTTCCCCGCCGCGACGGTCACGTCGACCTACGACGACGAGCAGTGCTCCTCGCTTTTGAACTGCGCGACCAGCTACGGCGCGATAAATACCGAGTGGAACATCACGATGGACCGCGTCCGCGAATTTTCCCTCGGGCAGTTTATCTGGACGGCGCTCGATTATATCGGCGAGCCAACACCTTTTCACACCAAAAATTCCCACTTCGGGCATGTCGACACGGCGGGCTTTAAAAAGGACACCTACTACGCCTACAAGGCCGAGTGGGCGCTTTCGGGGGAGCCGTTCGTGCACCTCTACCCGCACTGGGACTGGAACGAGGGGCAGCTGATCGACCTCTTCATCTTCTCGAACTGCCACAGCTCCGAGCTTTGGGTGAACGGCGTCTGCATGGGGAGGCATATCCACGACCACAGCGGCTTCGGGCAGCTCTCGGGCAGGTGGCAGGTGCTATATCATCGCGGCGAGATCAGGGCGATAGGCTACGACGAAAACGGCCGAAAGGTCGCCGAGATGACGAGAAGGAGCTTTTCCGACCCCGCACGGCTCGTCCTTAGGCCGGACAAAACGGCTCTTTCCGCCGACGGCGAGGATCTTATCTATGTGGAAATTTCTGCGGAGGATAAAGACGGCAACCCCGTCGAGAACGCCCGGAATAGGGTCACGGTCGAGGTCGGGGGCGCGGGGCGGCTGATGGGGCTCGACAACGGCGATTCGACCGATTACGACCAATACAAGGGCACCTCCCGCAGAATGTTCAACGGAAAGCTCCTTGCGATAGTCGGCGCGAGGGATTTCGCGGGCAAGATCACCCTTACCGCGCGCTCGGAGGGCGTCGCGGGGGCGGAGCTTAATCTGACCGCCGAACCCTTTGACGGCGAGGCCGCGCCCTGCTGTGACGAGTGCCGCGAAAGCCCCGAAAACAGGGAGGTCCCGGTCAGAAGGATAGATCTTAAGCTCACCGGAAACACCCTCACCCCGGACTGCCCCGAGGTTCGGGCCGAGGCGAAGCTATACCCCGAAAACACGACGTTTACGCCGGACGACATCTTCTTTAAGGTGACGAGCGATTCGGGCGTGACGACAAATATTTCCAAGGTCAGCTTCAATGGAGGAAGGGCGGTTATCCGCGCCGTCGGGGACGGTAAATGCAGGCTTCGGGCGTTCTGCCGAAACGGCACGCCGTATGAAGCGATAATTTCCGAGCTTGAAATGACTAATTGCGGCTTCGGCCCCGCAAGCTTCGACCCCTATTCGGGGACAGTGTCGGCCTCGATATCCTCCCGCACGAGCGAGCCGCTTCAGGTCGTCATGCAGGGCGGGGTGCAGACCTTCGCGGACAGAAGGACGTGGGTCGGCTTTGACAGCGTCGACTTCGGAGTACCCGGCACGGAGGAGCTGACCGTCGGCATTTTCAGCTACTCCTCGGGGCCGATACCGTTTGATCTCTGCGACGGCGAGGGAAACGTCCTCGAAAGCTTCACCTATCAGGCCGAGAGCCGCTGGAACACCTATCAGTACAACACGTTTAAGCTCAAAAACCGGCTTTTCGGTACGCGGGACATCATTTTCAGCTTCGGCGAATCGCTTCGCTTCGAGGGATTTTCCTTCAAAAAAATGCCGCTTTTGGGGAGTTTTATCGCGGCCAATCAGCGCAGCTCGGTATTCGGCGACAGGTTCGCCGAGGAGGGAGACGCTATCAAAAATATCGGGAACAACGTCACGGTCATCTTCGACGGGCTCATTACGGGGGGCGAGGTTACGGCGCTTGAGATATCCGGGCAGACCAAAAACGCCGCCGAGAGCATAAGGATAGTTATTGAAAGCGAAGCGGGCGAGCGCACCGAGGCGGTCGAGTTTTCGGGCGGAGAGGCGCACGCCGAGAGATACCCCGTTTCAGTGCCCGCAGGTAGGCTTAAGCTCACCCTTTTATACCTTCCCGGGTGCGATTTCGACCTTTACGGGATAAGGCTTATATGATCGAGAAATCATCTTAACGCAAGAAAAATTATACTTAATGCAAGGAATTTGTCAAATTTGTATAGTATAATTGTCCTAAACCCTTCAGAAAGGAACGGATCATTATGAAAAGAATCTTAGCGCTTGCGCTTGCTTTGGTGCTTGTGGTCGCTCTGGTCGGCTGCGGCGGCAAAAAGCGTCAGCCCATCATTCTCACCCTGTCGACCGAGGACTCCGAGGCGATACTCAACGCGGCCGGAGTAAGGCTCCCCGACATCAGCGAGACGAGTGCGGCTAATTCCACCATCACCTTCTTCTCCTGGTACGACCCCATCAACAACTACAGCGAGGATCAGATCGTAAACACCGGCTACTGGACCTTCCGCGAGAAGTACAACAGCACCGTCGAGTTCTACGAGTGCACCTACGACACGAGATACGACGAGCTCGCGAACCTCATCATGGCCGCGACCTCGCCCGACTTCTTCCCCGCGGGCGTTTCCTCAGAGGCGACCTTCCCGATGTACTGCGTTAAGGGCACCTTCGCCCCCGTCGACGCTTATATCGACTATACCGATCCCCTTTGGGACGGCATGGCCGAGCCTGCCGAGGCGTTCACCCTCGCGGGAAAGTGCTTCGCGTTCATCACCGACGTCACCTTCAGAAACATCTGCCCCTACAACCGCAGAGTTATAAACGAGTGGGGATTTGACGACCCCGCCGAGCTTTACGCCAACGACGAGTGGACGTGGGACGTCTTCTACGACATGTGCGTCGAGTTTTCGGACGCCGAGGCAAACCGCTTCGCGCTCGACGGCTATGCCTATAACGGAGCTCTCGTTCAGGAGGCTTCGGGCCACAAGTTCGTCGATAAGGACGAGGACGGCCACTATACCTCTAACCTTGACGACCCCGTTCTGGAGCAGGCCAACCAGCTCATCTACGACCTCGTAAAGAACGAGTGCGTATACCACGAGGGCACCTCCTACTGGGCCGGAAGAGACAACCACACCGACGGCGCCGGCGTTAAGGACGGCCTCTGCCTCTTCTACATAACCTACTTCACCTCGATCCAGGGACCTGTCGACGAGATCTCCGCGGTCTGGGGCGACGTCACCAGCGGCGAGCTGATGTACGTCCCGCTGCCGAGAAACGACAAGGGCGACGGCGAGTATTATCTGGCCTCCATTCCTTCGGGATATATGCTCGTCCAGGGCTCGGATAACCCCGAGGGCGTGGCTCTGTTCTCGGCCTGCGAGCGGTTCAAGCTCATCGACCCGACCGTCGAGAGAATCGACCGCAGACAGCTCCAGGAGAAATATCTCTGGACCGACGAGATGCTCGAAATGTACGACGAGTGCCGCAGGATAATCCTCAAGAACACCTATATGTATCTGAACGGCAACTTCATCGACAACCTCAACACCGCGTATAACCACTTCCGCGACGACATCGCCCGCGGCGGCGCCACCACCACCTGGGCGCAGCTCAAGGAGAACTTCGCCGACAGCTTCGAGTATTACCTCGAGGAGCAGAATAAGGAGATCGACGATTATATCACGGCAAACGGCGGGTAATTAAACGGCTAAATTAAGAGCAGGAGTTGATCTCCTGCTCTTTTTTACATATCCGAAAAATCAAACGCCCACCTATCCGCCGTACCTTTTATCCTCTCCCAATCGCCCTTTGAGCGGGGCTCTAAGATGGCAAGCGTCCTCATTCCCGCGCGGCGGGCGGCATCTATGGCGGGGAGGATATCCTCATAGACCATGCAGCGCTCGGGCGGGACGTTGAGCTTTTCCGCAGCTAAAAGATACACCCTTTCCGAGCCCTTGGTGCAGCCCGCCTCGGCGGTGGTCGCAAAGGCGTCAAAGAGCGTATCCACGCCGTTATTTTTAAGGCAGGGGAGGTAAAGCTCCTCGGTGCTCGAGGTCGCAAGGGCGATTTTTTCGCCCGTGGCCTTTAATTTCTTTAAGTATTCCCCCGCGCCGTCGACGAGCCTGACCTCACGGGCGTATTTGTGCCGAACCGTCTCGGTAAACTCATGCACGATGTCCGAAACGCTCTCCGAAAGGCCGAAATCGCGCTTTATGAGCTCCGAAGCCTGAACGAGGTTCATGTGCGCGATCTTTTTATATAAGTCCTCGGGGCAGGCCATGCCGCGGCGGGCGAAAAATTCGTCGTCGGCCTGCCGCCAGACCCCGAGCGAGCGGACCAGCGTGCCGTCAAAGTCGAAAATATGCGCTCTCACCGAAAAACGTAGCCCCGTTCGGCGTCGGACTGCTTGCCCCGCACTGTGCCGACGCGGTTATAGGTCTCGTTCAAAAAGCGAAGCTTCTCCTTGATCTCGCCCGAGATGTCGCCCTTCGATATCCTCCAGCGCCAGTTTTGGCCGACCGTCGAGGGCACGTTTATCCTCGCCTCATTGCCGAGCCCCAAGAGGTCCTGCATCTGGGCGATGGCGGTGTCGGCGGTGCTCGACCACGCGAGCCGCAAAAGCGCGTCGGGGATCTCCTCGCGCGTCTTTACGCCGAGATAGTCGAGGCAGAAGCGAAGCGAGCTTCCCTCGAGGCCCTTCGCCCAGCCGGGGGCGGTGTCGCTGTCGTGGGTCGAGGTGTAGACCACGCAGTCGCGGCTTTCATAGTTGCAGGGGAGATACACGCTGTCGGCGGCGGGGTCGAAGGAGAACTGCAAGACCTTCATGCCCGGATATCCCGTGTCGTGAAGGAGCTGCACCACGTCGTCGGTGATGAAGCCGAGGTCCTCGGCGATTATCTTCTTCGGGCCGAGCCAATAGTTAGTCGAATTAAACAGCTTCATTCTCGGACCCTCGCGCCACTGCCCGTTTACGGCGTTTTTGTCGCTGCCGGGGATAGCGTAATACCCCGCGAAGGCGCGGAAGTGGTCTATCCTCAAAACGTCGTAGATCTCGGTCGCGAAGGCGATGCGGTCGATCCACCACTTATAGCCGTTCATCTCCATGTCCCGCCAGTTGTATAAGGGGTTCCCCCAAAGCTGGCCCTCGACGGCGTAGGGGTCGGGCGGGCAGCCCGCGACGAATTTCGGGCGCTTAAGCTCGTCGAGCTCGAAAAGCTCGGGGTTTTTCCAGCACTCCACGCTGTCGTAGGCGCAGTATATCGGCATGTCGCCGATTATCTCTATACCGTTTTCGTTCGCGTATTTTTTGAGCTTTGACCACTGGCGGTAGAACTCGTACTGCAAAAATTCATAGAAGCCGACGTCGTCCTTAAGCTCCTCCTCCGCCTTTTTGAGGGCGTCGGGGCGGGCGAATTTCAGATCATCCTCCCACTCGGACCATGGCTTGCCGCCGTGGGCGTCCTTTAGGGCGGAAAAGACCGCGTAGTCCTTGACCCAGTCGCCGTTTTTCTCCATAAAAGCGGCATAGTCCGCGTTCGGCGCAAAGCGGGAGTAGGCCTTTCTTAAGACCGGATATATCGCGAAATAGAGCATTCCGTAGTTTATGTAGCGGTCGTTGTCGCCGAACTGCACCGACTTGTACTCCTCGGGCTTTAAGAGCCCCTCCTTTTCAAGAGTTTCGAGGTCGATGAAGTAGGGGTTCCCCGCGCGGGTCGAGAAGGACTGGTAGGGGCTGTCGCCGTAGCCGGTGGGGCTTAAAGGCAGTATCTGCCAGTATTTCTGCCGAGCCTCCTTCAAAAAGTCGACGAATTCATACGCCTCGCGCCCGAGCTTTCCTATTCCGTAGCCGCCGTGAAGCGAGCTTATGCCGAGTAAAATTCCGCTTGCTCTCATATTTGTTTTCCTTTCATGATGGAATGATTTTATGCGCAGTCTACATTATATCATATTATACATAGAAATGCAACCAAAAGCGCAAAAATATGTGAAAACGTCTATTGCAAGTTACCGAAAAATGCGTTATAATAGCAATATTACGTCTGAAAATTAAGAATATACCGACCCGGGGAGGATAAGAGAGTGTCACCGCTGAAGTTTCTGATGCAATACATAAAAAGGCATAAATGGCAGTATATTCTCGGGATAATCACGCTGTTTATCGTCGACTACGCAAACCTTTTCATACCCGAGCTTACGGGGCGCATAACCGACGGACTTACCGACCGCACCATGGGAATGAACGAGATCTTCAAGGTGTTAGGGATAATTTTAGCGCTCGGCGTTACTTTGGCTGCGGGAAGATTTTTGTGGAGATTTTTCCTCTTCGGCGCCGCAAGGACCATCGAAAAAGAGATAAGAAACGATATGTTTTCCCACCTCGAAACGATGGACGTCGAATATTACAACTCGCACAAGACGGGCGATCTGATGACCCGCTTCACGTCGGATCTGAACTCGATAAGAATGTCCATCGGCCCGGCGATAATCTCGATATTCGACGCGACGGTCATGGGGCTCATGGTCATTATCCAGATGATGATATATGTGAATATCCGGCTGACGCTTTTGGTGCTGATACCGATGTCGGTCATAATGGTCGGCGAAATTTATTACGGCAAAATTATGCACAAAAAGTACCGCAAGCGCCAGGAGGCGGTGTCGGATCTCACCGATTTCGTTCAGGAGAGCTTTTCGGGGGTAAGGGTCATAAAGGCGTTCGTCCGGGAGCGGCAGCAGCTTAAGGAATTTTTGAAGGCGAACCAGAACGCCATGGACAAAAACCTCGACATAGTTAAGTGGCAGGCGGTGGTGAACCCGCTTCTGACCGTAATTATCGGCTCGTCGAGCCTGATCACCCTGATTTACGGCGGATATCTTGCAATCGTGGGCGAGATAACCCTCGGGCGGTTCGTGGCGTTCAACCAGTACGTCGGAATGCTCGTCTGGCCGATGATAGCCTGCGGCGACGCGATAAATATGTTCTCGCAGGGGTTCGCCTCGGCAAAACGAATTGAGGAGGTCTTTGCCTCCAAGACCGAGATAGAGGATTCTCCCGAGCCGGCGCCGGTGCATGAGCTTTCGGGGCAGATATCCTTTAACGACCTTACTTTTATCCACAAGGGCTCGAGCGAGCCGACTATAAGGGACCTGACCCTCGACGTTCCCGCCGGGACGACCCTTGCCATTATCGGGCGGACGGGAAACGGAAAATCCACCCTTGTGAACCTGCTTCTGCACCTTTACAACACCCGCCGCGGCATGATAAGCTTCGACGGGACGGACATAAACGACGTTCCCTTAAACGTTCTTCGCGAGAATATCGCCTATGTGCCGCAGGATAACTTTCTGTTTTCGGACACTCTTGCCTCGAATATCGCCTTCGGCACCCACGAAAAGAGCATGGAGCGCATCGTCGAGGCCTCCCGCGCGGCGTGCATACACGACAATATAATCGAGTTCCCCGAGGGGTATGAAACGGTGGTCGGCGAGCGGGGCGTGACCCTTTCGGGCGGCCAGAAGCAGCGCTCGTCCATCGCGAGGGCGCTCATAAAGGACGCGCCGATACTTATTTTGGACGACGCTCTCTCGGCGGTGGACACCGATACCGAGGAGCATATACTTACAAACCTCAAGAAAAACCGAGCCGGAAAGACGACGATAATCATCGCGCACAGGGTGTCGACCATAAAGGACGCGGACGTTATCATGGTTTTGGAGGACGGCAGCGCGGCCGAGGTCGGGAGCCACGCCGAGCTCATGGAAAAGGGCGGAATTTACGCCGAGATGTTCGAGAGCCAGCAGCTCGAGGCGGCCATCGGCGAGCAGCGGGCAGCCCTTGAGAGGGACATCGTTAAGGAGGGCGCGGAGGAATGAGACGACTTTTAGGATATCTTAAGCCGCACAAATGGGCGATGCTCGCGGCGACGGTTCTGGTGCTCTTTATCATCGCGGTGGAGCTTTATCGGCCGATAATCATCGGCGACGCGATAGACGACTACATAAACGGCTACTATCAGCCCTTTACCGAGGCGGACGGCGGCGAAACGGAATACGACGGAAAGCGGCTCACTCGGCACTACGGCGATTTTTCGGAGGAGGAGCTGGCGGACAGCTCGCCTAAGTATTACCAGATACTTCTTTATGACGACGAATACTACATGGCCGAGGGGCTGACGGCGGCGGAGTCGCGGGCGCTCATCGAGGCCGAGCCGGAGACGGTTAAGGAGTTTATCGACTCTCATTCGGACGGGGTTCCGCTTGAAAAGGGAGAGCTTAAGGTACTGCGAAAGTCCGACTTTTCGGGGATCCTGAAGGCTTCGGCGCTCTATCTTGCGGTGCTGGCGCTCGGGTTCGTCCTGAACTGGGCAGACACATGGATACTCCAGAAAATGGGGCAGAAGATAATTTATTCGATGCGCGAGCAGGTCTTCACGCACATTCACAGCTTAAGTCTCAATTTCTTTAACACAACGCCTGTCGGGAAGCTCGTGACGAGGGTCTCGAACGATACCGAGGCGATAAACGAGCTCTTCACGACCATTTTGGTGAGGCTTTTCAGAAACGTCATCATGATCTTCGGCTATGCGGTGATTATGTTCAGCCGCTCGCCGGGAATGACCGCGGTGTCATTTATGCTGCTGCCGGTCGTCGGGGTGCTGACGTTCTACTTCCGCCACGTTTCGAGAAAGGCGTATGAGCTCACGAGAAACAAGATCACCGAGCTGAACACGTTTTTGTCGGAGCATATCTCGGGCATGAGGCTGATACAGATATTTGCCCGCGAGAAGGAAAAATATAAGGAATTCGAGGGCAAGTCGCAGGAGCTGTTCGACGCTTCATGGCGCGAGATGATGATATTCGCGATATTCCGCCCGGCCATCTTCTTGGTCTCGATAATCGCGAAGATAATCGTCATCGGCTTCGGCGCGAGCTTCGTCTTGCAGGATAAGATCTCGCTCGGAACGCTCTTTATCTTCATCACCTACATCGGCTCGTTCTTCGAGCCTATCCAGGAGCTCGCCGAGCAGTTCGGAACGCTGCAGTCCTCTCTTGCCTCGGCGGGAAAGGTGTTCTCGGTCCTCGACGTCGAGCCGGAGATAGTGAACGCGCCTAACCCCGTAGCGCCGCCCATGAGCGGGAGGATAGAGTTCAAAAACGTTTGGTTTGCCTACGAGAAGGACGACTATATCCTTAAGGACGTGAGCTTTACCATCTCGCCGGGGGAAAAGGTTGCGTTCGTCGGCGCGACAGGCGCGGGAAAGACCTCGATATTAAACCTCATCGGAAGATATTTCGACATTCAGAAGGGCGAGATACTCATCGACGGGGTGAACATAAAGCAGGTCGACACCGACGTTCTGCGCGGGGCGATCGGTCAGGTGCAGCAGGACGTTTTCCTGTTCACCGGAAACGTCGCGGACAATATCTCGCTCGGTTCAGACGACATCACGAGGGAGGATATCATCGCGGCGGCGCAGACCGTGCGGGCTTCGGGGTTCATCGAGAGGATGCCGGACGGGTACGATCAGGCGGTCACCGAGCGCGGGTCGACCCTCTCGGCGGGGCAGAGGCAGCTCATAAGCTTCGCAAGAACGCTGGCGCACAAGCCGTCGATACTGGTACTCGACGAAGCGACAGCGAACATCGACACCGAGACGGAGGTGCTTATCACCGAGGCGCTCGGAAAGCTGATGGAGGGGCGCACGACCATCATGGTCGCCCACAGGCTGTCGACCATTCAGCACGCGGACAAGATCATCGTCATGCACCACGGCAGGATCCGCGAGCAGGGCTCGCACCAGGAGCTGCTGAAGCAAAACGGGCTTTATAAGAAGCTGTACGACCTGCAGCTGGTGGATAAATAAGGGAGAAAGCAGCTCAGGGGGCTGCTTTTTTCGGGGTGGAAATTCGACGTCGAAGAAATTGTCCTCCCATATATACCGAAAAAACGGGGAAAAGTTGCACGGTGATGTGCAACATTTTGAAAAATTTTTTTGAAAATGCTCCCGGAGTACAAATGTACGGACTGTTAAGGGGGTTAAGGGACAAAAATTTGAGGGGATTTTTGTGGAAAATGACGAAAAGTCAAAGCATGTTAGAGGCGGGCAAAATAGTTTAGCCGGCTAATTTTATGAGAGACAAGACGAAAAGGTTTTATCCCGCTTTTCCTCAAAAAGCGGGCGAGAGTCCAGAGGCGAGGAGCCTCTGGTCGCCCGTCGCAACGGGCGAAATCCCCAAGCGTAAGCGGGCGCAGGACGGGGAGGAGCAATCAGCCCGGTGGGCTGTTGCGACGTGGGGAGACCCTCGCCGGGGGTCTCCCCGTTTGCCGAGCGATGAGCGAGGCAAAGAAAAGGTGGGGCTATATCAAAGGTAAACGGTTGCGCACAGAGCCGGAGCTACAATCCGCATTTGCCGAGCGATGAGCGAGGCAAACTTTGCACGAAAGTGCGGTCAAGTGCTTGGGTTGGAAATTGCGCGAATCCGGGGCAAATCCCCAACAAAAAAGCAGCCTCACGGCCGCTTTTTATCCCCTCACAGTGCCCTTTTCATATCCCTCACGAGCCTTCCCACGCGCTTGAGCATATCGCTGCCGCCTTTGGAAATCTCGTTGATTATCGCCGAGCCGACGATGGCGCCGTCGGATATGGCGGCCATGTCGTGGGCCTGCGCGGGTGTCGAAATGCCGAAGCCGACCGCGCAGGGAACGTCGGTATTTTCGCGGATTATCTTCACGATGCTCGGGATGTCGGTCGTGATGGCGTCGCGCATTCCGGTCACGCCGAGGCTCGAAACTATGTAGATGAACCCCTGCGCGGCCTTGGCGATCATCGCGATGCGGTTTTCCGAGGTCGGGGCGACGAGCGGGATCAGATCTATCCCGTACTTATCGCAGATGTCCGAGAACTCGCCCCGCTCCTCGTACGGAAGATCGGGCAGGATCAGCCCGTCGATCCCGATGTCGCGGCACTGCGAGATAAATTTGTCCGCGCCGTTCGAGAAGACGACGTTCGCGTAGGTCATGAACACAAACGGCGTTTTGATGTCGCGGCGGAGGCGCTTTACCATCTCGAAGACCTTTACCGTCGTAATGCCGTTTTTGAGAGCCACTACGTTCGCGCCCTGAATCACCGGGCCCTCTGCGGTCGGGTCTGAAAAGGGAATGCCGAGCTCAATAAGGTCCGCGCCGTTTTCGGCGAGCGTGCGGATAATTTTTTCGGACGTCTCCTCGTCGGGATAGCCGCAGGTCACGAAGGGGATGAACGCCTTGCCGTTCTCAAACGCCTTTTTTACGTTACTCATAGATATCCTCCCCTCTGTATCTCGCGATGGCCGCAACGTCCTTGTCGCCGCGCCCCGAAAGATTGACTACGATAATTTTGTCCTTACCCATCTCGGGGGCGATCTTCATCGCGTAGGCGACGGCGTGGGCGCTCTCGATTGCGGGGATTACTCCCTCGGTCTTCGAGAGATACTCAAACGCCTCGACCGCCTCGTCGTCGGTCACGGGGACGTATTCCGCCCTGCCGATGTCGTGAAGATAGGCGTGCTCGGGGCCGACGCCGGGATAGTCGAGTCCCGCGGAGATGGAGTAAACCGGCGCGATCTGGCCGTACTCGTCCTGGCAGAAGTAGGATTTCATGCCGTGGAAGATCCCGAGCCTGCCGGTGTTTACCGTGGCGGCGGTCTCGAAGGTGTCGATACCTCTGCCCGCCGCCTCGCAGCCTATAAGCCGCACCGATTTATCGTTAATGAAGTTATAGAACGCGCCGATGGCGTTCGAGCCTCCGCCGACGCATGCCATAACGACGTCGGGCAGGCGGCCCTCCCTTTCAAGGCACTGCTCCTTGATCTCCTTCGAGATGACCGACTGAAAATCGCGGACTATCGTCGGGAAGGGGTGGGGGCCCATGCAGGAGCCGAGGCAGTAGTGCGTGTCGGATATGCGCCTTGTCCACTCGCGCATGGCCTCGTTTACGGCGTCCTTAAGGGTCGCTGTGCCAGATTTCACCGGCACCACTTCCGAGCCCAGAAGCTTCATTCTATAGACGTTGAGGGCCTGTCTTTTGGTGTCCTCCTCGCCCATGAACACCACGCACTCCATGCCGAAGAGCGCCGCCGCGGTGGCTGTGGCAACGCCGTGCTGCCCCGCGCCGGTCTCGGCGATAAGCCGGGTCTTTCCCATCTTCTTCGCCAAAAGCGCCTGCCCTAAAACGTTATTTATCTTGTGCGCGCCGGTGTGGTTAAGATCCTCCCGCTTAAGATAGATCTTCGCGCCGCCGAGGTCCTTGGACATTTTCTCGGCGTAATAAAGCATCGACGGCCGGTTGGCGTAGTTGTTGAGAAGGTCCTTAAGCTCCGCGTTGAATTCGGGGTCGTCCTTATAGCGGTTATAGGCCGCTTCGAGCTCGTTTACGGCGTTCATAAGCGTCTCGGGGATATACTGTCCGCCGTGAATGCCGAAACGCCCGCGTTTTTGTTCCATAATTCTTTCTCCTTTATTGTATTGACGGCAGCCTTACTGCGGCTGCGAACCTGCGCATTTTTTCGCCGTCCTTTACCCTGTCCGTCTCTATGCCCGAGCTGACGTCGAGCGCGAACGGGTGAAGCCTTTTTACCGCCTCGGCGGCGTTTTCGGGACAGAGCCCGCCGGCCAAGATGTAGTCCCGCCCGAAGCCCTCGATGAGCCGCCAGTCGAACCGCTCGCCTGTGCCTGTGCCGGAATCCAAAAGCACCAGGTCGGCGGGGGAGCGATAGGCGTTTTCCAAGTCCCGCTCGGAGGTAACTTTAAATGCCTTAATGACCTTTTTTCCGCAGTCCTGAAGGCGCTCAATAAGTTCCTCGCTCTCGTTCCCGTGGAGCTGGACGTAGTCGAGAAGGTCAAGATAGCCCTCTATCTCCCCGAAGCCGTCGTCGACGAAAACGCCCACGGCGGGGATATCCGGCGAGAGGAGCGGGCGGATATCCTTAAAATCCTCGGCGAAGCGCCGGAACCTGCGGCAGAGGATAAATCCCGCGTAATCGGGGCGGATCTCGTTCACAAGGGCGACGTCCTCTTTTCGCCTTAAGCCGCAGAATTTTATCCTACTCATATGCCCTTAAGCTCCTTAAGCTTTTTTGACTTATCCTCGGCGCGCATGAGAGCCTCTCCGACCAAAACCGCGTTTACGCCGATTTCGCGCAAGGCCTTCACGTCCTCGGCGGAGCTGACACCGCTCTCCGAGACGAAAATACACTCGGGAGGGACAAGTCTTCTTAGCCGTCTGCTGTTTTCGGTGTCGACCGAGAAGTCGCGGAGGTTTCGGTTGTTTACTCCTATCACCCTTGCGCCGCATCTGAGGGCAGTGTCTATCTCGCTTTCGGAGTGCGCCTCGACAAGCGCGGAGAGCCCGAGGCTGTCGCAGAGGCCGATATACTCTTTGAGCTGCCCCGGCTCGAGAATGGAGCAAATGAGAAGCACCGCCTGCGCGCCCAGAAGCCGCGCCTCGTAGATCATGTAGCTGTCGACGGTGAAATCCTTGCGAAGGCAGGGGATCGAGACCGCTTCGGCTATCTCGCGGAGGTATCTGTCAGAGCCCAAAAATTTTGTCGGCTCGGTGAGGACCGATATGCAGTCCGCGCCGGCGGCCTCATAGTCGCGGGCAATCGAAAGATAGTCGAATTCGGGGGCGATGAGCCCCTTTGAGGGGGAGGCTTTTTTGCACTCGCAGATGAAGGCGATGTCCGGCTTTTTTAGGGCGTTTTCAAACCCGAAGCCGAGGCGGGGCAGGCTCTCCGCAAGCTGTCTTATTTCGCCGTCGGGGAGGGTCATGCGGCGCTCCTCGGTGCGCTCGCGAGCGGAATCCGCCAGAATTTCAAGTATGTCCATATCAGTTGGAGGCCGCCCTGAACTGTTCGAGCTTTTTGACCGCCTCGCCCGAGTCGATGAGCTTTTCGGCGAGTTTAATTCCGTCAGCGGTCGAGTCCGCCTTGCCGCCGATGTAGATGGCCGCGCCCGCGTTCATGACTACGGCGTCGCGCTTCGGGCCCTTTAGGCTGCCGTCAAGGATAGCGTAAGTGATGGTGGCGTTTTCCTCGGGGGTGCCGCCGACAAGGTCGGATTTTTTGCAGGTCTTAAAGCCGAAGTCCTCGGGCTTTATCTCATAGGTCTTATACATATCGCCCTTGAATTCGCATACGGTCGTCGGGGAGCTCAAAGAGATCTCGTCGAGCTTATCCTGACCGTAGACGACCATGCCGCGCTCGACCCCGAGGCTCATGAGGACCTTTGCAAGGGGCTCGCAGAGGCTGCCGTCGTACACTCCGAGGAGCTGGTAGGCGGGCTTTGCGGGGTTGGTGAGAGGCCCTAAAATGTTAAAGACGGTTCTAAAGCCGAGCTCGCGCCGGATAGCGCCGACGTATTTCATCGAGGGGTGATATTTTTGGGCGAAGAAGAAGCAGATACCTACGTCCTTCAAAAGCTGCTCGCACTTTTCGGGTGAAAGGTCGATGTTGACCCCGAGCGCTTCGAGGCAGTCCGCGGCGCCGCATTTCGAGCTTGCCGCGCGGTTTCCGTGCTTCGAGACGGGTATCCCCGCCGCCGCGGTGATGATCGCCGCCGTGGTCGAGATGTTGATGGAGCCCGCGTTGTCTCCGCCGGTGCCGACTATCTCGAGGGTCTTCATCGAGGGGTGCACCTCGAGAGCCTTCGAGCGCATTGCCGCCGCGCAGCCCGAGATCTCGTCGATGGTCTCCGCCTTGGTGCTTTTCGTCGAGAGAGCGGCCAGAAACGCCGCATTCTGGGTCGGGGTGGTGTCGCCCGACATTATCTCCGACATGACCTGATACGCTTCGTCATAGCTCAGGTCCTCCTTGTTGACGATCTTTGCGATCGCTTCCTTGATCATAGTGATTCCTCCTGTATATAATTTATGTTATTAAAAGTTAATGCTGTATGTTATGTTGTCCGTTTCGGGCTTCGGGGCAAATCCCGCTGCCTTAAGAAATGGGGCTTCGCTCCCGCATTTTCATGGCAAAACCGAGGACGGCGGGGTCGTTTTTGCCGGCCGGCTTTATCATAGCCCGAAGATGAAGTTTTTAAGCATCTGCCGCCCGTCGGGGGTCATGATGCTCTCTGGGTGAAACTGTACGCCGAAAATGGGGTAGTCGCGGTGCCGCACCGCCATTATCTCGCCCTCGTCGGTGAGGGCTGTGACCTTGAGGCAGTCGGGGACGGTCTTCGGGTCGGCGGCGAGGGAGTGATACCTCGCGACGGTAACGCGCTCGGGGAGGCCCTTGAACAGGGGGCAGTCGGGGTCGAGAGTGACCACGGACTGCTTTCCGTGCATGAGGCGGGAGGCGTATGTGACCGCCGCGCCGTAGGCCTGACAGATCGCCTGGTGGCCGAGGCAGACCCCGAGGGTCGGTATTTTTTTCGAGACCGTCGCGGCGGTCTCCTGCGTTATGCCCGCGTTTTCGGGGCGGCCCGGTCCGGGGGAGAGGATTATCCGCGAGGGGTTAAGCGCCTCAATCTCGCCCACCGTCATTTCGTCGTTTCTTATGACCCTGATGTCCGGGGTGATCTCGCCGACGAGCTGGTAAAGATTGTATGAAAAGCTGTCGTAGTTGTCTATCAAAAGTATCAAAGCATTTCCTCCTCCGCCTCTTTAAGAGCCGTGAGCACGGCCTTCGCCTTGTTAAGGCACTCCTGATATTCCTTCTCGGGCACCGAATCGGCGACTATCCCCGCGCCGGAGCGTACAAACACCCTGCCGTTTTTCTTGTATGCAAGGCGTATCGCTATGCAGGTGTCGAGGTTTCCCGTGAAGTCGATATATCCTATCGCGCCGCCGTATATGCCGCGCTTGTTGTTTTCAAGCTCTCCTATGAGCTGGCAGGCCCTTATCTTCGGCGCTCCCGAGAGCGTTCCCGCGGGGAGAACCGCGCCCACGGCGTCCAAGGCGTCGTATTTTTCGGGGTCGATCTCGCCTCTTACCGTCGAGCCGATGTGCATGACGTGGGAGTATCGCTCAATCGAGTGGTATTTTTCCACCGAGACTGTGCCGAATTTCGATATCTTTCCGAGATCGTTTCTGCCGAGGTCCACAAGCATATTATGCTCGGCGAGCTCCTTTTCGTCCGCCAGAAGCTCCTTTTCAAGGGCGAAATCCTCGGCCTCGGTCCTGCCCCTCGGGCGGGTGCCGGCGAGCGGGAAGGTGTGCAAAACGCCGTTTTCAAGCTTCACGAGCGTTTCGGGGGAAGCGCCCGCGACCTCGACGTCGGTGCCGCAGAGATAGAACATATACGGCGAGGGGTTTATCGTCCGAAGAAGGCGGTAGGTGTTCAAAAGGCTGCCCTCGAACGGCGCGCAGAGGCGGTTCGAGAGGACTATCTGGAAGATGTCGCCCTCGCGGATATAGTGCTTCGCGCGCTCGACCATCGAGCAAAAGCTCTCCCTGCCGAAAAGGGGTTTTACCTCGCCCAGAAGCCTTCCGCCCTTTTCGCTCGGGATATCTCCCCGGCGGGAGATGAGCGTTTCGGCGAGGGCCTTAAGCTCGCCGCAGGCCGTCTTATAGCCCGCCTCGGGGTCGTCAAGCGGCATATTCGTGATGAGGATTATCTTTTGGCGGAAGTTGTCGAAGGCGATGACCTTATCGAAGAGCATGAGGTCGAGATCGCGAAAGTCCTCCTCGTCGTTTACGGGAACATACGCCGCCGGCTCGACGTCGCCGAAATAGTCGTAGGTGAAATATCCGACGAGGCCGCCGGTGAACGGGGGAAGACCCTCGATCTTGGGGCTTTTATAATCGGAAAGTATCTTTCTGATGTTGTCGGCAGGATCAGCGGTCTCGATCTTTTCCTCCCCCGCGGTGAAAACGCCGTGCGAGTAGGTCAGCTCCATCTTCGGCTCGAAGCCCAAAAACGTATACCGCCCCCACTTTTCGCGGCTCTCGATCGACTCCAAAAGATAGCAGTGGGACGACAGGGTCTTTAAGATGCGCAGGACCTCTATCGGGGTGAAGCTGTCGGACAAAAGCTCGAGCGAGACGGGGCAGACCCTGTATTTGCCGCTTTTTGCAACCTCTTTTACTTTATTTATATCGGGCGAAAATTTCATGGCGCTCCTCCTAACAAAAAATGCCCCCGGCAGAATACTGCCAAGGACGAATACATAAATATCCGCGTTGCCACCTTGATTCGCCGCGTCTGCGGCGCACTTAGCGAGGTACATTATACCTCCGACTACTTACGCAAGTCATAGCGTTGCGTTATACTCGGTCTCCCTTTCGACGCACCCTCGGCGGCCCATTTGACGGCAAGTATCTGACCGGCTTTCACCTTGCCCGGACTCTCTTTGAAACCTTTTTCCGTCTTTACTCCCGCTTCATTGGTTTTAAGTAATTATACTCCCATCCGAATGATTTGTCAAGAGAAAAGCGAAAAAATTTCCGAAAAAATTCGGGAGAAAAGCTTTCCTCCCGAACTTTTTACAGATTTGAAATTACTGGTTGTCTTCGATGTATTTGACGATATCCGAGACCGTGTGGATAGTCTCGACGGCGTCGTCGGGGATCTCTACGTCGAACTCGTCCTCGAAGGACATCACGAGATCGACGACGTCAAGGGAATCCGCGCCGAGGTCGTCGGTGATAGACGCGTCGTAGGTCACGCTCTCGGGGTCGATGTCTAACTGCTCGGCGATTATGGACTTTACCTTTTCAAAAACCATTTTAAAAACCTCCTGTCTTGATATTATGCTCTCCCGTCATTATATGGAAAAATAAGTTAAATTCTGAAAGCTTCTCATACATTTTCAGGGGAAGCCGGATGCTTCACATATATAGTAGCGCCATATTGAGCATTTGTCAAGTGTTTTTTTGAAAAATATCAGCCGACGAGGCTCTCAAGCTCAGAAAGCCCGAGCCCGGTGTGCACCGCCGTGTTTATCGCCATGGCGATCAGCTCCGCCGTGCATAAGACGAGCTTGTCCACCGAGCGGGGAGTGACCATCAGGGGCTCCTTGCCCTTTTCCCGGGATTCGGACACCGTCGGAACGCCGATGGCGAGGCATAGCTCCACCCCGAGCGTCTTTGAGGAAAGCTCGCGGCGGGAGTTCATGACACCGCTTCCGGGGGATATCCCCGCGTCGGTGAGCTGCACGGTCTTTCCTATCTTTGCGGCCTCGGAGCAGGCGAGCGCGTCGACGGTGATGACGGCGTCCGGCTTTACGGTGCGGCAGACGGCGGCGACTATCTCGGAGGCTTCGACCCCGGTCTGGCCCATGACCCCGGGGGCAATCGCGCTTAAGACCCCGAGCCCGTCGGAATATATGGCGGGGGCGTTTTCCTTGATGTGGCGGGTCGCGAAGATCTTCGAGATGACCCTCGGCCCCAAGCTGTCGGGGGTGATGTTTTCGTTCCCGAGCCCCGCGACAAGTATGTTTTCGGCGCCGCCCAAAAAGCTTTTTATCTCGTCGCTTAAGCGCTTTATGTGATCAGTGAAATTTTCGGGTTTCATATCAAGGCGGGATCCGGCCTCGCAGGTGACGTAGCGGCCGATCGGCTTTTGGATAGAGCCCGCGGCCTCGGGAGTTAGGACCGAGATATCGGTGATCTCGAAGCAGTCGGTGCGGCGGGTCGAGAGCTCTATCCCGTCGGGGAGGCGGCCGTTTCGGCTCACGGTCTGGGCGCTTTCGAGCGCAAGGTCGGTTCTTTTAGCAAATAAATCCATAAATTATCCTCCGAAACAAAAAATTTTTGATAAAATGAGAGAAAATTTTAAAAAAGGGCTTGCAATTTTCGCAAAAGGGTGATATAGTAGGACTGATACTTGTTAAGTATGCCTTGTTGCATTTTCTCTCAGTCGTGCAATTAGCTTATCCTAATAAGTGAAATTCATACCCGCAAGGGAAAACAAGGAGGTGTCGATGTGGCAAACATCAAGTCCGCAAAGAAAAGAGTGGAGGTCATCAAGACCAAGACCCTGCGCAACAAAATGATAAAGTCCAATCTCAAGACTGTTGTGAAGAAGGCTGACGCCGCCGAGGGCGCCGACAAGGAGGCTGCCGTAAGAGCGGCCATCAAGAAGGTCGACCAGGCCTGCGCCAAGGGCATTCTGCACAAGAACGCCGCCGCAAGGAAGAAGTCGCAGCTTGCTAAGAAGCTCAACGGTTGATTTTAACTCCGCCGAAGACCCACGGCGGAGAATTTTTTAAGGGGGAACCATGAAAAAATACGGTTTTTTGGCGATATGCCTTGGGCTGTCGCTGATACTTTGCTCCTGCGGGCCGAGCGGCGGGCAGGAGGGCGGGGGAAGCGTATCGCTCGATCCTAATAACTCCGAAACGCTGCCTGCCGAGACATCGGAGAGTACGCTTGATACGACCTCGGAGCCTTTGGTGACGAGCGTTTCGGAGACGACTATCAATCCGTTTGCCGAGACGAGCGCGCTCGATTCGGGCACCACCGCGGCGACGGTCACGGAGGCTCCCGCGAGCGAGACCGAGACCTCGACCGAGGCCACCAAAGCAAGCGAGACGAAAAAGACCGACCCGCCCGCGACCGAGGCGCCTGTCGAGACCACGACCAACATGACCACGTCGCTCGTTATGGAGTTTGAGACCGAGAACGTCGGCAGCGACGGCTGGGAAGGCATCGAGAACTTTGACGAGTGGCTCCTGTCCATCGGGGCAGGGGAGGACGGGAATGTGAACGGGTAGGGGCGAAGCCCTAAGCGCGCCGCGAACGGCGCGCTTCCCGCCGCGCAGCGGTAATTTCAAGATTTGTGCTGCGCCTTCGCTTTCTGCCTTTTAAAAGCCGTCCCGCTTAGCCTTGGGGCGCGGCAGACAACGTTCGCTCCGCGAACGTTGGGGGCTTCGCCCCGGGAGACGGCAGATAACAGAGGTCAGAGGTCAGAACTATAAGGTGTCGCCCTCGTCGTCGCAAGCTTCATATCCCTCGCCCCTCCGCGAGCGTCGGGGCTCACTCATTCCGCTGCTCCTCCTCTTCCCCAAAACGCAGGCGTTTTTGGGGCCCCGATTGTGCGCCAGAAGACAGAAGTCATAGGTCAGATTTGCGAGGTATCGCCTTCGGCGATGATTTAAAGTAACAGCCAGCAAAAAGCCCCCGGAAACGCTCCCGGGGGCTTACTTTATTTATTTACTCCTGCGCGGCGGGAATGAGGCTCGTGACGACCTCTATCGCGCGGCGGAGGGCGTTGTCGGTGCTCTCGTTCAGGAGCGCGAGCTGCTCGTTGGCGTCGCCGTCGGGCTGGCTGACCTCGTAGTTGGGCTTGATGCCCACCCCCTCGATGTCGAAATTCTCGGTCTTGAGTGTCGATATCGGCAGCACTATCGCGGTGCCGTCGTAGAGCTGGTACGACTCGAACAGGTCGCCGTCGCCTGCGGTCGTCATGCCGACGACGGGGGCTTTAAGATAGTCCGCAAGCGAGGCGGCAAATATCTCCGCCGGGCCCTTGGTGCGCTCGTTCACGATCACGCAGAGCGGGAACTCGGGCACCCGCGAGCCGCTCGCCGTCGCGAAAACGGATCTCGTGCCGTCGCGGCCGATGTTTATCGCCACGTCTCCCCCCGCGGGAAGCATCGCCGAAGCTATGTTCACGGCGCTTTCGGTGACTCCGCCGGAGGTGTTTCTGAGATCAATTATCAGACCCCGCACCCCCTGCGACTGGAGCGACTGATAGGACGCCATGAACTGCTGGTATGTCTTTTCGGTGAAGGAGGATATCTTGATATAGCCGAGATCGCCGTAGACAGCGCTTTTTATCGAGGCTACGGTCATCTGCGAGGTGGCGATCACCGCGCTGCGGTCGACCCCTCCCGAACGAAGGGTGAGGTTCAGCTGGGTCCCCGCCGCCGAGCGAAGAAGCTCGCAGACCTCGTCGTAGCCGATGTCTATGCAGCTCTGGCCGTTTATTTCGACGATGCTCTCGCCGACCGATACCCCCGCTGTCGAGGCGGGACTGTTCGCCAAAACCTCGGTGATGACCGGGTATCCCGCGTCCTCACGGGTATAAACGCCGATCCCGAGGTGGGTGCCCGACTGCCTCTCGCGGTAGAGGGCGTATTCCTGCGCGTTAAGATAGTCCGCCTCTGCGTCCTCGATTATCGAGATATAGCCCTCGGAAAGAGCCTCTATAAGCCTGTCCTCGTCGAGAGGGCCGTCATAGTAGGCACGGACGTAGGTGTCTATCTGTTCGAGCTTCTGATACATCTCCGCGCGCTGCTGAACGTCGGCGACAAGGTCGTTATAGATGTTCATAGAATAGCTCGTGGAAATTATAAAGGTTATAGCGGCGGCTATCGCCATTAGAGCGATAGCCAGTCCGAGCGGTATTTTACGGTTCATAAGCCTTCCTTAGTATTTCTTGATATCGAACTTTTCGGGGTTGAGTCTCTCGCCGTTCACCCTTATTTCAAAGTGAAGGTGGAAGCCGGTAGACCAGCCCGTCGAGCCGACCTGTCCTATCACGTCGCCGGTGTTCACAGCGTCGCCCTCGTGGACGGTTATCTTGGTGGCGTGGCCGTAAAGGGTCTGGTATCCGCCGCCGTGATCTATGATGCAGTAGTTGCCGAAGCCGCCTCCGCAGCCGCAGGAGCCGCTTTTTCCGTAGTTGTGCGTGCAGCCGTTATAGACCGTAAGCACGATCCCCGAGTTTGCAGCGGTTATGTCGTCGCCCTTGTGAGCGCCGATGTCTATTCCCTTGTGATAGTTTTCGGGGCGGGCGCCGTAGCCCGAGGTTATCTTATAGTTTCCGGGACAGGGCCAGAGGAAGGTGCCCTCCGGCAGATCGCCCATATACTGCGCCCTTGCCTTCTGGCGGATAAGCTCCTCGAGCTCGTCGTTATACTTCTCCTGCTCGTCTATCGCGTCCTGAAGGTCGGCGTTTAAGCTGTCCTTTTGCTTTTCAAGGAGCTTCTGGGCGGCCTTTGACTGGTCGTACAGGTCCTCGAGCTCCGAAAGCTTCGAGTCCCACTCTGCCTTCTGCGCCTCGGTGTCGGCCTTTTTCTGCTCGGTGAGGGTCTTGGTCTCGTCCAGGGCTGCCTGCTGGTTGGCAAGCTCGAGCTCCGCCGCCTCAAGGTCGGTTATCGCGTCGTGTAAAGACTGTATCAGGTCGTCGTTATAGTCGGCGATCCGCTTTACAAACTCCATTCTCATGAGCATGTCGAAAAAGTCGCGGGAGCCGAGTATTATCGACGCCGTCGAGTTGTTGCCGTTCAGATATATCGAGCGGAGCGACTGGCCGTAGCGATAGGATATATCCTCGGCGCTTGCCTCGCGGTCGGATATCTTCTTCTCCTGAATGGCGATCTCGGCCTCCAAAACGGCTATCTCGTCCTCCAAGGCCTCGATCTGGTCCTCATAGTCGCCGATGAGCTTGCTCAGGTCCGCAAGATAGTCCTCGACCTCCTCGATCTGCTCATCTATCGCCTCCTGATTCTCCTTTTCCTTGGAGATGTCGTCCTTGGTGGCTTCTATTTTTTTCTTTATTTCCTTCTGCCTTTCCTTGCTCGAAGCTATCTTGTCCTCAAGCTCGCTCTGTTCGTCGGCCGAAAGCTTCGGGCCTCCTACGCAAAGCGCCGAAAAGGCTATCGCGAGGGCTATTATCACCGTCGCGAGCTTTTTTAAAAGCGGTCTCACAAAAGCTCCTTTCTTAAACGTTCAGGTGCTTTCTCGCGGACACGACCGTGCCGAGCGCGCCCAATATCACCCCGCACACCAGATATGCGACGGCGGTGGGTATAGCGATTGTATCAAACGGAATGAGGGCCTTAAGGCCGAATATCGAGTACATGCTTACGTCGCTCGAGAACATGGCGTAGACCTCTTTATAAGCGAACCAGGTTATCCCGTAGGCGATGCCCGCCGAGAGAAGCCCGATTATGAGCCCCTCGACGAAGAACGGTATCTCAATGAAGGATTTCGACGCTCCGACGTAGCGCATTATGTTTATCTCGCGGCGGCGGGCGTAAACCGAAGCGCGCGTCGAGTTCGAGATAATGACGAAGCAGACGATTATCAGCGAGAGAGTCACCGCAGAGAAAAGAAGCGTGGTGACGTTTCTTATCCCGACGAGGATCGAGGCGAAATCGTCCGGCGACTGGACCGAGTCGACAAAGTCGAGGGAGGAAATCTCCGCCACGGTCTTTGAGAGCTTGTCGATGTCGCTGACCCGGATCCTGTAGCAGTCGGGCAGGGGGTTTTCGCGGATATAGCGGAAGTCGTGCTTCTCCTCCTCGGTCATCGTTTCGAGCATTCCCGCCCAGGCGTCGTCCTTGGAGTAGAAATTGACCTCGAAGATGTTCGGGTTGCCCCTCAGCTGGTCGCCGAGAAGGGCGACGTTGTTTTCGGGGGTGCCGTCGGTGATGACGACGATGACCTCGTTTCGCGACTCGATAGAGCCGATCATGCTGTTTATGTTCATCGACAGGAGCACCGAAATGCCCACCATCATCAGCGAAATGGTTATCACGCAGAGCGAGGCAAACGAGTTTATGCGGTTGAACCAAATGCCCGTAAAGCCCTGCTTCACGAGGTATTTAAAGCTGCTAAGTCTCATTTTCGCCTCCTATGAATTCATCAAAGGCGATGGTGCCGCTGTTTATGTTTATGATACGCCCGCCGAAGTACTTGACGAGGTCGTGCTGGTGGGTGACCATCAGCACCGTCGTGCCGCAGGCGTTTATTGCCTTTAAAAGATCGACTATCTCGAAGCTCCTTGCGGGGTCGACGTTGCCGGTCGGCTCATCGGCGATAAGAAGCTGGGGGTCGTTCACCAAGGCTCTTGCAAGCGCGACCCTTTGCTGCTCGCCGCCCGAAAGATCGTTCGGATAGGAGCGGGCCTTTTCGGTCAGCCCGACAAGGCTTATGACGTATGGGACGCGGGCTCTGATATATTTTGTCGGGGCGTCTATCACCCGAAGGGCGAACGCCACGTTGTCGTAGACCGTCATGTTGGGGATCAGCCGAAAGTCCTGAAAAACAACGCCGATGGTGCGCCGAAGCTTCGGGATCTTCCGCTTTTTCATGGTCGAAAGATTGAAGCCGTTGACGATGACCTCGCCCTCGGTGGCGGTGAGCTCGCGGAGGATGAGTTTTATCAGCGTTGATTTTCCCGCGCCGTTGGCGCCGACGACGAACGCAAACTCGCTGTCGTCTATCTTGAGGTTGATGCGGTTGAGGGCGTGCTGTCCCGACGGGTATGTATAGGAAACATTGCGAAATTCTACCACGTTAAAGGTTACTCCTTTCGGGAACGCGTTATCAGAACTTTGTCGGCTCGGACGAGAGATATTTCTTGACCATGAGGGCGATCTTGAAGATTATCGCGTGATCGAACTCCCTAAGGTCGAGACCGGTGAGCTTCTTGATCTTTTCGAGCCGGTACACAAGGGTGTTTCTGTGCACGAAGAGCTTTCTTGACGTCTCGGAGACGTTGAGGTTGTTTTCAAAGAATTTCTGGATCGTGAAGAGGGTCTCCTGGTCGAGGGATTCGATGGAGCCCTTCTTGAAGACCTCTTTTAAGAAGGTCTCGCAGAGGGTCGTCGGCAGGTGATAGATGAGCCGGGCGATGCCTAAGTTTTCATAGCTTATGATGGTCTTGTCGGTGTCGAAGACCTTTCCGACCTCGAGGGCGATCTGTGCCTCCTTGAAGGAAACGGCCAGGGCCCTTACGCTGTCGACGGCGGTGCCGATGCCGACGTTGACGCGGGTATAGAACTCGCTCGAAAGGGTGTCGGCGATGGAAAACGCGAGCTTTTCAAGGTCCTGCGGCTCGATGTTCGGGCGGACGTCCTTAATAAGAACGATGTCCGTCTCGGAGGTCGTGAAGACAAAGTCCTTGTTCTTGTCGGGGAAGAGGTTCTGGATCACATCGAAGGCGGAAACGTCGTTCGAGGAGACTATCCTGATAAGAAGGACCACGCGGTGAGCCTCGTTGTTGAAGTGAAGCTCGCGGGCTTTTATCATGATGTCGCCGGGAAGGATATTGTCGAGCACGACGTTTTTAACGAAATTCGTTCTGTCATACTTCTCGTCATAGAACTGCTGCAAATTTGAGAGGGACACGCAGAGCATCGAAGCGGTCTTATAGGCCGATTCATCGGTTCCCTCAACAAATACCGCGTACTCGTTGCGGCTCTTGGTGCCGAAGGGCTTGTAGGTATAGCCGTCGCGAACGAAATAGTCGTAGGTCTCGTTGAGATCCAAGGAAACGAACTCGTTCGAGCTGCCGACCTTGGATATGTCGCTGCACGCGACGACGACGGCGCTTTCGTCCACAACTCCGATCTCGCATCCGACTGTTTCACTCATCTGGTGTACGATACCTTGGAAAAATCTGTTAGGCATTATTTTAGTCTCCCTGCAAATAAATTTTTCATGACGATATGCTGACATAATAGCCGCAAAATGACGATGAAATCAGTTCTTTAGAATTATATCATTATTTTTTGACCGATGTGTTAATAAAGTGTGAATACGACAAAAAAATTACGCTTTTTTTATACAGAATTACCAAGACAGAAATTTTATGCCTCAAAATCGCCCGAAATTGTGCCAAAACATACAAAGGAGGCCCGAAAAGTTGCACAAAGAAAGCCCTAAGAGCTATACATTCCGACGTTTTCCGCCGACTTCCCCCGGAAAAAAGCAAAGCCGCCGAGCAGCTCTCGACGGCTTTTTGGCGTCTTTTAACGGGGCAAGCTTCTTACCTTGCCTCTTCGGCAAATTCGCTGTCAACAAGGGATACGAGCCCCGAAACAGCTTCCTCCTCATCGGGTCCGTCGGCGATGATGCGGATGCTTACTCCGCCGATGATGCCGAGCGAGAGAACGCCGAGAAGGCTCTTGCCGTTTACCCTGCGCTCCTCCTTTTCGACCCAGATGGACGACTTGAACTCGTTGGCTTTCTGGATGAAGAAGGTCGCGGGACGTGCGTGAAGACCGATCTGGTTTTTGACTACTACATCTTTTACGAACATAACAATACTCTCCGTTTCAGTTTCAAAATATACAGGGACCGTTTTTTTCGCATGACGCGTTCGGCCTCGACTTTTGATTGACCTACGATTAGTATATAGATTTTTTTCCTTTAAGTCAACGGACAAATACCGGGTTTTCGGGGTTTCGGGCAAAATTTCTGCTTATTGATTAGTCGACGGCAAATTTAGGGCGCGACTTTTGTTAAAATTGCACGATAATAATTAGCTTTTAGATACATATTGACCAAACCACTAATTTACATACATATACAAGAATACAGAATTCCAAAATTTTGCGTGGGAATTAACGGAATTTTCCCTCGAAAAACTCGGCCATGTCGACATAACGGGCCTCGAGCTCGCTTAAATACGCCTCGTCCTGAGGGGTCAGGGGAGCGGTCTTTAAAAGCTCGGGGCGCTTAAGATAGGTCTCCTCGAGGGATTTTTCCCGCCGCCAGCGAAGAATGTTCGCCCGATGGCCCGAGACCAGGACCTCCGGCACCTCGTAGCCGTCCCAGACCTGCGGCTTCGTGTACTGGGGATACTCTAAGAGGCCGTTGTAGTGGCTTTCGTCCATGAAGCAGTCCTCCTGCGAGAGAGTGCCGTCCAAAAGCCTCACGACGCCGTCGGCAAGTATCATCGCGGGGAGCTCGCCCCCGGTCAGGACATAGTCGCCGATCGAGATCTCCTCGGCCTCCATTCGGTCGAGAACGCGCTGGTCGACCCCCTCGTAGTGGCCGCAGAGGATAAAAAGATCCTCCCTCGCCTCGGCAAGCTCCTTGAGCTTTTTCTGATCCAAGACCTTTCCGCGCGGGGACATATAGATGACCTTCGGCTTTCTCTCGCCGACGACGGCTTTAAAGCACTGCCAGATCGGCTCGGCCATAAGGAGCATTCCCTGCCGCTCGCTGTAGGGGGTGTCGTCGACGCGGCGGTGCTTGTCAAAGGCGTAGTCCCGTATCTGGTGGCAGTAAAGCTCGAAAACGCCCTTGTTCCGCGCCCTGCCGACTATCGACTGGCCGAGGTAGGTCTCGCAGATCTCCGGGAAAAGGGTCGCTATGTCAATCCTCATCGAAAAGTCCCTCCATTTTAAGGATATCCATTCTTCCGTTTTGAATATCCGTTTTAAGTATCACCGACGGCACCGCGGGGACGTAAAACTTCTTCCCGCCCTTATCTATTTCATAGACGTCGTTCGCGCCGGTCTCTAAAACGTCGGTGATTTTGCCGAGCGGCTCGCCGGTCTCGGAGAAGCACTCGAGCCCGATGAGGTCCTGAATGAAATAGCTGCCCTCGGGGAGCTTAAGGTCGTCCCTGTCGGCGCAAAGGACCATGCCCCGGAGCTTTATCGCCTCCTCGGGGGAGTCTATCCCCGCGAATTTCAATATCGCCATGGTGTCCGACTTCGCCCTCGCCCTTTCAAGGGTATATTTTTTCTCGCCGCCGCGGCTGTAGAGGGTCTTAAGGCGCCTAAGATCGCTCGGGCTGTCGCACCAGGCCTCGGCGTTCACCTCGCCCTTGATACCGTGGACGGAGGTTATTTTAACTGTTTCAAGGTATTTTTTCATGATATCATCCTAAGAAAAATGCGGCTCATTCTCTGAACCGCGTATCCTGTCAAAAGGGTCTTTCCCTCGGGAGCCTGCCGCGGACGGCGGCAAACTCCTCGGGGTTAGGTATGGTCAGTCGATCTCGACCATGATCTCCTGGTTCGCTTTAGCGGCGGCGGAACGCATAAGAGTGCGAATGGCCTTGGCTATTCTGCCCTGCTTACCTATAACTCTGCCCATATCATCGGGAGCGACGTGCAGGTGATACACGATCACGCCCTCTTCGTTCGGCTCGTCGACTGTTACTTCGACAGCGGACTTGTCATCGACAAGCCCTGCCGCGATGTTTTTTAAAAGCTCTGTCATTTTTTGTTTACCTGTCCCCTCGTGGGGGAACGTCCTTTCGTTGAATTGTGATTGGATTAGAGTATACCGTTCTTCTTGAACAGCGCCTTAACGGTATCCGTGGGCTGTGCGCCCTGTGCCATCCAGGTTTTTGCCTTCTCGGCGTCGGCCTTAAAGGCTGCGGGCTCGGTGGTGGGGTCATAGTAGCCTATTTCCTCAATGAACCTACCGTCGCGGGGATAGCGCGAGTCGGCGACGACGATCCTGTAGAAAGGATCCTTCTTGGCGCCAATGCGGCGTAATCTGATCTTAACTGCCATTTTTACACCCCCTTTTCGGTGAGCAGAGTTAGAATATCAAGTTTTATTTCAAGGCGTCGCTGCGTGGATATGAAGTTCCGCCGTTGAAAGCTTTTTTTACTTCATGTTGTCAAGCTCGCTCATGAAGTTCTTCGGCAGGCCGGGAATGAATTTTCTTCTCTTTCCCTTGCCGTTTTTGCCCGAGCCGGTTATGCCCATCTGCTTCATAAGCTTCTGCATCTGTTCATACTGACGAAGCAGTCGGTTCACGTCCTCGACCCTCGTTCCGCTGCCCGCGGCGATGCGAAGCTTGCGCGGGTGGTTTATTATCGAGGGCTTTGCGCGCTCGGCCGGGGTCATCGAAAGTATCATCGCCTCGGTGCGCGGGAGCTGCTTCTCGTCTATCTGGCTCTCGTCGATCTTCCCCGCGCCGGGCATCATCTCCAAAATGGAGCGCAGGGAGCCCATTTTCTTGATCTGCTTCATCTGATCCAGCAGGTCGTTGAGGTCGAAGCCGCCCTTTTCGAGCTTTTGGGCCATCTTTTCGGCTTCCTTCTCGTCCATGGCGTTCTGCGCCTTTTCGATGAGGGACAAAACGTCGCCCATGCCGAGAATGCGCGAGGCCATTCTCTCGGGGTGAAACGCCTCGAAATCGTCAAGCTTTTCGCCGGTGCCGACGAATTTTATCGGCTTGCCCGTAGCGGCCAGAACCGAAAGCGCGGCGCCGCCCCTGGTGTCGGAATCGAGCTTCGTTAAGATAACGCTGTCTATTCCGATCTCGGTATCAAACGTCTTGGCAACGTTCACGGCCTCCTGGCCGGTCATGGCGTCGACGACAAGGATTATCTCGGACGGCTCGGCGATCTTTTTAAGATCCTTAAGCTCCGCCATGAGCTCCTCGTCGATCTGCAAGCGTCCCGCGGTATCTATTATAACTATGTCATTTCCGTGATCCCGGGCGTGCTTCAAGGCCTCGCGGGCGATAACTCTCGGGTCGCCCTGACCCATCTCGAACACAGGAACACCCGCTCTGTCGCCGTTTATCTTGAGCTGTTCGATGGCGGCGGGGCGGTAAACGTCGCAGCCGACGAGTATCGGCCGGCGGTCCATGCCCTTGAAGTACTTCGCGAGCTTCGCCGCGTGGGTGGTCTTGCCGCTTCCCTGAAGGCCGCACATCATGATCACGCAGGGCGGCTTCGAGGGGAAGTTTATCTTTGTGTTCGACTCGCCCATCAGCGCGATGAGCTCCTCGTTGGTTATCTTGATGACCTGCTGGGCGGGGGTGAGGCTCGAAAGCACCTCCTCGCCGACGCAGCGCTCGGTGAGCTTCGCGACAAAGTCCTTGACGACCTTGTAGCTGACGTCGGCCTCCAAAAGCGCCATCCTGACCTCTTTCATGCAGGCCTTGACGTCGGCTTCCGAAAGCTTGCCGCGATTTTTAAGCTTTTTAAATACACCCGACAGCTTCTCGGAAAGACCTTCAAAAGCCATTGGCGCGCACTCTCCTTAAGTCAGTTTCTGCCGCTTGAAACGGCGTTTTTCATTCTCTCGAGCTTCTCGATGACGTTTTTCGTCGTGGTATACGAGCGGCAGTCGGCGATTATGCCGTCGGCGGCCTTTATAACGCCGTCCAAGATCGCGTCGTATTTCTCGTAGATGGCCGCGACGCCGATCTTCTCCTCAAGCTCCGAAAGAGTTTCCTCGCCGCGCTTGATGGAGTCTCTCACTCCTTGGCGGGAGATACCCGCCTGCTCGGCGATCTCGGAAAGGGATAAATCCTCGTTGTAATATAATTCGAGCATATCCTTCTGTTTTTCGGTGAGAACACCGCCGTAAATATCCAACAGCGCAGAGAATTTTAAGTCCTTAGCCACAATATCACCCTCCGAAAAGCAGACCGACCACTAAATGTCGTGGTAAATGTAAAGCTGCTCAGCTTTACACCGTATATTATATACCATTTCCTCCGACTTGTCAAGGGGTTATGAAAAATTTTTTGAAATTTATACTTTTTGTAATATTTTTGTTGCTCCGGCGCCATGATTTTTTCCGCCCCCGTGCAATAAAACCCGAGTCCCGCGCATTTACTTATATATATTATAAAGAAGGTGTCATGATGAGAAAATATCTTCCCTCCCTGATTTTGGGAACGGCAGCGCTGATCGCGGTCGCGGCGCTCTTTATATTTCTCGACCGCCAGCCGAAGCGGACCGTCGGCGACGGCGAGGGAGAGAAAAACGTCCTCGCGATGGAGCTCAGCCCCGACGGGAGCTTTTACACCGTCACGGGGCTCGGGAAAAATGCGGGAGGCGATATCGAGATACCTTCCGAATTTGACGGCGTGCCGGTAAAGGAGATCGGGCTTCGAGCATTCCGCGGGGAGAGATCGGTCACTTCGGTTATTATCCCCGACACGGTCGTGGCGATACGCGAGGCGGCGTTTCGCGGCTGTCCGATAGAAAAACTGATCATACCCGACAGCGTGAAAATTATCGAGGGCTACGCGTTTGCGGACTGCGAAAAGCTTATAAGCGCAAGGCTGCCGGAGGCGGTCGAGAGCCTCGGCAAGAGCGTTTTTTCGGGCTGCGAGGCGCTTAGGGAAGTTACCCTGCCGAAAAACCTCACGGAGATACCCGCAGAGGCGTTTGCGCGCTGCACGGCGCTGACATATGTCGAAATTCCCGGCGGGGTCGAATATATCGGCGACGACGCGTTCACCCACAGCGGACTCGAAAAAATTGTCCTGCCCGAGAGCCTTAAAGAGATCGGCGGCAAGGCGTTTCAGAGCACGAGGCTTACCTCGGCAGAGCTGCCCGACGGCCTTGAAAAGATAGGCTACTGCGCGTTCATGGGCTGCCCCATTTCGGAGATAGATCTGCCGGAGGGGATACGCGAGATCGGGTGCAAGGCGTTCAGCAGGACGCTTCTTGAGAGCGTTTATATCCCCGCGAGCGTCGAAAGGCTTGACGGCGACGGCTTCGGCGAAAGCGGCGGAAGCCCGTTCTCGTATTGCGAAAGCCTCGTGCGGGTCGAGATAGATCCCGAAAACCCCGTTTATTACAGCCAAAACAACTGCATTATATCCCGCGTGGGAGAGCTTTTGTTCATGATCTCGCCGGAGGACGTTCCGAGCGACGGCAGCGTCAAAGCGGTGGCGCCGTTTGCCTACAGGGGCATTTCGGCGGACAGGGTGGTCATACCCGAGGGGGTGAGCGAGATAAAGGAATACGGACTTAACGATTATGAGTATATCCGCGAGATAGTACTGCCCTCGACCCTGAAAAAGCTCGGATTTTGGTCGGTGAGCGCGTCCGGCGCAAGCAACGAGCCCGCCGAGCGGATAAGCTTTGCGGGGACCGTGTCGCAGTGGAGGGAGATGGAGCGGGACGAAAACTGGCTCTTAAACAGCGACAAGGTGCTGATACTTGATCTGATTGATTAAAAAAGGGGAGCGGTCAGGCTGACCCGCATAAAACAGCAAAAGCAGGCGAAGAAAGCCCCTCTTCAATAAGAAAACAAGCCCGCATAATCTGACTCAAAGCCGCCATCTTCATCGTTGGCGGCTCTTGCATTCCACAAAGGAGTGCGTGCGAGCCGCCGCCTTGAATCTGACGGCTTTGACCGACTATGCGGTGCTTCGCAGTGCCCGCCGGGCACTCTTGTTTTCTTATCTCAGAGGGGCAAACCGCCTGCTTTTTGTGTGTAGAAGCGCGTATTTAACGGGATTTTATCGTATCGTCGCATTCAATCTGTATTGGCCTTTACATCGACATTGACTTTTACATCGCCGGCAATAACGATCCCCGAATCTTCCATCGCTTTTTCGGTTGAACAAAAAACCAGATTTCCGAACTTTTCGTCATTTTTTATACTGACTAATTTAGCGTAGCCGTCATGCTTGGATTCCAGACTCGTCGCTATATCGTCAACCTCTTTGTCATTGTCAAACCAGTAGAAATCAATAAATTCATCCCCTTTTGTTGCAGTCAAAACAGTTATTGTGCTATCGTTCTGTACCATTGTTGATACGCAGACGGTATAGTTTTTACCTTCAAGATTACTTTGCATTTCGTTGCTGTCCGGATAATACGTTCCCTGATTATTATTTCCGCAAGCCGCCAGCATCAAACTCATAATAAGCAATAAAGAAAAAAGCAGCGTCTTTTTCATAAGCTTATTCCTCCGCGACAGTCGCGATGCTTAGCTCCTTGAGCTGCTTTTCGTCGACCGGCGACGGGCAGCCGCTCATCAGTTCGCTGGCGTTCTGCACCTTCGGGAACGCGACGACATCCCTCAGATTATCCGCGCCGCAGAGTATCATCGAGATACGGTCGAGCCCGAGGCCCATGCCTCCGTGCGGGGGAGCGCCGTACTTGTAGGCGTCCACCAAGAAGCCGAATTTCGCCTCTATCTCCTCGTCGGTGAGGCCCAAAGCCTCGAACATTCTGTTTTGGAGCTCGGGGTCGGTGATCCTCATCGAGCCGGAGCAGAGCTCGGTCCCGTTCAGAACGAGGTCGAACGCCGTCGCCCTGACCTTTTCTGGGTCGCTGTCGAGATAGGGCAGGCACTCCTCGAGGGGCATGGTGAACGGGTGGTGCGCGGCCTCCCACGCGCCGGTATCCTCGTTGAACTCGAAGAAGGGCATTTCAACTATCCAAAGAAGGTTGAACTTGTCGGCGGGGATGATGTCTAATTTTTTCGCGGCCATCTGACGGATAGCGCCCAGTACGGTGCAGACGGTCTTTTTGCGGTCGGCCGCAATGAAAACGACGTCGCCCTTTTTCGCGCCGACGCGCTCCAAGATCTCCTCCAGCTCGCCTTCTTTAAGGAACTTCGCGAACGAGCAGCTCACGCCGTCGTCGGTCAGGCGAATGTAGGAAAGCCCCTTCGCGCCGATCCCCTTTGCGTGCTCGACGAGCTTGTCTATCTCCTTGCGGGTGTATACCGCCGCCGCGTTCTCGGCGACTATCGCACGGACCGTCCCGCCCGACTCGACCGCGCCCTTGAACACCGTAAAATCGGTCTTTGCGGCGATGTCGGAGATGTCAATGATCTCCATGCCGTAGCGGGTGTCGGGCTTGTCGGTGCCGTAGCGGTTCATGGCGTCGGCGAAGGTCATTCTCGGCAGGGGAGTTTCGATGTCGATGCCCTTTATCTCCTTGAACAGCCGTTTCAGCCAGCCCTCCGCCATGCTGCGGATATCCTCCTCGTCGACAAAGGACATTTCGAGGTCGATCTGCGTGAACTCGGGCTGGCGGTCTGCGCGAAGGTCCTCGTCCCGGAAGCAGCGGGCGAGCTGGATATATCTGTCAAACCCCGCGACCATCAGAAGCTGCTTGTAGATCTGCGGCGACTGCGGCAGGGCGTAGAATTTCCCGGCGTGTATCCTTGACGGCACAAGATAGTCCCTCGCGCCCTCGGGGGTGGATTTCATCATCATCGGCGTTTCGATCTCGATGAACCCGTTTTCGTAGAAATATTCGCGGGTTATGCGGGCGATGTTGTGGCGGGTGATGATGTTTTTCGTGAGGCGCTGGTTTCTCAGGTCAAGATAGCGGTATTTGAGCTTGAGCTCGTCGTTGACCTTGTCCGAATTGGATATCTCAAACGGCGCGGTCTCGGCCTTCGAGATAATGCGAAGCTCTTTTACCTTTATTTCGACCGTTCCGGTGGGGATATCCTTGTTCACGCTCTCTCTCGGGGAGATGTCGCCGACTGCCGCCAGAACGTATTCGTTTCTTACCGAGCGGGCCTTTTCAAAGACCTCACGGTCGGTATAGTCGCCGAAAGCGAGCTGAACTATCCCGGTGCGGTCGCGAAGGTCGATGAATATGAGGTTTCCGAGGTCTCTTATCTTCTGGGCGAAGCCGCAGACCGCGACCTCGCAGGGCTCTAAAGGCACCTCGCCGCAGTAATGGCTGCGTTTGAAATTCTTAAGACTGTCCATAGTAAATCTCCTTATATATAATATAGTATTATCATTCGTTATTCGGCGCGGTATCCTCCGCCGGGAGGTCGTTTAAAATGCTGCCGAATTCCTCCGAAAAATTGCTCCCGAACATCTCGTTCAAAAGCAGGCTGTTGAACGCCGAGATGAAATCCTCGAGCCTGACCGGGGTCTCCTCGCCGGTTTTCATGTTTTTCAGCTTCGCCTCGCCCGAGTCGAGCTCGTTGTCACCCAAAACGCAGACGAACTTCGCCCCGACCTTGTCGGCGTATCTCATCTGCGGCTTTATCCCCCTGCCGATGAGGTCGAACTCCGCCGCATAGCCCGCCCTGCGTACGGCGTCGCACAGAAGCGCGGCCTTTTCCTGGGCCCGCTCGCCCATCGGCGCGATGTAAAGATCGGGGGTCTTGGGCGGGTCGAATTCGACCCCGGCGGCCTCCATGCAAAGTATCAGCCGCTCGAGACCCATTCCGAAGCCGAGCGCGGGGGTGGGCTGTCCGCCGAGCTCCGAAATAAGCCCGTCGTATCTTCCGCCGCCGCAGACGGTGCCCTGCGCGCCGATATCGTTCGAGATAAACTCGAAAACGGTGCGGGTATAGTAGTCGAGACCCCTGACTATCCTCGGGTCGACGGTGTATTTTATCTCGTAGCCGTCAAGGATGGATTTGAGCTTTTCAAAGTGCTCCCTGCACCCGCCGCAGAGGTAGTCGGTGATGACGGGGGCGTTTTTGGCTATTTCCTTGCAGACGGGGGATTTGCAGTCCAAAAGCCTCATCGGATTTTTTTCGAGACGGTCGCGGCAGGTGTCGCACATCTCACCGATATGCGGCTCGAAGTAGCTTTTGAGGGCTTTTCGGTACTCTGCGCGGCACTCGGGGCAGCCGATGGAGTTGAGGTGCAGCTCGACATTTTCGAGCCCGCAGGCGTCCAGAACGCTCGCTGCCAGAAGAATTATCTCCGCGTCGGCGTAGGGCGAGGCAGAGCCCGCCATCTCGACCCCGAACTGACGAAATTCACGGAAGCGCCCTGCCTGCGGCTTTTCGTGGCGGTAGCAGGGGATAATATAGTACACCTTCTGCGGGAAGCCCTCGTTCAGAATGCCGTTTTCAAGTAGCGCCCTGATGACCCCGGCGGTGCCCTCGGGCCTTAGGGTGAAGGCGTCGTCGCCCTTTGAGGAGACGGTATACATCTCCTTCGTGACGACGTCGGAGGTGTCGCCGACCGAGCGGACGTAAAGCCCGGTCTCCTCGAAAACGGGGGTCCTTATCTCGCGGAAGCCGAACTGCTCGGCAAGCCCCGATGCCGCCGTCTCGACGGTCCTCCAGCGGTTGATCACGCCGGGGGTTATGTCCTGCGTGCCCTTTGGTCTTTTCAGAATCATTTCAACAAATCCTTTCGGTATAAATTAAAAAGCGCCGTCCCCGAAAATAAGGACGACGCTCGGCCGTGTTGCCACCTTAGTTGCCGCCGAAGCGGCCTCTCATTTCCCCTTAACGCGGGGGGACGTCCGGGCTTTGTCACCCGGATGCTCGCGGATGTCCTTCGCCGTTTTTGGGCGAACGCTTTCACCGGCCGCGTTCTCTCTGAAGTCCCGAAAAAAGGCTACTCTTCCGTTCCAAGCATATGAAATATTTTGTTATCTTACATATTCGCGCCAGTCAAGATCTCCTCTTTCAAGAGCCATGATGAGCGCCTCCGCCGTCGCGATATTCGTCGCCACGGGGATATTGTGAACGTCGCAGAGCCGAAGTATATCCTGCTCGTTCGGTTCGGTAGGCTTGCGGTTCAAGGGGTCGCGGAAGAAGATCAGAAGGTCGATCTCGTTGCAGGAGATGCGCGAGCCTATCTGTTCGGTCCCGCCCTGCGAGCCTATGAGGTATTTCTGTATCTGGAGCCCGGTGGCCTCGGATACCTGTTTGCCGGTGGTGCCGGTAGCGCAGAGGGAGTGCTTGCTAAGAATGCCGCTGTAGGCAATGCAGAATTGGATCATAAGCTCTTTTTTAGAGTCATGCGCAATAAGTGCTATGTGCATAAATAGCCCTCCTTGTGTTTTGTCGTGTTATTGTTTATTCGGCCCGCCCTTTGCGAGCCCGAGAGCATCATTATTTGTTAGACAATTAGTATTCTACCACAATTTTATCGAATTGTCAAAGCTTTTTTGATAAAAAATTGAGCAGTACACAAAATTTTCAGAATACTTCATCAGTTTAAAGCCGCTTCAGACGTATCGCTCTCGGGAAGGTTCGTGATAACGCTGCGGTATATCCCCTTCGAGACCTCCTCGACGCCGCTTTCATAGCCGTAATACGCCTCGATTATCTTTCTCACGAGATACTTCGAGTATTCGCCGTTTTCGATCACCGCCGCGAAGGCTATCTCGGGATCATCCGCCGGATAGAAGCCGACCACGGTCGAGTTCTGGGTCGCCTCGTTCGAGGCCTGCGGGGTGCCGGTCTTTATAGCTGCGGGGTACGGCAGCGCCTGTAAGGAAAACTGCGAGAGGTACTTCGCCTGCTCGTTCGTCTCGTAATACTGCGCCGCGGTAGTGTTTTCGGCGGCGAGCTTCATTCCCGCGATGATGGTGTCGTAATCCTCCGCCGAGCAGGGAACGACCGCGTCCTCCACCGGCTCGGTCTCGGAGAGCATTTCGGTCATGTTATAGTCCCAGAGCGACTCGACAAGGTGCGGTCTTAGCCTCACCCCGCGATTGGCTATAGTAGCCGCCAAAGAGCACATCTGCAGCGGCGTGACCGCGACCTCGGACTGCCCGATGGCGGCCTGTAAGACCTGCCCCACCGTCCACTCCAGCCCGAGCTGCGCAAAGGTGTCGGGCGAGGCTAAATATCCCTTCGCGCTCGGGATCTCGAGCCCTGTGCTCTCCCCGAGGCCGTAGAGCGATTCATACTTTAAAAGCCCGTCGAGGCCCATCTGCTGCACCACCTGATAGAAGAAGATGTTGCAGCTTTTTTGGAGAGCCGTCACCACGTTTATCGAGCCGTGGCTGCCGGTGCAGTGCACCTCGATGTCGAGATACCGCATGTTTAGGTTGCAGGTGAGCTTTGTCTGATCGGTTATGACTCCCTCCGAGAGCGCCGCCGTCGCAGTGACGGTTTTCATCACCGAGCCGGGGCGGTAAAGCCCGTCGAGAGCTCGGTTATAAAGCGGCTGGCCGTCGGCGGAAAGCACCGAGGAATAGTCGTTAATAAGGTCGTTTATGTCGTAGTTCGGCCAGGTCGCAACGCCCTTTATGGCGCCGGTCTTGACGTCCTCGACGACTATCGCGCCGGAGGAGCAGGCCGTAAAATCATAGTCCTGCTTCGTCAGCGTGCCATCGGCCAACGAGCCGATAAACTCCCCCAAAATATTTTGAAGCTTTTTCTGAAATTCGCTGTCGATGGTAAGCATTACCGTCTGCCCCGGGACGGCTTCTTTGGTGATCTCCTCGGTGATCTCGCCGTCGGAGCTCACGGTGATGATCTTCTCCCCGCGCTTTCCGCGAAGGCTCGTTTCCATCGCCCTTTCGATCCCCGCCTTGCCGACGGTGTCGTTGATGAGATACCCCGCCTCTTTAAGAGCCGGGTACTCCTCGGCATATATCGGGCCGACATAGCCTATCCCGTGGGGGAAGATGTCGCCCGAGGAATAGACCCTCACCGCGTCCTCGACCACCCCCGCGCCGGAGATCTGATAGTTGAGCTCCCTGATTTTCGAGGCGGTCTCGATCGGGACGTCCTTAACGAAAACATAGTCGGTCGAGGAGGAAAAATCCGCCAGTATCATCTGGTATCTCACACCCGCGATGATGCGCTTCTCCTCGTTGGTGTAATTTTTCGAGATGTCGTACTCCTTCACGAGCGCGTCGATGCAGTTTTCCGCCGTCGCATAGGAGTTCAGCCGCAGCTTTTCGTGTATCTGCGAGACCTTTCTGTCGTTTTCGTCGAGGGTGTAGGCGTATGGCCTCTCGCGGGTTATCGGCAGATCGTCTATCCACATTATCCCGTCGGCTTTGAGGATCTTCGCGACCTTGAGTATGACCTCGTTCTGCGCCTCCTTCGAGTCGGGGAAGAAGGAGCGGTTTATCACGACGTTATAGGACACCCTGTTTTTCACGAGAGGCACGCCGTTCGTGTCGACTATCTGCCCCCTCGCGGCGGATACCGTCTGGGTCGCGGTCTTGGACGAGCGGGACATCTGCAGATACATCTCGCCGTCGACGACCTGGATCTTCATCAGCTCGGAGCCCGCAAAGACCACAGCCACCGCGAGCACGGCGGTGATTATCACTATTCTTAACGTTTCAAAAGCCTTTTTCATTCGCCGCCCCCCGCTAAATGCGCTCAATGTTTTCGTCCTGCTGTTCGAGCGTGAGCTTTCTGAACACGCCGCTTAAACGCTCGACGATATATATAATAATGTATGCCGGGATCGCCCAGGCGAGCGTTTTCAGAGCCGAGGGCCAAAGGAGCTTTTTGAATATCAGCTCGTAGCCCTCGTATGCCCAGATCTTGTAGTAAAAGTAATAGTCCGCGCCGAGGTATATCGCCCCGGTGAGGGAAAATGTAATCAAGTAGTTTACGATATTTTTTCTCAGTAGATTTGAAAAGAGCGCCGAAAGCCCCGCGCAGCAAAGGCAGAGCCAAAGCGCGGTGAACCCCGGGAGCTTCCCGAGGGAAACGTCCAAAAGAAGCCCCGCGCAGGAGCCGTATATGCAGGCGGGTATCTCGCTTTCATAGACCGAGACGGCTATCGCGAGCGGGAAAAGAAAAAGCCCGGTCGAACCGCCGTTTCCCGCAGTGGAGGTGGTGAAGCCGATCACCATTAAAAGCGAGAATATCACCCATTTTATGACCGTTCTGACCCCCGGCTTAACGGCCTTCGGCGCGTCAGTTCTCCTCGTCATAAGCAGAGCCTTTCCCGTCGAAATCGGTGATGACGAATACTGTTTTTAAGGAGTACGGGTCGACCGCCGGTGTCACGTCGGCCGAGCGGGAAAGCCCGTTCGAGGCGATATAGCTGTCCTGCAAAAGACCGACGACTATCCCCTTCGGGACAGTGCCGCTGTAGCCGGAGGTGAGAAGGATATCGCCCTCGCCAAGCTCGCATTCGAGCGGGATATATACCATTCTGACCTTGCCGTCGAGGGCGAGCTCATACCCTCCCTCGATGACGCCGGTTTCGCCTGTGCGGACGCAGTAAACGCCGAGCGAGAGCTCGTTTGAAAGAAGGGTGGTCACCTTGGAGTAGGTGTACTGCACCTCGGTCACATACCCCGCGAGGCCGTTCGCCGTCACGACCGGGTCGTAATATTCGATGCCGTCCTTTTCGCCCTTGTCGATGAAAAACGAGCCGTAGGGGTCGTTCGCCGTTCGGCCGATGACCTGGCACGGCTCCGAAAGCTCTATCCCGTTCGATGAGTCCGCAAGATCTATCATCTCGCGAAGGTGCTCGTTTTCCTGCTCAAGCTGTGTATAGTCGGAAATTTTCGCGTAAAGCTCGGCAAGCTCCTCCTTAAGGGCGAGGTTTTCGTTGTAGTAGTCCCTCGCGTTGATGAGCATGTCTATCGTTTCGGTGACGGCGTCGGAGATTTTGTTTGAAAACTTCTGCACCGGGGAAAAAGCGGTGCCGATGGCGGAGGAGATCGCGTTCGAGGAGCTGACCGCCGCGTAAATCATGACGCCGATCAGAAAAGCCGCGATGCAGGCTATTACGATGAACTTTTTCGACGAGAAAAACTCCTTCAAGCGCTCCGCCTCCCTTTAAGGTGATTAAGCCCCGCAAGGTGCGGGGCAGATGGGCTATTGTTGATCAGCCGAGTTTCAGCTGTTCGACTCGGCGTTTAAGACCTCCGAGAGCTCCTCGATGTTGTCAAGAAGCTTGCCGGTGCCGTCGACAACGCAGTCGAGCGGCCTTTCGGCGATGTGAACGGGAATGCCGGTCTCCTCGTTGATAAGAAGGTCGAGACCTCTTAAAAGCGCGCCGCCGCCCGCAAGGGTTATACCCGCGTCGATGATGTCGGCGGAAAGCTCCGGGGGAGTGCGCTCAAGGGTCACCTTGATGGCCTCGATGATGTGCGAGAGCGACTCGGAAAGGGCCTCTCTTATCTCCTCCGAGGTCACGGTGATGTTTTCGGGAAGGCCGGTGAGAAGGTTTCTGCCCTTTATTTCGAGCTCGGTGTCCTCGTCGCCGGGATAGGCCGAGCCGATGGAGATCTTGATGGTCTCGGCGGTGCGCTCGCCTATCAGAAGGTTGTATTTTCTCTTAATGAAGTTAATTATGGAGTTGTCGAACTCGTCCCCCGCGACCCTGACCGAGCGGCTGGTGACGATGCCGCAGAGGGAGATGACCGCGACCTCGCTGGTGCCGCCGCCGATGTCGACAATCATCGACCCGGTAGGGGATTCGACGGGAAGACCCGCGCCGATTGCGGCTGCCATAGGCTCCTCGATGATGGCGACCTTCTTGGCGCCGGCGCCCTCGGCGGCCTCTTTAACTGCGCGCCTCTCGACAGCCGTAACGCCGGAGGGAATGCAGATTATTACTCTTGCGCGGGCAAGCGGGTTGCCGAGCGCCTTTCGGATAAACTCCTGAAGCATGGCGGTGGTCATGTCGAAATCGGCGATAACGCCGTCCTTAAGGGGCCTCACCGCGCGGATAGAGCCCGGAGTGCGGCCGATGATGTTTTTCGCCTCGGTGCCGACGTATCTGACGACCTCGGATTTTGTATCCACCGCGACGACGGAAGGCTCGCGAAGAATGATGCCCTTGCCCTTCGCGTAAACGAGGGTGTTCGCAGTGCCGAGGTCGATTCCTATATCTTTTTTGAACATGCTCATAATGATCCTCTTTCTTTGTAAAAATTAGTCCAAGGTAAGTATAGCACATTTTTTTGAGAGTTACAAGAGGGAATTTGAAAAAATAATAATATTTTTTGGGGGCGCGGTCTAAGGAGGGGGGCGGGGAGAAGACAGGGGATAACGGGTTGGCAGCGGGGGCGCTGGGGGCGGGGCGAAGCCCGGGGTGCGCCCCACACCGTGCTGCCCCACCGCAGCAAAGTACAGACTCTGCGTGGCGAAGCCCCGGGCACCCACTCCGTGGGCGCCAAAGGCCGCGCTCCGCGCGGCCTTTACGGCGGCAGCTCCGCTGCCGCCTCGGGGCTTCGCCCACGACCATGGCATAACTCCCAAACTTTCTGCTAAACCCCGGTCGAGAGCAGAGTTTGCCTCACTCTCCGCTCGGCAAACGGGGAGACTCCCGTCGAGAACGCAACGCCCAATCGACTTCTGACTCGTACCTTAGCACCCGTTGCGCAGCGAACCCGCCGGAGCGGCGGCTTCGCCCGGGGTCGGACTGTTTGGCTACCCTCCTGCGATATTTTTGGAAAGGGGATTTCGCCCGTTGCGACGGGCGACCAAAGGGCTCTGCCCTTTGGAATCCTGCGGCCTTTTGAGGAAAGGCCGGCGAAACCTTTTCGGCTTGTCTCTCATAAAATTAGCCGGTTAAACTATTTTGCCTGCCTCTAACACGCTTAGACTTTTCGTCACCTTCCACAAAAATCCCCCCAATTTTTTGTTTCTTAACCTCCTTTATAGTCCGTACATTTGTACTCCGAGAAGGATTTAAAAAATTTTTTCAAAAAAGTTGCACATTTCCGTGCAACAAATGCCCGTTTTTTCGGTATATATGGGAAGCCTTTTTCAACGCGTTTATATATTCGTCGCCAACGGCGACACCTTTTATTCTGCCCTCTGATGTCTGTCCTCTGTCCTCTGACAGCGCCAACGGCGACACCTTTTAATACGCCCCCCGATGCCCGTTCTCCGCCCCCTTCCACCCTCTCATCGTTCCTCCCATATCATCGCCCCCGACTTTCCCGCTCCCCGATTTTCCTCCTCCGCGCTTGACATTCCTCCCCAAATGTAGTATCATACAATACCGGAGATGATACTATGATAATTGACTGCCACTGCCACGTTTACCCCGACAAGATCGCGGAGAAGGCTTCAAAGAGCATCGGCGATTTTTACAGCCTGCCGATGGCCTACAAAGGCTCGGCGAGCGAGATGATCGCCGCGCGGGAGAGCGCCGGCATAACCCACAGCGTGATTTTTTCGGTCGCGACCAAGCCGAGCCAGACCGAAAGCATCAACTCGTTCATCGCGGGCGAGATCAAGGCATACCCGAACCTTGCGGGGCTCGGCACCGTTCACCCCGATTCTTCCGACCCCGAGGCGGAGATAAACTCGCTCATTTCCCTCGGCCTCAAGGGCGTAAAGATGCACCACGACTTTCAGGGCGCGCCGCTTGACGACCCGAAATGCTTAAGAATTTACGAGATCTGCCGCGACAAGGGCGTTCTGCTGCTTCTTCACATGGGCGACCCCCGCAGCGATTTTTCTCACCCGAAAAGGCTCAAAAGGGTTTTCGACAGCTTCGGGGGGCTTCGGGTGATAGGCGCTCATTTCGGCGGCTGGAGCTTCTGGAAGGAGGCTCAGGAGATCCTCTCGGGCTATGAAGGCTTCATGACCGACTGTTCGAGCTCGCTGGCGTTTCTTCCGAAGGACGAGGCGGTCGGGATAATAAGGGCCTACGGGGCCGAGCGGGTTCTTTTCGGGACCGACTACCCGATGTGGGACTTCGGCAAGGAGCTTGAGCGCTTTAATGCCCTCGGTTTAAGTCGGAACGAGAGCGAAAAAATACTTTACAAAAATGCTCATGAGCTGTTTTTTGAATAGGGTGATTAAATGATACGGCCTATAACCCGAGACGAGATCCCCGCCTGCGTCGGGGTGATAAGAACGAGCTTTCTCACCGTCGCCGACATGCTCGGCTTCACGCGGGAGGACGCGCCCCGCTTTACCGGCTTTTCAATATCTGAGGAGAGGCTTTTTTACCAGATGGACGTCGAAAAAAGGCCTATGCTTTGCTATGCGCAAAACGGGGATATCGTGGGGTACTATTCTTTGAGCATTCGCGGGGAGGACTGCGAGATAAATAACCTCAGCGTCCTGCCGAAAATGCGCCACCAAGGCATCGGCCGCGAGCTTATGGAGGACGGCATAAAAAGGGCGAGGGAAGCCGGCTGCAAAAATATGGTCGTCTGCCTGATCTGGCCGAACGTTAAGCTCAGAAAGTGGTATGAGGGGTTCGGCTTTGAGACGGTCGAGGTCAGAAACGAGAGCGGCTTTTCCTTCCCGATCGGCTACATGAAAAAGCGCATATAGCCGATGAATATTTTCCCGAGCGGCGTACATAATACTACCATATTCCACTAAGAAAGGATATGATGAAATGACGCTGACTCCAAAGGAACAGGCCCTTTTAAAGGACCTTAAGGGGCAGGAAAAGCTCTGCTGGGAGAAGTATGACAAATACAGCACCGACGCCTGCTCGGACGAGCTAAAGAACATGTTCAGCGAGATGGCGAACACCGAACGCAGCCACTACGATTCCATCACGCAGATGCTTTCGGGGACGGTCCCGCAGATGCCGACCGGACTTTCGGGCGAAAACAATCACTGGTGCCGAAAGGTCGACTATCGCGACGAGATGTCGAAAAACATCGACAAATTTCTCTGCACCGATATGCTCGCCTCCGAAAAGCACGCTTCGAGCCTTTACGACGTGAGCGTTTTCGAGTTCACCGACCCGAACGCAAGAAAAGCCCTGAACCATATTCAGGCCGAGGAGCAGCAGCACGGCGAAAAGCTCTGGGCCTATATGAACGCGAACGGGCTGTACGAATAGCCTAAGGACATTAAATAACACTCTTTCCCCCGGGCCGCCGGGGGATATTTTTTCGCGTAAACAGGAAAACAGCCGGCCTTTCGACCGACTGTCTTCCGAGAGGGAAAAAATGAAAACAGCGCACTAAAAAATGCTGGTAGAGGGTTAATTTGAGAATGTGCGTCAGCACACCTTTCGGGTCTGATATCCGATATCCGACCTCTGTCTTCTTAATGAAGTCAGCCACAGATGTCAGGGTCGCTGACATCTGCCGACTTCAAAAGAAAGGGAAAAATATGAAAAAGCGTTGAAGATGTCAATATTATTGCTGCTCGGTGGGGTAGGCTTCGGTCAGAACGACTTCGACGTCAAAGCTCTTGCCCGAGTGCTGTCCCCACTCGCTCATTTCCGGGCGATAGATGGTGAGGGTTATCGTGTCGCCGACCTTGTACCGGTTTTTGACCTCGTTGAGTTCGTTCATGCCGGTTATCGTCTCGCCCTCGATGGCGATTATCACGTCGTCCGGCTGGATACCCGCCTTCTGCGCGCCCGAGCCGTCGGTCACGGAGTATATAAGAACCCCGCGCGGGATGCCGTAGTAGATCGACAGGAGCTCCGAGATGTCCTGACCCGAAATGCCTATCGACGGCCTTCCGATGACGTAGCCGTACTGGATGAGGTTAGTGACTATCGGGAGCGCCTCGTCGATGGGTATCGCGAAGCCGAGGCTCTCGCCGTACATGGAGTCGATCTTTGCGGAGGTTATCCCGATGACGTGCCCGTAGGCGTCTATCAAAGGCCCGCCCGAGTTTCCGTTATTTATCGAGGCGGAGGTCTGAAGCAGGGTCATGGTGTTGTCCTCGACGGTGACCGTTCTGTTGAGGCCGGAGATTATGCCGGTGGTCATTGTGCCGTAAAGGTCGAAGCCGAGGGGGTTTCCTATCGCTATCGCAAGCTCGCCGATTCTAAGGTCGGAGGACTTTCCGAACTCGACCGGAACAAGGTCGAAGTCGGAGGGGTCGATCTTAAGAACCGCGATATCGCTCTGCTCGTCCGAGCCGATGATCTCGGCCTCGTACTCGTTCAGGTCGCTGTCCACGACCATCACCGAAGCGGTGTGGCCGTCGATGACGTGGGCGTTCGTGATGATATATCCGTCTTCCGAGATTATAAAGCCGGTGCCGAGCTGGGTGCCCCTTGCGACCTTGCAGGACACTCCCACGACCGACGGGCTTACCTTGTCATAGATGTCGGGTATGGCCATGGCGTCCTCGGGGGAAGCAAGCTGTTCGAGGGTCGGGAAATCGCGCAGAGGAGTGCGGTTTATGCTGAGGTTCTCCTTCTCGCCGTCTTCCTCGCCGTCATCGTCGTCGGGCTCGTCCCTGTCGATATCGTCGCTCTCGGCGGCAACGTCCTCGTCGTCGTAATTCTGGCGGAATTCCTTGTCTATGTCGACCTTCTGGCGCTCGTTGTTCGTTTCGAGCCGCTGCCCGTTGATAAAGCTGTAGGCGGAAATTGAACCGACCGAGATCACGAAAACGCAGAGCACCGCGGCGATCGCGATCAGAATGGCCTTGCCGACGTTTTTCTTTTTCTTCGGCGGCTGGGGAGCGTAGACGAACTCGTTGGTCTGGGGGACGTAGTAGCCCTGCGAAGGGTTGTAGGGCGGCCTCGGCGGCTGGTGATAGCCGTACTGCTGCGAATACTGCTGCTGCGGCTGGGCCGTGTGCTGCGGCGGAACGCTCGCGCTCGGGGCTTCGTAGTAGGACGCGCCGGCGTTTGCGGGCTCCTCCTTAACAGGCTCTTCCTTAGCGGCCTCGGCGGCGGGCTCTTCATGAGAAGGCTTGGTCGCGGGCTCGCTCTTGGGCGCTTCGGGGATATCCTCCCCCGGAATTTCCGAAATATTCTGAGCCTCGGGAGCGGCTGCCGAGGCTTCCGCCGCGGGATCCCGAGCGTCGCCCGAAACGGCGTTCCCGGAGTCTTCCGAGGCGGCCTCTTCGGGGGCGTTATTTACATTTTCAAGATCCGATCCATACATTGTGTTTACCTCCAAGCTCGTAAACTGCGTGATATCTGTCATGAACCGCATTGGTCTTATTGCTTTAAATATTACCCCACCGATGTGAAAACTGTATGAAAGAAAGCGGAATTTTTGGAGATTTAGTTGCGAAAAGGGAGGGGTGGGGCGAAGCCCGGGCGCGCACGGAGTGCGCGCTCGCCGCCCGAGCTCGGCTCGGGCGGCGTGTCGGCAGCGAAGCTGCCGACACGGGCTTCGCCCGGTGCGGGTTTTGCACTTTGCTGCGGTGAGGCAGGGTGAGGGCGAAGCCGCCGCTCCGGCGGGTTCGCTGCGCAACGGGAACTAAGGTACGAGTCAGATGTCGATAGGCCGTTGCGCTCCCTCCCCGTCGGGGAGGGGCAGGGGAGGGGGCTTAAAATAGCATGAGCGAAGCGAATACCTTATGCAGCCCGGTTGGGGCAATATCGAACTCGGCTAAAACGCAGGGGGATAGGGGCGAAGCCCCCGCCGGCCACTTCGTGGCCGGCGTGCCGGGAGGCGGAGCCTCCCGGCCGCGCGGAGCGAAGCTCCGCGCATGGGGCTTCGCCCCGGTCGGTGCCTCTACCGCAGTTTGCAGAGGGGCACAAGCTTTGTGCCTCTCCTTGTATGTGCTGACTTGCACTTTTCTGATTCACCGCAGCAAAGTGCAGACCCTGCGCGGCGAAGCCCCGTGTGCGCACTCCGTGCGCACCGCCCGACCCGCAAGCGGGTCGGGCACGGCGGCAGCAGAGCTGCCGCCTCGGGGCTTCGCCCCCGCCGCCAGCGCAAGCTCCGCGTTGAGCTATAGCCCCAACTGCGTGCAGAGTTTGCCTCGCTCATCGCTCGGCAAATAAGGAGCCGCCGCCCCACCCACAGCGCATCATCTGCATTATCTGCTAAGCTCCGCCTTTTCTTTGCCTCGCTCATCGCTCGGCAAATAGGGAGCGAACACCCCGCTTTGTGCGCAACCGTCTACCTTAGATGTAACCTCATTCTTCTCTTTGCCTCGCTCATCGCTCGGCAAACGGGGAGACCCCCGGCGAGGGTCTCCCCACGAAAAAACTGTCCACCGGACAGATTTTTTCTCCCCGTCCTGCGCTCGCTAACGCGTAGGGGATTTCGCCCGTTGCGACGGGCGACGAGGGGCGCTGCCCCTCGACCCCGCGGCCTTTTGAGGAAAGGCCGGCGAAACCTTTTCAATTTATCTCTCTACCGGTAAGTTCAACCTCTATCCTCTATCTTCTATTCTCTATCTTCTAATAGTGCTGCTTTCCTTGACTTTTCCGCTAAACTCTGCTATAATAAAATCGTCTATGCGGATATTTTTTCCGAAATGTCTGCCGATATGCCGAAAAGGAGGGTCACGGATGATTTTTACCGACGTCATGTTTGTCTTTTGCTTTCTGCCGATAAGCGTGATACTCGCCTTCACCTGCGGCGAGGACTGGTCGAAAAACGCGTTCTCCCTCGTTTTTTCGTTGCTGTTCATCGTCTGGGGCAGGCCGTGGCAGTACCTTCTGATACTCGCCTCCGTCGCCCTGATATACGTTTTCGGCCGGGTTTTGGAGCGCTCCGGGAAAATTTTTGAGCTTTTGGGGGATGCCGTCGCCGCGGCGACCTCGTTTTTGGCGATATACTTCCTCCCCGACAGGGGGAGCCTCACCCACGCGCTTCTGTCGGTCGGGTTTGTCGGTTTCTCGCTTCGGGCGATGCACTATCTTAAAGAGGTGTCCGAGTTCGAGCCCGCCGAGCGAAGCTTCGCCCGCCTCGCGGTATATCTTATTTCGTTTGAGAATATGCTGATCCCGCAGCTTCGGCCTTACAAAGACGTTCGGGGGGAGATAGCCTCGCGCAGGCCGGTTTTAAAGCGCTCCTCCGAGGGGGTCGCGCTGTTCGTAAAGGGCTTCGCGCTCGGCGCGGTATGCGCGCTTTCCTGCGATTCGGTGCGGCTTGCGTCGACCGAATATTCTGCCTACCCTTGGGCAAACCCGCTCGTCTCGTTTATCGTGACCGCGCTCGGCGCATATGTCTGCGTTTCGGCTTTCGTGAGCATGTCGCGGGGGATCTCCCTCGTCTACGGCTACAGGGCGGCCGCAGATTACCCGTATTTCGGCTTTAAAGCGACCCTCGGCGAGCACGCCGACTGCCTTATGCCGGGGTTTTCCGACTTTATCGCCGACATCTTTTCCGCCCGAAGCTTCGGGGGATTCATCACGCTTTTGGCGCCGCTTTGCGTTATCACAGGGGGTCTCATCGGCCTCGGGCTCGGTGCGGCCGGGGCGTTCTGCCTTATTATAATCGGGATCGCTCTCGAACGGTGCGCGCCGGAGGGTCTGCCGAAGGCCGTAAAAACGGTGTTCGCGGCGACAGTCTGCATACTTGCGTTCCTGCTTTTGGCGTTCCGATCGCCCAAGGGGATAGCGAGGGCTTTCGGCTCGCTGACCTCGCCCTCGGCGTATGATTACGACATCACATATATTTTGAATTACGAGCTTTTACGCCGCCTTCCGTGGCTTATCATAGGCGCGGCGCTCGTCTCTCCGCCGGCGAAGATGATCGCCGAAAGGGTGAGGGAAAGGGCGGACGGGAGCGAGAGCTTCTATTTTGCGTATAAGCTTTGCGAGACCGCGGCCTGCTGCGCGCTGCTTGTTTTGGCGGCGGCAGCGGCGCTGAGATAGGAGGCGGGAGAATGGCGAAAAAGAAAAGAAAATCCCCTCAAGCCCCGCAGGCGGCGCCCGAAAGGTCCGTCCCGAGGTTTGAGATCGGAAAAAAGGGCGACGAGTTTGACCAGAAATACACCGAGGTCATAAAAAAGGAGCAGAACCGCGTGCAGTCGCTGTTTTCGGGACTGTTCAGCAGCGCCCGACGCTCGGAGGCCGACCTCATATCCTTCGCCGTTTTAAGCCTCGTTATCGTCATGATGTCACTTAGCTTCGCGTTTTTGTCGAGGGGCGGAAAGGCCCCGACGCTTCGGCTCGAAAAGCTGCCGAGCGGGGAGTATCTTAGAGAGCTCCAGTCCTATTATAAGGAGGAGCTGCCGCTCGGCGATAGGCTTCGCAGCGCGGGAAACGCCCTCGGGCTGTGCGAAACAAGGGCCGAAACCGAGGATACGGAGGAGACCGAGCCCCTGCCCGCGGTGACCGAACCTGCCGTCACCGAGCCGCCGGTCACGACTACAGAGAGGCCGATTACGACCGCTCCCCCGACGACAGAAGCGCCCACGACGGTTCCGGCTGTCGAGACCGGGACACAGACCGAGCCGGAGGAGACGACGAGAATGTATGCCGCGAAGACCGCGTATATACGCCTCACGCCGGATCAGGACTCGATGATAATAGGGTATTTCTACACCAACGAGCGGGTAGAGGTCATCGAGAGCTTCGAGGACGGCTGGTCGTCGATATGGTATAACGGCGCGGTGCTTTACGTCGAGACGGAAAGCTTAAGCGAGCGCAGGGCGCGCGTTACGGCAGAGATGACCACCGAGGAGACCGAGCCGGAGCCCGACGAGCCGGAGGAGACCACCGCCCCCGAAGAGGAGCAGCAGCCGAGAGCCACAGAGCCGGACGTGACCGACATAAGCGAGACGACCGAGGCGACGACCACCGCGCAGAGGTTCATGGACCCGCAGATGTCGCTTTATATGTCGAGGCTGGAAAGGGACAGGCAGAGGGCCTCGCAGACCGAGCCGCCGGAAAGCTCGGCAGAAGAGTAAAAATTAAGCGCAGCTGTCGTTTCGGCGGCTGCGTTTTTTGATGCCTGCTATCTGAAATTGACATATCATCAGCATTTTGTTGATATAATACACAAAATCAACAGCGTAATCTTGTAGAAATTTATGATTGAAGATTTTTCGGAATGGTGCTATAATCTATATGTAACTTTTTGCGCACTTGAGGCGCAATGAAATGGAGGTCAACTATGAAAATCAAAAAAATTCTGGCTCTGACGCTTGCCGCGCTTTTGGTAATAGCGCTCGTCGGCTGCGGCGGAAGCAGGAGAGAGCCCATTAAGCTCACCCTTTCCACCGAGGACGCGGAAGCCATACTGAACGCCGCGGGCGTATATCTCCCCGACGCCGAAACGGCCGCCGGTGCGGGACAGGTCGCCACATGGTATTCTAACTGGGATTTCCACAACTACAGAGAGGATGAGGTCGTAAACACCGGCTTCTTCACCTTTACCGAGAGATACGGCTGCGAGACCGAGTGGATCGAGTTCCCGTCCTGGGAAGAGCGCTACACTCAGCTTGCCAACCTTGTTCTGGCAGGCACCTCGCCCGACTTCACGCCCGCTTCCACCGAGCTCTTCCCGATGAAGGCCTTAAAGGGCATGATAGTCCCCGTGAACGATTATATCGACTTCTCCGACCCGCTGTGGGCGGATATGAAGGACTACGCCGAGAAGTATTTCTCCATCGGCGACAAGACCTACTTCGTACTTACCGACATGACCTTCGACCTCGTCTGCCCGTATAACCGCAGAGTTATCCAGGAGTGGGGCTTCGACGATCCCGCCGAGCTTTACGCCAACGACGAGTGGACTTGGGACGTCTTCAGCGACATGTGCATGGACTTCACCGACCAGAACGAGGACCGCTATGCCCTCGACGGCTGGTACTTCGGCCGCGCGATCATGCACTCCTCCGGCGTGCCCACCATCGGATATGACACCGAGACCGGCAAGTTCGTATCGAACATCGACGACCCGAGGCTTGAAAGAGCCGCTCAGGTCCTCTACGATCTGAACAAGGCCGAGGTCGTTTATCCTTGGTGGAACGGGTGGTCCCTCCGCAACGGCGTTGACGGCGGCGGTATGAAGGAAGGCCAGTGCCTCTTCCAGCCGATAGGCTCCTGGGGCTTCACCGGCCCTGTCGAGACCATCTCGGCGGTCTGGGGCGACGTTGAGGCGAACGAGCTGATGTTCGTCCCGATGCCTCGCGACCCGAACGGCGACGGCGTTTACTATCAGGACATCAAGTCGACCGGCTATGCCCTTATCGCGGGCGGCGTTCATCACGACACCGCGGTGCTTCTTGCCATGTGCGACCGCTTCAAGGTCCTCGATCCTACCGTTGTGGGTATCGACCGCTATCAGCTCGAGCACACCTACCTCTGGACCGATGAGATGCTCGAAATGTACGACGAGTGCTACAGGCTCGCCAACTCGGGTATCGACAACGTTATCCTGACCTACGGCGTCGACGCGGAAGCCGGCTACGGCTCGGCTATCGGCATTCGCGTGCTTCAGTTCGACGATAACGCGCACTCCACCTCGGCTGCCGGCGCGCAGACCTGGGCGCAGCTCAAGGAAAGCCTCGGCGATTCGCTCGAATATGAGATCGGCGAGCTCAACAACAAGGTCGACGAGTTCATCGCGAACGGCTACAGCGCAATGCCGACCGCGGGAAATGACTAAGCGAGGGGCAGTCGGATAGGGAACGCACAGTGCTTTGAGAGATAGTGCGGTGCGGTAAGCATAAGATGTTATGAAACGGTTAAAGATGTAACATATTATGGGATAAAAAGAGCAGCCTGATGAGGGGTGCTCTTTTTTTAAATTGTTTTATAAAAAGTGTGATGCAAAGCCTCTGGCATTATTATACCTCCCCGTCACCTTTTCCCCCGCCAAAGTGTATTCATTACAAAGGACGTGAAACGATGGCCGATTATGAGAACCGGGGCGCTGAAAAGCTGTTTGAGCTCTACTACGAGAGCCTTTCAAAAATCGCTTTCAGCTACCTCAAAAACATTTGCGACGCGCAGGATATCGCCTGTGAGGTCTTCCTGAAATATATCGAGGCGCGGCCGAAATTCGCCTCTCCCGAGCACGAAAAGGCGTGGCTGATACGGGTCACAATAAATAAGTGCAAAAACTTTTTGCGGCACTCAAAAATCGTTCGGAACGCTCCCGAGTCGCAGCCATTTTCGTCCGACCCGAGCCCCGAGATTCTTGATTTGGTGCTGTCCCTCCCCGAAAAATACCGCGCCGTTATCCACATGTTTTATTACGAGGACATGTCCGTGCGGGAGATCTCGCGGGTTCTCGGGATCAGCGAAAGCGCCGTTAAAAAGCGGCTCGAACGAGCGCGGAAAATGCTTGAGCCGTTTCTTTCGGACTGAAGGAGGATAATTATGCAGCTTAACGATTACAAACGGGCGATGCGAGCTCTTGCCCTCGACGAAAGCCGGAAGCAGGCCGCTTACCGCCGTATCTGCCTTGCGGAGAGGGAGAGCGCAGGCTCAAGATCAAAATACCTCCGCCTGCCCTTTGCTGCGGCAGCGGCGCTCGCGCTTATCTTAGCCGGGGCGATGACCGTCGCGGCGATCGGAACGGGATTTTTCGGGCTTAAGCAGTTCTTTGAAAAATCTGTCGAGCGCTCCGGCACGAATACCGATATTATCGACAGCACCGAAGCTTACGGAAGTGATAAGATAATCACCGCGTCGGCGGATAATCTCACCGCGAGCATTGTCGAAACCGCCTGCGACGGGCATTATATCGTCGCGATAGTCGAGGTCGACGCGTCCGGGTGCGAAATTCCGAGCGAAGCCGTTCCGACGTTTCGGCGGTATCTTGACGATTTCCACGGCGGCACAGGCGGCATGACGCTTTTATCGCGAAGCGGGAGCGTTTTCACCTACGGCTACTACAACTTCGGCTTTGCCGAGATTCCCGACGGCGGCGGAAAAATCACCCTCGGCGGGTTCGGATATTATTCCGACGGCGGTTATTCGGATTATGTCTCTCTTTCGGACGGCGAGCTAATCTTTGACGTCAAAAAAGAAGATCTGAACATTCTTGAATCGGTTCGCTCGGCTGAATCTGCCGAGATCGAGGGCATAACCGTATCCGCGGAGCTTTCCCCGCTCGGAATGCTTTTTACGATGAGCGACGACCCCGTTAATATGTTCGGGATTGAAAAGGGCGACGACTATTTAAAGCCGCGCAACTTGGCGGTTTATATGCGCGACGGCTCGGTTCAGGACTTCGACACGGGGCTTTTGCGCTCGCAGAACGGCTGGATTGACCAGGACACGGGCGAATACTGCGAATATGTCGGTTTCACCGCGCCGGTCGACATTTCGGAGATAGAGTCGGTCGCGTTCCACGGAGTAAAATTTGAATTTGATAAGGAGGAAAATAATGATTAAGAAGTTTAAAAGAACGGCTGCCTTGCTGCTTGCGGCTTTGATGCTTTCGTCCTGCGCAGAAATGCCCGAAAGCCTTAAAGAAAGCGAGACCGAAGCAACTGCGCCGGTGGTTATTACCGCTCCCTCGACAGATGATGTCGGCAATACAATCGATACGGAAACCGCCGTTCAGCCCGCAGAGCGCGGAAACGTAGATACTATCCGCGCGCAGCTTGACTATGACCTGCAAAAGACCTACAAAAATATAACCGTCGAGCGAGCGCGGGTCGGCGAGGGAAGCGTTATGCCGACATATGACGTCACGGCGGGGCGGGCGGAGGATTTCGACGTCTACGCCTTTGCGGAATACATTTTCGGCGACAAATACGACGTTCACGACGAATCGCTTTGGCGGCATTCCCAAGTCGGCGACCCATATTACGAGGACGAGCCCGTGACGACCGAGCCGACAAGAAATGCTGACGGAACGATCATCGCCAAAAACTCTCTGCCATATGATCTGGACGCGTTCAGACCAAACGGATACCGCGACGAGTGGCTGAGCACGGTATCTAACTCCACGGGCGCTATGTGGGGCTCGGCGGTGGGAGATAAAATCCCCGAAAATACATATTATCACGACAGTTTTGAAACGGTGGAGAGATACGATACCGACTATGCGGAGATCCCCGAAGATTTAAGCTATACGATGTATGACGGCGCCGACTGGAATCTTAAAGAAGCTATCGCGTTTGTCGAGAATTTTTACAACACCGAGATCGCGCTGTCCGACCCCGAAAAGTTTTCATACAGCGTTAAAACCGTGTTTGTAAAAGCCCTGCCGAGGGATACTTTCGGGTATCTGTTTCAGATCACGAAGCAGGACGAAAACGGAAACTTCTTCGATACCGACCGCGACTATTACAGCGACGATAACGCGGTCAAAAGCGGTCTGCCGTTTTTACTCCCGAACAATATCGTCTGCTGGTGTGCGGAAAAAGAAGTGCTGACCCGATTTATAAAGGATTTTTCATTCAAAAAAGATGCCGCGACAGACGGCGGCGACGATTTGCTGACCCTTGGAGAAGCTGCGGATCTGCTCTCGTCAAAACTCGCATCAAACGCGAATCTTACGCTTACCGCCGAGCTTAACTATGCTCCCGTCTGCAAGGATTATATCTACTGGTCGATGTGGGAATACCCCGCTTATTACAAGGACGAAGCGATAATGGACTGCGAGCTTGAAATTCGCCCTTATTGGTGCTTCAAGACTGATGCTTCAGCGTTTTCGGGCGAACAGCCGGAGATGTATTTTGTCGACGCCGTCTCGGGCGAGCTGATCGCTATGGCTTACGGCAGAACGGAGAGAAGGTGAACCGATGGGAAGTAAAAAAGAAGTGGTTTATACAATTTCGGGATATGTTTTCGCGGCGCTGATAACGGTAATTTTGCTGCTTTTAACGCCCTGCCCGACCTTGGAGCGAAACGGCAGCACACTGATCCTCAACCGATTTTCGGACAGCCGGGAGGAGCTTTTGGGCAGATCAACCAATTCCGCTCCCATATTTTGCACGCCCGATAAGGCGCTGTGGTTTGTCGGGCTTCTGCCTTTTCTATGTTCTTTGCCGTATATCTCCCGCCTTGCCGCAGAGTTAAAAGGCAACTACCGCTTTCATCTTGTCCGCGAAAAGCGTTTTTCAAGATATTGGAACCGCAC
>CANQLR010000009.1 GCA_947624745.1 uncultured Clostridia bacterium | reverse complement strand
GATATGGAGCTTGCGACGACGGGCTCCCCCGCTATTCGGCGAGGCCCTCGGCGATACCGAGGAGGATTATGCCGACGATGACCGCGGCTATCGCGACGTACTGGAGGGGCTTCAGCTTTTCCTTCAGGAAGATACCCGCGAGCATTGCCGACACCACGCAGTAGGCGGAGATGGTCGGGGCGGCGATGACGGCGTTACCGCTCATCGCGAAGACGTAGAAATACTGGCCCGCGGTCTCGAAAACGGCGGCGGCGAGCTTGTCGCCCTGCTTCGGGAGCTCTATCTTCTCGCGCTTTATCACCAAAATGTAGAAAAGAAGTATTATCGCGGTGATGAGAAACGTCAGCTCGTAGCTTACGTTCGCGACGTTCTCGAAGGTCTCCTCGGTGACGCCGACGAGAGGCGTAGTTTCGATATCGTCAAGGTAGAAAGCGTCGAAGAATGTGCCCATGGCGTCCAAAACGCAGTAGATAAGCGGGAAGACAAGGGCGAAAACGCTCTTGGAATACTTTTTGTCCTCGGGGCGGATGTCGGCAGAGCGGGTGCGCTCTATCCAGCCGAGGAGGAGTATGCCGAGGGTTATCACTATCACCGCGGCGGCGGAGAGGAGGTCGAGCTTTTGTCCCAAGAAGATGAGGCAGAGTATGCAGACCACCGCGCCGGAGCTGTTTTCGACCGGGGAATTTATCGAGAGCTCGAGATACTTGAGGCCGAGATAGCCTACGACCATCGAGATTATGTAAAAGAGCGAAACCGGAAGGTAGATGAGAATGTTTATCGGATTATACCCGATGTCGCCGAAAATGAGCATATATATTGCCTGAGCGCCCATTACAAGGCCGACGGTTATACCCGTGAGAAGATGGCTGTAGCGCTCCTCTCCCCCGCGGGCGCCCTTTTTATAGAAAAGGTCCGCAAAGCCCCATAAAAGCGTTGTCAGCAGTGTGAATATCAGCCACATGATGAATTTGTCCTTTCTTTTTAAAACGTACCGAAACAGTATAACAAAAATACGCAGTTTTGTCAACATCATTTTATACATATTTTTCGTTGACATTTCGGCGGCGGTGTGATATACTTGTCCTTGAAGTGATACGGCGGAAAGGAGAGCTTAGGATGAAAACCCCTTACCTTACAAAAGATACCATGCGCGGCGGTATCCCCTTTTCCCTTTCGGAGGCGGAGGCGCTCATCAAATCCCGCTATTCGGATATTTTATCCGATATTGATAAATTCAAAATTTTACCCGGTTTTTGCGATGTTCATGTTCATTTTCGCGAGCCGGGTTTTTCGTATAAGGAAACAATAAAGTCGGGCTCGATGGCGGCCGCGCGCGGGGGCTTCACCGACGTTTTGTGTATGCCGAACCTCTCACCGGTGCCGGACTGCGCGGAAAACCTGAAAAAAGAAACGGACATCATAGAGCGGGACGCGGTCGTGGGGGTTCACCCTTACGGGGCGATCACCGTCGGCGAGAAGGGCGAGGAGTTAGCCGACATGGAGGGCATCGCCCAAAACGTCATAGCCTTTTCGGACGACGGGCACGGGGTCCAGCGGGACGAGATGATGGAGAGCGCGATGATGAGGGCGAAAAAGCTCGGGAAGATAATCGCCGCGCACTGCGAGGTCAACGGGCTTTTGCACGGGGGGTATATCCACGACGGGGTATACGCAAAGGAGCACGGGCACAGGGGGATATGCTCGGAGAGCGAGTGGAGGCAGATAGAGAGGGATATTGATCTCGCGAAGAAAACGGGGTGTAAATATCACGTCTGCCACATTTCGACGGCGGAGAGCGTAGAGCTGATAAGAAATGCGAAGGCGGACGGGGTGGACATTACCTGCGAGACAGGGCCGCACTATCTGATACTGACAGACGAGGACCTTAAGGAGGACGGGAGGTTCAAGATGAACCCGCCGCTGCGCTCGAAAAGGGACAGAGAGGCGCTTATAGAGGGGCTTTTGGACGGCACTGTAGACATGATAGCGACCGATCACGCGCCGCATTCAAAAGAAGAAAAAGCCAAGGGGCTTGAGGGCTCGGCGTTCGGGATAGTGGGGCTTGAAACGTCCTTCGCGCTGATGTATACGCACTTCGTGAGAACGGGGATAATGACCATTGAAAGGCTTTCAGAGCTTATGTGCGGTAACCCGAGGAAACGGTTCGGGCTGCCGGTGAGCGGGTTTTCGGTGTGGGATCTTGAAAGGGAGTTTACAGTTGATCCTTCGGAGTTTTTGTCGATGGGGCGGGCGACGCCTTTTGAGGGAGAGAAGCTGTACGGCGTGAATATGCTGACGGTATACAACGGCAGGGAAGCCTATTTAAGAAAGGAAAAGCGATGATAAGGGAAGTTTGCGAAATTATTTCAAACGAGGGGCTGACAGAGAGCGTTTTTAAGATGACGCTTCGCCTTGGCAGCGCCGGCGCGCTTAAGCCCGGGCAGTTTGTGAACATAAAGCTCGACGGGCTTTATTTGAGGCGGCCGATTTCGGTGTGCGACGCGGAGGGGGACGTTCTGACCCTTATCTATAAGGTCGTCGGGACGGGAACGGAGAAGATGAGTAAGATGATACCCGGAGAAAAACTCGACATATTGAGCGGGCTCGGGAACGGGTACGATCTTGAAAAGTCGGGGGATACTCCCCTGCTGCTGGGCGGAGGAGTCGGAGTGCCGCCGCTGTATCTTCTGGCAAAAAAGCTGAGAGAGAGCGGGAAAGACGTCAAGGTGGTCATGGGATTCAACACCGCGGGCGAGATATTTTACGAGAAGGAGTTTTCGGCGCTCGGTTGCGGGGTCACGGTGACGACCGCAGACGGCTCATACGGGAAAAAGGGCTTTGTGACAGACGCGCTCCCCGAAAAATACAGCTACGTCTACACCTGCGGGCCGGAGCCGATGCTGAAAGCGGTGTTTAAGGCGATAAAGACCTCGGGGCAGTTCAGCTTCGAGGAGAGAATGGGCTGCGGATTCGGGGCTTGCATGGGCTGCACCTGCGAAACGGTGACCGGATATAAGCGCATCTGCCGGGACGGGCCGGTGCTTTCCAAGGAGGAAATAAAATGGTGAACACTAAGGTAAACCTCTGCGGGATCGAGCTCGACAACCCGGTGATACCCGCGAGCGGAACCTTCGGGTATGGGTATGAGTTCGCGGAGATATACGACATAAATATGCTGGGGACGTTCTCTTTCAAGGGAACGACAAGGGAGCCGAGGCTCGGAAATCCCACGCCGAGGATCGCGGAGGCGAGCTCGGGCATGCTCAACGCAGTGGGGCTTCAGAACCCCGGGGTCGAAAAGGTCATATCGGAGGAGCTCCCGAAGATGAGGAAGGTCTTCCACAAAAAGGTGATGGCGAACGTCTCGGGGTTTTCGGTGGAGGATTATGTATACACCTGCTCGAAGCTCGATCAGTGCGGCAAGGTCGGGTGGCTTGAGGTGAATATCTCCTGCCCGAACGTGCACGGCGGAGGAATGAGCTTCGGGACAAGCCCGAAGGCGGCGTTTGAAGTCACCGAGGCGGTGAAAAGGGCGGTGAAAAAGCCGGTAATCATAAAGCTCTCGCCGAACGTGACAGACATCGCGGAGATAGCAAGGGCCTGCGAGGACGCGGGCGCGGACGGGATAAGCCTTATAAACACGCTTTTAGCGATGAGGATAGACATCAAAAGCCGCAGGCCGCTCCTTAAAAACGTGACGGGAGGGCTCTCGGGGCCGGCGGTGTTCCCGGTCGCGGTGAGAATGGTGTATCAGTGCAAAAAAGCGGTGAAGATACCGATCGTCGGCATGGGAGGGGTTTCCTCGGCGGAGGACGTTCTGGAAATGATGCTCGCGGGGGCGACGGCGGTCGAGGTCGGGGCGGAAAACCTTGTTGAGCCGACGGCGTGCAAAAACATCATCGAGGCGCTGCCGGGGGCTATGGAAAAATACGGGATAAAGGATCTGCGCGAGATAATCGGCGCGGCATGTTAAGGAGGTAAAATATGGGTAAAGACGTAATTATCGCCTGCGATTTTTCGTCGGCGGAGGAAACGATCAGATTTCTTGAAAGGTTCGGTCAAGCTCGGCCGTTTGTAAAAATAGGTATGGAGCTTTACTATTCGGAGGGGCCGGCGATAGTAGAAAAGATCAAAAACCGGGGGCACAAGATATTTTTGGATCTTAAGCTGCACGACATTCCGAACACGGTGAAAAAGTCGATGAGCGTGCTCTCGCGGCTCGGGGTGGATATGACCAACCTGCACGCTGCGGGGGGATCTAAAATGATGGAGGCGGCGCTCGAAGGGCTGACAAGACCAGACGGCACGAGGGCGAAGCTAATCGCAGTGACGCAGCTGACTTCGACCGACGCGGACACGCTTAAAAACGAGCTTTTGATCGAAACTCCGATGGCGGAGACGGTCATGAGATACGCCGAAAACGCGAAAAGATCGGGGCTCGACGGGGTCGTGTGCTCCCCTCTTGAAGCGAAGGCCGTGCATGAAAGGTGCGGCGCGGGATTTCTGACCGTGACCCCGGGAGTGAGGTTTGCGGACGGAGATCAGGGGGACCAGAAAAGGGTCATGACCCCGGCGCAGGCAAGGCTCGAGGGGTCGGACTTTATAGTCGTAGGGCGGCCGATAACCGCGGCGGCGGATCCCTTGGAAGCATATCAGAGGTGCATGGCAGAATTTGCCCGATAAAGTTAAGGAGGATTATATATGGAAGGCTACAAAAGAGAATTCATCAAATTTCTTGAGGGTGCGGGGGTGCTGAAGTTCGGAGATTTCACCGCGAAATCGGGGCGGAAGATACCCTATTTCATCAACGCGGGGGAGATAAAGACCGGCGAGCAGATAATGAAGCTCGGCGACTTTTACGCAAAGACTTACCGCGAGCACCTCGGAGACAAAAGGACGGTGCTCTTCGGGCCTGCGTACAAGGGAATACCTATTTCCGTTTCGGCGGCGGTGGCGCTTGCAAAGACCGGGCTTGACCTGCCGTTTTGCTTCAACCGAAAGGAGGCCAAGGACCACGGCGAGGGCGGGGTCTTAGTAGGCTACAAGCCGCAGCCCGGGGAGGAGATAGTCATCACCGAGGACGTTATCACCGCGGGGACGGCAATTCGGGAGAGCATGGAGATACTTAAAAATATTGAGGGCGCGAGGGTCGCGGCATGCCTCATTATGGTAAATCGGTGCGAGAAGGGGCAGACCGAAAAGTCGGCGATGAGCGAAATAGAGGAGGAGTTCGGATTCCCGGTGTATTCGGTCGTCGACGTTTACGACATCATCGAGTATCTCGGAGAAGACCCCGCAAATCGGGAGAACATCGAAAGGATCGAGAAATATCTTTCGGCGAACGGAGCGAAAAGATGAAACAGTTAAAGCATTTGATAGACATTTTAGACCTTTCGGTCGACGAGATAAACGGGCTTATTGAATCGGCGGATGATATTATCGCGAGGCCGGAGAAATACTCCGAAAAATGCCGCGGAAAGAAGCTTGCGACGCTGTTTTTCGAGCCTTCGACAAGAACGAGGCTAAGCTTTGAGGCGGCGATGTATGAGCTCGGCGGGAACGTAATCGGCTTCTCGGAGGCACAGTCGTCCTCGGCTTCAAAGGGCGAAAGCGTCGCCGATACCGCTAAGGTAGTGAGCTGCTATGCGGACATCATCGCGATGAGACACCCGAAGGAGGGCGCTCCCCTCGTGGCGGCGCAGAACGCTTCGGTGCCGGTAATAAACGCCGGGGACGGCGGACACTTCCACCCGACCCAGACGCTCGCGGACCTTCTGACTATACACCGCGAGAAGGGGCGGCTTGACAACATGACGGTGGGGTTCTGCGGGGACCTTAAGTTCGGCAGGACGGTTCACTCGCTCATCGGGGCGCTTTCGAGGTATTCGGGGCTGAGGTTCATTCTTATATCCCCCGAGGAGCTTAAGCTTCCGAGCTATGTCAAGCAGGACGTGCTGAAAAAGGCGGGGATACCCTATGTCCAGACAACCGACCTTGAGGGAAGCATGCCGGAGCTCGACATTTTATACATGACGAGAGTCCAGAGGGAGAGGTTCTTCAACGAGGAGGATTACTTAAGGCTCAAGGACAGCTATATCCTGACCCCGGAAAAGCTCACGAATGCAAAGAGCGACCTTTCCATCATGCACCCCCTGCCGAGGGTGAACGAGATCTCGGTAGAGATAGACAAGGACCCGAGGGCCTGCTATTTCAAGCAGGTGCTGAACGGGAAGTATATACGCATGGCGCTGATTCTTAAGCTTCTTAAGGAAGCGGGCACCGTGGAATGAGGAGGCAGGCATGAGAATAGATTCCATAAAAAACGGTATCGTAATAGATCATATCCCCGCGGGAAGGGGCATGAGGCTGTATGAGCTTTTGGGGCTTGATCGGCTCGAATGCTCAGTCGCCATCATAAAAAACGCGCAGAGCTCGCAGATGGGGAGGAAGGATATCATCAAGATCGACGCGGATATTCCCGTAAACCTCGACATTATCGGGTATGTCGCGCCGAACGTGACGATAAACATAATAAGAGGCGGCGAGCTGGTCGAAAAGCGCGCTATCGGCCTTCCCGAGACGCTTGTAGACGTCATCAAGTGCAAGAACCCGAGGTGCATAACCTCGACCGAGCAGGAGCTGAAGCACATTTTCAGGCTCGACGACCCCGAGACAAGGGTATACCGCTGCGCGTATTGCGACACTAAAGCGGAAAACAAATAATCGTCATAAGCCCCAAAAAAGGTCCCCGAAAGAGAGCTTTTTTTGGGGTCTCCGATTTGGCGGGGACTGTTGACTTTAAGCCGCCGATTTGGTATAATGGAAGTAGTTTTCATTGCGGAAAATGCCGAAATTTTCCGTTTTAAGGCGCAAAATAAAAATGACTTCGGAGGTAAATTCATGAAAAAAGTCGGTATTATCATGGGAAGCGATTCCGACCTGCCGATCCTCAAAAAGACGGCCGCGACCCTGCGCTCCCTCGGTATTGAGTATGAAACGCACGTTTTTTCGGCGCACAGGACCCCTGCCGAGGCTCGCGACTTTGCCGTATCGGCGCGCGAAAACGGCTTCGGGGTGATAATATGCGCGGCGGGAATGGCGGCGCACCTTGCCGGCGCCATCGCGGCGAACACTACCCTGCCCGTTATCGGGATACCCTGTAAATCTGCTAATCTTGACGGCCTTGACGCCCTTTTGGCGACCGTGATGATGCCCTCCGGCATACCTGTCGCTACCGTTGCTATCGACGGAGGAGTCAACGCCGCTTTGCTTTCGGCGCAGATTTTGGCGCTGTCGGACGAAGCTCTCGCGAAAAAGCTCGACGAAAAGAGAAGAAAGGACGCGGAGGGCGTTCTTGAAAAGGACAGGGGCATTGCGCAAAGGATAGAGGAATAGTTTATAATTTTAATCAAATATATTTTACGGAGGACTAAAAAATGGAAAAAACCACCCAGCTTTACGAAGGAAAGGCAAAAAAGGTATTTGCGACCGACGACCCCGAGCTCGTCATAGTCTCCTATAAGGACGACGCCACCGCGCTCGACGGCCTTAAAAGGGGCACAATCGTCGGAAAGGGCGCCATCAACAACCGCATGTCAAACTATCTCATGCAGATACTTGAGAAAAACGGAGTGCCGACACACTTCGTCGAGGAGCTCAACGACCGCGAGACGGTAGTCAAAAAGGTCTCCATCGTGCCGCTCGAGGTTATTATCAGAAATATCTCGGCGGGCTCGTTTGCAAAGCGCTACGGCGTTGAGGAGGGTATCGTATTCGCGGAGCCGACAATTGAGTTCAGCTACAAAAACGACGACCTGCACGACCCGCTCATCAACGACTACCACGCGCTCGCGCTCGGGCTTGCGACCAAGGAGGAGATCGAGACCATCAAGAGATACGCCTTCAAGGTAAACGAGGTCATGAAGGAATACTTCAAGGGGCTCGGCGTTACGCTTGTAGACTTCAAGCTCGAATTCGGAAAGACGGCCGACGGAAAGATAGTTTTAGCGGACGAGATCTCGCCGGACACCTGCCGCTTCTGGGACTCGAAAACGAACGAAAAGCTTGACAAGGACCGCTTCAGAAGAGACATGGGCGGCGTTGAGGACGCATACAAGGAAATGATGAGACGGGTCTTCGGAGAGTAAGATAAGAAAGGAAGCTTATGGACAATCACATTCATGAGGAATGCGGCGTTTTCGGGGTATTTGCGCCGAACACGCAGGACGTCGCCTCGCTGGCGTATTACGGGCTGTTCGCGCTCCAGCACCGCGGGCAGGAATCGGCGGGGATAGTCGTGAACGACGACGGAGTTTTTACATACCGCAAGGACACCGGGATCGTCAGCGAGATATTCACGCAGGAAAGGCTCGAAAAGCTGGAACAAGGGAACATGGCGCTCGGACACGTCCGCTACGGCACAACAGGCACGGGCGACCGCAGAAACGCGCAGCCGGTAGTCGTTAATCACCTTAAGGGGAATATGGCACTCGCGCACAACGGGAACCTTGTAAACTCGTATGAGCTTCGGACCGAGCTCGAAAACCAGGGCTCGATATTCCACTCGACCTCGGACACGGAGGTCATCGCGTACATTATCACCAAGGAGAGGCTTAGCGCGAAAAACATCGAGGAAGCCACCGCCGCCGCGATGTCGAAGCTGGACGGGGCGTATTCGCTCTGCATCATGTCGCCGTCGAAGCTCATCGCAGCGCGCGACCCGAACGGCTTTCGGCCGCTTTGCTACGGGCAGAGGGAGGACGGGACGTATGTCGTCGCCTCCGAGACCTGCGCGCTTGACGCCGTGAACGCTAAGTTTATCAGAGACATCGACCCCGGCGAGGTGGTAGTGTTCACCAAGGACGGGATAAAGACCATCAGAGACCACTGCGGCGAGAGAAAGAAGTCGTTTTGCGTGTTCGAGTATCTTTACATTGCGAGGCCGGATTCGGTCTGCGAGGGGTGCTCGGTGCACGCGGCAAGGCTAAAGGCCGGAGAGCTTTTGGCAAAGGCGTATCCGATCGACGCGGACCTTGTCGTGGGAGTGCCGGACAGCGGCACCGACGCGGCGATAGGTTATTCGCGGCAGTCGGGAATACCATATGACATCGGGCTCATCAAAAACAAGTATATAGGCAGGACGTTTATCGTTCCCGGGCAGGGGCTTCGGGAGGAAATGGTCTCGATCAAGCTGAACGTCGTGCAGTCGGTAGTAAAGGGAAAGAGGGTCGTTTTGGTGGACGACTCGATAGTCAGAGGCACGACGAGCGCAAAGCTCGTTAAAAGGCTTCGCGACGGCGGCGCAAAAGAGGTGCATATGCTCTCCTCCGCTCCCCCGTTCATGAACCCCTGCTACTACGGCGTGGACATAGACTCGCGGGAGGATCTTATCGCCTGCAAGTACACGCCGGAGGAGATCGCGAAGATTATCGGGGCGGACTCGGTGAACTTTTTGAGCATTGAGGACGTCAAAAAGATCACAGGCGGCGACGGAAGCGGCTGCTGCTATGCCTGCTTCGACGGAAAATACCCGACACGCGAGCCGGTGAAGGCGGACAAATCGCGATTTGAGGGGAAGATAAGCCAGAACCCGAAATTTGCCAAAAAAGACTGACGGAGGGCATTATGGAAAAGAGTTTTTCTGAAAGCTATAAAAACGCGGGGGTTGACATCACCGCGGGGTATCGCTCGGTCGAGCTGATGAAGGCCGACATAAAGCGCACCGCGACCGGCGGCGAGGTATCGGGAATAGGCGGCTTCGGCGGCCTTTTCGCGCTGAATGCCTCGGATTATAAGGAGCCTGTTTTAGTCTCGGGGACCGACGGCGTGGGGACAAAGCTCAAAATAGCTTTTTTGCTCGATAAGCACGACACCATCGGCATTGACTGCGTGGCGATGTGCGTGAACGACATCATCTGCTGCGGCGCGAAACCCCTTGTCTTCCTCGATTACATCGCCTGCGGGAGAAATATCCCCGAGAAGATAGCGGCGATAGTCAAGGGGGTCTGCGACGGCTGCGTTATGGCTGGGGCCTCGCTTATAGGCGGGGAGACCGCCGAGCACCCGGGCATGATGCCGGAGGAGGAATACGACCTCGCGGGGTACTGCACCGGCGTGGTCGAGAGATCGAAGATAATCGACAACGGGAGAATGAAGGAGGGCGACGTTATCATAGCGCTCCCCTCCTCGGGCGTTCATTCAAACGGGTTCTCGCTCGTGAGAAAGGTGTTCGGAATAGATCATATCTCCCCCGAGGAGCTTAAAAAGCCGGTAGACGAGCTTAACGGCCGCTCGCTCGGCGAGGCGCTTTTGGAGCCGACGAGAATTTATGTCAAGCCGGTGCTGGCGCTTCTTGAAAAGGTCGACGTGAAGGGCATTTCGCACATTACCGGCGGCGGGTTCTATGAAAATATCCCCCGCTCGGTGCCGGACGGGCTCTGCGCGGAGATAAATAAGCGCTCGCTGAAGATACCGGCTATCTTCGGGCTCATTCAGCGGGCGGGAGACATTCCCGAGAGGGATATGTTCAACACCTTCAACATGGGCGTGGGAATGAGCATCGTCGTTCCCGAGGCCGAAGCGGAAAAGGCTCTTGAGATTTTGAAGGCAAACGGCGAGGAAGCCTATGTCATCGGAAGGATAACCAAGGGAGAGGACAAAATTGTCATTAAATGATCTGAAAAAAAGGGTGCCTATCGCCGTACTGGTTTCAGGCGGAGGGACGAATTTACAGGCGCTCATCGACGCGCAGGGCTCGGGCGTTCTCGTTTCGGGGGAGATAGTCTGCGTTATATCCTCTAAAGCGGGGGCGTATGCCCTCGAAAGGGCGAAAAACGCAGGGATCGACGCCGTGACGGTGCCGAGAAAGGAGCTCGGCCCGGAAGAGTTCGAGGCCGGGATAATAAGCGCTATCGAGGCGCACGGCGCGGAGGTAATTATACTTGCCGGGTTCATGTCGATACTCTCGGAGGAATTCACTAAAAAGTACGCGAACAGAATTATTAACGTTCACCCGGCGCTGATACCGAGCTTCTGCGGAAAGGGCTACTATGGGCTTAGGGTGCACGAGGAGGCGCTCAAAAAGGGCGTTAAGGTCTCGGGCGCGACGGTGCACCTTGTGAACGAGGTCTGCGACGGCGGCGAGATTTTAGCGCAGAAGGCGGTCGAGGTTAAGGACGGAGACACGCCGGAAACGCTCCAGAGAAGGATTATGGAGCAGGCGGAGTGGAAGCTGCTGCCCGAGGCCGCGGAGAAGCTGTGCAGGCGGATACTTAACGGGAAGAAGCCCGAGACGCCTGAGATCACTCTCAGAAAGTGGGAGATTTCGGACGCTAAGGCGCTTGCGGAAATGGTCGGAAAGATTGACAGAAAATATCTTTCCGATCGTATGCCTAATCCATATACCGAAAAGGACGCCGAGTGGTTCATCACTGAGATGGCGCAAAAGAGCGAAGCGGAAAAAACCGGAGTATTTTACGAGATAGTTGTTGACGGCAAAGCGGCCGGAAGCATCTCGGTGGAAAAACGGAGCGGTCTGCGCTCGGGCGCGGGAGTCATAGGCTACTACCTGATACCCGAATATTACGGCAGAGGGATTATGACCGAGGCGGTAAAGAGGATATGCGCAGAGGCGTTCAGAAAGCTTGGGCTCGTAAGGATCGAGGGCACGGTGTTCGAGCCGAATATCGGCTCACGCAGGGTGCTCGAAAAGGCGGGGTTTGAGCTTGAGGGCATTTTAAAGGACGCTTTCTTTAAATACGGTAAGTATTTCAACGAATACATCTACGGACTGACAGAAAAGTAAACGGAGGTATTTTATGGACATCTATAAGATCAACACCATCAGCGAGCTGACCCGCGACCCTTACGTCGGGCGGGGCATAATCGCGGGGCTTTCGGAGGACGGAAAAAGCGCTGTCGCGGCCTATTTTATTATGGGCAGGTCGGCTAACAGCCGAAACCGCGTTTTTGCCGAGCACGACGGGGCGGTCTTTACCGAGCCGTTCGACCCCTCGAAGGTCGAGGACCCAAGCTTGATCATCTATGCGGCTTTAAGAACGGTCGGGAAGAAGCTTATCGTCACGAACGGCGACCAGACCGACACCATAGTCGAGGGGATACGCCTCGGGAGCGATTTTTCGGGAGCGCTGCGCACCCGCGAATTTGAGCCGGACGCGCCGAATCTGACCCCGAGGATATCCGCGGAGCTCGATTTTTCGGACGGGTTCGGGTATAAGATGTCCATTCTTAAAAGCGAGGACGAAAAGGGCTCGCAGTGCGCGAGGTATACCTTTGAGTATGCGCCGATAGCCGGCCTCGGGCACTTTATCCACACCTATGTCGGCGACGGCAATCCCCTGCCGACGTTCCAGGGCGAGCCGGAGAGAGTCAAGGTACCGAGCGATATAGATAAATTCGCGGACGAGATCTGGCACAGCCTTAATGAGGACAACAAAATTTCGCTTTTGGTGAGATACACCGATCTTGAAAGCGGAAAGATAACTCAGAGAATAATAAATAAATATAACTAACAGGAGGTATACCATGGCAAAGGAAGTTCTTTTGAAATACGGCTGCAACCCGAATCAGAAGCCGTCGAGAGTTTTTATGGAAAACGGCGGTGAGCTGCCCTTTGAGATCTTAAACGGCAGACCCGGCTACATCAACCTTTTGGACGCCTTTAACTCGTGGCAGCTCGTCAAGGAGCTCAAGGAGGCGCTGGGGCTTCCGGCGGTCACGAGCTTTAAGCACGTATCCCCGACCTCGGCGGCGGTGGGTATACCTCTGCCCGAAAAGCTCAAGAAGGCCTGCTTCGTCGACGACGTAGAGGGGCTGGACGACTCCCCTCTCGCGATGGCTTACGCAAGGGCGAGGGGCACCGACAGAATGTGCTCTTTCGGCGACTGGGTCGCGCTCTCGGACGTTTGCGACGTGACCACGGCGAAGATGATCAAGCGCGAGGTCTCGGACGGAATAATCGCGCCGGGGTATGAGCCGGAGGCGCTGGAGATACTTAAATCGAAGAAAAAGGGCGCTTACCCCGTCCTTAAGATAGACCCGGATTATATCCCCGAGGAGATCGAGCGGAAGCAGGTCTTCGGAATAACCTTTGAGCAGGGAAGAAACAACTTTAAGATAGACAGAGAGCTTCTGAACAACATCGTCACCAAGAATAAGGAGCTCCCCGACGAGGCGGCGAGAGATCTTATTATCTCGCTCATCACGCTTAAGTATACACAGTCGAACTCGGTCTGCTACGCCTACGGCGGACAGGCGATAGGCGTTGGCGCGGGGCAGCAGTCTAGGATACACTGCACACGCCTCGCGGGAACTAAGGCCGACACTTGGTTTTTAAGACAGTGCGACAAGGTCCTGAACTTGCCGTTCAAGCCGGAGATCAAGAGGCCCGACCGCGACAACATCATCGACGGGTACATCAACAAGAACGAGGAGGACGTGACCGCCGACGGCGTCTGGGAGAAATATTTCACCGAAAAGCCGGAGCCGCTGACCGACAGGGAGGCGAGGGAGTATCTCGACTCGATAAGCGGCGTGGCGCTTGGCTCGGACGCGTTCTTCCCGTTTGACGACAACATTGAGAGGGCAAAGCGCTCGGGGGTCAGCTATATCGCGGAGCCGGGCGGGTCGATAAGAGACGACGTCGTCATCGAGGCCGCGGACAAGTACAACATGGTCATGTCCTTCACGGGCATGAGGCTTTTCCACCACTGATACAGGAGGCAGCTATGGATTTTAAGGAATTAAAGCTTTACGACGAGGAAATTTACGCCGCGACAGAGCGGGAGCTTAGGCGCCAGCAGCAGAATATCGAGCTCATAGCTTCGGAAAACATCGTGTCGAAGGGCGTGCTTTTGGCGGCGGGAACGGTGCTAACGAATAAATACGCCGAAGGCTACCCCGCGCACCGCTACTACGGCGGGTGCCAGTACGTCGACGAGGTCGAGGAGATCGCAAGGCAGCGCGCCTGTCAGCTTTTCGGGGCGGAGCACGCAAACGTCCAGCCTCACAGCGGAGCGTCGGCCAATTTAGCGGTGTTCTTTGCACTTTTGCAGCCGGGCGATACCGTGCTTTCGATGTCACTCGCGCACGGCGGGCACCTCTCGCACGGGTCTCCCGTAAATATCTCGGGAAAATACTTTAAGATAGTCCCCTACGGCGTTTCGGCCGAGACGGGAAGGATAGATTACGACGAGGTCGAAAGGCTCGCTGTAGAAAACAAGCCGAAGCTTATTCTGGCGGGCGCGTCTGCGTATCCGAGAGAGATAGATTTCGAGAGATTTTCGCAGATAGCCAAAAAGGTCGGGGCGTATCTCATGGTGGACATGGCGCACATCGCGGGGCTTGTCGCCGCGGGGCTCCACCCGAACCCGGTGCCGTATGCGGACGTCGTCACCACCACCACCCACAAGACCTTAAGAGGCCCGAGGGGCGGCATGATACTTTGCAAGGAGGAGTACGCAAAGGCGATAGACAAGGCTATCTTCCCCGGAATCCAGGGAGGGCCGCTGATGCACATAATCGCGGCGAAGGCGGTGTCCTTCAAGGAGGCGCTCTCGCCCGAGTTCAAGGTCTATCAGGCGCAGATCAAGAAAAACGCCGCGAAGCTCGCGGAGGAGCTCATGAAGCTCGGGTTCAACCTTGTTTCGGGAGGGACCGACAATCACCTGATGCTCATTGATCTTCAGAACTTCGGGGTAACCGGCAAGGAGCTTGAGCACAACCTTGACGAGGTGCACATCACTGCGAACAAGAACGCCGTGCCGAACGACCCGCAGAGCCCGTTCATCACGAGCGGCATAAGGATAGGCACCCCTGCCGTCACATCGCGCGGGTTCAGGGAGGACGAGATGGTGAAGATCGCCCGCTGGCTCCACGACATCGTGACCGACTTCGAGGGAAATAAGGACAGGGTCTGCGCCGAGGTGCTGGAGCTTTGCTCGAAATTCCCGATCTATAACGACTGCTATTAAAAAGGACTTGATGATATGACGATCATGGTTGTAGGCGGCGGCGGACGCGAGCACGCTATAATTAAAAAGCTTAAGGAAAACCCCGCCGTTGAAAGGATATACTGCCTTCCCGGAAACGGGGGGATAGCCGCGGACGCGGAGTGCGTGCCGATCGGCTCGACCGACATTCCCGCGATAGTGGATTTTGCGAAAAAAACCGGGATAGACTATGCCGTAGTGGCGCAGGACGACCCGCTCGTGATGGGCTGCGTGGACGAGCTGAATAAGATCGGAGTTCCCTGCTTCGGTCCGGACAAAAAGGCCGCTATTATCGAGGGCTCGAAGGTGTTTTCAAAGAATTTCATGAAAAAGCACGGCATTCCGACCGCGGAATACGAGGTCTTTGAGGACGCGGACAGGGCGCTTGAATACGTTAAGAGCTGCAAAATTCCGACCGTCGTCAAGGCGGACGGCCCGGCGCTCGGAAAAGGCGCGTTGGTGTGCATGAGCCGGGAGGAAGCCGTAAGCGCGGTAAAGGAGATAATGGAGGACAAAAAGTTCGGCGCGAGTGGCGATAAGATCGTCGTCGAGGAGTTCATGACAGGCCCCGAGGTGACGGTGCTTTCCTTCACCGACGGCGAGACGGTGGTGCCGATGGTGTCATCTACCGACCACAAGAGGGCTCACGACAACGACGAGGGCCTGAACACCGGCGGAATGGGAACGGTCGCGCCCTCGCCCTATTACACAAAAGAGGTCGAAAAAGAGGCGCTCGAAAGGATAATCCTCCCGACGGTAAAGGCGATGAAGGCCGAGGGAAGGCCGTTTAAAGGCTGCCTGTACTTCGGGCTGATGATAACTCCCGAGGGGCCGAAGGTGGTCGAGTATAACTGCCGCTTCGGCGACCCGGAGACGCAGGTGGTGCTGCCGCTTTTAAAGTCGGATCTTTTGGACATCATGCTCGCGACCACAAACGGCAGATTGAAGGACGTTCCGGTCGAGTTTTCGGACGGCGCGGCGTGCTGCGTTATCATGGCCTCGGACGGATACCCCGAAAAGTACGAAAAGGGGTTCGAGATAACTATTCCGGATGATCTTAAGGACAGCGTTTACGTCGCGGGGGCGAAGCTTGAGGACGAAAAGCTTCTGACGAGCGGCGGAAGAGTCCTCGGAGTTGTCGGCAGGGGGGAAAGTCTTCCCGAGGCGGTGAAGGCGGCGTATGAAAAGGTCGGAAGGATCGGCTTTGGGAACGCTTACTATCGCCGCGACATAGGAAAAAAGGCGCTTTCGGCGCTTAAGGAGAGATAAAATGGTTTACCGTGTATTTGTTGAAAAAAAGCCGGAGCTTGCCCACGAGGCCAAGGCGCTTCTTAACGATCTTAAGAATCTTCTGATGATAGACGGGCTCGAAGGGGTGCGAATTCTTAACCGATACGACGCAGAAAACATCTCGAAGGAGCTGTTTGAGTATTCGGTGAGAAATGTATTTTCCGAGCCGCAGCTCGACATCGCGAGCGATTCTCTGAGCGCCGAGGGGGCGTATGTGTTCGCGGTGGAATACCTTCCCGGACAGTTCGACCAAAGGGCGGATTCGGCAGCGCAGTGCATTCAGATAATCTCGCAGGGGGAGCGCCCGCTGATACGCTCGGCGAAGGTATACTGCCTCTACGGAAATCTGAACGAGCAGGACATCGCGGAGATAAAAAAATACGTCATCAACCCGGTCGAGGCGAGGGAGGCTTCGCTCGAGCTGCCGAAAACGCTTAAGCTCGAATATGTTATCCCGACAGAGGTAAAGACCCTCGACGGCTTCACAAAATTGGACAGGGCGGGGCTCGAGCAGTTCGTTTCGGACTATGGGCTTGCAATGGACGCGGACGACATCGAGTTCTGTCAGAATTACTTCAAATCGGAGAAGCGCGACCCGACCGTCACCGAGATAAGAATGATCGACACATACTGGTCGGATCACTGCCGCCACACGACGTTTTTAACGGTCATCGACGGGGTGAAGTTCGAGGACGAGCTGCTGCAAAAAACCTACGACGAGTACCTCGAGGTGAGGCGCAGGATCGGCGACAAGAAGCCGATATGCCTTATGGACCTCGCGACGGTGGCGGTAAAGTATCTCAAGAAAGAGGGAAAGCTCCCGAAGCTTGACGAGTCGGAGGAGATAAACGCCTGCACCGTGAAGATCGAGATAGACGCGGACGGCAAGAAGGAGCCGTGGCTGCTTCTCTTTAAAAACGAGACCCACAACCACCCGACAGAGATCGAGCCGTTCGGCGGAGCGGCGACCTGCATCGGCGGGGCGATAAGAGACCCGCTCTCGGGCAGGGCTTACGTTTATGCCGCTATGCGCGTGACCGGCGCCGCCGACCCGACCGTCCCCGTTTCGGAGACAATCCCCGGCAAGCTTCCGCAGAGAAAGCTCGTCACCACCGCAGCGGCGGGGTATTCTTCATACGGCAACCAGATCGGCCTCGCGACGGGCATTGTGGACGAGCTTTACCACCCCGGATACGCCGCGAAAAGGCTTGAAATCGGCGCTGTGATTGCCGCGACACCGCAGGAAAACGTCAGGCGTGAGGTGCCGGAGGAGGGAGACGTTGTTATCCTTCTCGGCGGCTCGACAGGGCGGGACGGGATCGGCGGAGCGACCGGCTCGTCGAAGGCGCATAACGCCCACTCGGTCGAGACCTGCGGAGCGGAGGTCCAGAAGGGCAACGCTCCCGAAGAGAGAAAGCTCCAGAGAATGTTCAGAGACCCCGAGGCTTCAAGGCTAATCAAGCGCTGCAACGACTTCGGCGCGGGCGGCGTTTCGGTAGCTATCGGCGAGCTTGCCGACGGGCTGGAAATTGATCTCAACGCGGTACCGAAAAAATACGAGGGCCTCGACGGGACCGAGCTCGCGATATCAGAATCGCAGGAGAGAATGGCGGTCGTGGTCGAGCCGAAGGACGTAAAGAGGTTCTTGGAGCTCGCCGCGAAGGAGAATTTGCAGGCCTGCCCGGTAGCCGTGGTCACAAAAGAGCCGAGGCTCGTCATGAAGTGGAACGGCAAAAAAATTGTCGACATAAGCCGCGAATTTTTAAACTCGAACGGCGCGGACAAGCATATAACCGTCTCCCCTGCCGCCTCCAAGGCCTATGAGCAGCCGATCTCGGGCGGGTTTGCGGAAAACGTTAAGGCGATGGCGGGAGACCTGAACATCTGCTCGAAAAGAGGGCTTTCCGAGAGGTTTGACTCCTCCATCGGCGCGGGCACCGTTCTCATGCCGTTCGGCGGGAAATACCAGCTCACCCCGATTCAGGCGATGGTGCACAAGATTTCGGTCGAGAAAAAGCACACCGACGACTGCTCGTTCATGTCTTGGGGATACAACCCCTATCTCACCGAGGCAAGCCCCTATCACGGCGCATACAGCGCGGTGGTCGAGTCGGTATCGAAGCTTATTGCGACAGGCGCTTCGTTTGAGGACGTTTATCTGACGTTCCAAGAGTATTTCGAGCACCCGGGGCGCGACCCGAAGCGCTGGGGCAAGCCATTAGCGGCGCTTTTGGGAGCGTTCAGGGCACAGCTCGACCTCGGCATTGGCGCGATCGGCGGAAAGGATTCGATGAGCGGAAGCTTTGAGGACCTCGACGTTCCGCCAACGCTCGTGAGCTTCGCCGTCACCACCGGAAAGACCTCGGACGTCATATCGCCCGAGTTCAAGGAGCCTTACCACAAGGTCATGTATATCGAGCCGGAATACGACGAAAACGGCCTGCCGGTCACGGCTTCGCTGCTGTCGATTTATGAGCGCATCTCGCGGCTTATACGCGAGGGGAAGATAATTTCCGCATATACGCCCTGCATGGGCGGCGTTGCCGAGGCGGTGCTCAAGATGGCTATCGGAAACGGCATCGGGTTTAAGTTCAACGACGAAATGACCCTTAAGCGGCTCTTTGAGTTCAGGTGCGGCTCGTTCGTGCTCGAAATGTCCTGCGGGAGCTGCGGAAACTGCTTCGACAAGGAGGGGCTGACCGTCATCGGCGAGACTGTACCCGAGGCGGAGATAAGCTTCGGCGGAGAGACTGTAAAGCTTAACGAGCTTATTGACATTTACGAAAACAAGCTCGAGGGCGTTTACAGCTGCAACATTAAACAGGGCGGAGGGAAGCTCGAAAACATCGCATATGACGGCAGAAACACCTCATCTCCCGCTATAAAAGCGACGAAGCCGAGGGTTCTGATACCCGCGTTCCCCGGCACCAACTGCGAATACGACAGCGCAAAGGCGATGCGCGACGCGGGCGCCGAGCCGGAGATAATCGTCATTCAGAACCTCACCGCCGCGGGAATTTCGGCGAGCGTTGACAGGTTCGCCGAGGCTCTTAAGAACGCCCAGATGGTGTTTATTCCCGGAGGATTTTCGGGAGGAGACGAGCCGGACGGCTCTGCAAAGTTTATCTGCGCGTTCTTCAGAAACCAAAAGATAAAGGACGGCGTTACCGAGCTCCTTAAAAACCGCGACGGACTGATGTGCGGAATTTGCAACGGCTTCCAGGCGCTTATAAAGCTCGGGCTCGTCCCGTTCGGCGAGATACTTGATTCGGACCCCGACTTCCCGACGCTTAGCTACAACACCATCTCCCGCCACCAGTCGAGGATAGTGCGGACAAAGATAGTGTCGAACAAGTCCCCGTGGCTTAAAAACGTGGAGCTCGGCGACATCATAAACGTGCCGATCTCGCATGGCGAGGGACGGTTCCTCTGCTCGGATCAGCTGCTTAAAAAGCTCATCGAAAACGGGCAGGTCGCGACCCAGTATGTCGACCTTGACGGTAAACCGGCCTCCGACATTCGCTTCAACCCGAACGATTCGGTCTGCGCGGTGGAGGGAATTACCTCGCCGGACGGCAGAGTTTTCGGCAAGATGGGGCACTCGGAGAGATACGCGCCCGACCTTTACAAGAACGTCCCCGGGAACTACGACATAGGTATGTTCCGCTCGGCGGTCGAGTATTTTAAATAATTTTCACGCGGGAGGGACGGCGTTCCTCCCGCAAGGCATACAGAAGAATATGTCAAAAATATGCGCAGTAAAGCCGATAGGGACAGAAATGTTGTGAAAAGCTACAAACTTTCCCGTAAGGGCTTGACTTTAGCGTACTACTATGATAAACTTGACAGCGTCAGACACCCGCAAAAGCCCGATAATAAAGCTTTTACGGTTTAAACTTTTAAATCGCAATACTAAAACATGAAAGCAGGTTAATTATTTTGAGCCTTTTGTCACAGCCCGAGCTTAGGGCGGCGCTCCGCGGATTTTTCGAGAGCTCGGGATACCGCCGTTACAAAATGTCAAAGTTTGAGGAATACGACCTCTACGCCGGGAACAAGAATTTTCTCATGTCCGAAAAGGTTCTGACCTTTACAGACACCGACGGCAAGCTTTTGGCGCTGAAGCCGGACGTCACCCTGTCGATAATCAAGAATTTTCGGCAGACCGAGGGCGTCGAGAAGCTTTACTATCACGAAAGCGTCTACCGCGACGGCGGCCACGGCTTCCGCGAGATAGAGCAGGCCGGGGTCGAGTGCCTCGGCGACGTCGACGAGTACGCCGTCTGCGAGGTGCTTTCGATGGCGGCGCAGACCCTCGGCCTCATCGGCCCGAGGTATGAGCTGGACATCAGCCACCTCGGTATACTTTCGGAGGCGCTCTCGCCTCTTGACGATCCCGAAAAGGCGCGGGTGATTGAGCTCTTCGGCGGGAAAAACTTTGGCGAGATTGAAAATATCTTGGAGCAAAACGGCGTTTCGGAGGACGTTAAGGCAAGGATCTTGCAGCTTTCACGTCTCGACTGCCCGGCGGCGGAGGCTCCGAAGCAGCTTCAGGATATTCTCGGCGGGTATGTCTCGTGGGAGAGGCTGCAGCTTTTCTGCGACACCTGCGAAATTTTGGGGAGAAAATTCGGCTCGAAGGTCCGGGTGGACTTCTCGACCGTCGGGGACATCAGCTACTACTCCGGGATAATTTTCCGGGGGTATTTAAGCGGAGTGCCGCAGAGCGTTTTAAGCGGCGGGCAGTACGACCAGCTGATGACAAAGCTCCAGAAGCGGGGCAGAGCGATAGGGTTCGCGATGTATCTCGACCTTTTGGAGCCGCTGATAATAAGCTCGGGCGAGTTTGACTTCGATGCGCTGCTCGTCTACCCCGAGGAGGCGAAGCCCGCCGACATTTTAAGCGCGGCGGAAAAGCTCAGATCGCGCGGGCTTAAGGTATCGGTGATGCCGTATGAGCCGGCTGATATGAGATTCGGGGAGATTTACAGACTCGGCAAGGACGGTGATCTGATTGGCTGAAACGGTTAATATCGCCCTGCCGAAGGGAAGGCTCGGCGAGAAGGTATATGAAATGTTCGCGAGCGCGGGTTACCGCTGCCCCGAGCTTGAAAACCCCGGCAGAAAGCTTACCTTTGAAAACCGCGAGGCGGGGGTTCGATACTTCTGGGTGAAGCCCTCCGACGTCGCTATTTACGTTGAAAAGGGCGTGGCGGACATCGGGGTCGCGGGGAAGGACATTCTTCTTGAATACCGACCCGACGTTTACGAGCTTTTGGACGTGGGGCTCGGAAAGTGCAGAATGTGCGTAGCAGCGCCGAAGAGCTTCAAGGACGACTACCGAAAAACGCTTCGGGTCGCGACAAAATTCACCTCGACCGCCAAGGAGCATTACGCAAAGACGGGGCGTGAGATCGAGATCATAAAGCTGAACGGATCTATAGAGCTTGCGCCTATTTTGGGGCTTTCTGACGTCATCGTCGACATCGTCGAGACCGGCGCGACATTAAAGCAGAACGACCTTACCGTCGTCGACACACTTTTTGACATAAGCGCGAGGCTTATCGCAAACAAGGCGGGGTACCGATTCAAGAGCGAAAAAATTAACGAGATAAAGAAAAACTTAGAAACTGTCAAGGAGAACCGAAAATGATAAAGATCATGAAAACATCCGAGGTTACGCTGGACGAGCTTTTTGCCCGGACCACAAAGACGGCGGACGTCACCGCGGTAGTTAAGCAGGTTATAGACACCGTCCGCGAGAGGGGCGATTCGGCACTTTTGGAGCTGACCGAGAAGTTCGACGGAGTGGTGATCCACGACGTAAGGGTCTCGGAGGACGAGATAAACGAGGCCATGATGGAGGTAGACCCGGAATTTTTGGGGATCATGTATGAGGCCGCCGACAACATCAGGGCGTTCCACAAAAACCAGCTCCGCCCGGGGTTTGTGATGAGCGACAAAAAGGGCGTTGTCATGGGGCAGAGGGTGCTTCCGCTCGAAAAGGTCGGGCTGTATATGCCCGGCGGCACCGCTCCCCTCTTCTCGACGGTTCTGATGAGCGCGATACCCGCAAGCCTTGCGGGCTGCAAGGAGATAGTCATGACTACCCCGGTGCAGAAAAACGGAAAAATTCTCCCCGAGATGATTGCCGCGGCGAAGATCGCGGGGGTCACAAAGATATTCAAGGTCGGCGGAGCGCAGGCGGTCGCGGCGCTCGCATACGGGACGGAGAGCGTCCCGAAAGTTGATAAGATCGTCGGCCCCGGGAACCAATATGTCGCCGAGGCGAAGCGGCAGGTGTTCGGGCAGGTCGCGATCGACATGATCGCCGGGCCGAGCGAAATACTCATTATCGCGGACAAGACCGCGAATCCGGAATTTTTGGCGGCGGATCTTCTCTCGCAGGCCGAGCACGACAAGCTCGCGACGGCGGTACTTATAACCGACAGCGAGGAGATCGCAGAAAAGACGGCGGCCGAGCTTGAGGGGCAGCTTGAGAAGCTTTCGAGAAAGGACATCGCCGCGGCGTCGCTCGAACAAAACGGAAAGATTATAGTCGCGGGGAGCATTGCAGAAGCGATCGAGCTTTCTAACGAGATCGCACCCGAGCACCTCGAGCTTGAGGTCGAGGAGCCGTTCGACATTCTCCCGGAGATCAAAAACGCGGGGTCGGTATTCATGGGGAGCTACTGCCCCGAGCCGCTGGGCGATTACTTCTCCGGCGCGAACCACACCCTCCCGACCAGCGGGACCGCAAGGTTCTCGTCTCCCCTTTCGGTGGACGATTTCGTGAAAAAGTCGCAGTTTACCTACTATACCGAGGAGGCGTTTTCGGAGGTAGCCGAGAAGGTCGCGCAGTTTGCCGACAAGGAGGGCCTCGGAGCTCACGCAGCAAGCGCGAGGAAGAGAATAAATATGCAAAGGTAAATTGCTTTACATGGTTTTGAAACTTGAAGGCACGCTGGTAGCCTATAAATAAGGATTTAAGCATGTCTGACAAGCCGCAAAGCTTTACATCGTTTGGGAAGTGAACTAATGTCAAAATTCTTACAGCCCGCCGTGAGAGCGATAACTCCGTACGTTCCGGGCGAGCAGCCGGCGCAGAAATACATCAAGCTGAACACCAACGAGAGCCCTTTTCCGCCCTCGCCGCTCGCGATAAAATACTCCGCGGAGGCGGTGAAAAAGGCGAACCTCTATCCCCCGCTCGACGGAGGGAAATTACGGCCGAAGTTGGCGGAATATCTGGGGCTGGGCGTTGAAAACGTCGCGGTCACAAACAGCTCGGACGAGGCGCTGAACTTTATCGTGAAGGCGTTTTGCTCGAAGGACTCCCCCGCCGCGTTTTTGGACATCACCTACGGCTTCTACCCCGTTTTTTGCGAGCTCTCCGGCGTTCCCTACGAGGAAATCCCGCTGAACGAGGACTTCACCGTCGACGTGAGCCGCTTTTTGGGGATCGGGAAAAACATTTTTCTTGCGAACCCTAACGCGCCTACCGGGCTGTCGATCTCGCTTGAGGACTTAGCGAGGATCTGCGACAGTAACCCCGACAACATCGTCGTTTCGGACGAGGCGTATGTCGACTTCGGAGGGAAAAGCGCGATCCCGATTTTGAAGGATCACCCGAACCTCATCGTCGTGCAGACCTTTTCAAAGTCGCGCTCGCTGGCAGGGGCGAGGGTCGGGTTTGCCTGCGCTGCGCCGGATATTATCCGCGACCTGTATACCGTCATATACTCGACTAACCCGTACAATCTTAGCCGGGCGAACATGTATGCCGCGATCGGCGCTTTGGAGGACGACGGATACACCAAGGCGAACTGCCGCGAGGTGGCGCGGGTCAGAGAGATCACCCAAAACAGGCTTCGGGAGCTCGGGTTTGTGCTCACCCAAAGCGAGGCAAATTTCATCTTCTGTATGCACCCCGAATTTTCGGGAAAGGAGCTTTACGAGAGGCTTCGCGCCGAGGGGATTTTGGTCCGCAGATTTGACAAAAAAAGGATAGAAAACCGGCTTCGGATAACTGTCGGGACCGAGGCCGACATGGATACGCTTTGCAAAACGCTTGAAAAAATTATCGGGAGGCGCTGAAAATGAGAGAAACGACCGTAAAACGCCAAACGCTCGAGACGGATATATCGCTGTATCTTTGCCTCGACGGCAGCGGCGAGAGCGAGATCAGGACCGGCGTGGGGTTTTTGGACCACATGCTGACGCTTTTTGCGCGGCACTCCGGCTTCGATCTTAAGGTGAGCTGCCGGGGCGACACGGAGGTCGACGACCACCATTCGGTCGAGGACATCGGGATCGCGCTCGGGCAGGCATTCTGCGAGGCGCTGGGCGACAAGCGCGGGATAACCCGCTACGGCGCGACGCTTGTGCCGATGGACGAGGCGCTTATAGAGTGCGCGGTCGACATTTCGGGGAGGAGCTTTATCGCCTACGGACTCGACATTCCCTCCCAGAAAATAGGAACGTTTGACAGCGAGCTCGTGGAGGAATTTTTCTCGGCATTTGCTAAAAACGCCGGGGTCACGCTGCATCTCATACAGCGGGCGGGAAAAAACTCGCACCACATCGCGGAGGGCGCGTTCAAGGCGGCTGCGCGGGCGCTGAGGCAGGCGGTATCGCCGGACGGGAGATTTTCCGACCGCATACCTTCGACAAAGGGGAAGCTCTGATGATAGCTATCGTTGATTACGGCGTGGGGAACCTTTTTTCCCTCGAAAGCTCGCTGAAAGCGCTTTCATATGAGGTGGGAACGGTCCGCGAGCCGGGAAGTCTCCGCGAGGCTTCGGGGATAATCCTCCCCGGGGTCGGGGCGTTCGGCGACGCGGCAAAAAAGCTCGAAAGCTCGGGAATGCGGGAGGAGCTGCTGTCGCAGGCGAAGGCGGGAAAACCGATACTCGGGATCTGCCTCGGAATGCAGCTTTTGCTCGAAAGAAGCCTTGAATTCGGGATCCACGACGGGCTCGGTCTGATAAAGGGCGAGGTCGTGCCGATAGCAGGGCGGATACCTGCGGGGTTTAAGATCCCGCACATCGGCTGGAACGAGCTGAGCTTTAAGCCGCACCCGCTCTTTGCGGATATCCGCCCCGGAGACAACGTTTATTTCGTGCACAGCTATCACGCGGAAAGCTGCCCCGACGTCATCGCGACAACAGATTACGGCGCGACCCTGACCGCTGCGGTCGGAAGAGACAACGTCATGGGCTGCCAGTTCCACCCGGAAAAATCCGGCGAGGTCGGGCTGAAAATTCTTTCCGCGTTCTGCAAAATGTGTTAAAGGGTGATAATATGAAGATATTTCCTGCTATAGACATCGTCGGAGGAAAGGCGGTGCGGCTCACGCAGGGCGACTATAACAAGATGAAGGTGTATCGCGACTCCCCTGCCGAGGTTGCCGAGGAGTTTAAACAAAAGGGCGCAGAGTGCGTTCACATAGTCGATCTTGAGGGCGCGAAGACCGGCCTTACGCCGAACTTTGAGGCGATAAGGGATATTCTTTCGGTCGGGCTTTTTTCGGAGGTCGGCGGGGGTATCAGGACCTTTGAGACGGTGAAAAAATACCTCGCCGCGGGGGCTTCGCGGGTCATTCTGGGCACTGCGGCTATATCCGACCCCGAGTTTTTGAAGCGCTGCGTGGGAGAATACGGCGAAAAGATAGCCGTAGGTGCAGACGTGAAAAACGGAAAAATCGCGGTAAAGGGCTGGCTCGAAAGCTCGGAGACAGGGCTACTTGATTTTGCGGAAAATATGCAGAAAATAGGAGTTTCGACACTTATTTGCACCGACATCAGCCGCGACGGCGAGATGCGCGGGGCGAATCTTGAGATGTATAAGGAGCTGACCTCGCGCTTTAAAATAGGCATCGTCGCCTCGGGCGGGGTCACGGGAATTGATGAGATAATTAAGCTCAAGGCCTGCGGGGCCGAGGGCGCGATAATCGGCAAGGCGTATTACGAGGGGCTTATTTCCCTTGAGGACGCGCTTTCGGCCGCAGTGTGACGGAGGGAATATGCTGAAAAAACGTATCATCCCCTGCCTCGACGTCAGAAACGGAAAGGTGACAAAAGGGGTTAATTTCCTCGGAAATAAGGACATCGCCGACCCCGTGGAGCTCGCGAAGCTCTACAGCGACTGCGGCGCGGACGAGCTCGTCTTTTACGATATCACCGCGAGCGCCGAGGGCAGGGCTATCTTCACCGACATTCTTCGCAAGACGGCCTCGAAGGTGTTCATTCCGCTGACCGTCGGCGGGGGGATAAGAACTCTTGAAGACTTCGACAGGGTGCTTAAGTGCGGGGCGGACAAGGTCTCGGTGAACTCGGGCGCCATCGCCGACAAAACGCTCATAAGAAAGGCCGCCGAGAAATACGGCAGTCAGTGCGTTGTGATCTCGGCGGACGTGAGGCGGGAGGACGGCGGATTTAAGGTCACCGGCAGGGGCGGCCGCGACAGCACCGGCCTCGAGGCGCGGGAGTGGCTTAGATACTGCGTTTCGGAGGGCGCCGGCGAGGTCGTTCTGAACTCGATGGACGCCGACGGAGTAAAGGGCGGATTCGACATCGAGATGCTCGACTACTGCTGCTCGGGGCTCGACGTGCCGGTCATCGCCTCGGGAGGCGCGGGAAAGACGGAGGACTTCGTTGAGCTTTTCAAGGCCCTTCCTTGGGTAGACGCGGGGCTCGCGGCGTCGGTGTTTCACTATAAGGAGATCGCGATACCAGAGCTGAAAAGGATACTTGATCAAAACGGCATACCGATAAGATTATGATTGGAGAAAGCTATGACAATTAACGAACTTAAATTCAATTCCGACGGGCTGATACCCGCGATAGTGGTCGACAGCGAAAACGGCAGGGTGCTGACCCTTGCATACATGAACCGCGAGAGCCTTGAAATCTCGCTTCAAAAAAAGCTGACCTGCTTCTGGAGCCGCTCGCGCAAGGAGCTTTGGCTCAAGGGCGAGACGAGTGGGAATTACCAGCATATTGAAAAAATAACCGCCGACTGCGACGGCGACGCGCTTTTGGTATACGTCAGAAAGGACGGACCGGCCTGCCACACCGGCGAGGAGTCCTGCTTCTTCAACGAAATTTTCGAGGACGAGAATATCCCCGAAAAATTCAGCGTTTCGGGGCTTTATGAGCTTCTGAAGGAGCGCAAGGCTACCCTACCCGAGGGCTCGTACACGAGCTATCTGTTTGAAAAGGGGCTCGACAAGATACTCAAAAAGGTCGGCGAGGAGTGCACCGAGGTCATCATCGCGGGGAAGGCGCAGGACAAGAGGGAGACGGTCTATGAGATCGCGGACCTGATGTATCACGTCATGGTGCTGATGGTCGAGGCGGGGATAACTCCCGACGAGATCAAGACCGAGCTTGCCTCGCGCCACGTCATTGATCACAAGGTGAAGCAGGAGAAGATGGTATGACCGACCTTCATGTTCACACGAATTTCTGCGACGGGCAAAATTCCCCCGAGGAGATGGTATTATCCGCCATCGAAAAGGGGGTAAAGCGGCTCGGGCTTGTGGTACATTCATACGTGCCGTTCGACCCGCTGAGCTGCGTTTCGATGGAAAGGATCGAGGACTATGTATACGAGATCTCGCTTTTAAAGAAAAAGTACGCAGACAAGATCGAGATACTCTGCGGTGTGGAGCAGGACCTCTACTCTCAGCAGCAAAGCGGGCTTTTTGACTACTCGATAGGCTCGGTGCACTATTTAAAGCAGGGCGGAAAGTATAAGGCGGTCGACGACACTCCCGAAATTTTCGGGGAGATGCTGGAAAACGACTACGGCGGGGATATCTACTCCTGCGCCGAGGATTATTTCGGGGCGGTCTCGCAGCTCGGCGAAAAAAAGCCTGACATAATCGGGCATTTCGACCTCATCAAAAAGTTCAGGCGGCTCTTTCCCTTTGACGACAACGAGCCCCGCTACGTCAGGGCGTGGCAGCGCGCCGCGGACATTCTTCTTAAGCTTAAGGTGCCGTTCGAGGTCAACCTCGGCGGGATCTTACGCGGGTGGATTGACGAGCCTTACCCCTCCCCCGCTATCATAAAATATCTCAAGCAGCACGGCGCGAAGCTCATTCTTTCGAGCGACGCCCACCGCAAGGAGGATATCGCGGGACTGTTCGGGAAATACGCAGAGATGATTTAGCGCTTCGGCACGCCGAGGCGTTTTTTTCGGCAAAAAGCTCCCGCAGGCAAAAGTCTGCGGGATCTATTATAAACACTTCTTTAATTTATCAGCTTAAACAATCTTCCGTAGGTCATTATCGGCACTGGATCGCTCCCGACGTTATTATACACCGTCCAGCCGCTTATCTCCGGCTCGCCGCAGACCGCGAGAAGGACGTCCCGGACCCGATAGACCTCGCACCCGGGCGGGAAGCTGCCCGATCCGATCCCCTCCCCTGTTTTTCCGACGTATTCGCCGGTTTTTTTGAAGAGCTCGAACTGCGCCGAGGTCAGAAGATATTCCGTCCTGCCGAAGGTCTCGCTCCCGAGGGCGATGATGTCCTCGGGGTCGGGGTCGGTGAGCTCCCCCAAAAATTCCAGCCCGTCGGGGTAAGCGGTCTTACTGACAGCAGAGAGCTTCGCCGTTTTTTCCTCGCCGCCGTCGTCAGCGAGCCTGAACAGCCAGCCGTAAAACGTCCTGCCGTCGAGCATTTCGGTGTTTCTCCCGAGCCGCGCGAAGCAAAAGTCGTCGGCGAAATAGAGAGCCGTGCCGCTCTCCAAGCAGCTTGCCTGGCAGCCGGTAAGGGCGGGGTCGTAACCGCTGCCGTAAAGGTCGAAATCGCCGAGGAAAAACCACCTCGTCTTGTATATGTCGCCGTATTCCGCAGGCTCTGCGCCGCCCATCGGCACCGAGACCGCGGGGGCATCGCGCAGCTCTCGGTCGCAGTAATACATATATTTCAAAAACTCGTCGCCGGTGAGGATATAGCCCGTGCAGACGTACTTTTTGCCGTCCGCGTAGATTACCCCGTCGGTGTCCATAACCGTCGCGACGTTTTTGAGCTTTGCGAAGTATTCCTCCTCCGACTCCGCCCAGGTGTCAAGGTTCATCGAGTAAGGCTTGAGGTTCTCAAGAAGCCGCCGCTCGCCCTCTTCGGAGTCTTTGACCGAAACGTATTGCAGCTTCACCTCCAGCTCCTTAAGATCCGACGCGTAGAGGTTCGATTCGGCGTCGCTGAACTGTATCCGCGAGACGTTTTCGAGGCAGTCGAACTCGCCGCCGTCAAGCGCGTAGCCGTCCCACGCGACCCGCACAACCGTCCCCGCGACATCGGGCGCGCCGTCGGGATAGAGCCCTCCCCCGTCGCCGACCGCCGCCTCCATGATCTTGAAGGAGTCAAGAGAATCGCAGCCCAAAGTCACCTCGCCGAGCTCATACCGGACGGTGTAGATCTCCTCGCTGTCGTCCCCGGGGTCGTTCGAGACGAGGTAGAAAACGCTGTCGGCAGTCTCGCGCTCGATCTCGACCACCGCAAACTCCTTTTGAACGAGCGGCCTCTCCAAATTATAGATAACGGTGCCGTCGCGGTAGACGAGCGAATCGCCGTAGTGCATAAATTCGCTGCCGATTTTTTCCTCCAAAGCGGTCACCGCCTCGGCCGAAAGCCCGAAGTCGTTATAGTAGTACGCCTTTTTCTCGTCGATGTCGCTGAGGGTTATCCCCGCCTCGGCGTAGTCGTCCGGGTCGTGGCTGTAGACCCAGTAGGGACTGTAGACCTTCACGCCGATGACGATAGAATAGTCGGTCGCGACCGCCGCAGTGATGCCGTCGACGTCGCCGGAATAGATAAGATCCACAAGACCGCTCGGCAGGCTCTCCTCCTCGGAGGTTATGACGCTCGTCAGCTCGTCGCGGCGGATGCCGAAATCGGTGACGAAGGTGTAAAGGTTCGGGTAGCTCTCGATGCTGTCCGGCACCGCGGCGCCTCCGCCCTCATACGAATCGAGCCAGACGGAGAAGTTATCCTTCGGAATCTTGACCGCGAGCGCCTTCGGTATCAAGTCGAACTGGGGGATACAGGGCGAGTAAAAGCTTCGGTGAACGAGCGGCTCGGTTTCCTCCTCAAACGGCGGGGGCATATCGTCCGAAGCGGTAAGTGTTTCCTCGGGAATTTTCAGGGAGATATCCGGCCTCGCGTCGTATATGAGGGCCGCAGAGCCGAGTATCACGAGCGCCAAAAAGCACGCCGCGATTAAATACCGCTTTTTCGTGGAGGAGCGCTTTATCACGGGCGCGTCCGCCTCGTCGATAAGATCAGGGTCGATCTTTCCCAAAAGCTCCGCGATTTTCGGCACGTTCATATGTATATCCCCCTTTCCGTGAGAAATTTTCGCAGCCTTTCCCGCGTTCGTTTGAGCGAGGATTTTATCTTTGCCTCACTGAACCCGAACCGCGCGGAGATCTCGGCTATGCTGTCAAAATAGAAGTATTTTCGCAGAAATATCAGGCGGCTGTCGCGGCTCTCGCCTCGCAAAAATTCGCTTATAGCCTCCGAGATCTCGCCGTCGTTTGATCCCGGGGAAAAGCCCCTGTCCGGGAGGAGCGCTTCGAGCTCGTCAAAGGATATTTCAAGATCGCGGGAGCGCTTTTTTGCGGTGTCGTGCCGAAGCCGAACGATGGAAATGTTTCGCACGATCCCCAAAAGATAGGCTTTCAGGCTCTTCGGCCTTTCCGGCGGGACCGAGTTCCACACAGCGAGATAGGCGTCCAGAACGCACTCCTCCGAATCGGCGTGCGTTCCCAAAATATTGTAGGCCAGCTTCTTCGCAAGCGCGCCGTATTTTTCGTCAGTCCGGCTGATGGCCTCCTCGGAGCGCTCAAAATACAAGCCGACTATCTCGCTGTCGTCCATCTTATCACCTCTGTATATAAGACGCTTTTCGGGGCGGAAAAGTTGCGCCGGAAAAAATTTTTCGTCGAAAAAAACAAAAGCAGACCGCATTGATCTGCTTTTATTTATGATTATTTTGGTGAGATCTCACTCCGTCGAGAACTCCTTTGTCTCGCCCACTGTAAAGCTAATCTCCTTTACATGCATACCCGGAGCGGCTATTTTAAAGCTTCCGCCGCGGTGGGACTTGATAAGAGCCTTGTAAAGCTTTCCGCCTTTCCACTCGATGCCGACGGTCAGGTCTCCCCTCGCCCGGAGGCCGGACACCTTGCCGCTCGGCCACTTGTCGGGAAGCGCCGGGAGAAGGGTTATCACCCCGTCGTGGCTCTGTAAAAGCATCTCCGCGATGCCCGCGGCGCCGCCGAAGTTGCCGTCTATCTGGAACGGCGGGTGCATGTCGAAAAAGTTGGGGTAGGTCGAGCGGCTCAGAAGCGCCTCGATATTCTCGCAGGCCTTGTTGCCGTCGCGAAGCCTCGCCCACATATTTATTATCCACGTGCGGGACCAGCCGGTGTGTCCGCCGCCGTTTGAAAGCCTGCGCTCGAGGGTCACCCTCGCTGCCTTCATCAGCTCGGGTGTCTTTTCAAAGGTCAGGCGGTCGGACGGGTGCAGCCCCCAGAGGTGGGAGATGTGGCGGTGCCCCGGTTCGACCTCGTCGTAGTCCTCGGCCCACTCCATTATCTGCCCGTACTTGCCAATTTTCGGCTTCGGGATCTTCGGGAGCATCTCCGAAATTTTGTCGCAGAGGCCGTCCCACTCGCCAAGAAGCTTTGAGTATTCGAGGCAGCTCTCGAAAATTTCGCTGATTATCATCGAGTCCATCGTCGGCCCGACGCAGAGGCAGCCCGATTCGTCCGAGCCGGGGAGCTTATAGGTGTTCTCCGGCGATACCGACGGCCCGGTGATGTAGGCGCCGTTTCTCTCGAACATATACTCGGTGAAGAAGCGGCAGGCCTCCTTTAAAATGCCGATGTATTCGCGCAGGAAGGCGGCGTCCTTCGTAAACTCGTAGTGGGTCTTTATGTGCGTGCAGAGCCACGCCGCGCCCGTCGGCCAGACCGTCGCGGGCATCCACATGTCCTGCGGCGCGCAGTCCCCGAAAAGGTCGGTGTTATGGTGCGCGACGAAGCCGTTCAGGCCGTACATGTCCCTCGCGACCTTCTGCCCGTAGGGGAGCATGGTTTTAAGGTGCTCGAAAAGCGGCATTTCGCACTCGGACAGGTTGCAGACGTTCGCCGGCCAATAGTTCATCTCGGCGTTGATATTTATAGTGTATTTCGCGCCCCACGGCGGGGTGTGGTCCTTGTTCCAGATACCTTGGAGGTTTGCAGGCCTTGTCCCCGGCCGCGATGAGGATATCAGAAGATACCTGCCGAAGTCAAAATAGAGCTCCGCAAGCTTCGGGTCGCTTTCCGCGTTCTTTAGGCGCAGGTTCGTGGGAATGCCGCTTCTGTCCTCGCCGTCGATATCAAGCTTCACCCTGTCATAGAGCGACTTATAGTCCTCAACATGGCGGTTTAAGATCGCTTCATAGCCGAGCTCGGACGCGCTTTGAAGGATCTCCGCGCACTTATCCTCCGGCACTTCGCCGTAAAAGTCGCTTCTTATCGCGATGCAGACCGTGAGCTCGGTGCAGTCGTATGCCTCGAACCCGGTCTCGGAGAAGATCACGCAGCCGTCGCTCTCGGCGCTCATCATCACGGCGTACTCGCAGCCGCCCTCCGGCTCCTTGACCTTGACAAAGCAGCCGTTTTCGCAAAGGCCGAAGCTGTAGTCGGGGTTATCCCGCTCCGAGATATCCGCCTTGCAGCCGAATTTAGCGCCGTTTTCGGAGATCTGCCTCATCGCGATTACGCCGTCGGGGTTTGAGGAGAGATACTCCCTCAAAAACGCGCTGCCGCCCTCCGAAAAGCGCACCGAGCAGACCGCGCGCCCAAGGTCGAGCTCGCGGCGGTAGCTCTCGGGATCATGCCCTTTGTGCGAGAATTTAAAGCGAATATGCCCGCAGGTATCGTAGTATCTCTGCTGATCGGGGACGGCATAGAGCGTCTCGACGCAGAGCTTTTCGGCCTCCTTTATCCTGCCGTCTACAAGCAGCTCGCGGACCTTTTTCCAGCTGTCCTTGGCCTTGGGGTTGACCCTGTTCCGCCCTCCCCCGCCGACCCAGACGGTGTCCTCGTTGAGCTGCAGGATATCGTTTTCGGGGCCGCCGTAGACCATCGCGCCGAGGTAACCGTTTCCGATCGGCAGAGCCTCGTTCCAGCCCTCCGCGAAAGCCCGCTCATCGGTGGGCGCGGGGGCGTTCAGGTAGATGCTGCTCATGCAAGATCCCCCGCGCACTCGGCCAGGAGCTTCGGGATCTCAAGGTGCTGCGGGCAGGCGTTCACGCATTGCTCGCAACCGATGCAGTCGGTCGCGGCGCCGTTAGTCTTGATGAGCTCGGCGTATTTCTCGCGCGCCTCACCCTTTTTGTGAATGTCCCGCTTGACGGTGTTATAGATGGCGAACACCTCGGGAATGTTGATGTTCATCGGGCAGCCGTCGGTGCAGTAGCGGCAGGCGGTGCAGGGTATCGCGACCTTGAACTCCGCCGCGATGTCGGTGAGCATCTTGCTCTCACTCTCGGTGAGGGGCTTGAAGTCGTCCATGTAGCTGACGTTGTCCTTGACCTGCTCTAAATTACTCATGCCGCTCAAAACGACCATGACGTTCGGCAGAGTTGCCGCAAAGCGTATCGCCCACGAGGCGCAGGACGCGTTTTTATCGGCGTTTTTGAGGACTTCCTCCGCCTTTTTCGGGGGATTCGCAAGGCTTCCGCCCTTGATGGGCTCCATGACTATGACCGGCTTTTCGTGCTTTGTCGCGACCTCATAGCAAAGGCGGGACTGCACTCCCTGATCCTCCCAGTCAAGATAGTTGAGCTGCAGCTGCACAAACTCCATGTCCGGCTGCTCGGTGAGGATCTTGTCGAGGGTCTCGGCGTTGTCGTGGAAGGAAAAGCCCATGTGCCTGATCTTCCCGGCGGCCTTAAGCTCTCTTAAATAGTCGAACGCGCCGGAGGTTTTTGCGAACTCGTAGCTGTTTCTGTTCAGCGCGTGGAGCCAGTAGTAGTCGATATAATCGACACCGAGGCGCTCCATGGATTCATTAAACATCTTCTCCATGCCCGCCCTGTCGGGGTTTGAGAAGAGAGGCAGCTTCGTCGTTACGGTGAAGCTGTCGCGCGGGTGGCGCTTTACGACGCACTCCCTAAAAGCTACTTCGCTGAAGCCTCCGTGGTAGACATACGCGGTATCGAAATAGGTGAAGCCCTTTGACAGGAAGAGGTCGACCATTTCCTTTACCCTTTCGAGGTCGATGTTCTTGCCGTCTCCGCTTATGCAGGGCAGCCTCATCAGTCCGAATCCTAATTTTTTCATTTCGTTTCCTCCTTCAGATCTTTAACATGTTTAAGTGGTTCTTATGCTCCAAAGGTACGCGAAAGCTCTCGCGAGCCTTTTGAATAGACTTGTTGCGGACCCACGGGTCGAGCTCCCGCGAGCCGATGATTTTAAGCGCCTCGTCATACTGCTTCGCGAGCGCCGTCGCCATGAACCACGCCTGCATCATCTTGACGTAGTAGTGATCATGCCGTATCGCCGCGACCTCGTGAAGATACTCGGGCAGAAACAGATCGTCCAAAAAGTATCTCATCATCATTCCTATGCCGAAGCGGACGGTATAGGGCTCGGCTTCGCCCATCCAGCGGCGGATATGAGGTAAAAGCCTCTCGGGAGAGCGCGAAAACGCCTTCGGGTTCAGGGTATCGCAGACCGCCCAGTTGTCGACGTACTTAAGGAACCGGTCGACCTCGGCGAGCGCTTCGTCAAAGTCGGTCAGAAGCGACAGGACCGCCGAATGAAGGACGTTTTCGTCGTAATAGCGGTGCGGAAGATCCGATATAAACTCCCGCCGCTCCTCCTTTGAAAGAGACTTCGCAAGGCGCCTTATGTCGGGCAGTCTGACCCCGATAATGCTTTCGGGAGCAGCCGTGGGGATCAGCGAGGCCTGAAACCGCGCGTATTTTTCGTCCCGAAGCGCCATCAGCCGCGCGCGGATATTTTCAGCGCTCATTGTATTTGAAATCGGTCAGCTTCGCCTGCCCACCGGGCTCGCCGTAGGTGTAGCAGAACAGCCCGAACCGGCAGCCGGTGAAGTGCCTAAGATCGAAGCTCATCTTATGCTCGCCGCCTATCTGCCGCTCGCCTGCGGGGGTGATGAGGTAAAACCTCGCGAGGTCTTTACCCGCGCCGAATTCAAACTCGACCTTAAGGCGCTCTACCCCGCCGCAGTCAATGCTCTCGGCGACATATTCCTCGCTGTCGTCACGAAGCCGAAGCTTAAGGGAGTACCCCGCTTCGGTGCGCTCTATCCCCAAAGCCCCGTAGCTGTACTGCAAAGCTGCGATGCCCGCAAAGCCGCCTGTTTCAAGCCCCGTCGCGTCGACGGTGACCTCGGCGGAGCATCTGTCCCAAAGCGCGCGCTGGGTGAGCGTGTTCTTGGCCATGTCAAAGCTCTTCGCCGCCAAGGGGCGAAGGATAAGCCCGCAGTCAAGACTTACATTTTCAAGTACCGGGTTGTGGTTCCACTCCCACGCGCCGTTAAGGCTCTCCCCCGAAAAGCCGTCCGAGACGTAAAGCGGCGCATAGCGATAGCCCGGCCGGGTAGATGAGCACTCGATCTCCTTCGTGACCTTCTCAAAGACCGGGAAGCCGTCCCCGTCGAAGTGCTTCGGAACAAGGTTCGGGATCCTGCCGACTGCCCCACGGTCGCCGAAGATAACGCCGTACCACTTGCCGTCGGGAGTGTCGACGATGCCGCCCTGCGCGACGCCTGTTGTGCCGTCGAAATACTCGGCGATGACGTCCTTTCCGACCCAACCGCCGTCGATGCGGTCCGACATGAACGCCGCTTCAATCCTCAGCCAGCGGTCCTTCGCGGCGTGAATGAAGAAGGCGTAGTACTTCCCGCCGATCTTGTAGAGGTGGCAGCCCTCATAGCCGAGGTGCGGCCCGGGGTCGTCCTTGATGACTACCCTGTCGACCCCGCCCGGAAGCGGCCCCGAAAGGTCGGGCTTAAGCTCGGTCACGCGGATGGTGCGGTTGCCGTACATGATGTATACCCTGCCGTCGTCGTCGAACAGAAGCGAGCTGTCGTGGTAAAATCCCTCAATATAGGACTTTTTCCAAGGGCCCTCGATGTTCTCGGCGGTGTAGTGATAGGTCTTTTTTGTGTCGTTTGCGATGAACACAACGTGGAAAACCCCGTCGTGATATCTTATCGTAGGCGCCCACATTCCGTTTCCGTAGGCGTGGCAGCCGTTCAGGTTCTGGCGGTCGGTATCCTCCAAGCGGTCGTAGACGTGGGTGCAAAATTCCCAGTTGATGAGGTCGTACGAGCGCAGTATCACGCAGCCCGGCTGGAAATACATGGTCGTCGAGCACATATAATATGTATCCCCCACCCGTATCACGTCGGGGTCGGGGTAATCGAGCCTCGTCAGGGGGTTGGTTCCTTTTATCTTCATGAAATAATGCTCCTTGAAATATTAAAGCTTGATCTCGACCGAAACGCACTTTTTGCCGGTGAGCTTTTCGCTCAACTGATCCGGCTGCGAGGTGCCGAAGTAAAGCGTCGTCTTCGCCGCAGCGTCGAGGTATCTTCTTCCCTCGTCGTCGACCACCGTGAGGGCCGACTTCGGGATAGTCATCTCGACAGTTTTCTTCTCGCCGGCCTTAAGATGTACCTTCTTGAACCCGCAGAGAGCGTGGTTTCTCACCGCGTCCTTCGAGTCCGACTTGAAGTAAGCCTGAAGGACATCGGCGGTCTCTCTGCCGTTATTTGAAAGCTCGATCTCGGCCGAGACGGTATCCTCGTTGACTGTCGCCTTTGCGGACACCACCCTCACGTCGCCGTAGCTTAACCCGTATCCGAACGGGAACAGCACGTTGTCGTCCTCGGCGCGCTCGTTTCTGTAGGTGCGGTATCTCATCGAATAGTCGGTGAAATCGGGGAGCTTGTGAACGTCCTTGTAGAAGGTCACGGGGAGCTTGCCCGAGGGCGAGGTCTTTCCGAAGAGTATCTCCGCGACCGCCTTGCCGCCCTCCGAGCCGGGATAGAACGCCTGCAAGAGAGCGTTCGGCTCGGCCTCTACATTAAGGGACGATCCGCTCACGACAACGATGACGGTAGGCTTTCCGACCTCCATGACCTTCTTGACCAAAAGTCTCTGCGGGTCGGGGAGCTGAAGAGTGAGCTTGTCGCCCGAAGCGTCGGTGTTCGAGGCGTCGCCCTGCTCGCCCTCCAAGGTCTCGTCAAGACCCACGCAGAGAATAACTACGTCCGAGTGCTCGGCGACTATCTGCGCCTCGGCAATTCTGTCGCCCGGCAGGCCCAAGCCCTCGACGCGGTCCCTGAACAGGTGGCAGCCCTCCGAGAAGAGGACCCTACCCGGGAAAGCGTCCTGAATGCCCTCCAAAATGGTCACATACCGCGATGCGGTGCCGTGATAGTTGCCCATGAGCGCCTTCTGGCTCTGAGCGTTCGGGCCGATAACGCCGATCGTCTTTATCTCGTCGGCCTTGAGCGGCAGTATGCCGTCGTTAGAAAGCAGCACGCAGGCATTTCTTCCGGCCTCGAGGCTTATATCGAGGTGCTCGCGGCTCTCGACGTCCATATAGGAGAGGTGATCGTACTCGGTCTCGTCGAACATTCCCAGCCTCATTCTCGTGCGCATGAGATGCTCGGCGGCGGCGGTTATCTCCTCCTCGGTGATAAGCCCGTCCTGATACGCCTTGTAGACCATTAAATAGGTCGAGCCGCAGTTCACGTCGCAGCCGTTTTTAAGAGCCAAGGCGACCGATTCCTCCGGGGTCGCGGTGACGTGGTGGTTTTCGTGGAAGTCCTTTATCGCCCAGCAGTCGGACACGAAGTAGCCGTCGAAGCCCCACTCCACAAGCTTATTGTGGAGGTATTCCGAGCCGCAGCAGGGCTCGCCGTTGGTGCGGTTGTACGCGCCCATGACACCCTCGACCTTGGCCTCCTTGACGAGCGCCTCGAAGGCGGGAAGATAGGTCTCCTCCATGTCCTTGGGGCCGGCGACGGCGTCAAACTCGTGGCGGAGCGCCTCGGGACCCGAATGCACCGCAAAGTGCTTCGCGCAGGCCGCGGCCCTCATGTACTCGCCCTCGCCCTGAATGCCTTTTACGAACGCGCAGCCGAGCCGAGCCGTAAGATAGGGGTCCTCGCCGTAGGTCTCGTGTCCCCTGCCCCAGCGCGGATCGCGGAAGATGTTTATATTCGGGCTCCAGAGGGTCAGGCCCTTGTAGATGTCGCGGTCGCCCTTTTTGGAATATTCGTTGTATTTCGCCCTGCACTCGATCGAGATGACCTCGGCAACGGTATGTAAAAGCTCGTCGTCGAAGGACGCGGCAAGCCCTATCGCCTGCGGAAACATCGTCGCGACGCCGGCTCTTGCAACGCCGTGAAGACCCTCGTTCCACCAGTTATAAGCCTCGACCGACAGGCGCTCGATGGTCGGCGCGCCGAATTTGAGCTGCTCGCAGCGCTCCAAAAGGGTCATTTTTGAGACAAGGTCCTTTGCCCTTTCCTCAAACGACTTTGTCTTGTCCCTATAAATTTCCATTTTTTATACCTCCTAAGCATAATATTCATAATAACATTGTACTAAAATATCCGAAAAAAATCAATCGTTTTCACGTAATTTTTATCTTTTTTCTTGAAAATCCTCCCCGGTTGTGATAAACTGTAGATATAAAAATGCCGGGCTCTGAAATTTGCCCGGAAATTCGGAGGAATGTTTATGAAATTAAGCGTTATCGGCTTCGGACATATGGGCTCCGCCATCGCCGAGGGGGCCGCAAAGGCGGGACTTTTGTCCCCCGGGGAAATCTTGGCGATAGACAGATCTCCCGAGCTTTTAGAGCGCGCTAAATCGCTCGGCTTTGCGGTTTCGGGCGATCCGGCCTCGGCAAAGGGCTCGGACGTCATCATCATCGCCGTCCGCCCTGCGGACCTCGGGGAGCTTCTCCCCGTTTTAAGGCCGATTCTGGGCGATTCCGCCGCCGTCTCGATATGCGCGGGGAAAAAGCTCTCCTACCTCGAAGGGCTTTTGGGCGAGGACAAAAAAATCATCCGCGTGATGCCGAACACCCCCGCCCTTGTCGGCGAGGGAATGAGCGCGGTCTGTCCGAACAAAAACTGCGGCGAGGCAGAGACCTCACGCGTTCTTGAGATATTTGAAAGCTTCGGCCGGGCGGAGATAATGCCGGAGAGCCTGTTTGACTGCGTTACTGCAGTCTCCGGCTCGGGCCCGGCGTATGTCTACTCCTTCATTTCGGCGCTTTCGGAGTATGCCCAAGAGGCCGGAATGAGCGCCGCTCAGGCCGTGACCTTCGCCGCGCAGACTGTATTAGGCTCGGCGAAGATGGTGCTTGAGGGGAGCGAATCCCCGATTGATCTCAAGAAAAAAATATGCACCCCGAACGGCACCACCGTCGAGGCGGTAAAGGTGCTCGACGGGCGGGGCTTTGAGGACATAATCAAAAAAGCCGCAAAGGCCTGCGAGGAGCGATCAAATGAACTCGGCAAGTAAATAGACAAAAAATTCCGGCAGGGTCGCCCCTACCGGAGTTTTTTCTTAGGTGCTTAGTGCTTCTTGGAGACAGCGACAGCGCCAAGAGCCACGACGGCGGGTATCACCATGATGGCGATGCCGGTCGAAGGAGCGGCAGCGTTATCGGCAGCAGGAGCCTCGGCGGGAGCTTCCTCGGCAGCGGGAGCGTCCTCTGCGGGAGCGGCTTCCTCGGCGGGAGCAGCAGCGCCGGCCTCATAGCCGGTGACGACCTCGAAGCCGTAGAGCATACCGCCCTCGGTGTAGTCCATCATGAAGTTCGCCCAACCGCCAAAGCTGCCCGAAAGAGCAACGGGAGCGGCCGCAACGATATCGGCGCAGGGGATGATGGCGACGTTCTTGCCGTCGACCTCGGTGACGTCGGTGACGTCGACCATTTCATAGCTGCCCGACTCGGACTGGAAACCGATCTTGGTCATGGTGCCGGTGTAGGTGACCCTGACAACGGCGTCAGCAGTCTGAACGGCCGCAACGATGTCGTTGAAGGCAGAACCGCCGCCGACCCAGTTGGTAGCGATACGGGCGTAGTTATCGCCGTTGTCGCCGGTCGAGAACGCAGCGCCGTCGGCAAGGGGCAGATTCTCCATGCCCTGGCCGACAGTCTCGGTCATTGAATAAACAACCTCCTCGGCGAAAACGCTGACGGAAAGAGCCATGACCATCATGACGGCTACGACGATAGCAAAGATCTTTTTCATGTAAAAATCCTCCATTCCAAATAATGAGTACCATATTAGTACATATTTAATTTTACACATTTTTCGCCATTTGTCAAGCCTGTTTCAATATTATAGCAAATTGCACAAAATAATCCCCGAATTTTCAGCAAAATAAAAGTCCCCTTATTTCAGGGGACTTTCATGGTTTTGTGAATTAGTGCTTCTTGGAGACAGCGACAGCGCCAAGGGCAACTACGGCAGGGATCACCATGAGGGCGATACCGGTCGAAGGAGCGGCAGCGGTCTCGGCGGGAGCAGCCTCAGCGGCGGGAGCGTCCTCGGCGGGAGCTTCGGCAGCGGGTTCCTCGGCGGCGGGCTCTTCGGCAGCAGCGGCAGAGGCGGGAACGGAATCACCGGTAACAACTTCGATCTTGAAGGTATCGCCGGCAGAAGCGCCGTTGATCCAGTTGTAGGTCGCAAGAGCGGCACCGGCCTCATCGGCAGCGGCCATTAAAGTGGCGGCGTCGATAACGATAACGGTCTGGCCGTCAACAACTTCGGCGGACTCATAGCCGAGGTTGCCTTCGCCGTTAGCAAAGTTGGAGTGAGCAAGAACGTTTACCCAAGTAGCGGTGTCCTGGAAACCATACTGGAATCCGCCGCCGTCTTCGGTAGGAACAGCGTCAGCGCTGGCATAGATAACGAGCTTAGCGCCTTCGGTCTTAAGAGCGGCAATAAGGTCAGCATCGCTGCCGAGGCCGTTCATGCTGGTGTCTTCCCACCAACCGTCGTCGTGTGCATCGGTAAATTCATGAGTGAAGAGCGTATCGGCATAAACACTCACGGACAGCGCCATAACCATCATAACGGCTATGGCAATAGCCAAAATTTTTTTCATCGAAAATTCCTCCATTTTCATTTGTGTTAGCGCGGTCACCCGCAATCTACGAAAGTATTATATACCTTTTTTGATAAAAAGTCAATACCTTTTTGAACTTTTGTAAAAAAAGACTCCCCTTTTTCGGGGGAGCCTTTAATTAAGCGATTTAGTGCTTCTTGGAAACAGCGACGGCGCCAAGGGCAACTACGGCGGGGATCACCATGAGGGCGATACCGGTCGAAGGAGCGGCGGCGGTCTCAGCGGGAGCCTCAGCGGCGGGAGCGTCCTCGGCGGGAGCTTCGGCGGCAGGCTCATCGGCAGCGGGTTCCTCGGCAGCAGCGGGAGCGGCAGTCTCACCGTTGTAGGAAACGTAGGTGAGGGTCATGGTCGCGTCGGTGATGGCAGCGAGGTAGGTCTGGATAGAAGCGGCGTCCGAGCCGGCAACAGCGGTGATGGCAGCAGTGGCTTCATCGTTGAAGACGAAGCAGTGGTTCTGGCTGTAGCCCGCGCTGGTGTCGAGAGGGCCGAGGTCATAGGTGTAGGAGCCGCCGATGGCAACGGTAACGTCGTCATAGCCGGTGGCCTTTATGACCAGGTCGGAGACCTCAACAGCGACCGTAGAGGTGTCGCCGTCGGTGTCGAAGGTTCCGTCGTCGAACTGGAGACCGAACTGAATGTTGGCGGTGGTGGGCAGATCCATAACGTTGGAGAAGTCGGTCCACTTGAGCTCAACGGTCTCGCCGAGGGGTACCTGAACGTCACCGGGGGTTGCCTGGATCCAAGTCCAGTTGGCGGTATCCTGATACCAGAAATGGCAGGTAATGTACTTGTTGTCGGTATTAACGGCCGAAACAGGCGTTACCATGACTACAGCAATCATCATGACGGCTATAGCCGCAGCTAAAAACTTTTTCATGCTAATGTTCCTCCATTTTCATTTTGTTAGCGCGGTGTTCCGCAAACTACGTTTAAATTATACCACTCCGCCCCGAAAAAGTCAATAGCAGGCAAATTTTTGTCACTCTGCATAATACCGCGCGTTTATTTTTGTCGATAAAATGAATAAGAGCCCCCTTGCGAGAGCTCTTATTTCATCTTTTCCGAATTAGTGCTTCTTGGAAACAGCGACAGCGCCAAGGGCAACTACGGCGGGGATCACCATGAGGGCGATACCGGTCGAAGGAGCGGCAGCGGTCTCTGCGGGAGCAGCCTCAGCAGCAGGAGCGTCCTCGGCGGGAGCTTCGGCGGCAGGCTCGTCGGCAGCGGGTTCCTCGGCAGCGGCGGGAGCCTCGAAATCACCGGTCAGAACGAGGGTGAGGTCGAAGGTGATCTCGCCGGAATCGGCAGAGAAGGCGTAGGGGTTGAGAACGACCTTGGTGCAGTCGGCGGGAACGTCGAAGGAAGCGACAACCGCGCCGTCAACAAAGGCGGGGGTGGGGTCGACGAGCTGCTCGCCGTCGCGGGTGTTCTTCTTGATCTCGCACATGACAGAGGATACCTTGGAATCGGGGGTGACGTCGCTCGCGGTGATGGTGATGTCGATGTGCTTCACGGAGCTGAGCGGCGCAACGGTCTCGATAAGAGGAGTGATGTCGGGGAAGTCCATGCCCCAGGTGTGGTCGATCTCGATGTTCTCGCCGGAGAGCGAGCCGACAACGATGGCGCTGTCGTAATCGTTGGGTTCAAAGGTGCATTTGAACTGGCCGGTAACGGTAGCCTCGGCTGCGAAAACGTTGACGGAAAGGGCCGCAACGAGCATCACAGCAACGATAGCTGCAAAAATTCTTTTCATTTTAAAAACCTCCGTTTTCATTTTTGGCGCGATCTCGCGTCTGTACTGAAATTATACCACCCTGCCGCGGAAAAGTCAATATAAGTTAATTATTTGGCAGAACGAATAGTCGAAAACGTTAATTTTTTATAGGCAACGAAAAAGAGCCCCCTTGCGAGAACTCTTATTTCATCTTTTCCGAATTAGTGCTTCTTGGAAACAGCGACGGCGCCAAGGGCAACTACGGCTGGAATCACCATGAGGGCGATACCGGTCGAAGGAGCGGCAGCGGTCTCTGCGGGAGCAGCCTCAGCAGCAGGAGCATCCTCGGCGGGAGCTTCGGCGGCAGGCTCTTCGGCAGCGGGTTCCTCGGCAGCAGCGGGAGCCTCATCACCGTTTATAGAGAGGTAGGTGAGGGTGAAGTTGTCGAGCTTGGAGTCGTAGGAAGGAGCCTTGAACATGATGCAGTCCGCCTCGGTGCCGGTGCCGTCCTTCGGGAAGGCAGTCAGATCGAAGGTAACATCAAATTCGCCGGGGGTCACGCCCTGCTCGGAAGCCTTCCAAAGAGGCTCGGACGAGAAGGTAGCGCCGCCGCAGGCAAGCCAGACTCTGAAGTCGCCGTTGAAGGAGCCCTTGATGTGGACGGTAACAGTCTCGCCGTCGGGAACGTTCTCGGGGAGCTTAACGCTGAAGCTGGTGCCGCTCGAAGTGATGGAGTTGTCGCCGACGGTGTAATCGCCGTCATTGCCGGCAATGTTGTCCTGAGTGAGATCGACCGTAACTGCGTAAGCACTTACGGAGAGCGCCATAACCATCATAACGGCTATGACAACTGCAAGAATTTTTTTCATTGTTATGATCCTCCAATTCATTTTTTGATAGTCTGTTACGCGCAAACTACTTTAATTATTTTCTCATATTTTGCCGATTTTGTCAAGCGATTTTGCAGTGTAATTATGCACAATCTTTACATACATTTTCCGTACAATTGCTATAATTTCTTGCGTGTAAATGTCAAAGCCTTTACTAATTTCGCGCAATATTGCAAGCTTTTGCGACAGTCCGAAAATATCGTTATATTGCGATTTTTCCGTAAAGGTCTTTGCCTTTACATAGCAAATTTTTGCGGCATGACTTCGCGCAAGCTTTTTTACTTCACGCTGCCGGCGATGGCCTCGACTATCTTCGGCATGGTTATCTCGCCGGTCTTTCGGTCGAATATCCGGCAGGCGTTTGCGTCGCCGTTGTCCCACCAGAACACCGCTATTCCGCTGTCGTGCGCGGTCTTATACATATATTCCGCGTGCTCGGCCCGCTCGGCCTCGTTGTTTTTGTTGTCCGAGCTGAACTCGCCCACGATCGCCGGAACACCGAGCTTATCCGCCTTCGTCTTGAGGGTGTTTATGAATCTTTCCATGTTTTTCTTGTCCTCGGCGGTGCCCCAGGTCGAACGCTCAGGCGCGTAGCCGACGTTCTTCCAGGTGAAGCCCTGCGGGTCGTAGTTGTGCACTTCCATGAGCATATGCCCCTCGGCGGTGTCCTCGGGAAGCTTAAACGCGTTGATTATATCCGGGTTGCTCGAGCTCGCATATGTCGTAACGACGAGGTTTCTCTCGGCGTTGTTGCCACCCGAGGCCCTGACCGTGTCGACAAAGACCTGGTGCCACTTCGTGATGACGTCGTAGTCCTTTGAGTTGGTCGAGTTCCAGTCGTTAGAGTCGTTGAGGGTCTCGTTCATCGACTCGAACAGCAGCTTCTCGCCGTAGTCCTTGAACCGCTCGGCGATCTGCTTCCAGTAATTTTGGAATTTCGCCTTGCCGTTTTTGAATGAGGTCTCCGAGGCGTGGATCCAGCCGTCGGTGCCTGTGTCGTGGTGGACGTTAATTATGCAGTACATATCCTCGTCAAGGATCCAATCGACGACCTCCTGCACCCTGTCGAGCCAGTCCTCGCGGATATTTCCCTTCGAGTCGGAGACGTAGTTCCATGTCACCGGGAGCCTTACCGCGCCGAAGCCTGCGGCCTTAAGCGCCTTGATGTGCTCCTTTGTGACCTGCGGGTTGCCCCAAGCCTCCTCGAACTGCTTCACCGAGGCGTTTTTGGGAAGCCACGAGCCGCAGGAGTCGAACGAGTTGCCGATATTATACCCCGCGCCCATCTTCGCGACGGCGTCCTTGGCGGACTCAAAGCCGGTGTTTTCGGCCTTGCTCCCCTCCCCTGCTTCCGCCTTTTTTCCCGAGAGGCTGACGGTCACGACTTCGCTCTCGGCTCCCCCATCGGTCTTAATTTTAAACTGATATTCCGTCCCCGGGGTGAGCTTATTGACCTTGAGCTTTGTAGACTTAAAGCTCCCGAGGCTCACGAATTTATCCGCCGAAGCCTTTTTGAAGTATACGGTGTAGCTTTTTGCTGCCGAAACGCTTTTCCAGGTAAGGGTCACCGAAGTGCCGTCGGCCTTCGCCGTGGGGGCGGGTAAGCTCTCGGCAAAAGCGACAGTCGAAAGAATCCCGAAAAGCACAGCCGCGCAGAGAATCGCGGCGAGAATTTTTTTCATGAAAATACCTCCTTGCGGTTTATGAACATATTATACTGCCTTTTTGAGAAAATGTCAACAAAAAACCGCCCCGAAAGGAGCGGCTTCTGGAGGTGTCACCCGGATTTGAACCGGGGGTCAAGGAGTTGCAGTCCTACGCCTTACCACTTGGCTATGACACCGTATGGAGCGGATTACGAGGCTCGAACTCGCTACCTCCACCTTGGCAAGGTGGCGCTCTACCGGATGAGCTAAATCCGCGCGCCGGCTCTTTTTTCAGCCGACTGAAATATTATACCCGAAAACGTTATGATTGTCAAGGGGTTTTGAAAAATTTTTCGGGATCAGTGCTCCTCGATGTTCTCGGTGAGGATATAATCAAGAGAATACTCCTTCGAGAACTCCTTTTTCTCGCCGTTTTCGGTATAGTAGCCGTAGAGCGTGAAAACGGTCCTGCCGTCGCGGTTTTCGGCCTTCGAGTCGAAGTGCCACGGCTTCATGTCGTGAAACGACGACGCGTCGGCGATCATTTGGTCAATAAGCGCATACGCCTCGAAATACCTTTCGTCCCACGTCTCGGAGACGCCCATGGTGCTTTTTTCGGTGAGCTCGATCTGCGGCACGGTGTAAACGTTTTCCTCGCCCTCGCCGGTCGCCAAAAAGAATATCCGCACGTCGGGGTGGTTGAACGCGTACTGCTGAATGAAAAACCACCCGAGCACCAGCGCAATCAGCGTCAGACCGACGGCAATGACTATTTTTGTGGATCTGAACATTGATTTCCCTCCTTCTTGATCATTTTACAATCAGTTTATCCTTTAGCTCCCCTATGCTCCCGATGCTCGGGGTTCCCTCGGGGACGGTGCCGTAGCCGTAGGCGGCGTGGATAAATTCTGCGCCGGCTTCCTTGGCCGAGAGGTAATCCCCCATCGTATCGCCGACATAAACCGCGCGGGCGGCGTGATTTCTCTCGGCAACAAGGCGGATATTTTCGGCCTTGGAGAGCCCCGTATCGCCCCAGCAGCACTTATCGCCGAAATATTTGGCGAGCCCCGTGCCATCATAAAATGCCTCGATATAACCCTGCTGACAGTTTGACACACACGCAAGGAGCCAGCCGTCCGCAGAAAGCGCCCTGAGCGTATCCTCGAGCCCGTCGTAGACCTTCCCCGAATGGGTCGTGAGATAGCGGTTTTCCTCGTCGATGCAGCGCTGCATGATCTCCTCGGCGCGCTGCGGGTCGACCTTATCGAACGCCAAATGCGCGATCTCGACCATCGTTTTGCCCATGTGGGAGCGTATGTCGTCGAGGGTGAAGCGAACGCCGAGCCCTTGCTTTTCGAGCGAGAGATTGTACGCCTCGGCGACCTCGCGGGAGCTGTCCCACATCGTGCCGTCAAGGTCAAAAATAACAGCTTTTACCATTTTAGCCCTCCTTTTTATCTATTTTAATACATTTCCGCGCGATTTGCAATAGCTCCGGAAAATTTAATTTGCCTCTTGACATTTTTTCGGGGCTGTGGTATACTTCAGTTAGCATATGCTAACGTGCCCGCCGTTCCTGCGGCTTTTATTTGGGAGATAGGTTAGCTGCCGCTAACTTGCTCTTGATCACCGCGCGGGCAAATGATAGGCATATAATAAGGTGTTTGGAGGGATTTTATGGATAAAAACGGTCAGACTCGCCCCGGCCGTGGGCTTGTTTTTGCGACTTTCTCGGCAGCGCTCACCGCGGGCGGGATAGTGCTGTCAAGGCTCGGGAAATTCCCGAAAATCGGCTTCGGAGCGCTGGAGCAGCCCGCCAAGGCGCTCGGGGCAACGCTGCTTCTGCTCGGGGTAGTAATTATGCTGGGGACGGGAATTTCAAGGGTGGCGCACAGGGCAAAAAACGCAGAGAACGGAGAATTAGCCGTCAAAATGGGGGTGTTTTTGGCATGTATAGGGGCGCTGCTGCTGCAGGGAAACGCCGCGCTGATGGTACTTGGGGTGGTGATGGCGGGGGCGGGGGTGGCGAGAAAGTAGGGTAAAATATTTTTTCGACAGGGGCTGAATAGGCTATGTAAAGAAAATTCCACATTTTTTCCAAAAAAACGCCCCTTTAGGCAGCCCCGCATAAAACAGCAAAACAAAAATTTTATTGCAGCGGTCTGCCGTCATGGGTGCAAAACTAATTTCATTAGTTTACACAAAGCCATACCCAATCCCTCGGGTATGGCTTTTGCTTATCAGCTATCTCCTACGCCTATAAATCCCCGCAATTATGCAGCCGACAAGCAGGACAATCCCCGAAACCGCAAGAAGAAAAAGGTCCTTGCCCGAAACCGAAGCAGCGTCCGCTTCTTGGGGAATGTCTTCCTGCGCCTGATTGCCGTTTGGAGTTCTCATATTTCCTCCGAACTGGCGCCCGCCGAAATTCTGACCGTTTTGCAGAGAATCCTGCATATTTTCTTGCGGCATTTCTTGCGGCAGATCAAACGGCGATTCGTCCTCTGCCGCGCCTTGCTGAAAGTCGGGAGGCGTCATGCTTTCCTCAGCGCCGCTCTGCTCCAAATCGTCTGCTTCGCTGCTTTGAATATCGGACTGCGGTTTGTTCATTTCGTCTTGCGAAATATCTTGATTCGCTCCTTCGTCCGAAACATCATTTTGTGAAGAATCCGACTCAATTTCTTGCGGGATTTCTGGAGGAACATTGTCTTCCTCGCCGTCTTGCGAAAAGTCGGGAGGAGTCATGTCTTCACCGCTCTGCATCTCGGGCGGTTGCATAGAACCAAGGTCGCCGTCGGGAAAATCGGGAGACATTCCTCCTTGCATATCCGGCGGCTGCATAACGCTCGCTTCACCGTTTTCGGGAAAATCGGGAGGTTTGTTTCCGTCAGGCGGCTCGGGAGGGGTGAATTCTCCCGCTCCGTTACCGCCCATGAAGTCGTTGCCCGATGTGCTCAAAAGACTGACAGTCGGCATATCCGCACTTGCCGACAGCGTGCCGATAGTTTGGCTTTCCGTTTCGGAGGCTTCATCTGCCGTATCGCTATCAACCATCCCGCCGTTTCTGCCGAAGCCGCCGCGATTCTGCATTTGTCCGTTTCCGAAGCCGTTCCCGCCGTGCATTTTGCCGCCAAAACCGCCGAATCCTCCGCCCGCCGAAGAATTGTCAATAGTTATCTCCGTTTCGGTATCGCCGACAATCAGCGTGCAGGTATCTCCGAGCTTCATTTCGGGCGTGCTTATAAGAATTGATGAGAAGCTGTACGGAATATTTTCGGAAATAAGGCTGTTTCCGTCGGCGCCTTTTACCGTCACGGCAGTGCCCGCCTGAGCGGAAACGGTCTGCATGATGAAGCCCTGCGACGAGGAGGAATCAAACCCCTCAGCCATTCCGCTGCTTCCGCATGCTATGACAATCCCGCCGCTTATCTCGCATTTTCCGCCGTACTCGCTTCCGTAATCTATAGCGCAGCTCCCGCCGCTGTCGCCGACGCTGACAAACAGCTTACCGCCGCTGATGTAAATGTCCTTGTTGGAATCTATGCCGTCAGCGTCCCTGCCGTTTTCGTTCATGACGGTGATCTCGCCGCCTGTTATGTTGATAACAGAGTTCCCTTGGTATCCGTTGGCATTTATTCCGTCGTCGGTAGGTTTGATATCAATCGTCCCGCCTGCAACAGTTATCTGCACCGCTTCCAGCCCCTCATAGCAGGACGGAATATCAATATTTCCCGATTCCACATAGATAAATGACGTTTCATCGTCGTTTGAAGCCGTAATTCCGTCATCGCCCGCGTTAAGCGTGAGGTCCGCGTCTTTAATGCGAACGCTGTCGTTTGCATGTATCGCGTCCTGCGCGGCTGTTACGGTTATTTCGCCGCCCGTGATTTTTAAATCGTCGTTGCAGACGATTCCGTGCCGATAATCCGCGGTTATATTGAGCGAGCCCTCGCCGTTTACGGTCAGATCGTCGCGGGAGTAAATTGTTCCGTCTATGCCTGCGGATATTGCTTCTTCGCTGAAAGATGAACCCGAGGAAAGAGTATTTTCGGTGCCGTCTTTTAGTGTGATAAAGACCTTTTCCGCCTGCTCCACGCGCAGAGCCGCATTATCTTCACAATGCAGGGTAACGCCGTCAAACATCAGCCAAATCTTGTCGTCGCCGTCCGCTTCGATGATTACCGAGCCGTCGGAAAGATCGCCAGAAAGCAGATACTTCCCCGCGTAAACAATATGCACGTCCCCGCCGTTGACATAAGCTCCGTTTCCTGCGACCGTGCTGCCCTCATCGGACAGGGTGATTTTCGTCGCGCCCGAGGTGTCCCAATCAGCGTTGAGGTCGTTTTGGGTGAACATAGCGTCGCTGTTTTCTTCATCGGAAACCGCCTGAATTCCGAGAGCCGTCCCGTTCATAAACAAAACCGTCAGTAAAAGGGTAAACACCGTTATCACAACGCAAACCGCGTCAATATGCCTGTGTGTTGCCATAACGCCCTCCTTAGCCCATATACTCCCCGTTATAGCTCACGAGCACTGCGCTCTGAACGCCCGGCATTTCGGAAAGCTCGTTGATAAAATCCGTGTTGTCGTCCATGAGGCGGATTTCAAGGTTGAGCTCGACAAAGCCCTTTTGCGCTGTTTTATTTTTTACAACGCACCGCTTGGTTTTATTTTCAAGATATGCCCTTGCAGCCTGTTCGCTCTCATATCCGTCGCACTGTAGCACCACAATATAGGGGTTGCAGCGTGATTTTCTGTTTACGAACATAAGAAGTATGAGCCCGATTATAACGCTGCCGATGACCGCAAGAGGGATCATTCCCGCCGCAAGGATTATGCCGACCGCAATCGACCAAAACAGAAAAGCAATATCGAGCGGCTCTTTTATTGCCGTGCGAAAACGGACGATAGAAAGCGCTCCGACCATTCCGAGGGAAAGCACCACGTTTGACGTTACGGCGAGTATCAGAACCGTTGTGATCATCGTCAGTGCGATAAGCGTAACGCCGAACGACGAGGAATACATCACCCCGTTGTAGGTCTTTTTGTAGATGAGAAAAATGAATATGCCGAGCCCGAACGCGAGTATAAGCGCGAGAGCCATATCGAATACCGTCACGCTTGAAATGTTCTCTAAAAAGCTTGATTTGAAAATATCGCTGAATGTCATGGTTATTGTTCCTTTCTTTTTTAGCCGTAAATTCGGCACTGTGCGTATTTTGAAAAAGCGGCAGCCCGTCTGCCCGTAATCTGAACCGCGTCGCGGATTATGTCGGGCAGATATTCATCCCACTTCACTTCCATTAAAATAGGAGCGTCGCCCGCGGGGACAGTCACAAGATTCGGATTCAGAAAATCGGTGCACCCGAGTGCCGTGCGGATTCCGTAATCGAATGTTACCCGAACGTTTCCCGCATGGCAGACAAAAGGCTCTCTTGTATAGTCCACGACGACCTTAGGACGAAGCCTTTCGGTTTTCATCTTGCAGATAAGCTCGCAAAAGAGCGGCGGGGAGTTCTCGGGAGTCCGAAGAATATCTCCGCTTAAAACTGCCTGCACCTGTTTTTCGGTAATCTGCACCGACTGCTTATTGCTGAGCCCGTTAAGCTTGCTCTTTTTCTCCAAGCTTAAAAAGCTCGGGTCGCCGTTATAACAGCGAATGCGAAACTTTTCCCTTTGATTCACTCCGTCGATTTTCTCGCGCAAAGCCTTGTCCTCTGGGGTGTCAAAATACAGGCTGCGAATTAGATACTTGCCGTTTACGGCATGCTCGTCGGGCTTCATGATTACCCGAAGCCGACTGCGGAGCGCGAAGAGGTCGGCGGTGTTGATTTCAATTTTCCATTCATGGCGAACGTCCATAGTCCGTTCTCCTTTCCTTTGACAGTATCATATCCGATGAAGCTTAAGCGGAGTTAAATTACTTGAGATTTTCTTTTTTTCGGAAAGAAATGACCGATAATGCCGATAACAGTTCCCGCAGCGACGGCAAAAATGCCGACAAACCAATAATACCGCGACAGACTGTTTGTCGTACCGTATATGTCAAGAATGCCTCGGACAATGCTCCCCACGGTAAGCGTTGCGATGCCCGAATGATATAAATTTCTTGCAAGCGCCGTGGAAGATCCACTCAGATGAAAAGCGGAAAGAATCCCGTAGGGCAGCGCGCCGCCGACCAGCGGAAACCCAAACGCATATATCATATAAAATGAATAGACCTCATGGCTGAACATTTCATATACCGCTCCGAACAAAGCGCAAAAAACAGAGATCATCAAATATACAAGGGCAGTCTTTGCAGCTCCCGAGCCTTTTTTCTCAGTATCCGATATATACAATATCGCTCACGCTCCTTTCTTTAATGCTTCTCCCGTTCGTTGTGGGGTTGTTGATTATCTCTCCGTTAAAATACATGGCGGACGAGCCGCCGCCGTCAAGATTGTAGGCTGTCTGCACGCCTAAGCTTTGCATAAATTCGGCAAGCTCATACAGCGACAGCCCTTCGCTTTCCTCGGTTCTGCCGTCAGAAACGACAAAGACATAGTGGAGATCGTCAATGATACCGATGGCTGTTCGAGGATTGCTTGCCTTTGCCTTGCCCACTTCGTCGTTTTCCGAGACCGAAATCTGACCGTCCTTGATCAGAGCGGGACCAAACGAGAGAATTTGCACCGCGCCGTCCGACAAAAGCTCGTCTGCCGAAACGCTTTTTTCTTCAATTATCCCGAAAGAATCGTCGCTGTATATAACAAGGTCCTCCTGATTTTTCGACGCGGAATCACGATATATAACGCCGTTTCGCAGCACATATCCTTTTTCCCGCGCGCCGTAGTAATCGCCGTTTATGGCAAGGATCGCACCTTTTTCTTCGGCGATCTCGGACGTCTTAGCTGTAATATTTCTTCCGTAAGAATCGTCGGCAAAGGCTGTTTTCAGATATTCCGCGGAGGAAAGTCGTATATCGGCTGCATAGACGGCAGTGCCGCTTGTTTCATATTCTGTGACGGAAACGGAAATATTGTCGTCAATATAGCTGTATTCGGCAGTATCGGGCAAGGGATCCTGCTGCTCGGATACCGGTTCATGCAAAACTGCCGTGTCAGCAATATTTGCGTTCTCGGGCTCTTGCGGGACGGTTTGGTAAACTTTAGCGATAACAAATGTATCAAGCAATACATATCCCGTGAATGCCGTCAGCAAAATCCCGTAAAAAATCCCCCAAATATATTTTTTCAATATGCGCTCACCTCCTCTTTTTTTCCGAATTCAAGCCGCCTTTGTGCGAAGAAACCGAGAATTTCAAAATTTCCTTATAGATACGCACCGAATCCTTTACAGCGTCGAAGTGGGAGGCGGAGTTATTGTCTATATAAATCGTCTCTATCGGATATTCCGTGATTTTTCTTTTATCGCGGGCAAACTGTAAGAGCATATTCATTTCGTATTCATAACGCTCGCCGGGGATCTCAACCAGTATCGGAATCAAATCCCCTGTAAAAGCGCGAAGACCCGTTTGGGTATCACGGATCGAATACCCCGTACACATGCGGTACACCCACTGGGTCGCAGTATTTCCGAAACGGCTGCGAAGCGGAGTATTCTTTTCAAGGACCCTGCTCCCGAGAATCAGCGCAGACGGATCTTGCTCGGCTAAGTTTATTACCTTAAGAGCGTCCTCGGCGCGGTGTTGTCCGTCGGCGTCCACGGTGACAACCGCGCAGTTCGTCCCGTGCCGCTTATAGATTTCGTTCAGCCCTGTTTTGAGCGTATGACCTTTTCCCTCGTTTTTGTCATGGCGCAAAACCAAAGCATAGGGCGAGCATTTATCAAATATCTCACTGTACTGCTCGCCGCTGCCGTCGTCCACAACAATGACCGTAAGATCCAAACTATAAAGCTGTTTTACCAAATCAGGCAAAAAAGCGGACGGCTGATAAGCTGGTATCAACGCTGCGCGTATGTTTTTCAATGGGCTCACCTCTTTACGGAGCAGTATATTATATAAACCTTAAATGAAGTATAAAACGGCGGTCTCCTCTTTGCCGAAGAACGCCGTTTGAATATTTTATGTCATAAATCACGCGGGAAATACGCAGGTTATATTAAACGAACAGCCGTCCTGAGACCATGCTCGGATAGTGCCTTTATGCGCTTCGACTATTGCCTTTGCGATTGAAAGACCGATTCCGTGCCCGCCCGTCGCCGAATTTCGGGATTTATCCATGCGGTAGAACCGGTCGAAAACATGCTCCAATTCCTCGGCGTTTAGAGCCGTTTCGGTGGTATTGCAGACGTTTAGCTGAAGAGTCCGCCTGACCTGTTCAAAGCGAATTTCGATCTTCCCGCCCTCGGGAGAATATTTAAGCGCGTTATCGAGCGTGATGTTCACAAGCTGCCGTATCGCCTTATCGTTTCCCGCCATAAACAGTCCCGGCTTTATTTTGCAAATAAATTCTTTTTCCTGCCGAAGCGCCGGAGCCCTGAATGCCGCGGCCGTTTCCGAGATGATTTCGGAAACCGCAATATCCGTCATTTCGGGCGGCCTGTCCGTTTCCTCCATGCGGGCGAGATATACAAGATCGTTTGTTAAAGCCGTAAGCCGCTGCGCCTGCTGACGAATATCCTGCAAACAGTCTGCGTCCTCGGGGTCGTCCTCCAGAAGATCAACATTTGCGTTTATTATCGTCAGGGGCGTTTTTATTTCATGACCCGCGTCGGTTATAAACTGCTTCTGCTTTTCATAGCTCTCCGCAATCGGGCGCACGATTTTTCCCGCGAAGAAAACGATCACCATAAACATCACCGCGAGCCCCGCCAAGGTCATGCCGATACTTATCCAAAGATATGTATAAAAACCGTCCAGCTTTCTTCCGCAGTCAAGAAAAATTACCCGGGTAAAACTTCCCTCGGCGCTTCGCAGATATCGGTATTCGTCTATAAACCCCGATTTTTTGCCCGATGCGTATACTTTTTCGGCATATTCGCCCGCGCTCTCGGAATCGACCGAAAAAATCCTGCGGGTATCGGCGTGGATTATATTCCCCGATTCGTCTATAAGAACCGAAAAATACCTTGATTCATACGGCGTTTCGGGGGAAAATCTCTTCGGCGCAATCTGCGCATTTGGCGCGTTCGGCACTTTATGTTCACTCGGCGTAATTCCCTCCGCCTCGGGGAATACTCCCTGATTTCGCGAAAGAAAAGTCAGAACGTCGTCGGCGTCTTTTACTATTGTCGAATAATTGATAGCGTTCATTCCGATGACCGAAACGGCGAGCACGACAAAAAGCGAAGCCATCGCAAGACAGATAAATCTTATTTTAAGCTTCTTTATCATTCGCTTCCTCCAAAGAGTATCCTATATTTCTCGACGCTTTTATGACGACATTTGCGCCTATAGCCGCCAGCTTTTTTCGCAGATATGACACATAAACCCACACCACGTTTATCTCCGCCTCAGTGTCGAATCCCCAGATTTTCTCCATCAGCCGCTCAGCCGAAAAAATCCGATGCGGGTTCGCCATAAAGATCTCCATCAGCTGAAATTCTTTATTTGCAAGCCGAAAGCTCCCCGCCTGCGACGACAGCTCAAACGTTGCGCGGTCAAGCGTTATATTTCCGACCGACAGCTTTGTATTGACCTCGGTTTGAACGCGGGTGATGGCGCGGATAGCGGCCAAAAGACTTTTTGAGTCAAAAGGCTTTGTCAGGTAATAATTAGCGCCGCTGTCGAGCCCCTCGACCATATCGTCCGCCTCGGATTTGGCGGTGAGCAGCAAAACCGGGAGCTGACTGCCCGATTCCCGAAGCTTTTTAAGCGCGGTTATTCCGTCCATTTTCGGCATCATAATATCGAAAATCGCCGCGTCATAATTCCCGCCGTCGAGATATGCAAGAGCGTCAACGCCGTTATGCACCGCGTCGGCGGAATAGTTATTTTTCTCCAAAAGTTTGACAAGCACTTTCGCCAAAGGCCGCTCGTCCTCGGCTATTAAAATTCTCATGTTTATCCTTCCTTATAAGAGATGTGGGGTGTACGAGTTTATTTTATGACGCAAAGCTTAAACGGAGTAAAAAATTTGAGGGTAGTTGATATTTATATTATACATGAACGGTTGAGGAAAAACAATGCCCTGCTGATGAATTTTAGATGAATAATTCGGCGGGGATAAGGATATATCAAAGTAATCTTGCACACCGCTTTACTTTTCCCCGTGAACCTGCTATAATTATTTCAACGATAAATCGGGATATATGGAGGAATTGAATGATGGATAATATTAAACGGAAACAGCAAGGGCTGCCGTATCGCTATGACGACCCCGCATTACTCGGCGACCAGCATATCTATCAAAACAAAATGACAGAGTATAACCGCACGCTTCCTACCGAGACGGAACTTCGGCAGAAACTCTTGCGGGAGGTATTTGCGGAAGTAGGAACGGGCTGCACAGTGGAAACACCGCTTAATGCGAACTGGGGCTGTAAACACGTTCATTTGGGAAAAGGTATCTATATAAATTCAAATGTCACATTTGTAGACGATGAACATATCTATATAGGCGACTACTCTATGATTTCCCCGAATGTGGTTTTTACAACCTCCGGGCATCCCATCCTGCCTGTTTTGCGTGAACATCACTACGTTTATAATCTTCCTATCCACATCGGGAGAAACGTTTGGATAGGTTCCGGCTCCCAAATTATGCCCGGAATTACGATAGGCGATAATTCTGTTATCGGAGCAGGGAGCGTTGTGACCCACGATATTCCTGCGAATGTAGGGCAAGGATAATCCTTGCCCTATTTTTTATGCTTTCTTTTTACCTCTGCCGTGCTTCCCCAACTTCCCCAGAATCTTTGACTTTGATATTGCGCTCAAAAGTGCAGCTTTCTCATCCGGCTTCAGAGTATTGTACGGAATTTGCAACTGATTGCAAACCAAAAACAACTACTTCTCCCGCTCACTCCCCTTGAAATTAATAACTTCGTCAATCTTTTTCTGAGCTTCGTCAGCCGTGTAGGGCGCATCTGCGGTCGTGTTGTCTGTAAAATGCTTTTCTCTAATATCGTTAAGTATTGAAAGCAGATCCTGTATCAGAACGCCCTCAATATAGTGCTTGTCAACGTCTTCCGCAATTTCCAAAGTCCGTGCGTCTAAATTGTTTACATCGCCGTTTTTCTTCAAGACATTAAGCCTGCGACATTCATGATCGAGATAAATTCCTCGGTGTGCATTTCTGCGATTCTATCAACGAAAACTTCGGAGTCAACAAGCAGCCGTCTAAAATTCTCGTGGCAAAGAATTTCACAAATTAGCCTGTTATTCAACTTGCCGCTCTTCAAAATATCCATCGCTTCATAGCTCAAATGCAACTCACTAAGAGTTGGTTTAATAGTGATAAGGAACTACAAGGGCACGGGCTTGCGGCCGTATCTTGAGCAGCTCAGCGACAGCGACAGGGCCGAATTTGAAAAAGATATCTTAGCGGAAGTTCAAAGGTTTTATCCCGTTCAGCAAAACGGGGAGATAATATTCAGATTTCCGAGGCTGTTTATGATTGCAGTAAAATAATTTGCACATCAATTTCGGTGGAGCGAATCGTACAGAAAAAGGGCGAGAGAGGTTGATGAGAAATAGGCAAATTATAAACTACATTGATGAATGAATTTAAGAATGAACGTGCAAAAACTATCGCCTTGCAAAACGAATTTTCCGTTGAGGAGAACATCGCGCTTGCAAGGCAATTTTTGTAAAAATCATGTGCCCGCCCTGATCAAAATCACTCAACCATAATCTGCAAATTATCAAGGCATGGCGGGAGGTGCATCATAAAGTGGTTTGTCATCGGCGTTTCCAGCATTCCCGCGCGGGTGAGCCTCCCCCAAAACACGAGCAGCCACACGGAGCGCAGGTCGCCCGTGACCCCGCCCGCCTCGTAGATCCGCATGACCCACTCCTCGGGCACCGTCTCGAAAAGCCGGTCGCTTGGGATCTCGGCGATGATTTTTCGCGTGTTCCTGCCGATCTCGATCATGTAGTCGACAAGCGCCTGCGGGCGGATGGCCCTCCCGAATTCGACCGCCTCCTCGGGCTCCAAAGCGTTGCCGGTGTCGGTGATCGGCGAGCCGATCTTCTTCTGCCAAATGCTGTTAAATATCTGCTCCCGATCGGCCAAAAGAAAATTGCTGACCAGGTCCTCGATCCGCGCGGTATGCCAGAGCTGCCACGCCATCGGCACCCGGTCCGTGCCGGCGTAGTGGAGGTCGGTCGCCCACGGCTGTCTCGGCACGAGGTCGTTTTGGTGCCCGGCGAGCATGTACTCCGCGACGTAGTCCGCCATCGTCTTCTCGCTCCCGCCCGACACGCACGCCGGGTGCACAAGCGCGTGAAGCCGAAGGGCCAAGGATTTGACTTTTTCGGAATTTCGATCATCTAAAGCTCGGTGAAAGGCAAGGTTGATCGCGCCGAAATTGTCGTAAAGCTGCTGCTTGGTCATGGTGATACTCCTTTAATCATATTTTGGTTTGAAAAAATTATATCAGACGTGTTGTGTAAAGTCAATTGCCAAAACGAAAAACATGATATAAAAAGTTCATGATATTTAATAAGAATAATTGAGAGATGTTATGCCAAGGATACGAGCAAGAAAATCCGAGCGGTGATGAAGTCAAAGGGAGAATCTGGTGAGTACCTCTGCACAAACCCTCCATACGGTTATCTCAAAGACCCCGACAATAAAAAGCGGTGGATAGTCGATGAGGAAGCCGCCAAAGTTGTCGAGGACATCTTCAAATTATGTGTCGCTGGCAACGGTCCTACTCAGATTGCAAGAATACTGCAAGAGTGCAAGATTCCCACGCCCACGGTTCACGCTCAATCTCTCGGAATTGCGACAAGAAATCCAATGCCAACCGACCCATATCATTGGGTAGGAGATAGTGTAGCGTATATCTTGGAGCAGCCAGTCTACCTTGGACATACAGTCAACTTTAAGACGCATAGACAGTCGTACAAAATCAAAAAGACCGTTGACAACCCCAAAGAGCAGTGGAAAATTTTCCCGAATACTCACGAGCCGATTGTTGACGAAGAAACATTTAACCGTGTGCAGGAGCTTCGCAAAAACAAGCGCAGATCGACGAGAACGGGCAGAACCAATATGTTTTCGGGAATTGTGCGATGTGCCGACTGTAGGGAAAAGATGTACTATTGCACAACCAAAAACTTTGATAAACGGCAAGACCACTTTGTTTGCTCGACGTCGAGAATCAAAGGAAAAGAAGCTTGCGAAACACACTTCATTAGGGCAATCATCTTGGAACAGGGCGTTTTTCATCACATTCGCACGGTGATGTGGCTTGTCGCCAATTATGAGGAAAAGTTTAGGGCGGCTCTTGGTGCTATGCAGAAATCTGAAATGAAAAAGGCTCGTGCAAGCAAGAAAAAGCAGGTTAACCAAATTGAGCGTAGGATTGGCGAATTGGATAGGCTTTTCAAAAAAGTCTATGAGGATTACGCTAATCAGCGACTTTCCGAGGCAAGATATGAAATGCTTTCGAGTGACTATGAAGCCGAACAGGCTGAATTGTACGAAAGGTTAGAAATGTTGACGACGGAGATTGAACAGCAAGAGGAGCAAGCGGACAGTATCGACAGGTTTATAGCCAAAATTACAAAATATTTAATATGACCGAACTGACGCCTGCGATACTTAACGATTTGATCAAGGCGGTATACGTTCATAGGCCTAAAAAGGTTGATGGCAAGCAGGTTGTGGACATAGACATTGCCTATGATTTCGTGGGGATCCTGCCGAAAAGCTTGTTTGAGGAAATGAAAAACGAACCGATGCAGTGATACATCGGTTCGGAAAACAATCAAAAAGTTGTTTTATTAGGGGCTACCCTTTCGGGGCGCTTTAGTTATATCATCGCCTTTTCCCAGCACTCGGGCGGGTCTAATCCCAGGATCTTTGCGACGGTTGGGGCGACGTTGGCGAGGCCGTACTCGCCGGGGATGATCTCATAATTAACATCGTTATCATAAATTATGAACGGCACGGGGTTCAGAGAGTGCGCCGTGCGGACCTGCACCACGCCCTTCTTGTTCTTTTCGAGCATCTCGTCGGCGTTGCCGTGGTCCGCGGTGATGAGGACCGTTGAGCCGACCGCGTCCGCGGCCTTAAGTATCCTCGCGAGGCCGAGATCGACCGCCTCTACGCCGGTGATGGTGGCGTCAAGATTGCCGGTGTGGCCGACCATGTCGCCGTTCGGGAAGTTGCAGCGGATAAAGTCGTACTTGCCGCTTTCGAGGGCCGCGATGACGTCGTCGGTGATCTCGGCGGACTTCATCCACGGGCGCTCGTCGAAGCTGACGTTGTCGGACGGGATCTCCTTATAGGTCTCGAGCTCCTCCGAGAATTTGCCGGAGCGGTTGCCGTTCCAGAAATAGGTAACATGGCCGTATTTCTGGGTCTCGGAGACCGCGTACTGCCGCAGGCCGTGGGCGACCAAGAGCTCCGAGAGGGTGTTTTTGATCTCCGGCGGGGCGACGAGGTAGTTTTCGGGGAGCTTCAGGTCGCCGTCGTACTGCAGCATTCCCGCATAGATGACCTTCGGAACAACGCCGCGGTCGAACTTGTCAAAATCGGGCTGATCGAACGCCATGGAAATCTCGATGGCGCGGTCGCCTCTGAAATTGTAGAGGATAACGCTGTCGCCGTCCTTGATCTTTCCGACCGGCTCGCCGTCCTTGGCGATGACGAACGCGGGAAGATCCTGATCGATCACGTCGAGCTCTTTTCTGTATGTCTCGATCGCGTCTGCCGCAGTCGCAAACTGCCTGCCAAGGCCGTGGACATGGGTGTCCCAGCCGAGCTTGACCATGTTCCAGTCGGCCTGATAGCGGTCCATCGTGACCTTCATTCTGCCGCCGCCGGAAGCTATCATGCCGCAGAAGCTGCCGTCGTTGAGGGAGGCAAGGAGCTCCTCGAGCTCGTTTACATAGGTGAGGGCAGAGGTCGCGGGAACGTCGCGGCCGTCAAGAAGAATGTGGCAGCGCACGCTCTTTATGCCGTCCGCTTTCGCGCGGATTATCATCTGCTTTAAATGGCTGATGTTCGAGTGGACGTTTCCGTCCGACAAAAGGCCGATGAAGTGCATCGTCGAGGCGTTCGCCTTGCAGTTGCCGACGAGCTTTAACCACGTTTCCGAATCAAACATTTTGCCGCTTTCGATCGACTCGTTGACGAGCTTTGCGCCCTGCGAGTAGATCTGACCGCAGCCGAGGGCATTATGTCCGACCTCGGAGTTGCCCATGTCGTCGTCCGTCGGGAGCCCGACCGCGCCGCCGTGAGCTTTGAGGCGGGTGTTCGGCCTCTCCTTTAAAAGTCTGTCAAGAACGGGGGTGTTCGCGAGAGTGACCGCGTCGCCGAGGCCGGTCTTTGAGAATCCCACGCCGTCCATGACTATCAAAACCAAGGGTTTCATTGCTTTCTTCCTTTCGATATGTGTTAAGTGATACGGCTTTACACGGCTTTTGAAAACCTTATTTTAAGGCCTTCGGTGAGCCTGATTGTCCGCCTGCCGTGTAAAGCCTTTTGACTTTGCAGTTTAAACGCTCGCGGCCTTGATGATCTCGCCGAAGTCGGGAGCCTTGAGCGAAGCTCCGCCGATAAGTCCGCCGTCAACGTCTTCTTTCGAGACCAGCTCCGCCGCATTTTTCGCGTTCATCGAGCCGCCGTACTGAACGGTGACTGCGTCGGCGGTTACTTGATCAAACATCTTGGCAACGGTGTCGCGGATAAATTTGCAGGCCTCCTCCGCCTGATCGGCGGTCGCGGTCTTGCCGGTTCCGATGGCCCAAACGGGCTCATAGGCGATCACGCACTTTTTCATCTCGTCGGCCGTGAGACCGAAGAAATCGAGCTTGCACTGCTTGCCCAAGACCTCCTCGGTGATGCCGCACTCGCGCTCCCAAAGAAGCTCGCCGATGCAAACGATGGGCTTGAGACCAGCGTTGAGGGCGGCTCTTAAGCGCTTGTTGACCGTCTCGTCGGTCTCGCCGAAGTACTGGCGGCGTTCAGAGTGCCCGAGGACGACGTACTCCACGCCGAGCTCGGTGAGCATATCCGCGGAAATTTCGCCTGTGAACGCGCCCGACTTTTCAAAGTGGCAGTTCTGCGCGCCGACGTGAATGTTCGAGCCTTTGACTGCCTCGACCGCGGCCTCAAGATTCGTGAACGGCACGCAGACGACGACCTCGCAGCCGGCGTTCGCGGCGAGCGGCTTTATCGCCTCGATGAGCTCCTTGGCCTCGGGGCGGGTCTTATTCATTTTCCAGTTTCCGGCAATAATTGCCTTCCTAAGCGTTTTATTCATCTGAATTATCCTTTCAATAAAGCATTTTTTGGATATTTCGCTTTTCAAAATTGAACGAGGCAGCGTCTGCCCCGTTCAACCTGAAATAATTTACTTGTCCGCGATGGCGTCAACGCCGGGGAGCCCCTTGCCCTCGAGGTATTCAAGGGAGGCGCCGCCGCCGGTCGAGATGTGGGTCATCTTGTCGGCAAAGCCGAGGTTGATGACTGCCGCAGCCGAGTCGCCTCCGCCGATAACGGTGGTAGCGTCGGCGTCCGCAAGAGCCTGCGCGACCGCAAGGGTGCCCTTGGCGAGGGTCGGGTTCTCGAACACGCCCATAGGACCGTTCCAGACGACCGTCTTGGCGGTAGAAATTTCCTTGGCGAAGATCTCCTTGGTCTTTTCGCCGATGTCAAGACCCATCATGTCGGCGGGGATAGCGTCGACCGGCACCGTCTTGATGTCGATGGGGCCGTCGATGGGGTCGGGGAAGGAAGCCGCGACAACGGTATCGACGGGAAGAAGGAGCTTCTTGCCGAGTTTATCCGCTTTCGCGAGCATTTCCTTGCAGTAATCGAGCTTTTCATCGTCGACGAGAGACTTGCCGATCTCGAGACCCTTGGCCTTGAGGAAGGTATAGGCCATGCCGCCGCCGATGATGAGGGTGTCGCACTTTTCGAGGAGGTTCGAGATAACGTTGAGCTTATCCGCGACCTTGGCGCCGCCCAAAATGGCTACGAACGGCCTTACGGGGTTCTCGACGGCGTTGCCGAGGTAGGCTATTTCCTTCTGCATAAGGTAACCGACGGCGGTCTCCTTGACGAACTTGGTGACCCCTACGGTAGAGGCGTGGGCGCGGTGAGCCGAGCCGAAGGCGTCCATGACGAACGCTTCGCCGTCGACGAGGTCTGCAAGCTCTTTCGAGAGGTTCTCGCCGTTCTTGGTCTCGTCGTTACCTCTGAAGCGGGTGTTTTCAAGCACAACGATCTCGCCGTCCTTCATGTTCGCGACGGCCTTTTTCGCGTTCTCGCCGACAACGGTATCGTCCTTGGCGAAGATAACGTTGGTGTTCACGAGCTGAGCAAGTCTTTCGGCCGCGGGGGCGAGGGAGAACTTGTCCTCGGGACCGTTCTTCGGCTTGCCGAGGTGGGAGCAGAGAACTACCTTTGCGCCCTCCGAAACGAGCTTGTTGATGGTGGGAAGTGCCGCGGTGATGCGGTTGTCGTTAGTGATGACGCCGTCCTTGAGCGGAACGTTGAAATCCACCCTGACAAGGACCTTTTTGCCCTTGAGGGAGAGGTCGTCAACAGAAACTTTTTTGAGTTGTGCCATAGCTATTACTCCTTTATCTAAAAATTGACAATTTAGCTTCCCCGTTCCCGGGGACATTCACAGATACATTATACTAAATTTCCTCGGAAAAGGCAAGGGGTTAAGAAAAATTTTCAGCTAAATTTTATCTTCGCTGAAAATTACTCTGTCGACCTCGCCCTCGGACGGCTCCTCGAAGAAGCTTTGGAATTTATTTAAGAGGTTTTCGTCGACGAAATACGACATATTTCTGCCTTCCTCGACGTCCCTGTTCCGCTTTTCTATCCGCTTCTTCCATGTGCTCTCATCGACCTTGAGATAGTGTATCTCGCACTCGGCCCCATCCTCAAGAAAGTATCTTTTAGCGTTCTCGCGCTCGGCCTTTGTCCAGAGGCCGAGGTCTATCACGGCGTTGATCCCGTTCTTCGCGGTCTCGGCGGCCTTTTTGAAATAGTAGCCCTCTAATTTTTCGACGTATTCGTCCAAAATGTCGCCCGGCATGGGGCCTAAAAGCAGCAGGGTCAGATCGTCTATCGAAAAATGCACCGCCGGAAGATCTTTCGCGAGCATCTCGGCGTAGGTAGTTTTTCCCGAGCATAGCCGCCCGCAGGTAAGAATAACCTTCGCCATGTCAGTCCTCCCATGTAAAGCGGGTGAGCTTTCCCTCGCGCTCAAGATCGGGAAAGTCCCACTGCCGCAGTATCTCATAAGCTGCGATGGCGACCGAGTTTGAAAGGTTGAGGCTTCTTAGAGTCGGGCGCATGGGCAGGCGCACGCAGGAATCGGGGTTATCGTGCAAAAGCTCCTCGGGAAGGCCCGCGTCCTCGCGCCCGAAGAGGATATAGCAGCCGTCGGGATAGCTCATTTCGGAGTAGACATGGCGGCCTTTGGTCGTAAAGTAGAAGTACTTGCCGCCCTTTGTCTTTTCAAAGAAATCGGCGAGGCTGTCGTAGTAGGTGATGTCGAGCTTGTCCCAATAGTCGAGCCCCGCGCGCTTAAGGTTTTTGTCGGTGACCGTAAAGCCCATCGGCTTGACAAGGTGGAGCCTCGCCCCGGTCACGGCGCAGGTCCGGGAGATGTTCCCGGTGTTCTGCGGGATCTGCGGCTCGACCAAAACTATGTTGAGGGTCATATCTTTCTCCTTTGGCTAAAGCGTTTTATAGTCGAGGTAGCTGCCCTTTTCGGCGAGTATGCCGAGGCACTTTTCGAGCATGACCCCCTCGCGCGGAGGGGTGCCGTAGCCGAAGGTGGTCTTGATGGCGGTCTCGCAGAAAACCGTCGCGCGGGTCATGGCTATCGGCAGGCTGTCGCCTAAAATCAGCCCGCCGGTCAGAACGCTCGCGAAGATGTCCCCGGTGCCGGGATAGCTTTTCGGGATAGTCTCATACGGCACCCGCCAGAAGGCGCTGTGCTCGCGGTCATAGCCGATGTTCGCGACCTCGCCGCTCGCCATGACTACGCCGGTGATGACCACCGTGCCGGGGCCCTTTTGGGAGAGCCTCACCAAAAAGCTCTTGGCCTCGCTCACGGTGCGGGGGCTTTGGGGATAGCTCTCGCCTAAAAGTATCGAGGCTTCGGTCAGGTTCGGGGTGATGATGTCCGCCGCGGCGACCAGATCTCCCATTCTCTTGCAGAGCGCCTCGGAATAGGTCTTATACCGCCGTCCGCCGTCGCCCATGACCGGGTCGACGACCCGCATCGCGCCCTTGAAGCTGTCCATGAATTCGAGGCAGTGGCTGACCTGCTCCTCCGAGGCTAAAAACCCGGAATATACGCAGTCGAACCCGACGTCCGCGCGAAGATAGTGCGAAAGCGCCTCGGGGATATAGTCGGTCATGTCCTTTAAAACGACGTCGCCGAAGCCGTTCGTGTGGGCGGACAGAAGCGCCGTCGGCACGGGGCAGACCTGTATCCCCATCACCGACAGCGTGGGGAGTATGACCGAAAGCGAGCATCTTCCGACGCCCGAAAGGTCGTGTATGGCGGCTACGCGCTTTAACATTGCAGTCACCTCGATGGTTGAAATTTCCTTTAAAACTCACATTTTTCGCGGATAATCCCGCAAATTTTTGGCAAAGATAATATCACAAATTCTGAAAGGTCGTGTTAAAAATGTCAATGAACGTCTCATCGCTCTGCAAGGGGGTCGCCGTCGGGATCTCCGCCGGAATGGTGACCTACGCCATCACAAACGCCACAAGCTCGGAAAAGCGCCGCTTCAAGTCAAACACCATGAAGGCGGTCCGCTCGGTCGGCTCGATGATGGATATTCTGGGCGGTATGTTCATGTAACGAAGGGGGCGCAGCTTTTGCGCCTCCCTTTTTTCAGCGTATTTTTTTCTTCTTGGGCTTCTTGGGAGGCTCCTGCGGGATCTCGGTCTCGGGGGTGTCGGTGAATATAGGCTCGCTCCCGTCCTCCTCGGTTTTAGCGGTATAGGTGAGCTCCGGCATTTCCTCGCCCCGCGCGTCGTAATAGGGCTTTATGACGTGCTCCCTGATCGCAGGGAAGCAGTTGAAGGCATAGAGCAGCCCCAAAAATGACGGCGCGACGAAAAGAAGTATCGTCGACCACGGGAACAGCACCACGAACGCCATCACGACGACGACAGTGGTTATAAGGTTCACGACGCTGGATTTAATTTCGATGGCGGTGAGATAGAGGGAGTCTTTCAGAATTTCCCAGAGATTCAGCGTGGTCGAGACCATCAGGAGATAGATGTAGAAGTGCATCATCACGAACAAAAAAGCGCAGACGACGCATATCACGAAGGGAATGTTGAAGAGGGAATTTTCGGAGGCAAAGCCCCAGTACATCGGCAGCGCAAAGCTCATCGCGACCAGAAAGAACATGTCGATTATCCCCATTACCGCGCCCTGCTTGAAGTTTTTGCCGAACGCCTTCCAGAAGTCGGACCAGATGAACACAGGTCTGCGGCAGGAAATATTCCGCAGCACCTTCATGAACCCGCAGAGCGCGGGGCCGACGAACGCTCCCAGAAGAACGAAGATAACATAAAACGCCAGATTTCCGAGCCCGAGGTATTCGACGAACATTATCCCCCCGAACGGCAGAAGCGCCAGAAGGAAGATAAAGTTAAGCAGGATAAGCTTTGTTATGTGCTCCATGTAGATGTCCAAAAACCGAAACAGGGGAATTTTCTTGTCGGGATCCTTGGAAACACCCTTGCCTACCTTTTCATAATTCGAGAACAGTCCCATTTTAAACATCCTCCAGGAAAGTTATAGTTTCAGGATATATGCCGCCGCAAGGGCGTCCGAAACGGCAAGCGCCGCCAATATCAAAAACCTCAAGAGATACCTCGCCGAATACGACCCGACCTCGTTTTTAAGGCCGAGCCGGTTCTCGGCGGTCGTCGAGAGCCCGAAATAGCGCATCGACAGCGATAAAGAATCGTTCAGCGCGGAAAGTATCAGCATCGTGGAGAGAACGGCGTAGGGCAAAAACGCCGCCATACATTTAAATACGCTCCCCGAGAGATATACCCCGCGCACCGCGGCGCCGAGGCCCATTCCCCGAAGCCCCGAGATGAGAAGCTCCGCAGGCTGTCCGAGCGCGCAGAACCCGCAGAGATACCCCGCGGCCATTATAAGCCCCGCCCCGGCGAAGGATTTTATCGCCGCCATGAGCCACTGCCCGTTTTCACACATTAAAAGCTTTTTCTCCGCGCCGCAAAGCGATATGAGCTCCTGCGGCTCCGCCCCGAGGGTGAGTATCACCCCGGCGGTTATCCCGCAGACAAGCATCAGCCATAGTACCGGCGCGGCCTTTTGTTTTACCGTCTCCTTCATTGTCCTTCCTCCTTTGTGAAATTCTATTCGGGAAGGACGGGCTTAAGAACAAAAGCGGATCAAGTGAAGGTCGGAACATAGGAGAGCTTTACTCCACCCCCGACCCCTGCGCTGCGGCATAGCTGTCGAGCAGCTGCTTTATAAGGTCAACCTCGCGGTGATAGCTGCCGAAGAAGCGTATCACCTCGCCCATGAAATCGTCGTCGAGGCGGTTGAGGCGGTCGTGGTCTATGCTCGCGTAGTACGCCTCCGCCGCATCGGAGGGAACGGTGCCGCCGTACTGGTTGATAAGGTCCCGCATTTCCTGATCTATCCTCATGCGGTACTCTATCGACCCGCGGGAGAGATAAAGGGTGTCGTGGCCGTCCTGCGCTATCTTGTCGCAGCTTTTTAGGCGGACGTTGGGGTTAGTTATCTCGCTTTCGTGGGCGATTACCGAGGAGTAGTTATAGCTCACCGTGGCGTCGTTGGTGCCGTGGGCGATGAGTATCGGCGTGTCGCAGGAGCTTATCGCCTTTGCGGCGGAAATATTGCATTTGGTGCCGAATTTCAGAAAATCGTAAAGAAGGATATACGGCTCGGCGATCCTTCCGGAAAGAAGCCCGAGCGAGCCCCTCGTCCATTCCTCGGTTATTTCAAGAGGGGAGTTGTAGGCCGATACCGACACGGCGGCGGTTATGTAGTGTTCGCTCCCGAGCATGGCCGCGGCGGCGTAACCTCCGCTCGCAACGCCGTAGATGTATATGGATTTGTCCTCGAATTCCTTCTGCGCCTCGACATAATCGAGGATCGCGTCAAGGTCGAGATATTCCTGCGTGAGGCCCACCGTCGAGTCTCCCTCGCTGTCGTAAACGCCGGTCGGGTCGAACGCGATGACCTGATAATCCGCGTTGACAAAGCGCATCATTTCGGAGAGCATCGAGTCCGCTCCCTCGTCAATGCCGGGGCAGAGAATGACCAGCCCGCCCGTTTTGTTCGCGCCGTAGAGATAGCAGTTCAGCCGGTTCTTGCCGGAGGTGATGTCGAGATTGGTTCTCGGATAGCTCGCCTCATAGTCGGAATAGATTATGTCGAAGGAGTGCGCGGGGCGGTCGGCCCTCGCGAAAAGCCCGTCGAGCATCGGGAAGGTGTATATCATCACGACGGCGGAAAATACGACAAATACGACCAACAGCGTGATTAAAGCTATAACTATTTTTCTTACTGCCGCTGTGCTCATTTTTTATCCTCCTCGCGTTCAAGTTCTATAGGCACCGGCGGTTCGCTGTCCGGCACGGTGTTTTGCACCTTTCCGATGTCCACCGCCGACATCATATAGTATTCGTCGTCGGTCGGCATGTTCTTTTCCCGAAGCTTCGAGTTGACGTAGCCGTTCAGGAGGTCGTACGCCACCGCAAAGAGCGGGACCCCGACTATCATGCCGACGATGCCGAACATCGAGCCGAAGATGATGATGGAAAAGAGCATCCAGAACGGCGAGAGGCCGATCTTCGAGCCGAGTATCCTCGGGCCGATGATATTACCGTCGAGCTGCTGCAAGAGAATGATAAAGACGATGAACCATATTACCTTTTTCGGCTCGGCAATCAGTACGAGTATCGCCCCGGGTATCGCCCCGATGAACGGGCCGAAGATGGGAATAATGTTCGTGATGCCTATTATTATCGAGATTATCATGACATAGGGCATACGGAGTATAAGCATTCCTATGCAGCATAAAACGCCGATAATAAGCGAGTCTATGACCTTTCCGTAGATGAAGTTCAGAAGCGCCGAGTTGGTGTTGTGAGTGAAGCGGAAAATGTTTCTGTAGGTGTCCTCGCTGAAGTTCGCGACGATGAATTTCTTGGCCTGGGTCTGAAGCGACTCCTTGCTCAAAAGGAAGTATATGGCAACGATTATCCCGAAGACGAAGTTTTTGACCGAATTTGCGAAGTCAAAGAGGCTCACCAGGAAGTTTTGCAGCCGGGGGACGATGTTCGAGAGCACCTGCTGCACGGTTGAGCCGATGTCGCTCAGCTCGCGGGAAACGATGTCGGCGATGGAGGGGTTATCCGCAAGTACCTTGCTCGCCCAGTTCTGTAGCCCCGGCAGAAGGTCATAGCGAATGCCGTCGTAAATGCCCGGAATGTTCGAGATTATCTCGGGTATCACCGACATGATTATGACAACTATCACCAGCAAAAACACGAGTGTCGCAAACAGAACGCCCAGCGCGCGGCAGAGCTTCGGCCTCGGCTTTTTCCTGAAAATAAAGCGTGAGAGGAAGCTTTCGGCGTTTTTCATTATCGGGTTCATGATGAAGGCGATGACCGCGCCCCAGATTATCGGCTCGAAAATGCTCATCACGACCGAAAATAGCGATTTTACGGTGTCCCAGCGAAACATCGCGAGTACTAAAATGAGGGCGATTACGATGACCGCGATCACGTATTTTAAAATGACGTTGTATTTTTTGTCGGGAAAAAGTTTCATAATTTAAACCTCCGAAAAAGCTTACATATATTATACACCAATTGTAAGAAAATGTCCAGAGATTTTGAGAAAAAAGTAGGTGAAAGCCGCAGATGAGAATATAGCAAAAGCTTTTGATTAGCCAATTATAACATGACAAGAGGAAAAGGGTTCGCTGATGAACTCATAAAACTCAAAATAAAGAGGTGTCGAATTCTCAATTTTCCTTATTCATAACACATTTATTACCTCTGCACGCTCCCCTCCCCCAAAATCTATTGACAAACCCGCATTTTCGTAGTATAATATCGGTTAGCACACGGCAACTTATTTACAGAGACTGTTACAATGAAAAAAGTTTACATTTTTACCGACGGCGCGTGCTCCGGAAACCCCGGCGCGGGAGGCTGGGGCGTCGTGCTGAAATACGGGCGGAACGAAAAGGAGCTCTCCGGCTCCGAGCCGCTCACGACAAACAACAGAATGGAGCTCACCGCGGTCATCATGGCGCTTAGGGCGCTCAAGGAGCCCTGCGAGGTCGAGCTCACGACCGACTCGAAATACGTCTGCGACGGCGTGGAAAAGGGCTGGGCGCGCTCCTGGCGGGCAAGAGGCTGGAAAAAAGCCGACGGCAAGCCCGCCCTAAATCCCGATCTTTGGGAGGAGCTGCTGCGGCTTCTTGATATCCACCGCGTCAGCTTCGTCTGGGTGAAGGGCCACGCCGGTCACCCCGAAAACGAGCGCTGCGACAGGCTCGCGGCCGGCGAATACATGAAGCTCAAGGGCTGAGCATACCCCGGCAATTGAATGCAAAATGAAATTGCGCAAATTTTTGGAAAGGAAGTAATTTGATGGATAAAAGATTCGTCTACGTCGACAATTCGGCGACGACAAGAATATCCGAGCCGGTCCTCGAGGCCATGATGCCCTACCTCACCGGAGGCTACGGCAACGCTTCAAGCATCTATTCCCTCGGAATGGACTCTGCAAGGGCGATTTTAAAGTCCCGCGAGACGGTCGCGAAGGCCCTCGGCGCCAAGACCAACGAGATATATTTCACCTCCGGCGGGTCCGAGTCGGACAACTGGGCGATAAAATGCGCCGCCGACGCAATGGCTCCGAAGGGAAAAAAGCACCTTATTACCACCGTTTTTGAGCATCACGCGGTGCTCCATACCGCGCAGTATCTCGAAAAGCACGGCTTCGAGGTCACCTATATCCCGGTCGACGAAATGGGGCTCGTGAACCCCGCCGACATCGAAAAAGCGATACGCCCCGACACGTTTTTGGTCTCGGTCATGTTCGCAAACAACGAGATAGGCACAATTCAGCCCATCGCCGAGATCGGTAAGATCTGCCGCGAGAAAAAGGTCTGGTTCCACACCGACGCGGTGCAGGCGGTCGGCAACGTGCCGATAAACGTCGCCGAGATGAATATCGACCTTCTGTCCCTTTCGGGACATAAGATACACGCGCCGAAGGGCGTGGGAGCGCTTTATATGCGCACCGGCATCAACCTGCCGAACCTCATTCACGGCGGCGCCCAGGAGCGCTCGAAACGCGCAGGCACCGAAAACGTCGCCTCCATCGTCGGCCTTGCGAAGGCGATAGAGCTCGCGACCGCGGACATTCCCGCGAAGCAGCAGCGCCTCTCGAAGATCCGCAACAGGATAATCAATGAACTGTTAAAAATTCCCGAATCGCGGCTAAACGGCGACCCGGTAAAGCGCCTCTGCGGGAACGTGAACATCTCGTTTAGGGGGATAGAGGGCGAGAGTCTGCTTTTGTCCCTCGACCTTGCGGGAATATTCGCCTCCTCCGGCTCTGCCTGCACGTCGGGCTCGCTCGACCCGTCGCACGTTCTTCTGGCGATCGGCCTGCCCCACTCGACGGCGCACGGCTCGCTCCGCATCACCCTCGGCGAGGACAACACCGAGGAGGACGCCGACTACATCATCGAAACGGTGCCGAAAACGGTCGAAAAGCTTCGCGCGATGAGCCCGCTCTGGGAGAGAATTTTGCGCGACGAGGACATAGACGCCGAGTGATCGGCAGGAAATAAATTTTAGGAAAGGAAGTTTTTAGTATGATCTACTCCGAAAAGGTAATGGAACACTTCGCCAACCCGAGAAACGTCGGCGAGATCGAAAACGCGGACGGCGTGGGCGAGGTCGGCAACGCCAAGTGCGGCGACATAATGAAAATGTACCTTAAAATAGACGGCGGCATCATCACCGACGTCAAGTTCAAGACCTTCGGCTGCGGCGCGGCGGTCGCGACCTCGTCGATGGCGACCGAGCTCATCAAGGGCAAGCCCGTCGAGGACGCCCTCAAGCTCACAAACAAGGCGGTCGTCGAGGCTCTGGACGGCCTCCCGACAGTAAAGCTGCACTGCTCGGTTCTGGCGGAGCAGGCGATAAAGGCCGCCCTCACCGACTATTATAAGAGGCAGGGCATAGACCCCGAGCCGATCGTCGGCAAGGTGCCGGACAGAGAAGCAAGCTGCGGGATATAAGCGAAAAATAATAATAAAAGCCTTCCGGGGGGAGGCTTTTTTGTAGGTGTGAGGGGTGAAGCCACGGCCGTCTGCGAAGCGGGCAGCGGTTCGGCCACGCTCGTAGTCGCGGACTACGCATCATTCGCGGCGGCATTTTAAAAGCTGAAATGTGCCACCGCTCATTCACTCCGTCACTCCTCCTCCACCCCAAAACGCAGGCGTTTTGAGGCCCCCATATGGCCGAACGTGAGCCGAAGGCTCACAGGGGCTTCGACGCGCGGGGCGTGCAATTTTGCACTTTGCAGCAGTGAAGTTAGAAAGCACGTCGACCGCCCCCTCCCCACCGGGGAGGGGCAGGGGTGGGGGCTTGAGATAGCATGAGCGAGCGCGCGAGCGAATACCTTATGAGTTTGGTTTGGTACATACCAAACTCGGCTAAAACGCAGGGAGCAGGGGCGAAGCCCTTAGCGCGTTTTCAACGCGCTACCCGCCGCGATATATATTTTTACACTTTGCAATATGTCGAAATCAGCGCCTTTTAAAAGGAAACTGCAAAACTTTCCGCGCGGCGGACAATATTCGCTCTGCGAATGTTGGGGCTTCGCCCCGGTCGGTGCCTCTACTGTAGTTTTCAGAGAAGCGCAAGCTTTGTGCCTCTACTTATATGTGCGAGTCTGTACTTTACTGCATTAAAGATACAAAGCCATGGACACGCACGTGCGAAGCCCCGCGAGCCTGCTTCGCAGTCTCAGCCGCCGTGCTGCTCACGGCGGCTCGGCGCCCTTCGGGCGCCTCGGGGCTTCGCCCCCTCCAACAGCGCAACATCTGCATTTTCTGCTTAGCTCCGGCTTTTCTTTGCCTCGCTCGCCGCTCGGCAAATAGGGGACCCCCGGCGAGGGTCCCCTACGCCAAAACAGTCCGCAGGACTGATTTTGGCTACCCTCCTGCGCTCGCTGACGCGTAGAGGGATTTCGCGACTGCGGTCGCGGCCAAAGGGCTCTGCCCTTTGGAAACCCGCGGCCTTTTGAGGAAAGGCCGGCGAAACCTTTTTAGTATTTGTGCTGCGCTGACCGCGATAACCCCCTCTACTCCAAAATAACCCCCGCAGGATCATTCCCGCGGGGGGTTCACTTTCACTTTATCCTAAACGTCGCGATCTTTGCCCCGGTATTATCGGGGGAGGTGGTGACGTCCTCATACTTTTCGGGGATCTTTGGCGGGTCGCCGTAGTAGCGGATCACCGCGTAATCGCCGTCTGCGGTGGATATTTTATACAGAACTCCCGTTTCGAGGGAGTCGATATACTCCTCATAGCACAGGCCGTTTTGCATGATATACTCGGCGTGGGGGCTGCCGACGTACCTTAAGTGCCACGGCTCGAATTCTATCCCGGTGACGCGCGTTTTGCCCTTGGGGTACCTTATGATGAAGCCGTACTGCCAGCAGTCGGAGTTTATCCACTTCCCGACGTCGCTTTTTATGAACCCCTCCCCCGCGAAGTTCATTATGTAGACATCCGCCGCGAGCCCCGCCTGGTGCTCCGAAGCGCCGACCGCCTGCGCGGTGTCGCCCTCCTCCTCGATCTGCTTCTTCTGCTCCTCCTCGGTGCGGTAGGCAGAGCTCACGAAAAGCTTTTCGCCGAATTTGTCCTTCACGTCGTCGGAGAGCGCGCCGTATGCCTCGTGCATACAGTTATTGAACCAGACCCCGGTCTCGCGGTACTCCGAAACGTCCGCGGAAAAGCCCTCCGGCAGAAGGTGCTCGGTGTTGATGAGCATGAGCGACTGGTCCTCCTTCGCGCCGTCAAGCTTGACCCCCTCGGCGGTTTTTCCGTCGTAGAGGCTCATTGTCGGGATCATTCGCTCCTCCTCCGGCTCTTTTTTGAGCTTTTGGGCGACTATCCCGACGATGTCCGCCCCCGCCTTCGCCGCGCAGAGCACCAAATACCCCGCGGCGATGAAGATCAATATCATCACTGTGAGGCGAAGGGGCTTTACCCTCCGCCGCGTCTTTTGTTCAGCCATTTTCAGCTCCCCTTTCTTCGCTGTCCGAGGCGTCCTCCAAAAGCTCGCCGTCGCCGCATTTTTTCACCGTGAGCTCCGCCTTGAAAAGGTCGCCGTCGACGGTGATCCTGAACCCGACGTCCATGAGCTCGCAGAGGCTCTTCGCTATCGACAGGCCGAGCCCGCTCCCCTCGGTGTTCCGCGAGGAGTCGCCGCGCACGAAGCGCTCGGTCAGGTCCTCTGCCGAAACGTCGATGGGACAGCGCGAAATGTTCTTGAAGCTTATGACCGCGTCGTCGCCCCTGTCCTCGACGGTGATGTAGACCCTCGTGCCGGTGAGGGCGTATTTTTGGATATTTCCGAGGAGGTTGTCGAGCACACGCCACATCAGCCGGCCGTCGAGGTTAGCTGTGATCTTTTCCTCCGGGATATTTATTATCTGGGTGAGGCCCGCCGCCTCGAATTTCTCCTCATATTCCGCCGCCGACTGGGTGATGAGAAGGTTCACGTCGGTGCGCTCGAGGCTGAAGCTGATGTTCTTGCTCGTCGCCTTCGACACCTCGACAAGATCCTCGATGAGCTTTTTCATTCGCGCCGCCTGCCGCTTGAGTATCCCGATGTGCTCCTTCGCGGCCTCGTCTTCGATGTCGTCCTTTGAAAGTATGTCAACATAATTAACTATTGAGGTGAGCGGGGTCTTGAGGTCGTGCGAGACGTTCGTGATAAGCTCTGTCTTGAGCCGCTCCGAGCGCATTCTCTCGTCCACCGCGAGCTTTACCCCCTCGCTTACCCCCTCGAGGTCGGAAGCGGTCTGTGACAGCTCGCTGTTCATGAATTTTCGATCTACCGTTTCGTTCAGCTCGCCCTTTTTGAGCTTTTTGATGTACTCCCTGATATTCGAGAACCCCGCCGCCCACACCGCAAAGGCCGCGATGATAAACGCGTGAGTGATCGCGTAAATTATTATCCCGATGACGAGATTTTCACTAAGAAGAACGACGAGCACCGTGCCGGCGTCCAAAAGCACCACGAAAGCGCCGAACAGGATCGCCTTCCAGGTGAAGCGTATGCGGCCGAAGATAAATTTTGAAAGGCTGATGAGCTTAATTATCGCGAAGATAAGCCCGCCTATTATTGAGGTCTTCATCAGCCCGCGGCTTTTTATGCGGGAGGCAAGGCTTAGAATAAACATCGAGAGCAGAAGCCCCGAGCCGAAGACTATCCCCGCCGAGGCGGCAAGGGTAAAGAGACGCTGGGTGTAGAATTTGACGAGGGCCTCGCGGTAGTTGAACATGATGTAGCACTCAACGAGAAGAAAACCCACCTGACAAAGCGCGATGATATAGGCCTCCAAGGGGATATAGTCGAGCTTCGAGAGCTTATACCCTTCCGCGCCCCTGATATTTCCGCCCGCGCAGCAGAGATATATCGCCGAGATCAGAAAAACAAGCATGCTGCCGCCCGCGACTATCGGCCAAAGAAGCGAAAGCCGCGAAATAGTCCTTACAGCGGAGACGGTCATATTGGTCCTTACGGTGCCGTCGCTCATGTAGGCGGGAGTCGTCCCCACGCCGTCGTTAAGGTACACCGTCGCGGTGTAGGTCTCGTCCGCACTCGGGGAGATCTCGCCCGAAACGCTGATGTCGGTGATCTCCCATATCTCGCCGCTGTGCACCGCGTTGAGAAATTGCGACCTCTGGGAGAGATAGAAGTTTGTCCTTTCGATAAGATCCTGCAAAAGGGAGGCCTCGCCGCTGCTCGCCGAGACAAAGTAATCCCCGGTGTTCGGATTGAACACCACATATCCCGTGTCGTTTTTGCCGGTGTTCGGGTTGTAGAAGGAGACCGCAGCTTTTCCCATGAGTATCCTTGCGACCTCGGGCGGGACGACCGTATACTCTTGGTTCAGGTAGACCCCGCAGCCGACGGTAACGGTGGTCGCGGTCTGAATTTCCATGAGAGCGGGCTCGTCCGAAGCCTCGGCGGCTTCGTATTCTCCCTCCGGCGCCAAAAGATAGCTGCCGTAGCCGCCGTCGGAACTTCCCGACCAGCCGAGGGCGGCCTCGCCGGTTTTTCCGCTCGCGGAAAGAAGGGTGAGCTTTACTATCCCCTCGAAGCCGTTCTCCTCCATGAGACGGTTCATCTCGGCCGTCGCCTCGGAGGCGCTTGCAAAGCCGCTTTGCAAATATTCCTCGCGCCTGTCGGGGTAGTGGGTCTTTATCTTTACCTCCTCCGAGTAGACCGCGCTGTAGCCGAAGGCGTACTCGGCAAGGCTCGGCCCGGTCGAGTAGACGACTCCGCCGTCGCGGTCGCGAAGGGTAAGCAAAAGGCCGTCCTCGGTCTCGCTGTCAAAAGGCAGGCTGCCGATAAATTCGGGCGGTCTGCCATCGCCCAGGGAGAGCTCGGCGCGGATCTTGGTCATGCTGCCGACCACGCCTTCAAGGGAGTTTTGCATGAACTCCCCGCCGCCGTCAAGATAAACGTTGTTCTGCCAGCAGATGACGGCAAGAACTCCCCCGAAAAACGCCGCCGTGAACGCGGCTGCGGCGACGATCACCGCCACGGCCTTAAGCACCGCGGAATACCTTAGCTTTCTCAACCGTTTCAGCTCCCCTTTTTTAAACGTCCTTGTCGAATTTGTAGCCCCTGCCCCACACTACCTTTAAATAGCGCGGCTCGGCGGGGTCGATCTCTATCTTCTCGCGAAGATGGCGTATGTGCACCGCGATGGCGTTGTCGACGCCTATCGGCACGTTTCCCCAGACCTTTCGGTATATCTCGGAGGGGGAATAGACCGTCCCGGCGTTCGACATCAGAAAGTATAAGATCTCGTATTCCTTGGCGGTAAGGCGGATCTCCTCGCCGTCGACGCTGACCGTTCGGTCGCCGTCCCGTATCTCTACCCCGCCGAGGCGGATCATGTCGGGGCTTTCCGGGGCGCTGCCGAGCATGACATACCTTCGTATGTGCGAGCGCACCCTCGCCAAGACCTCGACCGGGTTGAAGGGCTTTGTGATGTAGTCGTCCGCGCCCAGATTCAGCCCTAAAATTTTGTCGGTGTCCTCCGACTTCGCGGTGAGAAATATCACCGGAACGTTGGTGAAGGAGCGAAGCTCGGAAAGGGCAGAAATGCCGTCCTGCACAGGCATCATGATGTCCATGAGAACGAGGTGTATCTTCCCCGTCCGAAGAATTTTTAACGCCTCGGCGCCGTTATAGGCCTCGTAAAGTCCGTAGCCCTCGCCCTGAAGATAGATTTTGAGAGCGGAAACGATGTCCCGCTCGTCGTCGCAGATAAGAATGTTATACAAACCGTCCACTTCCTTAAATAAATTTTAAACCGCTTCTCAAGATAATTGTAGCACGTCCGACAAAAATAGACAAGAGGGATTTTCTTAAGAATTTATTAAAATTACGGAAAAAACGGCCCGCGAAAAATTTTTTTGAAAAAGGGGTTGCAATTTGCTTCGGAATGTGATATAATAGCGAATGTTGCAGACAGCGCTATGAACACGGAGCAGTATCGAAGTGGTCATAACGAGCACGACTGGAAATCGTGTGACGGTGATGAACCGTCCGAGAGTTCGAATCTCTCCTGCTCCGCCAAGCCGTCGCGGTGAGCCCTTTTGGCTCGCCGCGATTTGCTTTATAACGTTATGGCAAATCACGGCTTCGCCTTACGGGCTCACCGCTCCCCCCTCGGCTTTGTGCGCAACCATTTACTTTTGATGTAGCCCCGGCTTTTCTTTGCCTCGCTCGCCGCTCGGCAAATTGGAAGATAACGCCCCTGCTCTGTGCGCAACCGTTTACTCTTGGTATAGCCCCAACCTTTTCTTTGCCTCGCTCATCGCTCGGCAAACGGGGAGACCCCCG
>CANQLR010000008.1 GCA_947624745.1 uncultured Clostridia bacterium | reverse complement strand
CTTAGGCAATAAAGACAAACAAGACACGGAAAGCTCCGCATCTTGTCCGTATTTATTATATTAGCAAAGGAGAAAAAAACATGGAGATCAACGAAAAGGACTTGGAAAAGGCAACCGGCGGGGGATTCAGCGCCCCGCTTCAAAGGGATACATCGGGAGGTCAGCCGACCGACCCGGAGGGCTGCTGCGGATTATTCATGGCCCAAAATAACGAATCCGAGGCAAAGTGCAGGAATTGCTACTACGTCAAGCAGGATTGGATAACCGGCGAGTACAAGTGCCTTAACAAACGGGCGCAAGGATAAGGAGGTTAATTATGAGCGAGATAAACGACAAGGAATTGGAAATGGCGACAGGCGGGGTCGAGCACAGGATAGACGGGACAACTCTGCACATCGAAACGTACTGCTGCGATAAATACGAGGGCAAGGGCGGATATAACCCGTTCACCTTCTGCGGGAACTGCGCGCACGGACAGAGATTAAGCCGGGGAAGATCCGGGGACATCATCTGCGAGCTCGGGGTGGAATAAGGAGGGCGCTATGTGCGAAATTGACGACAGGGACCTGGAGCAGGCCTTAGGGGGGTTCAGTCTCAGCGCGCTTCACGGCCCGTCGGATTGCTGCGAAAATTTCGAGCCGAAGCCGAACGCCCCGACCGGAGATATGTTCAGAAACTGCGACGCCTGCGCGCATTGCAGGGTCGAGCGGCAGTTAAGGCTGAAGCTGGGAAAGGTCATCTGCGAGCTCGGGATAAACGGGGAAAATACTTAAGCAAGTTTAAAGTGCTTAAAATGCTTATAGTTCACGAAAGATGTCGGACGGTCAGACAGTCGGAAGCCGGATTTGTGCTTATATGGATTTTCAGCATTTTCAGCACTATCGGCCCGAAAATGTCGAAAATGTCGATAATTCATGAAAGTGGAGAATAAAAATAATTCTATACTTTAAATTATTAAAGTAAATTTCGGTATTATATACTCATGGATTTTCAGCATTTTCAGCACAATCGGCCCGAAAATGTCGAAAATGTCGATAATTCATGAAAGTGTAGAATAAAAATAATTCTGTACTTTAAATTATTAAAGTAAATTTCGGTATTTATATATCATGCACAATCGACATTTTCGGCACAATCGGAAATCGGAATTATACTTTTATGGATTTTCGGGATTTTCCGCACTGTCGACATAATCGACATAATCGACATTATCGAAACAAGACACGGAAAGCTCCGCATCTTGTCCGTATTTATTATATTAGCAAAGGAGAAAAGAAAATGGAAATAAACGACAAGGAGCTTAAACAGGCAACGGGAGGAACGGGAGCGTTATCAAGCGCGGACAGGAGAAAATACAACGCCGCGACCTGCCCGGACTATGCTTTGAAGGACAGATACGTCGAGATGGGGATCGGTATGGCTTTGCCGAAGGACTGCGTAAACTGCAAAAACTTCACCGGGGACGCCCTTACGATGTGCACCGTTTATCCGAAGGACAAGGAGGAATGACCGCCGTGGAGATCAACGACAAGGATTTAGAGAAGGCCGAGGGAGGGCTCGGCTTGCACAGCGTAGGCTGCGGGAATTTTGAAGCGAAGAAATCCTTCGGCTGGGCGCCGCAGCAATGCGTATACTGCGAGCATTTTAAAGGCACACGCGGAGGCGGCGGCGTTTGCACCCTGGATAAGGGGGAGCAGTCATGAAGGAGATAAAGGACGGGGACTTGGAGCTTGCCTCCGGCGGCGGGGTGCTGAGCGGCGGCAGCTGCGAGCAGTTCGAGGGGAAGGACAGCTCGCCGAATTATGCCAAGCTGCCGAAGCAGATGAGGGTCTGCGCGCTTTGCAAGCACTTCACCCAGACGGGGAGAATCGGCGGGCAGTGCGATTCAGGGGTTAGAGAATAGCTGCTGGTAACTAAAAGGAGGATATCATGAAGGAGCTTAACGAAAAGGATCTGGAACAAGCCGCGGGGGGATATATCTCGTCCAATTACCGCCACCTCAGATCAGACTGCTGCGATCAGTTCGAGCCGGACTTTGACGCGACCACCTATGGAGAGATTTTGTCGGAGGAAACGCTCGCGATGCTGCGCTGCTGCTCGCACTGCATTCACGGGGAAAAATCGGGCACGTATATAGGCTGCCTGAAAAATGTCCCGGGAAGCAGGGGATTCTGAATTAAGATAAGGAGGTAAATCATGAGTGAAATTAACGAAAAGGACTTGGAAAAGGCCGCCGGCGGGGCAAGAAATCTGAACGGCGCGGAGTGCGATCAATACGTTTCCAAGTATGGGGATTTCACCTATTCCCCGGAATATCAGGACTGCCTTACCTGCGCGAATTACGAAAGATCGGGACTTGCCGACATATGCCATGCCGGGCAGAATTATATACAGAGAAGGAGATACTACTGATGAAGGAGCTAAGCGATCAGGCGCTCGAGGGCGTTATCGGCGGCGCGAGCGTTCCCGTGTTCGAGGCGGCGCTTTATGACCCCGGAAAGAGCAAGCTCTGCGGGAAGTATTTCGCCCGCGACGGCAAGGAGGCCGAGGCGCCCGATTGCAGCCTTTGCATACACTCGTCGCGAAACGCGTGGGGCGTTTACGGCTGCACTTTAGAATAAAAAAAGAATAAAAAAATCCCCGAAGCCTACCTCGGGGATAATTATTTATGCTGATTATTCTTCCTCGCCCATCTTTTCCTTGAACTCTAAAGCGAGCATGGTCAGGTCGTCGAACTGCTCGGCCTCGCCGACAAACTCGTCGACGTTTTGCTTGACCGCTTCAAGTATCTCCTGCGGGCTCTTTTTCGAGCTTTGCGTGAGGATATTTTCGAGCCTCTCCATGCCGTAGAGCTCCTTGTCGGCGTTCGTGGCCTCGGTCACGCCGTCGGTGTACTGAAACACCTTGTCGCCCGGCTCCAGGATCATGCTGCCCGATTTGTAGCGCATATCCTCCATGCCTGCGAGCACGAACCCGGGCTTTATCTTATACGGCTTGAACTCGCCCCCCGCGTGGGAGATAAAGGGCATTTCGTGCCCCGCGTTGACGTACCTGAACTCGCCCGTGACGAGGTCCAGAACCCCCTCGAAGGCGGTGATGAACAGCCCCTCGGAGTTGGACTGGCAGAGCATGTTGTTGACCTCGCTGAACACCGCGCCGAGGTCCTCGCCGGGCTCGGTGTGGTCCTTAATGAGGGTCTTTCCGATGACCATGAACAGCGCCGCCGGCACTCCCTTGCCCGAAACGTCGGCCATGACGATGGCAAGGTGGCTCTTATCGACCATGAAGAAGTCGTAGAAGTCGCCGCCGACCTCCTTCGCGGGGTTCATCGAGGCGTAGATGTCGAACTCGTGCCGCTCGGGGAAGGCGGGGAAGATGCAGGGGAGCATAGAGGCCTGAATGTGGCGGGCGACGTCGAGCTCGGCGCCGATGCGCTCCTTCTCGGCGGTAACGCGGCTGAGGTTTCGGATGTACTCGTCGAGCTCTCCCACCATGTATTTCAGCGAGCCCGAGAGATCCTCCAGCTCGTCGCCGGTCTTTATGTCGAGCCTGAACTCGTCAAGGTGCTCGATGTTGTCCTCGACAAGCCCCGTTGCCGCGCCGTGAAGGGTGCGAAGCGGGCGAATGAGTATCCGCCTGACGTAGTAGTAATATGCAAAGACCGACACGACCAGAACGCCGAGGGTCACAAGCAGGGTCAGGAGCATAAGCTGCCTTATCTGCGCGTTAATCATGTCCATCAAGATGTCGACGCTCGCAAGGGCTGCGGGCTGTCCCGCGCTGTCAAGTATCGCGACGTAGGCCGAGGCGAGATAGCCGTACTCCTCGTTTTCGGTGACAAGAATGGTCTGCGGGGCGTTTACGGCAAATGCCTCGTGCATAAGGCGGTCGCCGTCGCCGTAGTATGCGTCGGCGTCTCCGAGCTCGCATACCCCGCCCTCGCCCGGAACGCCCGCGTCCCAGATATAGACCATGACGTCCTTTTCGGGCACCACGACGTAGAAGTACTTCGGCTCGATGTTTTTCTTGAGGCTCAGAAGATAGTCCGAGACCTCCTGATAGTATTCGTCCTTCTCGCCGGTGGTATAGTATTTGGCTATGCTGTCGCCGTCGATATACTCCGCCGCCGCGGAGGCAAGGTCGAACGCAAGGTTTTTGTAATATTCCTCCATTCTCATGCGGTACAGCCCGGTGATCGCCGGAATGAGCGCTAAAGCGAGCACCAATGCCATCGTGACAAGGCCGAGCAGAAGCTTCGGCTGAAGGCTTACTTTTCGGGTCTTTTTCATCAGATAACCTCCACCGGAAGAATGTGAAGCCGAAGGTGTCCGTCACTGACGCGGTACAGGACCCTGTTCGGCGAAAGATATATCTCGTCGCGGTATACGGGCGAGAGCCCCGCCGAAAGTCCGGTGACGAAATACCTCCTGCCGCCGATGACGGCTTCGGTCATGGCGTTGTATTTTCGGAATATCCCGGCGGCCTCGGCTCGGCTCATGCCGTGCGAAAGGCTCATAAGCTCTCTCTCCGGGCGGTTCCAGTAGGGGAGCTTTTCGGCCTGGGGCCTTGCTTCGCCCCAGTATTTTTCGATGTCTCCGAAGATGATCTTAACCATCTCCGAGGCGTTTTTAGCGCACTGAAGATATATGTCGACGCTGTCCGTCTCGGGGGTGATATCGAAGCCACGCTGAATGATGATATCCCCCTTGTCGAGCTTTGGGGCGAGCTTGTGCATGGTGACCCCCGTGCGGGAGAGCCCGCGCTCCATCGCCGCCTCGATGGGGTAATAGCTCCGCCCCTGCGGCAGAAGCGAGCTGTGGGTGTTTATCCCCCGAAACTCGGGAAGATCCTCGGGAATGGGGATAATGCGGTTATATTCGGCCACAAAGAGCATTTCGCAGCCGAGATCTCGGAAATACCTTTTTATCTCCTCGGGGGTTATCGCCTCGTAGTGAACGGGAATGCCGCGCTCCTTTGCAAGCGCCGTTATCGAGTATTCGGTGAAGTAGTCCTCGTCGTTATGATATGTATAAAGCGCTAAAATTTCATGCTCCTTAAGAAAATATTCAAAGCAGGACAAAAACACGTCGCTGCCGAAATATACGACCTTCATACTATCCCTCTAAATCCTTATAATAAGCGTGTTGAAGCCCTGGTAGCGGCGGTAGAAGAACTCCTTCGCGCGCTTTTTTATGACTAAAACGCCCATGCTGTCCATGTCGAAATCGCCGTCGGCGCTCGCCCTCTCGGTCTCGAGCCCGAACGGGTTGAAGGAGGTGGCGTCGTCCCGCATGTGAAGCTCCAAAACGCCGCTCTCATACATTATCGCGGTTATCTGGATATAGCCGTCGGTGCGGCCGCTGAAGCCCTTGTTCAGGATCGCCATGCCGAGCTCCTCGACGGTCATCGTCACGAGCATGCTCTGCTTCATGTCGGCGCCCCACCTCTCGCAGAACTCCTCCAGATCGCGGCTGACGTCCATGACGTCGCTCGAATTGCTCAGGACCGTCTTCTGATATATCCTCTCCTCCGGGACGTGCTCGACCCTGTACCTGCCGCCGAGTGAGGTAAGAAGGAACACGCCCAGCGACCCGGCCTCGGTCAGAAGAAACAGCAGCCAGAAGTATTTAAGCCCGAAGAGGCGGCACAGAAACGTCAGGGGTATCAGAAGCACCGCGCCGCGAAGCGTCTCCAAGACAAAGGAGGGCTTTTCGTTCCCGCAGGCCTGATAGTATCCGCAGATGAGGATATTCAGCCCCGCAAACAGCGCCGCAATGCCGTAGATCCGAAGCGCCGTATACGCGAGCGCTTCCGAACCCGACCCCGCGATGCCGAACAGCGAGCACATTATCCCCGGGAAAAGCTCGACGAGGATTATCAGCGCGCCGCCGACCGCAAGCCCGCTCTTCAGGCCGAGCGAGACGACGCTCTTTTTGCCCTTCGAGTTATGCTCGCCCTGATATGTGGAGAGTATCGGCTGCATGGCGCGTGAGGTGCCCTCGAACAGATAGAGTATCAGGTACGACGTGTTCTGGATAACGTCGAAAACCGCGACAGCCTCCTCGCCGCCGAGGCGGATGAGCATATTGTTGCATATCAGGAAGAATATCATCTGATAGAGATACTGCACCGAGGTCGCGAGCCCCGCCTTCATTGAGGCAAAGGAGCCGAATACCTCGTAGCCGTCCGGCAGAGTGAAGCGAAGCGCGCTTCCCTTTTTAAAGAACCCGGGGAGGTATATGCCGATGGCGATTATCTGCCCTAAAGCGGTCGAGAGCGCTGCGCCCTGCGCGCCCATGTCAAGAAAGATAACTAAGATAACGTTTAAGGCGATGTCGCACACGTTTCCCACGACCGAGCCGAGCCCCGCAAGCTTCTGGCTTTCGTTGTTGCGCAGGAAATAGTTGAATATGTTCGACATATAAAAGAGCGGCGTGGCGGAAACGAGTATCCGAAGATATCCCTTCGTCGCAAGGTAAAGTTCGCCGTCCGCGGCCTTCGTGCCCAAAAGGTTCAGGAGCTGCTCGATAAAGATATTTCCTAATATCGCGGTCGCGACGCTGAATATCAGCGCGAGCCGGAAAACGCCGTTGAAGCCCTTTTTGGCGGCCTCGCTCTTTCCCTCGCTCATGAGGCGGGAATATTTCACCGAGCCGCCGAGCCCGAGTGCGTGGGCGAACATGCAGTTTATCATATATACGGGAAGTATCAGCCCGATGGCCGCGAGCCCCACTCCGCCGAGCTTCTGTCCGACGACGACCGCGTCGGCCATGTCGCTTAAGGCCCAGCCCAGGGAGGACAGCATCGCGGGGACCCACAGGCGGCGGAACATTTTCCCGGTAAAGCCGTCCTTGGTGTGCAGAAAGATCATCTCCGCAAATATAAATTTACATTTTATTATACCATATTTTGCGGCGCGTTGCCGTGTTGTCTGCGGAAATTATAAGTCGCGAACGGCGGGGGATTTCCGGGGCTTTTTCGCCGATATGTCGCCATCGGCACAAAAACAGCGCAGACAACACGTCACGGCGGGTTTAAATGTGATATAATGTATACAGAAAGATGAAAAGGAGGCGCGGCGTGGCTAAGGGCATTTTATCAGACGATCAGCTTTTTAACGTTTCGGGAGGAGTTGACACCGCGGAGGATATTTCCTCGAACTACAGCTCCTGCGGGGACTGGGTCTGTGCGTCCTGCCGCCGCCCCTGCGCCGATAAGATACATTTCTGCGACTATGGCGGAGTATCGCGGACGGTCTGCCGGTACTGCCGGAATTACGATCCGGCCGGGGAGGTCTGCAAGCTGGGACACGCTTTTATCTGACGGAGGCGACAAAATGAACAGGACCGAAAATCACCCTGTGGATAACGAAATGGACCTTGAAAACGCCGCCGGCGGGACCTTGGCGGGTGACAGCTGCAACGATTTCGAGCCTATGGGCAAAACGCTCGTACACGAGTGCATAAACTGCAAGCATTACATCAAAGACGCCGGAAGAGGCGCCGTGAGGATAGGCAGGTGCGCCCTGCACCCCTATTTATAATAAGGAAGAATATGAAAAAAGACGGATCGGAGGCAAAGCCGGAAAAGGAAAGGAAGCAGCTGAGCGATGAGGAGCTCGAAAAGGTCGACGGAGGGTATACCGTAAAGTATAACAAGGATATTTGCGAGCTTTTCGAGCCGATACCCGACTATCCCGTGGAGGTATATCACTGTATGCACTGCATACACTTTGTCAGAAGCTCGCGGATCACGGGAAGGTGCGACGCAAGATGATTGGCGCCGCTTTCGGATAATACCCTATGGGGTTTATCATAGATAACATATGTTAGGAGAAATGAAAAATGGAAAACAAACCCATCACAAAGTTCTTAAGGTTCATGGCCTGCCTGTTCGTAATCATCGCGGTGTGGTCGACTATCGCCGGTGCGCTCGCGCTTGTTTCGCTGATCGCTCTGCCGGGGCTTGCCGATCTTATGGCCGAGGCCGGCGAGGCAGCCGTCGAGGTCACCCCGCTTACCTACATAACATTAGTCGTGTCCCTTGTCTGCGCCATAGTTAATATCGTTATCGGTATCATGGCCCTTAAGCACAAGAACCTCGGTCTGGTCTACAAGATCGGCATCTTCACGATGATCGCGAGCGAGGTCTTTACCGCCACCGACCTTGCCTCCTTCGCCGACTGGGCGACGCTGGCCGTAGGACTTGTAGTTCCCGTCCTCTTCCTTCTTGCCGTTTTCAAGCAGATGAAGCTCGACGCCGAGAACAAATAATTTCACCCGCCACAAGGTTTATGCCTTTCACAATAGCACGGGACAAGAAAAAGCCCGGTTCCTCGCGGGCCGGGCCTTTTCGTATCTAAAACGTGTTCATATACTCGATGAAGCTTTTTCTTAAGCTGTCGTAATATTTTCTCCCGATGGGAAGGGTAACGCGGCAGTCGAGCGCGACGCCTCCCGAGCGGGATATATGCGTCACTCTCGCTAAATTCACCGCAAAGGAGTTGTGGCACCTTGCGAAGCAGGACTGCGGCAGCTCGTCGATGAGCTCCGTGAACGTCGTCCGCGAGACGTAATCGGCCTTGCGGGTATGTACCGTCGTGAGGTGGTCTATAACCTCGAGATAGAGTATGCTCTCGACCGGCACGGGTATCTGCTTTCTGTCGCACTTTATGAAGATGTTTTTCGTCCATATCCTCCGCTTAAGGTCGAGCCTGACCGCCTTTTCAAGCTCGGCGGGGTCTATCGGCTTCATCAGGAAGTATATCGGCTGGACGGAATGTCCCGCGAGCAAAAAGCTGTCGTCCACCGTCATCAAAACGATGGAGGTCTCCTCGCCGCGCTCCTTAAGGATCCGGGCGAGGTCTATCCCGCTCTTGTTGCCGAGCCGGATGTCCAAAAACATGAGGTCGAGCTTTCCGCCCTGCGCGATGAAGCGAAGGACCTCCTGCTCGCAGTAGTATTCCTTCAGGACATACTGTACCTTAAGCTTTTCCATGACGTTCGTACAAAGCCTTCCCATGCGGCGGACAAACTCTCTGTCGTCGTCGCAGACGGCGATGGTGTACTTATATGACGGCATACCGCTTCCTCCTTTACCGGTCGTCCGGTTTGGTTTCAAGAGCAGTCATGGCGATAAATTCGCCGTTTTCTCTTTTTATCACAAGCTCCGAGCCGTAGCGGGAGCATATCTTTCTCATGGTCAGAATGCCGAAGCCGTGGGCGGTGATGTCCTTTTTGGGCTCGCCCGCGGGCAGGGTATAGCTGTTTGCGCAGCGAATGTTAAGGTATCCGTTTTTGAGCGAGGCGGAGAAGTCGATATATCTCTCCCCTTCGCTCACCGCGGCGCAGGCGTTGAAGGCGTTGTCGAACATATTCATGACGAGCTGGCAGAGGTCCTCGTCGCGTATTCCGAGCTCTGCCGGGGCGCTCACCTGCACCGTGAGCTTTACGCCCTCCTCCGAAGCTCTCGCCGAGGCGGAGTTGAGGATAACGTCCAAGACCGCGGATTCGGCGAAGCTGAGCCGCTCTCCGCTGTTTATGAAGCTTGTTTTTTCATCAAGGTATTTACCTATCTCGTCGGTCCGCCCCTGCTCGTATAAAAGCGAGAGGGTCATAAGGTCGTGCTTCCACTCGTGCCTGACCTCGGCGGTGCGCCTCACCCCCGCGACGATGTTCTTATACGCCGAGAGTATCGCGCGGTTCTGGCCCTCGAGGGCGCTCTTGTCGGCCTGTATTTTGACCGATTCGCGGACGTGGTATACCGCCACCGCGAGCGAGCAGGCGAGTATCAGATAGTGCGAGGTAAGGGTGATAGTGCTCGAAAACGACTTCCGGTAGACCAGATTCCGGTAGAGCAGAGACCCGAGCATGCCGAGCTTTAGAAATACCGCCGGCACCTTGTCAAACAGTATCGTCATGATGTTCGCGGCGATTATCAGCGCCACCACGACCTCGCAGCATATGAGGATATAGCGGAGCACAGGCTTTTTGAGATTCAGGATTATAAACAGGAGCATGAGCGGCGCCACAGAGTAGGATAGCACCTCGAAAAGAATGTCCGAATATATCCAGTTTACCTCGAAGGAGCCGGTCTCCTTAAGGCGGCAGAGGCAGAAGAAAATGCTCGCGGCCGCAAGGAAAATAAGGCTGAAATCGGTGTTCGAGAAGTATATGCTCATCAAAAACAGGCCGACGGCAAGCAGAAAGCATATCCCCGAGACGCCTGCAAGTATCGCGGGCGCGGTCGCCATCTTCGCGACCGAAAGATCGTGCGAGAAGGAGTTCGTCACATAGATCATCACCGGGAAGATGTAGTTCTGCGGGTCGGTATATCTCGCCCTGACCGTCACCGTCTTTGCGCCGTCGAGCGGGAACACCGAGAAATCCACACCCGAGGGGCTCGAAATGTTCTGTCCGTTCGGGACAGCGCCCGAAAACACCGTCTCGCCGTCGACGATAATCTCGGCCTCGCCGGCGCCCATATACAGGTTGAGGGTCTTAAGGTCGCCGTCGACGGAATAGACCGTGCTGTAAACGCCGTCGAAGCGTATCTCGCTGTTATAGATCTCGTCCTTGGGGATCACCGTCTCGCCGCTCCCGTCGTCGGGGATAAAGCTGACCTCGGTCTCGGTAAGGGTCTCGTCGGAAATGTCGGTAGGATTGGAAAAAAGCGAAAACAGTCCACCTACCGCAACGCAGGCGGCGATGAAGACCGTTATCAGTATAGCAATTTTAATTTTATTCACAGAGTTCACCCGGCTGCGTCGGGACCCACGGCATATGGGGCCGCTTCGGTCGCCGACAGTATTTGTGTGTCCGTTCTACGCACAAAAACACACATTTATTATAGCATACAGCCGGGATAATTGCAACTACCTGAAAATGAGAAAAATGTAATTCGCGGTGAAAACCTGTCGCAGACAACATTTTTCGGCGGATTTTTCCCTATTTTTTCTTATTAGTGGACTTTTTTACCATCTTTTCGACCGCGCTCAGCCCGTTTATGATCAGCGGCGCGACTGCGGTTATGTAAAGTATCAGCACAAACTGCTCGCAGGCCTTTCCGATACCGCCCGAGATGAGATCGGGTATAACCGGCGCGGCGTACTCCTTTATTAAAAGATATATCCCCGCGCAGACAACGTAGCGGATCACCCGGGAGATAATGCTTCCCTCGCAGTCGAATTTTATGAACCGCCTCTCCAAGAACCACCCGAGCACGAAGCCGAGGCCCATGCCCGCGTTTTTGAAGGCGTCGGCCGACATCTTCTTCGGGTCGACTATAAGCTCGCCGGCGGCGTCGTAGTCCATGGGGTAGGACTTCACCGAGGCGTATATAATAAGTATAACGCAGAGAAGCGCCCCCGCAATAAGGACTATCCAGTCCTTCCCGGGGTTTTTATCCACCCAGCCTAAAAGCGCTCTGAACGCAAAGAGAAGTACAGCGGCCAGAATTATCGACACGATGACGTCCTGCGGGGTGTGAACGCCGAGATAGTTGCGGGAAAAGCCTATCAGAAGGACGAGGACGACAAGTATCGCCCGAAGGATCTTGTTTCGCTCCTTTTTCATCGCAAGCCCGCCGAAGAAGCTCGAGGCGTTGGCGGAGTGTCCGCTCGGGAAGGAGTATCCCGTCGCGTCGGCCATCGCTCCCGGAACGGGGGTGACCCTCGCGTCCCGTATCCACGGGCGGTAAACGCAGGCGGTTATCTTGAAGAACGCGTTTATGACGCGGTTGTAGTAAAACGTGAGCATAAGATAAATTCCCTCGCGCTTGTCTATGCACCAATAGACCGCCGCGACCAAAAGGGTGACTATTGAAGCCTCGCCGAGCTTCGTAACAAGCTCCATAAAGCCGACGAGGACCCCGCCGGTAGCCTCGCGGAAGCGCTGCAAAAGCAAAAGATATTCGATGTCCATATTTTCTCTCCTTATAAAAAATTACCTTTATATTATATCACATTCCGCCCGCCGGTGCCGTGTCGTCTGCGCTGTTAAAACGCGGCGGGCGACACGGCGGGGGAGTTTTTCGTGCGGATTTCCCCGCACCCTGCTTTGTGCGCCCTAAATTCAGCGCAAACAACAGTGCATGGGCGGGGCAAGTGTGGTATAATTAAAATGATATTCAAAAGGTAAAGGGTGTGTAACAGCGCAGTGAGATCCGATAAGACAGTCAAAAGCACCGTCCAAAAGGGTGTTGCAAAGGTACCGGTAGTCATGCAGCTCGAGGCTCTGGAATGCGGAGCCGCCTCGCTCACGATGATACTCGCGTACTTCGGCAAGTGGATACCTCTTGAACAGGTCAGAGCCGACTGCGGCGTTTCCCGCGACGGCTCGAACGCAAGGAACATACTTAAGGCGGCCCGGAGCTACGGGCTTGTCGCGAAGGGCTACCGGTACGAGCCGGAGGAGCTTCGCGCCGAGGGCAGGTTCCCCTGCATAATCCACTGGAACTTCAACCACTTTGTCGTTCTTGACGGCTTCAAGGGCGGCAAGGCGTATCTTAACGACCCCGCGAAGGGCAGCTATTCGGTGCCGATGGAGACGTTCGACAACTCCTTCACCGGCATTTGCATGATGTTCGAGCCGGGCGAGGACTTCGAGCCTGGCGGAAAGCAGAAGAGCGTCATCGACTTTGCAAGGGCAAGGCTCAAGGGCGCGGGCGCGGCCATCGCGTTCACGGTATTTGCAACGCTCATCTCCTCCCTCATCGGGATAATAAACCCCGCGTTTTCGAGGATCTTCCTCGACAGGCTACTAACGCATGAGAACCCCGACTGGTTCGGGCCGTTTATCGTCATGCTCTCGCTGATGACGGCGGTGCAGATGCTGGTCGCGCTTATACAGGCGTCGATGTCGCTAAAGATAAACGGCAAGATGGAGGTCTACGGCTCGAGCTCCTATATGTGGAAGGTCCTAAGAATGCCGATGGAATTCTTCTCCCAGAGAATGGCGGGAGACATCCAGCAGCGGCAGTTCACCAACGCTTCGATAGCGAACAGCCTCGTGAACACCTTCGCGCCGCTTGTTTTGCAGGCGATAATGATGGTGTTCTACCTCGTCGTAATGATCCGCTACAGCTGGATACTCACGCTCGTGGGCTTGGCTTCGATATTCGTGAACCTCTTTATGTCGAGGATAATCTCGAAAAAGCGCGTGAACCTGACAAGGGTGCAGATGCGCGATTCGGGAATGCTCGCCGCCGCGACGGTAGCGGGTATCGAGATGATCGAGACCATCAAGGCCTCCGGCGCCGAGAACGGCTATTTCGAGCGCTGGGCGGGCTATCAGGCGGGCGTGAACTCGCAGAGCGTAAAGTTCGCGAAGCTCAACCAGTACCTCGGCATGATACCCGGGCTCGTCTCGCAGATAACCGGAATTTTGGTCATGATACTCGGCGTTTGGCTGACTATCGATGGCAAATTCACCGTCGGTATGGTAATGGCGTTCCAAGGGTTTTTAGGCTCCTTCTCCGGCCCTGCGATGACCCTTATCTCGGCGGGGCAGACGCTTCAGGAAATGAGAACGCAGATGGAGCGCGTCGAGGACGTCATGCAGTACCCGACCGACGTCAACTATGAAAACGAGACCATAGAGGACGACAAGGAGTACGACAAGCTCTCCGGCGCCCTCGAGATGAAGCACGTCACCTTCGGCTACTCGAAGCTTGCCGACCCGCTCATTGAGGACTTCAACTTAAGCCTGAAGCCCGGCGCGCGCGTCGCGTTCGTCGGGTCGTCGGGCTGCGGAAAATCCACGCTTTCCAAGCTGATCTCGGGGCTTTACCACCCCTGGAGCGGCGAGATACTCTTCGACGGCAAGCCGATGAGCGAGATCGACCGCGCGGTGTTTACGGGATCGCTTGCCGTAGTCGATCAGGATATAATCCTATTTGAAGACACCATTTCCAACAACATCAAGATGTGGGACGATTCCATCGAGGACTTCGAGGTGATACTCGCCGCCAAGGACGCGCAGCTCCACGAGGACATAATGATGCGCGAGGGCGGATATAATTACAAGCTGACCGAGGGAGGAAAGGACTTCTCGGGAGGCCAGCGCCAGAGAATGGAGATCGCAAGAGTACTGGCGCAGGATCCGACGATAATTATTCTTGACGAGGCGACGTCTGCGCTCGACGCAAAGACCGAATACGAGGTCGTCAAGTCGATAAAGGACAGGGGAATAACCTGCGTCGTCGTCGCTCACAGGCTTTCAACGATACGCGACTGCGACGAGATAATCGTTTTAAACAACGGCAAGGTCGTTGAACGCGGCACTCATGACGAGCTCTACGCCAAGGGCGGCTACTATACAGAGCTTGTCTCAAACGAATAGGGAGGTGAAAGGATGGGCTGGTTTGACGAACAGATCAGAGAGAGAAAGCAAAGCGATCAGCAGACCTTTGAGGAGGCGTTTTTAGAGCTTTCCGACGCGGTCACCGGCAAAAACGAGGCGTCGGTGTTCTCGGGCGATTCCGAGCTTTCAAAAAACGCCGTCGCCGAGGTGCTTAAGTATTATCACATAAAGCCCCGCGAGGTCCCCGAGACCATTAAGGACTTTAACGAACAGCTCGAATATCTCTTAATGCCGAACGGCATTATGAGAAGGACGGTAAAGATCGACAAGGGCTGGTATAAGGAGGCTGTCGGACCCTATCTCGCGACGAGAAAATCCGACGGCGCGACCGTCGCGATGATACCCGGCAAGCTCACGGGATACTGCTTCACCGACAGCGCGACCGGCAAAAGGGTGAAGGTCACCTCGAAAAACGAGGGCGATTTCAACCCCGACGCGATAGCCTTCTACCGCCCCTTCCCGTTGAAAAGGCTGACGATACCAGACCTTTTAAAGTATGTTCTTTCGACGATGTCGGCCGCCGACTTCGTTCTCTACGGCTTAGCGACGCTCGCTGTCACCGCCGTGGGACTTATGACCCCGAAGCTCCAGAACTTCATCTTCTCGACCGTCATCGAGGCCGAGAGCATAAGGCTTCTGTGGTCCGTGGCGACGTTTCTTATCTGCGTCAGCGTTTCGCAGATGCTGATATCCGCCGCGAAGGAGCTTCTGCTCGCAAGAATGAACACGAAAATGTCCATTTATGTTCAGTCCGCGACGATGATGAGGGTGATGAGCCTTCCGCCGAGCTTCTTTAAGGAGTTCTCCTCGGGCGAGCTTTCGAGCCGCGCCCAGTACATAAGCTCGCTCTGCAACATGCTCGTGTCGACGCTTCTGTCCACGGGACTTACCTCGGTATTCTCGCTGATCTACGTCGGGCAGATCTTCGTATACGCGCCCGCGCTGGTCGTTCCCGCGCTGATCATTATCATAGCGACCGTGGTGTTCTCGGTGGTATCCTCGATGGTGCAGATGAAATACTCGAAGATGTCGATGGAGCTCGGCGCAAAGGAGAGCGGCCTCAGCTACTCGATGATCTCCGGCATACAGAAGATAAAGCTCGCCGGAGCGGAAAAAAGGGTATTCGCGAAGTGGGCAAGCGAGCACGCCCGCGAGGCGAAGATCGAATACAATCCCCCGGCATACATAAAATACAACGGCGTTATCTCAATGCTCATCTCCTCGATAGGCATGATAGTGATGTATTACGTTTCGGTAAAAAGCGGTATCTCGGTTGCCGACTACTACGCCTTCAACACCGCCTACGGCATGGTGTCCGGCGCGTTCAGCTCGCTCGCTGGGATAGCTCTTACCGTTTCGAGCATAAAGCCTATCCTTGAAATGGCAAAGCCGATACTCGACGCGGTACCCGAGGTCTCGGAGGGCAAGCAGGTCGTGACAAGGCTCGCCGGCGGCATTGAGATCAACAACGTCACCTTCCGCTATAACGAGAATATGCCGAACGTTTTGGACAATCTTTCCCTTAAGATAACCCCCGGCCAGTACGTCGCGATAGTCGGCGCCACCGGCTGCGGAAAATCCACGCTGATGAGGCTGCTTTTGGGGTTCGAGACCCCGCAGCGCGGCGCCGTGTATTACGACGGCAGGGACATCTCGACGGTGGACCTTAAATCGCTTCGCCGAAAGATCGGCGTGGTCATGCAGAACGGCAAGCTCTTCACCGGCGACATCTTCTCGAACATAACCATCTCCGCCCCGCAGCTGACCATGGACGCCGCGTGGGAGGCCGCGGAGTTCGCCGGGATCGCCGGCGACATCAAGGCCATGCCGATGGGTATGCACACCCTCATCTCGGAGGGCTCGGGAGGCATTTCGGGCGGCCAGCGCCAGAGGCTTATGATCGCAAGGGCCGTCGCGCCGAAGCCGAAGATACTCATGCTCGACGAGGCGACCTCCGCCCTTGACAACCTGACCCAGAAGAAGGTCTCGGAGGCTCTCGACAAGCTCAAATGCACGAGGATAGTCATCGCCCACCGCCTTTCGACCATAAAGCAGTGCGACAGGATCATCTTCCTCGAAAAGGGGCATATCGTTGAAGACGGCACCTATGACGAGCTCATCGCCCTCGGCGGCAAGTTTGCCGAGCTCGTAGAGCGCCAGAGACTCGACGTTTAAAAAAGTTAATAATAACTCACATAAAGAAAGGACATGATGAAATGACAATTACAAAAAATCTTGAAGGCAAAAAGCTCACCGTCGCCCTTGAGGGCAGACTTGACACCGGCACCTCGCCCCAGCTCGAGGCCGAGCTCAAGACCGCAGTGAACGGCATTGAGGAGCTCGTTTTAGACCTTAAGGACCTCGCGTATATGTCCTCGGCGGGACTCCGCGTTCTTTTGGCGGCGCAGAAGGTCATGAACCGCCAGGGCTCGATGAAGGTCATAAACGTCAACGAGACCATCTCGGAGATCTTCGAGATCACAGGCTTCAACGAGATACTCACGATAGAATGACGGTGGCGATATGGTAACAGATATTATTTCGGTAAAAAACGACGGCACCGGCGTTATCGAGGCCGTGAACGAAACGGAGCGCTTCGCCGAGTATCAGAAGCTTGACCACAAAAACGCCCTCCGCTTAAGGCTTTTGGCCGAGGAGATGACCGGGCTTATCAAAAACCTCGTCGGAGATTTCGACGGCAGGTTCTGGGTCGAGGGGGACAAAAACGCTGTCTCTCTTTGCCTCGAGGCCGATTGCAGGGTCGATTACGACCGGCGCGACGCGCTTTTAAAGGTATCCACCAGCGGCAAAAACGAGGCCCACAAGGGCTTTATGGGCAAGCTCACCGGAGTGTTTGAATACTGCCTGATGTCCTACGAGGCGTCCGCGCGCTACAGCGGCTCCTACGCCGACTATATGTACGACGACGTTCCGAACTACGGCTACGAAAGAATGTGGTCGCTCGCGGCCATGAGAAACGGGCTGGAAAACATGGGCGGCACTGCCGAGGCAAAAGAGGAGTGGGACGAATTAGAAAAGTCGATAGTCGCCTCTCTGGCCGACGAGGTAACGGTGGGAGTGAAGTCTCACAAGGTCCGCCTTGTCATAAAAAAATCTTTTAAAGGGTGAAAGCTATGGCTGATCAGAACACTATTTTCAGAAAAAAGAGCCTTGACCGCGTTTCCTCTCCAGAGCAGCTGAACGACTATATCAAGGTCGCGACCCCGGGAATGTGGCTGGTGCTTTTGGCAATAGTCATCTTCCTTGTCGGAATGATAGTGTGGGGAGCGCTCGGAAAGCTCGAGACCACGGTTCGCGGGGCGGTCGTCTTCGACGGCGAAAATTCCGCGGTCTACGTTTCGGAGGAGAGCGTCGCAAAGATCAACCCCGGGCAGACGCTTCGGGCCGACGGAATGGAGTTTACCGTGGGAGAGCGCATGGGCGAGCCGACGGAGCTCGACCCCGAGACCGATTCCTACCTTATCCACGCGGGCGGCTTCGGCGACGGCGAGTGGGTATGCCGCATTGCCGTCGGTTCCGCAGGCGAAAAGAGCGGCACATACGAGTGCGAGATCGTCACCGACAGCGTTTCTCCGCTCAGCTTTGTTATGAACTGAAGGACGTAAGGAGAGATATTCATGAAGGAGCTTAACATTTCCGCGACGGTAGAAAATATTCCCGTAGTCACGGAATTTGTCGACGCCGAGCTTGAAAGCTGCGACTGCCCGATGAAGGCGCAGATGCAGATTGACATAGCCATCGACGAGCTTTTCGGCAATATCGCAAGATACGCATATAACCCGGACGTCGGCCCCGCTACGGTGAGGGTCGAGGTCCTTTCCGACCCTCTTGCGGTCGAGATAACCTTCATTGACGGCGGAGTACCCTACGACCCGCTCAAAAAGGACGACCCCGACGTCACCCTTTCCGCGGAACAGCGCGAGATCGGCGGCCTCGGGATCTTCATGGTGAAAAAGTCGATGGACAGCATTACCTACGAATACAAGGACGGCAAAAACATCCTTGCTATTAAAAAGAACTTATAAAAGGAGAGCAATGTATGAAGAAAAATCTGTTCAAGCTTTTGGCGGTGATCCTCTGCTTCACCCTGGCGCTCGGCCTTGCAGGCTGCGGCAACAAGAAGGAGGAGCCCGCCGGAGCAAATGACGAGACGCAGGCCGCCGACGTGCAGCCCGCCGAACCGGACGGCGCCGAGGAGCCCGAAGCTCCCGCTGTGGAGCCCGCAGAGCCCGCAGAGCGCGAGCCCGCGACAGTGACCGTTTATTCCACCAACGATATCCACGGCGTTGTGGCCGAGATCCCCGACAACGGTGTCATCGGCCTTCCGCAGATAGCGGGTATTGCGGCCTCGACCGAAAATTCGCTTCTTATAGACGCGGGCGACGCCACGCAGGGCCAGAGCTTTGCGACCGTCGATTCGGGTAAGCACGTTATCGAGGTCATGAACGCCGCCGGCTATGACGCAATGGCCGCCGGCAACCACGAGTTCGACTACGGCGCGGACGCGCTTTTGGCTAACGCCGCCTTGGCCGAGTTCCCGATACTTTCCGCGAACACCCTTAAGGACGGCGAGCCTCTTCTTCAGTGCCACACCGTTTTAGAGGTCGCCGGATACAAGCTCGGCATTGTCGGCATCACCACCGCGATGACCGCTTCCTCGACAAACCCCGCACAGCTTGAGGGCATCACCTTCGAGGACGAGGTGCAGACCGCGAAGGACGAGATAGCCGAGCTTAAGGACAGCGTTGACGCGATAATCCTCGTCACCCACCTCGGCGACAATCCTCTCGCCACCACCTATACCGCCGAGGACCTTCTTAACGGTCTTACCGAGGATGAGCTTGCGACCGTAGCCGCAGTCATCGACGGACACAGCCACTCGGTCGAGCAGCTCGATCACAGCGGTATCCCGGTAGTTCAGACCGGCACCCAGAACACCGCAATGGCGGCCGTGACCGTTGATTTTGCCGCCGACGGAAGCTTTTCCGCCAAAGGCGAGGTCTGGGACTATGAAAAAGCCTCACAGTTCGCCCTCACCGAGGACGGCGAGGCCGCAAAGGCCGCCGCTCAGGCAGCATACGACCAGTGCATAATCGACATCGACCCGATCCTTGCCGAGGAGGTCGCCCTCACCGGCGCACCGCTCTGGGGCGGCTACATCTACTATGACTACGCCGAGCCGAGGATCGTCGAGACAACCATGGGCGACGTCGTTGCCGACGCTTTCAAGTACTACGGCGAGATCTTTGCCGAGAACAACAACCTGCCTCTGCCTGTCGTCGGAGTTGAGAACGGCGGCGGCGTAAGCTCCACCCTTCCCTACGGCATAGTCACCCGCGGCGATATCCTCAACGCCTTCAACCACGGCAACACCGTCGAGGCGATCGTCGTCTATCCGTCCCAGATCTACACCGCGCTCGAGCTCGGCCTTACCATGACCGGCCAGGACGAGACCGGCCGCCTCGTGACCGAAAAGGCATCGGGCAGCTTCTTACAGGTCTCGGGTCTGACCTATACCTACGACCCCGCCGGCGAGCCCGGAAACAAGGTCGTTTCGGTAGTTTTGGACGACGGCACCGAGCTTGGAAGAGACGATACCTCGATAGATATACTTTTAGTCACCAGCAACTACGTCACGACCTTTGACGGCTTCAACTCGACGATGAAGTTCGGCGAGCTCGGCGGCGAGGATCAGCTGGTCATGGACTATATCCTCCACCTGACTAACGGCGGCGCCGACACCCTTACCGTCGACAACGTTGCCGGAAGGATACAGATCGCGAACGACCAGTCCCCCGAGACCTACGATGTCGTTATCCCGATAAAGACCGCCGACGGGAGCGAGTTTGACTTCTCGGGCAAGGAGTTCGAGATCTCGGTCGACAACGGCGCTCCCGAGAAGGTCACCTGCGAGTCCGACGGTATCCACATGACCGTCGCAAAGGGCGCGCACACCTTCTACCTCACCGAGTCGGTCGACGCCGTGCCGGTCTACACCAATAACTACTCCGGCTCCGGCACAGTCACCACCGCCGACGGCTACTACCACCTCTACTTCACCGTCGACCCCGCAACTCTCGGATAATCCGAAAAATAAAACGCAGAGCACGGCAAGGGCTGTGCTCTGTTTTTTTGTGAGTGTGCTTGACCGCCCCGCAAAAACGTGCTAAAATAAAGGCGTCAGGAGGTGCTTTTATGGTTATTTTGAAAGAGGTCGACGCGAAAAATTTCGACGAGATCGTGAACCTCAAGCGCGAAAGCAATATGTTCGTCGGCAGCCCGGAATACGTCCTTGCCGAGGCGTATATATACCGCAGCGACAGCACCGCTTTTGGGATCTACAGCGACGGTACGCCGGTCGGTTTGGTGATAATCCGCGACCGCCCCGAGGAGGGCTATCCGTACTCCTTCACCGGGCTTTTCATCGCCGACGGCTTCCAGCGGCAGGGTCTCGGGCAGGCGGCAGTCGGGGCGATAATGGCGAAATTCCGCGCCGAGCGCCTAAGAGATCGGGTCGAGATACAGGTCAGCCAAAGCAACGCCCCCGCCGTAAAAATCTACCGCCGCTGCGGCTTCAAAGAGCTCCGCCGCGCCAACTGGGACCCCGATTTCATCGTAATGCAGGCGGAGGTTTAGGGGAGAAACTCCCCCCCGCAGCCTGCCGCAAGATCTCCTCAACATTTTCCCCAATCGGCCTTGTCCCGTCGACGCGAACGGTCGGAATATTTAACACGCTCAACCAATTCTCGACCAAATTTTCCGTGCGGGAGGAGACCGTTTCAAAAAATTCCCGCTCATTCTAAAAAAGGTCGCCGCCGGGCAGCAATCTCGCCCCGAGCTTTTGGAAGGAGCGCTGTTTTACGCGGTCTAAGTGGCGAGATTTCCATGAAACTGTACGACTTTCACCGTAATAACGGCGGAGGTTTAGGGAATCATCTCTCCCGCAGCCTGCCGCAATATCTCCCCGACATTTTCCCCAATCTACCTTGACCCGTCGACGCGAACGGTCGGGATATTTAATGTACTCAACCAATTCTCGACCAAATTTTCCGGTCGGGAGGAGACCATATCAAAGAATTTCCACTCCTTCTCAAAAAGGCCGCCGCCGGGCAGCATTCTCGCCCCGAACCTTTTGATGGAGCGCTCTTTTACGCGGTCCAAGCGGATTTTTTTCGGGACGGAGATGAGGATTGCGAGGCCGAGCGACCGGCAGAACTGCTCGCCAAAGTCGCCCTTCACGGCCGCAAGCACGAAGGGTTCAGACAGCGAAATTTCGCTCAAAAGCAGTCGCTCGACCTCCTCGCGCGTGCGCGGAGAGGCGTAAAGGTAGCGGCTGTCGTTTTTTGGAAAATACAGGTTCTCGATGTCGATAAACCTCCACCCGAGCCGCCCCGCGAGCGCCCTCCCCAACACGCTTTTCCCGCTCCCGTTCAGCCCGCAAACGATTATTCCGAAGCTCATACGCACCTCCTTGTTTTTGGATATTATAACATGAGTTTAGTATATCGTCAATATACATTTCTAATAATACATATTTAGCTTTATGGGAACAAGGAGAATTGTATGTTTATAACTTCATATTATCATAATATGGTACATTGTTAAGAGCATACCTGCCCATCTTCACTACCTAATGCATCCATTTTTATATAATCCCATTTGACATTTTCCCAGTATTCTGCTATACTGTTTTTAGGCCTAAATTGGTAACGATTAATATCATAGCCTTTTTAAAGCCATGCTTGTATGTCTCTAAATTGTAATACAGTCATCATACAATTCATAGAAAGGACCCACGCCATGGAAGGACATGTCATCGGGCTTTACAGCGATTCGGACGTGGAAAAGCTGCGGAAAAAAATAAGGTTTCTATCGATTGGGCTGGTGGTTTTCGGGGCGATCTCGCTTGCGGCCTGCGTTTTACTGGCCGCGCTTGCAAACACCGCGAACGCCGCCAAAAACGAGCGGTCGGCAGTCCTTGTCGCAATAATTTCGGGGTGGATAATAATTTACTGCGTTATCTATTTGGTCGGCGGGGCGAAAAAAGAGCTTTCGCACGCCAAGACCCTTTCCGACAATATACGGGAGAGAATTGCCGGAAGTCTTGCGTTTACCGGCGAGCGAATGACGATACGAAACAGCGTCGACGTTTTGGGCTGCGAGGTGATGGCGGAGGGCGAAAAGCGCCACTTCTGGGTTGCCGCGAGCAGGGCGAAAAAGCTCGGAAATGCGCGCGTTTGCGCGGTCTACGCCGTTCACGGATACATTGCGGCAATAGAGGTTCAAAATGAGGATACTTAAAAATATATTTAAAAAGCTTTACCTTTTTGTTGCATGGGCGATCGTCGCGTTCATCTTTTGGAGCTGGATCTTCACCTTTGCCACCGACACATCGCCGGACAAAAAAATTACCGTTTATTGCCACGTCCCCGAGATCGACAGCGTGGGCCTCGCCGTGAAGCTCGAGGAGGGCAAGCCCGAGGGGATAAAAATGGTAAAAGTTCACAGCTTCGAGTATGTGATGTTCGACGTTGAATCCATCGAAAACGGCGACATTTTTATCCTGCCCGAGTCGCTGATAGGCGAGTACGCCGAGCTTTTGCTAGACCCCGGGGGCGGGGTGCGGGTCTATGACAGCGCGGCGGGGACGGGCTCGGCGGTCGGATTTATAGGCTATACCGACGAGGATTATTACCTGTTTTTGGGAGCAAAGTCGGCTCATTCAGAGGACGGCGCGGCAGAAAAAATCGCGGAAAAGCTTATAGGACTTAAATAATATACAGGGGAGGATCTACTATGAAAAAACGTTTAACCTTATTTATCGCATTGGCGGCGGCAATGTCTCTCGCGTGCTCGGCCTGCGGGGCGCAAAACACCGAAAGAAGCGCTTTTTGCGGCGATCTTGCGAGCATCGCCCCGAGCGAAAAGCTTGAGGGCAACCCGCTTTATGTCGCAAAGGTCGAGAACCTGCCCGAGGACTTTATCATGGGCGTCGACGCGTCCTCGGTCATCGCCGAGGAGCAAAGCGGGGTCGTGTACCGAAGCTTTTACGGCGCCGAGCAGGACGTCTTTAAGACCCTCGCGGAAAACGGCGTTACGCATATCCGGGTGAGGGTGTGGGTCGACCCTTACGATGAAAACGGAAACGGCTACGGCGGGGGAAACAACGACGCCGACAAGGCCGCCGAGATAGGCGCGCGAGCCGCAAAGTACGGGCTTCGGCTGATCGTCGATTTCCACTATTCCGACTTCTGGGCAGACCCGGGAAAGCAGATGGCCCCGAAGGCCTGGAAGGACATGAGCCTCGATGAAAAGGCCGAGGCGGCTTATGATTTCACCGTAGATACTCTTAAGAAAATTAACAAAGCCGGCGGGGTCGTCGGCATGGTGCAGGTCGGAAACGAGACCAACGGTGCGCTCTGCGGAGAGACCTCCTGGGACGGCGTTTGCGCAATCATGTCGGCGGGAAGCAGGGCGGTCAGAAAGGTCTGCCCCGAGGCGCTTGTGGCGGTGCACTTCGCAAACCCCGAGAACAGCGGCACCTACGCCGAATACGCAAGGCAGCTCAACGCGCATGAGGTCGACTACGACGTGTTCGGGAGCTCCTACTACCCGTTCTGGCACGGCACGCTCGACAACCTCACGAGGGTGCTCTCGACCGTCGCGAACACCTATAATAAAAAGGTGATGGTGCTCGAGACCTCCTACGCCTACACCCCCGACGACACCGACTTCAACGGAAACACCATCAGCGATTCGACGACCGGGATCACGAAAAATTACCCCTACAGCGTTCAGGGTCAGGCGAACGCCCTGCGCGACGTCATCGAGGCGGCCGCAAAGGCGACGAACGGTATCGGCGTGTGCTATTGGGAGGGGACATGGATAACCGTCGGCGGCGCTTCTCGGGCGGAAAACGAGGCGAAGTGGGAGAAGTACGGCTCGGGTTGGGCGAGCAGCTTCTCGGCGGGGTACGACCCGAACGACGCGGGAAAATACTACGGCGGGAGCGCCGTCGACAATCAGGCGCTTTTCGATCAAAACGGCGTTCCTCTGCCGAGCCTTCAGGTCTTTAACCTCGTGAGATACGGAAACGACGTCGGTATAAAGGCCGAGTCGGCCGAGGATATCGAGCTTATTATCGCGAGCGGGGAGGAGATATCGCTTCCCGAGAGCGTGAACGTCGTGATGACCGACGGAAGAAAGCAGCAGGAGGCGGTCGAGTGGTCTCGGGAGGACCTTGAGAGGGCCGTAAACGGCGGCGCGGGGGAATATACCGTCGCCGGGACGGTCGGCGGGCTCGAAGTGAAGTGCAGGCTCACCCTTCTTGACAAAAACTATCTTGAAAACTACAGCTTTGATGAGGGCGAGACCGGCTGGACGGCGGCGGATCTTAACGCGACCGAGCAGCTTTACGTCGAGGACAAAAAGGACGATTCGCTCACGGGGACGAAGCATTATCACTTCTGGAGCAGCGCCATGAACACCGTTGAATTTACCCTTGAGCAGACCGCGGAGGGGCTTCCCGGAGGGAAGTACGAATACCGCATTTCGATAATGGGCGGCGACACGGGCGAGTATGAATGTTACGCCTATATTAAGGAAAACGGCGAAATAGTCAGCACCGCGCCGATGGAGATAACCTCCTACGGGAGCTGGAGCGAGGGGAAAATCAGCGGGATAGAGGTCGCGGAGGGCGGCTCGGCGACGGTGGGTATCTATGTCAAATGCTCGGGAGCGGGCGGGGGAGCGTGGGGCAAGATCGACGACGCTTATTTGACCGGAACAGAATGACAGAGGACAGAGGTCAGAGGTCAGAGATTTAAGGTGTCACCTGCGGTGACGGATCCGAATTAAGGGAACCGGGAAGGCGGCGTTGGAACGATTTAACATATAAAACCTTTGAAGCAGTGTTGAGCATTTCACACAAAGAATTTAACAAAAGTTCATCTAAAATGATTACGGTTTTTTGAAGCGAAAATTATTGAATTTATAGAAAAGTTGTGATATAATGTTAAAGATAACAGTTAAGGACAAAATGCCCCGCTTCGCCGGGGAAACCTCGGCGGACTGTTGTTGACCTATTATATTAGGAGGAACAATTATGAAAAAACTTTTAGCAATCATTTTGGCTCTCGCCATGATGATGACCTTCGCGGCCTGCGGAAATGACGCGGGCGGGGGGGCGTCTGACGGCGCGGAAGATGCGGGAGTTGAGCTCGCAGGTACATACGACGTTGTTATTTGGGCGCCCGAAGCGGCGGTAGACCTCACCAAGTCGCAGGTCGACGCCTTCAACAGCTCGAATGAATACGGCATCACCATCAACGCCACCGTCGAGCCCGTTTCCGAGGCTGACGCGGCTACCAACATGATCACCGACGTTCAGGCCGGCGGAGATCTCTACTTCTTCGCGCAGGACCAGCTCAGCCGTCTTATCCAGGCCGGCGCCCTTTCCAAGCTCGGAAGCGCCGCCGCCACCTATGCCAAGGATAACAACAACGCCGCCTCCATTCTTGCGGCGCAGTCGGGCTCCGACCTCTACGCTTATCCTCTGACCGCCGATAACGGCTACTTCATGTACTATGACAAGAGCGTCGTTCCCGATTCGGACGTCGACAGCCTCGAGGCCATAATCGCCGACTGCGAGGCCGCGGGCAAGAACATCTCGTTCGAGCTTGAAAACGCCTGGTATTCCGCCGGATTCTTCTTCGGCGTTGGCTGCCATTCCGACTGGGTCACCGATAACGACGGCAACTTCATCTCTATAGACGACGACTTCAACTCCGACAAGGGCCTCATCGCCGCCAAGGGCCTCCAGAAGGTCGTCACCTCGAAGAGCTATGTGAACTCCTCCAACGCCGACTTCGCCAGCGGTTCCGCCGTTGTCGTCACCGGCACCTGGAACTATGCGACCATCAAGGATCAGCTCGGCGACAACTTCGGCGTTACCGATCTTCCTTCGTTTGAGGTCGACGGACAGAGCTATCACATCGGCTCCTACAGCGGCTGCAAGCTCCTTGGCGTAAAGCCCCAGACCGACGCCACCAAGGGCGCCGCCATCGCAAGGCTCGCGCAGTATCTGACCGGCAAGGACTGCCAGCTCGCAAGATTCAACTCCTTCGGTTGGGGTCCCACCAATAAGGAAGCTCTTGAGGATCCCGCAGTTACCTCAGATCCCACCCTCGCGGCTCTGAACGAGCAGGGCAACTATGCCGTTCCTCAGCCGAACATTCACGGCTCCTGGTGGGATATCGCGAAGGTCATCGCCACCGACATCAAGGATTCTGACGGCTCGGACGACGCCCTCAAGGCCGCTCTTACCAAGTATGAGGAGAGCATCCAGGCGGTGTTCACCATGTCCGACGACGTCAAGAACGCCTTCACCGTTATAGGCTCTATCAACGGCGACGGCTGGAGCATCGACCTGCCCATGACCGCCGACGGCGATATCTGGACCTCGAACGAGGCCTACACCATGGACGCGGGCGTCGAGTTCAAGTGCCGCCAGGGCAAGAGCTGGGACGTCGCTTATCCTGCCGACAACTATGTCGTCGAGACCGCCGGCACCTACTACATCCAGCTTAACGCTGCGACCGGCGAGGTAAGCCTTATTCCCGCGTAATCAAGCAACCAGAGCAAAAATAAACAGCTTTGGCATTGCCTGACATATAAGCTATCAGTCGGGGTCTGCAAAACGGCCCCGACATTTTATTAAGGGGTGATAATATGAAACGGAAAAAGGGCACCGACCCCGGAAAATCGGCGCGCAGGAGGCTTAAGGGCCCGAAGGTATTTTTCAAGGAGATCGGCGCGCTCTTAAAAGAGTACACCGACAAGGGGTATTTAAGGCTCTCGAAGCTTCAGAAATTCTGCTATAAGATCCTTGCGTTCTTTAAAAAGATACCCGCCGCGATAGCCGGGTTCTTCGTCAACATCGGCCTCGGGATCAGAAACGGCGCCGTCGCCTTCGTGAACGAGATAAAGGACGTCGGGAGCACCTTCAAAAACGGCGACTGGAAGACGAAGGTCTCATTTGTCGTAATGGGCTTCGGCAATATCGCAAGGGGCCAGGTCCTCCGCGGGCTTTTGTTCCTTCTTTTCGAGATAGTCTTTATCATTTATATGATAACCGCCGGCGGCTACTGGCTTTCGATGCTGCCCTCTCTCGGCAAGCAGGGCCCGACCCAGGCGTATAACGAGATCCTCGACACCTATACGACCACGTATAACGACAACTCGTTCAAGATACTTCTCTACGGCGTGCTGACTATATTCTTCATCGTCGCGCTTATCTACACTTGGCGCCTGAACGTCAAGCAGAACAAGCTCGCGGAGCAGTTTTTGAAGAGCGGCAAGAGGCTTTCGAGCGACAAGGACGACCTCCGCTCGATGGTCGACGAAAACTTCTATAAGACGCTTCTGGCGCTTCCGCTGACCGGCATTCTGATATTCACGGTCATGCCGATCGTGTTCATGATCCTTGTCGCGTTCACGAACTATGACGGCGCGCACAACGGCTACTCGAACAACCTGTTCACATGGGTGGGGCTCGACAACTTCAACACCCTGTTCTCGTGGCAGAGCGCGGGCGGCGGGCAGTCATACTCGGCGACCTTCGGCGAGATACTCGCCTGGACGCTTATCTGGGCATTCTTAGCGACCTTCACCAACTACTTCCTCGGAATGTTCGTCGCGATGATGATCAACAAAAAGGGGATCGCGCTCAAAAAGCTTTGGCGCACCGTGCTGGTCATGACCGTCGCGATACCGCAGTTTATCTCGCTACTCTACGTCTCGAAGATGTTTGCAAGAAACGGACTTATAAACCTCACCCTTAAGGACACCCTCGGGTGGATATCGCAGCCGCTTCCCTTCTGGGAGAACGCGACGTGGGCGAGGGTCACGGTAATCCTTGTCAATATCTGGATAGGTATACCCTATCTCATGCTGATAACGACCGGTATACTCATGAATATCCCCGCCGACCTCTATGAATCGGCAAGGATAGACGGCGCGAACGCGTGGCAGCAGTACACCAAGATCACCCTGCCGTATATGCTGTTCATCACGGGGCCGTATCTTCTCACCAGCTTTACCGGAAACATGAACAACTTCAACGTCATCTACCTTCTGACGGGAGGAGCGCCGACAAACCCGGCGGCGTCGGGTGCTGCGGGCTCGGTGGGATACACCGACCTTCTGATAACATGGCTGTTCAAGATAACCACCGGCGCCGAGTCGCAGTATTATCTTGCCTCCGTCGTCGGCATCATGGTGTTCGTCGTGGTAGCGCTTATTTCGCTTATCGTCTATAACGTGCTGCCTTCTATCAAGAACGAGGAGGACTACCAGTGATGAGTAAAAATAAACACCACATGGGTATGAAGACCCTGAACCGGGTCAGCAACAGCGCGATATACGTTCTTCTGGTGATAATAAGCGTGATTTGGCTCATACCGTTCGTATTCATCGTCTTGCAGTCTTTCAGGGTCGAAAACACCTATCAGGTCGGATATGTTATCCCCCAGCAGTGGGGACTTCAGAACTATATAAACCTCTGGAATTCCGACTTCAAGCGCTGGTACTTAAACACCTTTATCATCGCGCTCGCTGCGGCGGTCTTCCAGACAATAATCGTTCTTTGCATGAGCTATACCCTTTCCCGCTTCCGCTTTAAGATGAGAGGGCCTCTTATGAGGTTCATGCTGATACTCGGAATGTTCCCGGGAATGCTCACGATGATAATTTTATACCGCGTCCTTTCCGACCTCGGCCTCACCCAGGCCAACGCGGTCCCCGGCCTTATTCTTGTGAGCGTGGCCTCCTCGGGCATGGGATATTACGTCTCGAAGGGGTTCTTCGACACCATACCGAAATCCCTCGACGAAGCGGCAAGGGTCGACGGAGCGACAAGGCTTCAGGTCCTTTACAAGATCATTCTGCCGCTTGCAAAGCCGATAGTTATTTATACCATCCTCACCGCCTTCATGGGCCCTTGGGGCGACTATGTCTTCGCAAGATACGTTGCGTTCGGCACCTCCGCAGGCTATAACGTTGCCGTCGGTATGTATAGCTGGCTGACTAACGACCAGATCAACAACATGTATACCACCTTCTGCGCCGGCGGCGTTATTGTCGCGCTGCCCGTTACTATCCTCTTCCTCTGCTTGCAGAAGTACTATGTCGAGGGCGTTACCGGCGGAGCCGTCAAGGGCTGATTTGAAAGGAGAATAAGGATATGGCAAGTGTAAAACTGACTAACGTCAAGAAAATATACGACAAAAACGTCGTGGCCGTTCACGACTTCAACCTCGAGATCAAGGACAAGGAATTCGTGGTGTTCGTCGGGCCCTCGGGCTGCGGAAAATCCACCACCCTAAGAATGATAGCGGGGCTCGAGGAGATAAGCGAGGGGACAATAGAGATAGACGGCGAGGTCGTCAACGACCTTCAGCCGAAGGACAGGGGCATTGCGATGGTCTTCCAGAACTATGCGCTTTACCCGCACATGAGCGTTTACGACAACATCGCGTTCTCGCTTCGGCTCAAAAAGGTGCCGGAGGACGTGATCTATGACAAGGTCACAAAGGCCGCCGAAACGCTCGGCATAACAGAGTATCTGATGCGCAAGCCTCGGGCTCTTTCGGGCGGACAGAGGCAGCGAGTCGCGATCGGCCGCGCGATGGTCAGGGATTCAAAGGTGTTTCTGATGGACGAACCGCTCTCGAACCTTGACGCGAAGCTGAGAAACCAGATGAGGGCAGAGATAATCCTTCTTCGCCAGAAGCTCGACACCACCTTCATCTACGTCACCCACGACCAGACCGAGGCGATGACCCTTGCGGACCGCATCGTCATCATGAAGGACGGATTCATCATGCAGGTAGGCTCGCCGGACGAGGTGTTCGACATGCCGGATAACCTCTTTGTGGCCGAGTTTATCGGCGCGCCGAAGATGAATATAATCAGCACCGAGCTTCTTTGCGAGAACGGGAAGTATTATGTGACCCCGTTCGGCGCGAAGATAGCGGTCGACGGCGACAAGGGCGAGATCCTCGCGAAGAAAAACATCAAGGCGGGGAAGGTTCTTCTGGGCGTTCGTCCCGAGCATATCGAGCTTTCGGGCGAGAGCGAAAACGCCATTCCCTGCAACCTCGTGGTGGACGAGATGATGGGCTCGGAGCTTCATCTTCACGTCGACGCGGGCGACGCCGACGGGGCTTCAAGGCTCATAGTCCGCGTTCCGACCCTCGATATCGGCAAGGAGGAGCGCAAGGCTTTGGTTGCGGGCGCAAAGCTTCACATCACCTTCAGCGGGAAGGCGATGCACCTTTTCGATCCCGAGACGGAAAAGAACCTTCTCGTCTGACATTCAGCGCTTTCGGGGCTGTGGCCGTTCACGGTCGCAGCCCTTTGATTTAAGGAGGAAGTATGAAAAAACGCATTGCTGTTATCGCCCTCGCGCTTATGACGCTCGTCGGGTGCTCGGCGAAGGAATATGACAAAACGGGGGAGTTTCCCCTCGGGAAAAACGGCGAGGCTGTCATCGGCGGCGAGGAATGTGCGGGCGCAGTCCCGACCGAGGACAACTACCGGGTGTTCTATGAGATCTTCGTCGGCTCTTTTTCGGATCACGACGGCGACGGCACGGGGGACATCAGGGGGATAATCGACCGAATGGACTATTTAAACGACGGCGACGACGCCTCGGGGTTGAGCCTCGGGGTCGAGGGGCTGTGGCTCAGCCCGATCTTCAAGTCGCAGAGCTATCACAAATACGACGTCGACGACTATTATCAAATCGACCCGAAATTCGGCACCGAGGAGGATTTAAAGGAGCTTTTAGATCTCTGCCACGAGCGAAACGTCAAGGTAATACTTGATCTCGTCATCAATCACACCGGGCCGAACAACCCGTGGTTCAACGCGTTTCGCGGGCCGCATATAAACGGCGATACGGAAGACCCGTACTATGATTTTTACGCCTTCTGCCCCGCGGGAGAGACCCCGCCGGCGGGAAGGACCTTCACGAAAATTGCCGGCTCGGACGATCTTTACGAGTGCAACTTTTCGCCGAGCATGCCGGAGCTCGACTATGACAACGACGAGGTGAGGCAGGCTGTCCTTGACGTCGCAAAATATTATCTCGATCTCGGCGTGGACGGGTTCAGATTCGACGCGGCGAAGTATATCTACTACGGCGACAACACCCAAAGCGCCGAATTCTGGGAGTGGTACATCGGCGAGCTCAAAAAAATAAAGCCTGACATCTACACCGTTGCCGAGGTGTGGGACAGCGACGGCGTGACCGACTGCTACTATCCCGCGCTCAACTGCTTCGATTTCACCACCTCGCAGACCTCGGGGCTCATCGCCCAGACGGCGCAGGCGGGGGACGTCAACAAGTACACAAGCTATATCGACGAGTATCTCGAACGGGTCGAGGGGCTCAACGAAAGCGCGATGATAGTCCCGTTCATCGCCAATCACGACACCGACAGGGCTGCGGGGTATCTCACCGAGGCGAGCGGGCAGATGAAGATGGCCGCGAACCTATATATCCTCTCCTCCGGCTCGCCGTTCATCTATTACGGCGAGGAGATAGGGCTAAGGGGCTCTCGCGGGGGATCCGACACTGACGCCAACCGCCGCCTTAAGATGGAATGGGGCGACGGCGATACGGTCAAGGACCCGACAGGCGCGAATTACAAGTCCGCGAGGGTGGACGCGAGCGCCGCAGAGCAGCTCGCCGACGGCGGGAGCCTTTTAAGCTACTACAAAAAGTTAATCATGATAAGAAAAGCGAACCCCGCCATCGCGAGGGGCGACTATACCGCGCTCGAATTTTCCGACACGAAGGTCGGCGGGTTTGTCTCGACCTATAACGGCAGCTCGGTCGCGGTCATTCACAACACCACAAACAGCGAGCAGACGGTCGATCTTTCAGCGGTCGGGATCAGCGGGGCGGAGCTTCGGGCGTTTATCGGCGTGGGGGAGGCCTCGCTCGACGGGGATATGCTGACCCTGAGCGAAAAGACCAGCGCGGTCTTAGGCCTTTCGGCGTGATAAGGAGGGCGGAGCTTGAAATTTGTCTTTGACGGTTTTTCCGAGCTGGAGCGGGGCGAAAAAAACTGCTGGCTTTTGACGAACGGGCTCGGGGGATTTGCCTCGATGTCGGTCGGGTTTTCGGTCACGAGGGCCGACCAGGGGCTTCTCATCGCCGCCGAGTCGCCGAGCAGGAGATATACGCTTGTGCATCGCCTCAGCGAGAGGCTTTTAGCGGGGGAGGGCGAGGTCTGCCTTTCGAGCCAAAGCTTTTCCGGCGGCGGCTGCGAGGACGGCCGGCTGCATCTTCGCGAGTTTACCCTTGACGATCTTCCCGAGTGGCGATATTCCGCGCTCGGGGTCGAGATCGTGAGGCGGGTCGGCATCGCGTGGGAGGAAAACGCCTCGGCGGTCGAATATGAGATAAAAAACCGCTCGGGAGCGCCTTGCACTCTTACCGTCACGCCGGTTTTTCAGATGGCCCTGAAGGGCGAGCCTCCGCAGGAAAGGTTAGAAGTAAATTCGGGCGAGGGCTTTGTCGAGGCCGCAGGGCTTCGGGCGTTCGTCCGCTCGAACGGGGAGATAAAGGTTAAGCCCGTAAAGTATGAGCAGCTTTCGTATCCCGACGACGAAAAGGACGGCAGGCGGAAAAGCGGCTTCGGGTTCGCCTGCATGAGTATGAGCCTGCGCGTTCCCGCGGGCGAAAGCGGCAGGCTTTGGGCGGTGTTTTCCTCCGAAAAATGCGAAAAAACCGGCGGGGAGATAATCCTCGCCTGCAAAAAAAGGAGAAAAGGCCTGATCGAGGGCTCGCGCTTCAGGACCCCCGAGGCGAAGGAACTCTCCCGCGCGGCGGACTGCTTCATCGCCTACAGAAAATCGGTCGGCGGGAAGACGGTCATCGCGGGCTACCCGTTTTTCGGCGACTGGGGGCGGGACACGATGATCGCGCTTTCGGGGCTTTGCATCGCGACCGGAAGGCTATCGGACGCGAAGAGTATCCTCGGGACGTTCATCGGCTTCGAGCGCGGCGGGCTGCTGCCGAACTGCTTCCCCGAGGGCAGCGAGCAGCCGATGTATAACTCGGCGGACGCGCCGCTTCTCTTTATAAACTGCGTGTGGGAGGTTTTACGCGAAACGGGCGATCGGGACTTTCTGCGGAGCGCGTGGCCGACCGTCAAAAAAATCATCTCGGCGTATATAAACGGCGCGGATTTCGCGATAAAAATGGATACCGATGGGCTTATTTCGGCGGGCGAGGGGCTTGATCAGGTGACCTGGATGGACGTTCGGATCGGCGACATTCTCCCCACGCCCCGCCACGGCAAGCCGGTCGAGATCAACGCCTACTGGTACAGCGACCTTATGGCGGCGGCGGTTATGGCGAAGGCTCTCGGCGAGGACGGCGGGGAGTATGCGGATCTCGCAGAAAAGGTAAAAAAGTCCTTTAACGAGAAATTCTGGCTAAAGGACAAGGGCTATCTTCGCGACGTGCTCTCGGGGACGGAGGCGGACGAAAAGCTGCGCTGCAATCAGATCTGGGCGCTTTCGATGCCGTTTACGATGCTCCCCGAGGAGCGCGAAAAAAGCGTCTTAGAGGCCGTTTGGCGGCACTTATACACGCCTTTCGGGCTTCGCACGCTCTCGCCCGACGACCCCGATTTTCACCCGTTTTACGGCGGGTCGCAGCTTTCGAGGGACATGGCGTATCACCAGGGGACGGTCTGGCCGTTCCCCGCGGGGGCGTTTTACCTCGCGGCGCTTCGGCTCGGGGGATACTCGAAGGAGGCGGCGAAATGGGTCCGCGGGCTGCTCGGGAAAATGCCGGAGATCCTTCGCGAGGGCTGTATCGGGCAGATTGCGGAGGTCTACGACGGGAGTGATCCGGGTGAGTCGAAGGGCTGCTTCGCGCAGGCGTGGAGCGTCGGCGAGACGCTCAGGGTCTACCGAAAGCTGGAAGAAATCGAGGCCGACAATGAGAGCCGATAATTTTATTTTTGACCTTTACGGAACGCTCGTTGACATTCGCACCGACGAGCGCGGCAAGGGCTGCTGGGAAAAAACCGCCGAAATTTTTCGCGAAAACGGGGCGGAATATTCTCCCAAAGAGCTTGAAAAGCGCTATTTTGAGGCGGCGGGCGAGCTCGAGCGGGAGGCGAAAATCGGCCTGAAAGAAACATATCCCGAGATAGATATTTTGCGGGTGTTTCGGCTTTTGTACCGCGAAAAGGGCGTTTCGGCGGGCGGGAGGCTCGCGGAAAAAACTGCGGTGGGGTTTCGGCGCGCCTCGACAAAATTTATCCGCCTCTACCCGAACGCCGCGCGGCTGCTTTCGGGGCTTTCGGAGACCGGCGCGAGGGTGATCCTGCTCTCGAACGCGCAGGCGGCCTTCACGCGGCCGGAGCTGCGGCAGCTCGGGCTCGACCGGCTGTTTGACAAAATATTCCTGTCGTCCGAGCTCGGCATAAAAAAGCCGGATCTGCGGTTTTTCGGGGAGGCGATCAAAGGCCTCGACCCGCGTAGGACGGTGATGGTCGGAAACGACATGGCCTGCGACATCGAGCCCGCGAAAAAGCTCGGCCTCGCGACGGTGTACGTGCGATCAAAAATCTCGCCGAAGGGGGATCGCCCGAGCGCGGATTTGATCATAAAAAGCGGGGAGATCATGCGGGTGATGGAGTGGGCGGATACGGGGGATTGAGGCGCAAAGCCTCAATTTTTTTGGGGAGTGCTGTCAGCGCAGGAGTACAAAAATTCGGACACATAATCGCCCTGCCTGCCCCATCAGTCCAAACTTTCGTACACCTCCCATGCTACAATATACTTAACAAATCAAAAGGAGCTGATTTTATGATGATGTCGCCCGAAAGCTATTACATGGGCTTAAAAGGCAAAACTGCGGAGGAAATTCTTGCGGAACTTAACGGGCTGCGCAGGGAGATCTCCGAGCTTAAAGCCGCGCTGCGATCAAATGATTTCACTGTGCCCGACATTAAGCCGAGCAGGGGTGTGCGGCTGACGATGACGCTTGACTATTTCGATATGGCGAAAAAGGCGCTTTTGGAGGCAGGCGGCGAGTATATCCCAACCGAGGACGAGCAGCGGGCGCTTGATTTCAATGCTCGGCTCGATGGGCTTACGGTGATTGAATTCTCGGTCAGCAAGCACTTTTTGATAACTAAAACCTTGTCCGCAGACTTTTCCGGCGGCAAGACCTCCGCGAAAATCATCTGCGAAACTAACCCTTTGTACGGGAACGAGTCGCGGAAAAAGATAGGCGAAATTGGGCGCGAACGGCTTATTTCCAGGCTTCGGCAGATCCACATGGGCGACTGGGACAGCGCGTATAATCTGCCCGGAATTTTGGACGGCGAGGACTGGAGCGTGACGGTGAGGTTCGCGGGCGGCTCGGAGGAGTGTTTCCACGGCAGCAACGCATACCCGTTTTCATTCACGCGGTTTTGCGGTATAATGGGGTATGAGGACGACGAGACGGACTTTTGACAGGAGGTACAAAATGAACTACAAAGACACGGGCTTTCGCGGGCTATACAAAAATTTCGCGGTTTTTAGGCTGAACGACGTTCTCAGGGCAAGCATTGCGGGCTTCCCCAACGCGGACAAGGCGGACTGCGTTCTGACATACGGCTACATCGACGGCGACGCGGGGTTGACTCTTGAAGTTCTCGCAGGAGGTAAAATCTCGGGCGAGAAGGCGGCTTTTTTCAAGGGCAGCGATGATAAGCGCTCGTTTGTGCGGCTTGGGGCAGTCATCGACGTCGAGTTTTTCGTGATTGGCGACAAGGACGGCTCGCTCAAGAAGAAGTATGCCAAAAAGCTCGAAAATCTCAAAGCTTACGATGCTTCGCCTGCGGTAGAAAAGTCTCGGCAGATGGCTTTTTTGGACGGTTCACGCGACCCGGAGCACCCCGATGATGTTCTTGTTTACCTCACCCGAAAGGGGCTCAAGCCCGAGGGCTGTTGGGCGAAAATTACCGATCTCATGGAGCACTTCATTGTCGGGACTCTCCTGAACGAGCCCGAGCAGAATTTCGGCTATCACGAGGGTGAAACCATCGCGTTCTATGTCCAAAAGACCGAGGACGGCAGGGTGTTCTGCTATTCCGACATGACCCCGTCGAGGCAGCTCACCGCCGAGGATTTAGCGGGCGGCAGGCTGCTGAAGGAGGCGGTCGCGGAGTTCAACAAAAACCGCACCAAGGACAATTTCTTCGAGGTGCTTGAGCTGCTGCGGGACAGCTATGTCTGGGTTCCGTGCAGCGCGGTTCTGGGCGACGCGGACAGGGAGGCGTTTGAAAAGGCTGTCGAGAGCGCGGGTGACGACCTATCTTCGCTGGTCGGCAAGACGTTCACAAGCAAGGCGAGCATTCGGCTGATCCCCGAAATTCTGAAAAGCGGCGACAAATTTTTCTTCCCGATTTTTTCGGGCGAGGAGGAAATGGGCGAGCTCAGCAAGGGCTTCTCAAAGGTCGAAAAGCATATGCTCGATGTCATTCCGCTCGCGAGAAATAACGAAAAAAAGCCCGCAGGCATCGTCCTCAACGCCTTTACAGAGCCGTTTTTGATTGATAAGGAGATCTTCGAGGTTGTCGAGAAGATGAAGTCGAGGATAGACTGAGCGCGGCGCGAAAAGATAAAGGAGCTGATACCGTGTCAAAGGACAATGACTTTTTTGATTCGCTGTTTGATCTTGACGGCGACGGCAAAACTACGCCCGATGAGGAATTCATATCCTTTATGATAATGGATCAGGTCATGAAGGGCTCGGAGCATGACTACAGTATAGAGAAGCCGGCCAAAAGTTCCGGGTGGATACGCTGCACGACCCGGTGAAAGGAGGCGTCAAAGTCCAATAAAACCGTACAAAGCATAATTTGGCTGAGCAAATCTTTTTGAGCTTGAATTGGAGAGGACAGTTGATATGGTATAGTGCATCTAAAGGAGTCGATAGGAACCTTTCAAACATTCCTTATAAATATCGCAAAGCACGGCGTTATCCAATGGATATCCCTCTTCGTTACATTTGCCTTCAATTTGGATATTATCTATGTATAATGCGACTTTGTTGTTCTTCATCATTTGACTATACTTTTTCATTGCCCTGTCAGTCCGAAAGTATAATTCGCGGCAATTTGTACGACACTCATCATCGGTGAGGATAACTTGCCGTTTTCAGATGAAGAAAGCACCATTTTTCTTCCTTCCCGGAAATCTGAAAAGAAATCGTCTGCTTTTTGATATAATTCATTCATACAGTCATCTCCAATTAAAGCTAATGTGGATCTTCTTGAACTGCTGCTCCTCCATATGCTCCCGCAAAGCCCTTGTCAAAGCCGCTTTTGTAATGCTTGAGTCTGCCATGTTACCGCCTTCTAATAATATTATATTAGAAATCGTAATTTTTCAATGGGGCGGGGGAATTTTGTGTTGGCGGCGAGCTGGGAGAAATCAGAGGCTTTTTCGTTTAAACCATATAAATACTTTGAAATTAAACAAGAAAGTTGCGCTTCTGAGTACAATATCAAAATCAAGGAATTTTGAGGAAGTTGGGAAGAGGTAAAAGGAAACATAAAAAATAGAGCAAGGATTATCCTTGCCCTATTTTCGCCCTAAATTCTGTTTGACGGATGCCTTGAATTGAATTTTTTGATTGAAAACCTCTTTATGGACACCCATCGTTCGCCCGGGGCTTTGTTGTCTTATAATTTACACTCCGTACTTCGCGGTATTGCACTTGATACCCACGCCCATGGTGGAGGTGAGGGTGACCGACCTAAGGTACTGGCCCTTGGCAGCGGCGGGCTTTGCCTTGACGACCGCTTCGAGAAGCGCCTCGTAGTTCTCGGCGAGCTTCTCCTTGCCGAAGGAAGCCTTGCCGATCGGGCAGTGAATGATATTCGTCTTGTCGAGCCTGTACTCGATCTTACCGGCCTTGGCCTCGGTGACGGCCTTGGCTACGTCGGGGGCAACGGTGCCCGCCTTGGGGTTCGGCATGAGTCCGCGGGGACCTAAGACCTTACCCAAGCGGCCGACGATGCCCATCATGTCGGGCGAGGCGATAACTACGTCGAAGTCCATCCAGTTTTCCTTCATGATCTTGTCGACGTACTCCATTCCGCCGACATAATCCGCGCCGGCGGCCTTTGCGTCCTCATACTTGTCCTCCTTGCAGAAAACAAGTGTCCTTACCGTTTTGCCGGTGCCGTTCGGAAGAACGACGGCGCCGCGGACCTGCTGGTCGGCATGGCGGGAGTCTACGCCGAGGCGGATATGCACCTCGACGGTCTCGTCGAACTTGGCCTTGGCGTTGGCGGCGCAAAGCTCGCAGGCCTCAAGCGAATCGTAAACTTTGGTCTTGTCGACAGTCTTGAGGCTGTCATTGTATTTCTTTCCGTGTTTCATTATTTATACTCCTTTATGATTAGGATCGTGGTCAGACGGTTAATGAAACCTCCCACGTCAGACCCATAGCAGCCGGCAGTCGGTCGAGGCGTCCGCGGAATGCCTGCCGCTCGCCTTCTGTCCCGCGCCCGGGCCTCAAGCTGCATATTATTCGACGGTGACTCCCATGGAGCGGGCGGTGCCGGCTATCATGGACATGGCGGCCTCTACCGAACCCGCGTTGAGGTCGGGAAGCTTCTGCTCGGCGATCGCTCTGACCTGCTCCTTGGTGAGCTTTGCGACCTTGGTCTTGTTCGGAGTGCCCGAGCCCGACTCGATGCCGCAGGCCTTCTTGATGAGAACGGCTGCCGGCGGGGTCTTGGTGATGAAGGTGAACGAACGGTCGGCGTAAACGGTGATGACTACCGGGATAATAAGGCCGATGTCGTTTTTGGTCCTCTCGTTGAAATCCTTGGTGAAGGCCACGATGTTCACGCCGTGCTGACCGAGAGCCGGTCCGACCGGGGGAGCAGGGGTGGCTTTGCCCGCGGGTATCTGTAACTTGATGATGCCTGTTACTTTCTGTGCCATAATTTTCTTCCTCCAAATTCGTGGTAAAAGGCGAACCGATGATATGGGGTATCCCCTGAAATTTCGGTTCTCCCACTCTTGCCGAGGTTATTCCTCGACCTTTTTGACCTGCGAGACCGCAAGCGTCGCCGGGGTCTCGCGTCCGAACATTGAAACGGTGATGTCCACCGTCTGCTGTTCGAGATCGACGGATCTTACAACTCCTACCCAGCCGTCGAACGGGCCTCCTAAGACGGTGACTTCGTCGCCCTCCTTGAAGTTTACGCTGTCCTGAACTTTTCTCACGTCTACTCCGAGCGCCGCGACCTCCTTATCGGTCAGCGGGACGGGCTTCGAGCCGGGGCCGACAAACCCCGTGACGCCGCGGATGTTGCGGACGATGTACCATGTCTCGTCGGTCATTACCATCTTGACGAGAACATAGGACGGGAACAGCTTCGATTCGGCCTCTTTCTTCTTCCCCGAGGCGTCGGTCTGTTCGACGATCTCGACGGGGACCTTGACCATCTGAATGGTATCGCGCAGCTTGCGGTTGTCGACCACCTTTTCTATGTTCTGCGCGACCTTGTTCTCATAGCCGGAGTATGTGTGTACGACATACCATCTTGCCGTTGTCTGGGCGTCCATAAAAACATTCCTTTCAAAAGCTTTCAGGCCGGTGGCTTACGCGTGAATAAGAAGCCTTACTATCGCTGCGAACGCGGAGTCTATCGCAAACAGCGCCACGCCGCAGATGATGCAGACCACCAAAACGACCGCCGTGTTGTTTAGTACCTGCTTAGCGGTCGGCCAGGTCACCTTTTTGACCTCGGCTATAAGGTCGCGGAAGAATTTCCCGACCGTGCCGAATATTCTTTTAAAGATGTTCGGCTTTTTTGCGTCCTTAGCCATTTACTCTCCTCCTTACTTGGTCTCTCTGTGGAGAGTGTGCTTGCGGCAGAACTTGCAATACTTATTCATTTCAAGTCTGTCGGGATCGTTTTTCTTGTTCTTCTTTGAAATGTAGTTGCGTTGCTTGCACTCGGTGCAGGCCAGTGTGATGTTTACCCTCATTTTCGGCACCTCCTGAAGATATTTACGCCGCCGCGGGTAACGGCAGGCGCATTTAGTCGCCTCCCTCGTCACACCCGATCGGATAAAAGTACGGTACGGTTTTTGCCGTTTCGTTTGCATGAACGGTCCCCGTTATGACGTCGCCCTCTGACGGCCGCCGCCTTCCATACTCGCCCCGGGTGTTTGCGGGCAACACAAAAAAGCCCCGCAAAGAGGTAAAGCTATTTTAACACGAGAACTCGGTTTTGTCAAGCGGTTTCGGAAAAAAATACGGAAAAAATTTTATTCCTCGCTGATGTCTATATAGCTGTGCGAGCAGCTCTGCATCACGTCCGCCGCGAATTTCAAAAGGACCGCCGCGCCGGTAAGGCTTACGACCGCCGCGAGTATCTTAAGGAAAACCTTCATGTTATCACCCTTTATCAAAGTATTTGCGGGCTCTGCCGCGGTTTTATTATACCATGCGCGGGGAAAATTTTCAAGCCTTTTTCGGCTTGGGAAAATAAATCTTTTTTGCGCCTTGATTTTTTCGCTCCGGCGCGTTATAATAGAAAGGATGGAGGTGAGAAATTTGGAGATCGGCAAGCAGAGCTATCTGAAGCTTCTGATAAATACCGTCATTTTCGCGATAGGCTCCTTCGGCTCGAAGCTTCTGGTGCTGATCCTCGTGCCGCTTTACACCTCGGCGCTCTCGCCCGAAATGTACGGCGCGGCAGACCTTGTCGCGCAGACGGCGAACATTCTGCTCCCGATATTTACCCTCTCCGTCTCGGAGGCGGCGCTGCGGTTCGGGCTCGACTCGAAAACCGACGAGCGGCGGCAGACCGTTTATTCCGACTGTCTGGCGGCGGTCTTTTGCGGCCTCGCCGTAATGGCGCTGATCTTCCCCGCGCTTTCAAGGCTCGGCTATCTTGACGGCTTTGCGCCGATACTTTATATATATGTCTGGACGGCGGCCCTGAAGCAGCTCAACTCGACCTTCACCCGCGCGCTCGAAAAGGTGAAGCTCTTTGCGTTCGACGGCGTTCTGACGACTTTCCTGATGATAGTTTTAAATATCGTCTTTCTTTTAAAGCTCCACATGGGCGCGAAGGGGTATTTGCTCGCGATAATCCTCTCCGACCTCTGCTCAAGCGTGTTCCTGTTCGTCGCGGCGGGGCTCTACAGGTACGTCAGGCCGTCAAAGATAAACCTCGGCTCTCTTAAGGAGATGCTCCGCTACTGCGCTCCGCTGGTGCCGACGACGCTTCTGTGGCTGATCACATCTATCTCCGACCGCTTTATCATCGTGTATTTTCACGGTGAGGCCCTGAACGGCATAAACACCGTCGCCTACAAGATCCCGACCATCATAACCACGATCTTCACGATGTTCTCGCAGGCGTGGAATATGTCCGCGATACAGGAAAACGGCTCGGCGGGGCGTGAGGATTTTTACACCACCGTTTTCAAGCTCAACCAAGCGGTCATGTATGTGATGGCGGCGGGAATACTTCTTATAAACCGCCCGCTGACATACGTTTGGGTGAACCCCGCGTATCACGACGCGATGCTCTATTCGCCGATACTCACCCTCGCGACGGTGTTCACCTGCTTCAACGTGTTTTTGGGCTCGGTATATATCGCCGAAAAGCGGACCAAGCGCTCGTTCATGACCTCACTCGCGGCGGGGATAATAAACATAGTCCTGAACTTCGCCCTGATACCCCGCTTCGGGATCTACGGCGCCGCCGGGGCGACCTTCGCGGCATACTTCTCGGTGTTCTTCTTCCGGCTTTTCGACACGTCGAAGATAATCAGGTTCAAATTCAGCCTCTGGGGGATAATCGCGAACACGGCGATACTCTGCGTGATGGCCGTGCTGAACCAGTTTTCCGGCGCGTATGTTTATATAGCCTTGGGAGTCATGTTTGCCGCCGTTTTCGCCCTGAATTTCGGCGAGTTGACGAGGGCGGCGGCGTTTTTGCTCCCCGCAAAAATAGGCAAAAAAATACCGTTACTTAAAAAATCATATAAGGAGTAGATCATTATGGCAGAACTTAAGTATGAGATCAAGGAGACCATCGGGGTGCTTTCCGAGAACGCAAAGGGCTGGACGAAGGAGTTCAACCGCGTGAGCTGGAACGACTATCCCCCGAAGTACGACATCCGCGAGTGGTCGCCCGACCATTCGAGAATGGGAAAGGGAGTCACCCTTTCGGACGAGGAATTCGAGAATCTTAAAAAGCTCATAAACGGCGAGAACGTCGAGATCGGCGACGACGTCGACGAGAGCCAGATAATTTAGCAAAAAATTTTCAAAAACACTTGACACGCTCAAAACGGCGTGGTATAATATGCGATGACCCGGACTTAAGACAGTCGGCGGCCCAAAAGGCGGAAGTCCGACCGAGGAAAGGATTTTGCATGACTTTTCATGTCCCTTTTCCTCTGCGAAAAGGGATTTTAATTTCGGGCGGATATTTATTACAGGTGGTGAAACCAAAATGCCAAACGAAAACATTCTCAACCAGAAGAAACAGAAGGTCGCCGACATCACCGAACTTTTGAAGGAAGCCAAGGCGGGCGTGCTCGTGAACTACTCGGGCATCACCGTCGAAGACGACACCAAGCTTCGCAAGGAGCTTCGGGAAGCCGGCGTAGCGTACGCGGTCGAGAAGAACACTCTTCTTCGGTTCGCGATGCAGGCCGCCGGACTTGACGGACTTACCGAGGTGCTTTCCGGCGCGACCGCCATCGCCATCTCGGACGATGAGACTGCCGCCGCAAGAATCTTGGGCAAGTACGCCGAGGATCACGAAAACTTCGTCCTTAAGGCCGGCTTCATCGGCACCGAGATCTATGACGCCGAGGGCGTAAAGGCTCTGTCGAAGATCCCCTCCAAGGACACTCTGCTGGCTCAGCTCGTCGGTTCCCTCCAGGGCCCGATCCAGAAGCTCGCCGCGACCCTTCAGGCCGTCGCCGACAAGGGAGAAGAGGCCGCTTAAGCCGCGCCTCGCGAAAGCTGCCGCATAAAAAATACGCGGCGTAAGACATTATTAAGTAAAGGAGTAAATTATCATGGCATCCGAAAAGATCATTAAGTTTGTAGAAGATATCAAGGCCCTTTCCGTCTTGGAGCTCAAGGAGCTCGTTGACGCTATCCAGGAGGAATTCGGCGTTACCGCCGCCGTAGCTGCCGCTCCCGCCGGAGCCGCTGCTCCCGCCGCTGCCGAAAAGACCGAGTTTGACGTTATCCTCGCCTCCTTCGGCGACAACAAGATGGGCGTCATCAAGGCCGTTAAGGATATCCTCGGCCTCGGCCTCAAGGAGTCCAAGGAATTCGTCGAGGCTGCCCCGAAGGCCGTCAAGGAAGGCGCTTCCAAGGCCGAAGCCGACGAGCTCAAGGAAAAGCTCGAAGCCGCCGGCGCCACTGTCGAGATCAAGTAAGACAGGGGAAAATAAATCCAGCAAAAAAGCCCCCGGACGGGGGCTTTTTGTTGTGGAAAGGAGAATGGGGGAGATGTATCACTGCGTCGGTTCGGTTTTCATATCCTCAAACAGGCTTTTAGGCAGGCTTCCCACAAAGTCATAAGAAATATCCAAGTCTTGAAATCGTCTCCCTCCCCCTCACTCCCCCATGACCCCTTTAACCGCCACCCTCCTTATCCCCCTCGCGTAGCCCCGTATGGCGGCCTCATAGGCGACAGCGAACAGCCCCAGAGTGGCGGCGCACGCTTTCCAATCAAACCCGTATTCGGGCAAGCCTGCTACGTCCGCAAAGACTACCGCCGTCATGGTTTTCAGCAGCACGTACTGATACCCCGTGCCGAGGGCGAAGCCGAGGTAGGCAAACGGCCTGTAGCCGCCGAGGGTCGCCTTGGCGCAGGCGCCGTGATCGTAGCCGAAAACCCGCATCATTGCGATGGTTTTGGCGTTTCCTTTCACCACGCTCGAGAGCGACAGGAGCAGGGTCACAAACGCCAGAATCAAGCCGATCGCCAGCATCATCGCCGCCATTTCCTTGCTCGAAAGGTGGGTCATCGACGTCGACATCTGGAGCATCGCCGAGAAGCAAAACGCCGAAAACGCGATGAAAAACACGAGCGATTTTCTGCCGCGCACCGTGCTTCTTGACAAATTTTGGAGAAACGGTATGTCCGGGCTTTCCCGTCCGGAGGATTTTGTTTTATATTCGCGCCGCTCTTTCAGCAGGTCGAGCGCCGGGCTTTTCAGCCTTAAATATGCATACAAAACCGCCAGAATCGCGAAAATAATCGCGGGCAGGCAGACCAGAAGAAACGCCAAAATCGGGTGAAACCGCGCCCTGATTTCGGGAAAAAGGCGGTCGGCGTTTTGCAGTTCATAGAACGTCGGGAGATATAAAAATGCCAGCGCATACCCAAAGGCGCAGCCTAAGAAAACGCTCAGACCGAACGTCCAAAAATGTTTAGCTATGTTAATATTTGAATACCCGATGGCTTTCAGGATACCGAGCTCTTTGCCATGGGTATCTATATAATTTTTTACATAAAATAGCAGCATTGCTGCCGAGGTCGCGGCCAAACACCCGCCCGAAACAGCTGCGACGACCTTTCCCGTAGAGACGATCGCGTCATACATCGCCGCGCCGCTTGCCGTCGTTATCTCGTCTTTCATCGCCGCGATGTCGATGTTAAAGTTCAAAAAAATCGCGCAGACAAACACCACACAGCAGGCGATAATAGTTATGCCGATTAACTTAGTTGCGTCTTTTATCCCGATGATCATAGTTCACCACCCGATCTCATACGCGTTTTTTTGCCTGTTATTGGCATAAATTTCCGAAATTTTCCCGCTGTTCATTCTGATGACCGTGTTCGCCATCTCCGCGATGTTCTGGTTGTGCGTGATCATCACGACGGTGAAGCCGAGTTCGTTATGCAGCTTACATATATAGTCGAGCACCTGCCTGCCGGTCTTTTCGTCCAAAGCGCCGGTCGGCTCGCCTAAAAACAGCACCTTCGGCTTTTTCGCAAGGGCGCGCGCGACCGCGACCCGCTGCTGCTCTCCGCCCGAAAGCTCGCCCGGGTATTTCTTTAACTTTTCCCCGAGCCCGACGGCGGCGATAATTTCGCGATAATCGCGATTTTCCGCAAGATCCGCGCCCATTCGCACGTTCTTTTCGACGGTCATGTTCGGAAGAAGATAGTACTGCTGGAAAATAAATCCGATGTTGTCCTTGCGAAACTTAGTCAGCTCGCTGTCGGACAGCTTTGTGATGTCGCATTCGTCGTAAACAACGCTCCCGCCGTCGGGGCGTTCGAGTCCCGAAATGACGTTCAGAAAGGTGGATTTTCCCGACCCCGAAGCGCCCAAAATAACGGTAAAATCGCCGTCGGAAATATTCAGGCTTATGCCTTTCAAAACCTGATTTCTGCTCCCACCCGCTCCGTATGATTTTGTAACATCCGATACTGTGATCATGCCGCTTTTCTCCTATTCATAAGCATATTAAGCAATATATAAACGCCGAGCAGGACTGCGACGGTCGCGCATACGATCAGATACATCGCCGGGATCCCGACCCGATTGCCGAAAAAGTACAGGCTGCAGTCCATGGAATCCTTAATCTCGTTTATCACTTCCATGGGAACGCCCTGAGCGTTCATCTCGGAAAGAGCGCCCCGCATCGCGTGGTTGCGGACGAGCGCCGTGCCGTATGTCCCGGGGAGGAAGGAGAGGACCTTTTGCAGCCCCGAGCCGAAGGAGGATATCGGCATATACGCCCCGCAGATGAACCCGTACCCTGCGCTGATGATAGTACCGACTGCGGAAATTTGGCCTTGGGTTGATAAAAACAGGTTGATTATCGAGGACAGCGCCGTCCCGAAAAGGGCGAGAAGTATGACGTCCAAAACAAGCAGCATGACGTCCGCCGCCGACATATACCACCCGACAACCGCCGCGTAGGCAAGGCAGATACCCGTCGCCGCGAAGCAGATCATGAGCGTCGAGGCCAGCGAGGCGATATAGTAGCTTATCGAGAGCGCGGAGGAGCTGACCGGGGAAATTTTCAGGTCCTTGACCGTGCCGTTTGCCTTGTCCTGAACGCTCAGAAAGTTTGAGCAGAACGCGACCGTCACGCAGGACACCGCAAGAATAGAGGAGATAAGCTGCCCGCCCACGAGCCCGTCGACAAGGCTTTCGGGGAGGCGGATAAACTCCGGCAGGTTCGAGGTGAAGCTGTCGTGAAAGACCTTCTTAAGAAAGGTCACATAAAGAACCAAAAGTATCGCCGGCGTTATCAGCGAGGTCAGGAACATTCCCTTGTCCTTGAAAAACAGCTTTACATTTCGTTTTATAAGCGCGAATACAGTGCTCATTTTTCGGCACCTCCCGTAAGTTTTTTCCCGGTGACGGCGAGAAAAACGTCGTCCATTCTGCCCTTTGTGATCTCGTAATCGTCGAACACGTCGGGATTTTTCATGATAAGCTCCGTCGCCGCCCTTGTGTTCGGGACAAACAGGCGGTAGGCGTTTTTCAGCTGCTCATATTCCGTCCCGAGGCGCTTTACATCGGCTTCTGCTGCTCCGTAGAGAGTGATATAGTCGCCTGTATAGGCGTTTTTCAGATCATTAGGCGTACCCTCGGCGGCGATCTTTCCGCTGTCCAAAATGACGACGTGATCGGCCTCGGAGGCCTCTTCCATGTAATGCGTGGTCAGAAACACCGTCATGTTCTCATTCCGGCGCAGGTCGGAGATGACATTCCAAAGCGTTTTTCGGGTCTGCGGGTCAAGCCCGGTCGTGGGTTCGTCTAAAATCAGAATTTTCGGGTCGTGAAACAGCGCCCGGGCGATGTCTATCCTCCTGCGCTGACCTCCCGAGAGCTTCCCCACCGTTCGCTTCAGAATGTCCCCGAAATCAAGCATTTCGGCGAGCACCGATAGCCTGTCCTTGAACGCTTTTCCGACGATCCCGTACAGCGCGGCGCGGCTTTGTAGGTTGTCATAGACCGAAAGCGCCGAATCGAGGACGGAGCTTTGAAAGACGACGCCGAGCTTGCGCTTGATAGAATCTAAATCTTTGTCGAGGTCATGGCCGTCGATAATAACGCTGCCGCTGTCCTTTGAAAGCTGCCCGCACATGATGTTGATGGTGGTGGACTTCCCCGCGCCGTTTATCCCTAAGAATGCGAAAAGCTCGCCCTCGCGAACGCCGAAGCTTAAATCCTGCACCGCTTTTACGTCGCCGAAGCTTTTGCTGAGCCGGTCGATCTGAATGATTTTGTTCATTTTTTCTCTCCTTTGTCGGGGTTCATGCCGAAGGGGTCGATCCCCCGGCTTTTGAAATATGCCTCCAGCGCCGAACCTATAAACAGGTTCGCGGCCACTTGGTTTTGGCTGTCGGGAGCGCCCCCGCCTTTGGCCTGCTCGGCCTCGGCAAGCGACTCGACCTCTATAAGCTTCGGGAGCATAGACGCGTCCCCGCCGGTGAATTTCTCGATCATGTCCCAAAATTCCTCGGCGAATTTCATGCCCTTTTCGCTGTCCGGTTTCACGCCCGAGGCCCGATATTCCGCGGCCTGACGGCTAAGGCGGCTGTATGTTTTGATGATCTCGGCGGCGCTGTCCTTATCAAAAGCAGATCTGCAATGCTCAAGTATCTTATCGTCAAGATACTTAATTAAATGATACTGCCCGTTTTTCATCCGAAGATTGGTGATGATGGCAGCGTATCTCTTGAAATCCACCGTCTGCATCTGCAAGACCTCCTCCCGAAGCGCCCTGATGTCCGCCAAAGTCTCGGAAAGAACCCGAATTTGCCGCTCAATATCCGCCGCCTGTGCCGCCAGCGCGTTTGCCACTTCGTCGGGAGTATCAAGAGAGATCAGCCGCCCCCGGATATCCTCCAAAGAAAATCCCAAGGACTTCAGGGACAGGATTTGGTGCAGCTCGATCATGTCCTTATCCGTATAAAGCCGGCGGCCGCCCTCGCTCGAAGCGGACGGTTTCAAAAGGTTTTCCCGGTCGTAATATTGAAGCGTGCGGACGGTTACGCCCATTTTCTTCGCGAGCTCGCCGACCGTCATATACCCCGCCGGGATCGCCCGAAATTTTTCCATGCGATCACCTCCGACACTATTATAGCTCATTACGCAGCGTCACAAGCAAGACCTTTTTTGAGAAAATTTATGTTTTTTTGCTTTTGATCTCTTTCAGCAGGCTCCGGCAGACCTCGGTCATCATGCCGCCGATCTCCTCGGCGGTGAACGAGCACATATTCGTCGCGCAGAGCACCGCGATTCCGTGGGAATATATCCACAAATGGCGGTAGAGCGCCTTCGCGTCCGCCTCGTTAAGGCAGTATCCGTCCATCACCAACTGCAAGATTTTGTCGTAGCTCTCGTCGATGATCGGGAGGATCCCCGAGACCGGCGGCTTCTGCGGCTGCTCGGTCATAAAGAGCAGCCGGAACAGCTTCGGCTCGCGAATCGCGAACAGGACGTACTGCGTGCCCACGCCCTTGAACGCGGGGGTTTGCTGCAGGCCGGTGTGAATGTAGCCGGCATAGAGCGCTTTCGCGGCTTTCAGCACCTCTGCCTGCACTTCTTCCATGTTCTCGAACACGCTGAAAATCGGCTTGGAAGACGAGCCGAGCTTCGCGCCCAAGGCCCTCGCGGTGACGGCAGAAGCGCCCTCACTGCGGGCGATTGTTAGCGCGGCCTGGATTATTTCTTCGCGGGTGAATTTGCATTTGGGGGGCATGATTTTTCCTCCTGTATATGGTATAGCAACAACCGTTCCGCAACTGATGTTTCTTATTATAGCATGGGGAGGGGGAGTTGTCAAGGGGTGGGGGGAATAAAATTAGGAGCGTCCAAATCACTTACGTTTATGTAAAAAGCGGGAGATGGAAAACGGTTAGTAGCGGCAAATCATCAGACAATATTTTTTATAATGTGGTCGGAATGGACACTCCCAGGGATAGAGGGAGTGTCCAACCCACCCACAATATGCTATAATATCCCCGAGGTGATAAAAATGTCACGAGCAGCAAAAATTGACGAAAACATATATTGCCCAAAATGTGGAAAACACGAACATCAAGTAAAACACGGCAAAAACAAGTCAGGGTCACAGAAGTACCGATGCAATGACTGCAATATAGACTACACTCCCGAACCGCGTCCGTGGCAATACAGCGAGGAAGTTAGGGAGCAAGCGATCAAGACATACTATTCCGGAGTGAGCGGAAGAAAGGTAGGACTTTTGAATAACTTCAGCAAATCCAATGTCTATAATTGAATAAAAAACGAAGCAAGTAATCAACAAAGCGTTGAAAATCGTTCTAAACTTTCTGGGGTTTTCAAGAAATTTAATATCAAACCTAAGGTTTATGAACTCGACGAATTATACTGGTTCATAGGCAAAATGCCGAAAACAGAAACAAAGGAGAATGTTTATTTGATGTCGATGGTTTCCCGCAAGCCGCGCATTACAGCGGGTCATCAAGTTGAGGAAGACAAATCTGCGAACAGGATTCAGGAGACATTCGACAGCGCTCCGTATGCCGATTACTACTGCACCGACGGGTATTTTGGATATCTGAGAGTTATCTATCCCGGGAAACATATTTATAGTTGTCATGACAAGAGGGATACATTTACGGTTGAGAGAGTTAATGCAGACCTACGCGACTATATACCGCTGCTGAGGCGGAGGAGTAGATGTTTTGCAAGGAGCATTGAAACCTTAAAAGCTGTCGTCGAAGTTTCTGTCGACTCTTACAATAAATTCGGAATTGCAAAATTGATATATCGTGAGCGATATTCCAAAGGCGAAATCCCTTTTGGCTTGGTTGATTTCCTTTAATGTGGGTGGAGTGGACACTCTCAAGTAAATTAGGCTATAGATTATAGCAGCCCTCATATGCGCATAAAAAGCCCCCTCCCTCCCGGGAAGGGGCCCAATTATTTATCCCCATACACCCTCTCATAAAACTCCGTTGAGCTTCTCGTCACCCACCACGGCACTATATCGCTTTGCATCTTCCCCGCTTTCACGCAGTCCATAGCTTCCTTGACCTCATACACGAACCCGTTCTCGGTGACGGTGTCGGTGAACTTCTCGACGAGCTCCCCCTTATCGTTATACAAAAACGCCTCGTTCGCGTAGTGGCTGTGCGGGAGGATAATTTTGCCCTCCTCGCCGTACATGATGAGCCGCTCCTCGAGGGGGTTCACTATGCTTGCGGTCAGCGACGAAATGGTGTTTTCATAGGTCAGAGTCGCGTGATTCAGCGTGTCGACCCCGCTTTCGTGCCAGAGCGAGCTGACGTAAAGCTCCTTATAATCATGGCCGAGCATAAGTGTCGTGATGTCATAGGTGTATACCGACAGGTCGAACGCCGCGCCGCCGCCGAGCTCCCTGTTGAAGTACCTGTTTCCCTCGTGAGTCGGCGCCTTAAAGCCCAAAAGTATGTCGGTGAAGCGTATTGTCCCTATCCTCTTTTGGTCGACCCACTCCTTGACCTTTTTTACTGCGGGCAGGAAGTAGCTCCACATCGCCTCCATGACGAAAACGCCGTTTTTCTCGGCCGCCTCGAAGCATTTTTCCATGTCGCTCACGCAGGTGAACATCGCCTTTTCGCACAGAACGGGAATTTTGTTTTCGATGCAGAGCATGGCGAGCTTAAAGTGAGAGCCGGTGTCAGCGCCGATATAAACGCAGTCGGGGTGCTCGCTCAAAAGCATATCGCCGTAGCTGCCGTAATAGCTCGGGATACCCTCCCGCTCCGAAAAAGCCTTCGCCCTCACGAGCGATTTTGAAGCGATGGCGACGACCTCGCAGCCGTCGATCCTTCTTGCCGCGTCGCAGAATTTGCGGGAGATATCCCCCGCGCCCATAACAGCAAATCTGAACATTGCGTCCTCCTTTAATTATTTAGACAGTTAATCGTCATACTGCTTTTCAATGTTTTTAAGGACCTTTTTCGCCTCGTCCACCACCCACTGCGGGGCCAGCACTCTCGCCTCGCCGCCGAACTGGAAGAGCCACCCCCAAAAGGTCGGGCTTATGGCGACGTCGACCCGCACGGTGAACCTGTCGTCGCCGACGGGGTTCGGGTGAACGCCCTCGCCGAAGCGGTCGATGATGACGTTAATGAGGCTGTCCGAGAGCTCCAAAACGACCGATTCCTCCCTACCGCCGTACATGTTGTAGGTCGCGCGGAGGCTTTTCGCAAGGGCTTCCTCGCCGTCGCTGAGCTCCCGCCGCTTCTCCTTGAGGGCCTCGACGTCGGCCATTCTGTCGACCCTGTACCGGCAGATCTTGTCGTGCTTTTCGCAGAAGCAGACGAGGTAGTAGCAGTCGCTCTCCCAAATAAGATAGTAGGGCGAGACCTTGTATACCTCGCCCCCGTGGCGAAGCCTGCGTGTCTTGGTCAGGTCGTATTCGATGTAGCGGAAGCTTATCTTGCAGTTGGTGTTAATCGCCTGGTGAATGCAGTCGGTGGTGTAGTAAATTTTTTCGTTGAAGGTCTTGACCCTGTCGCGGACGTAGGTGGTCCGCCTGAGGTGCTGGGCATGGTGCTTGCTCGTAAGCTGCTGAAGCTTTTTTATGAGCTCCTGCGATTTTTTCTGTGTCAGGAATTTCGACGAGGCGACCGCGTCCGCCAGAACGTAAAGCTCCTCCTCCTGGAAAAGCCGCGAGCCGACATAGTAGACGTTGGCGCGCCCCTCCCTCTCGGTCACGATGTCCATTCCCGCCTCGCAAAGCGACTGGATATCGTCATAGACCGTCTTTCTCTCCTCCGAAATGCCGTAGAGAGCAAGCTGGTCGATGATCTCCTGCCCGGAGATCTTGTGGCTCTCGTCTGTCATCTCGTTCATGATCTTCGCAAGATACAAAAGCTTCTGCTTCTGCCTTGTCTTCGGCTCGTCGCTCATGACGGTTTTCCCTCCTTGTCTACAAATTCTATTCTTTTGAGCTGGCTTTCAAGGCTCGCCCGAAATGCCGCCCGATATTCGTTCCGAAGAGCGGTCTGCTCTTCCTTTTCGGCTTTAGTGAGGCCCTGCGCCTTCTCCTTTTTCGCAAGCTCGTTAATCCGCTGAATTTTTTTGCTGTCCATGATATCCCTCCGAGACCCATTATAGCACAGCTTCCCGCCAAAATCAAGAGCATTAGTCCAAAAAATCGTACAGCTCCGAAAAAACCTCTTGACAAACCGAAAAAAAGGAGTATATTAGTAATTGTGAAGGAAACATTTGTTCTTCACGAGAGCTACAAAAGGCGCGGCCGCCCCGTCCGCCCGAAGAAGAAGGAGAAAAAATGCAAAATAATGTAAATACGGCATATGCCGCCGGCGACCCGAGCGTTCGCCGCCGCAGGAAAATCGTGATGAGCAGCCGCGACCCTCTCGCGGAGTATAGGGCGCTGGCGAAGAGCTACAGCGCCGAGGCAAAGCGCCTCGAGGAGCATCGGAGCAGGCTTTACCGGGAGATGCGCGAGACTCGGGATACGTCCCTCCTCCCCGTTTATGAACGCCGCCTGCGCGTTTTGAGCGAGGAAAAGTTCGAGCTCCTCCGCGATATGCGGGATATACTTAAGTATATCGAGGAGAGGGAGAAATAGTCAAAGCCCCGAATGCCCAAAACCAAAAAGGTTTTACCCCGCTTTTCCCCAGTAAGGTTGCGAGGTGTTACCAATACTAAAAAGGTTTCGCCGGCCTTTCCTCAAAAGGCCGCAGGGTCGAGGGGCAGCGCCCCTCGTCGCGCTCCGCAGAGCGCGAAATCCCCATGCGCAAGCCAGCGCAGGACAGGGAGGAGCAATCAGCCCGCCCCGGGCGAAGCCGCCGCTCCGGCGGGTTCGCTGCGCAACGGGCACTAAGGTACGATTCAGCAGTCGCTCTGCCGTTGCGTTCTCGCCGGGGGTCTCCACGTTTGCCGAGCGATGAGCGAGGCAAACAAAAACCCGCAGCCTCATCTAAGGCACCCGGTCACGCACAAAGCCTGAGCCCCACTCCCAATTTGCCGAGCGATGAGCGAGGCAAAGAAAAGCCCGCGACTAAATCTAAGGCAATCGGTTTTGCATAAAGCCGGAGCTACACTCCCCATTTGCCGAGCGATGAGCGAGGCAAATTCTGCACCCAAGTTCCGCCAACAACTCGGGGCGGGAGGGGTGCTGTCGGCGGGGGCGAAGCCCCCACCGGCCACGAAGTGGCCGGTGGGTCGCGGACCTCCGGTCCGCGGCCGCGCGGAGCTTTGCTCCGCGCAGGGGCTTCGCCGCGCAAAGTCTGCACCTTGCTGCGCTGAGGCAGGGCGCGCGGAGGCGAAGCCGCCGCTCCGGCGGGTTCGTTGCGCAACGGCCACTAAGGAACGATTCAGCAGTCGATTGGCCGTTGCGTTCTCGCCGGGGGTCTCCCCGTTTGCCGAGCGACAAGCGAGGCAAACTCTGCACCCAAGTTCCGCCAACAACTCGGGGCGGGAGGAGTGCTGTCGACGGGGGCGAAGCTCCCACCGGCCACTTCGTGGCCGGTGGGCCGCGGACCTCCGGTCCGCGGCCGCGTGGAGCTGCGCTCCGCGCAGGGGCTTCGCCGCGCAAAGTCTGCACCTTGCTGCGGCGAAGCAGGGCGCGCGGTGGCGAAGCCCCGTGGGGCTTCGCCACACATCCACCCCTCCCTGCCCCACCCTTCACCCACCCCATCACAAACCACACCCAATCCAATCCAAAGAAGGAGCCCCCATGTCCCCCACCCGCGTATCATTCGACCTCTTGTCCGATATCCTCCCCTCTCCCCGGTCCTCCCCGGCCGCCGCCCGCCTGCTGCCCTCCTCCCCGGAGCAGCTACGAAAGCTCATGAAGCGCGCCCTCACCCCGCGCCAGTACCTGTTCATGTGCGACTATTACTTCGCCCAACGCACGATATACGAGACCGCCGTCCTCCGCGGCGTCACCGCCCCGACCGTCTCCCGCACCCTCAAACGAGCCCGAGAGAGACTAAAAAAGTACCTTTCCCTCCTGCCTCTTTTCCTCCCTCCCCCTTCCCAATAAAAAAAGCAGGCTCCTCAGCCTGCTCTCATTTACCCCCACACCCCGTTCAGATACTCCACCCTCTGCCGTGTCCAATCCACCGTTGCCTTTGCCTTTGCGGCGCGGTGGACGCCGTCCTTATCGAAGTCCTCCGAATAGTCGACCGCGAGCTGCTCCGTCTCGTCCATGACCGCCTCTATCGCCCCGAGGCGCTGCGCCCATTTTTCCTTCACAAGCTCTCTGAACCAATCGGCGGAATAGAAAAGAATCAGCCACGGGTTCGAGCGGTCGCCCCAATTCTGCACAAAATAGTCATCCTTGAAGCGCGCCGCGTAGATGCCGCCGTCGGGGGTGCACTTATAGTCGGAATAGCCCCAGTCGAAGTCCCACGGGGCCACCATCGTGAGCCTCGGGTAAACGGGGTCGGGGCCGTAATCGGCGGCGAAGAAGAAGCTCCCCCCGCCGAGGTCCTGGTCGTTCACGATCTCGTAGAGCATATACATATCCACCACCGAATCGACGTTAATGGCGGCGTTTATGCACTCGTAAGCGCTCGAAAATTCGCCGTCCGCGGCGGGGACGATCTCGTAATTTTCGTCCATCTTCCAGAATTCGCCGTACTTTATCGCCCGAAGCGCGATCTCCCAATAGATCTCAAATCTTCTCTCGATGAATTTGAGCTGCTCGTCGCCGTAGAGGTCGTTTTTGACCGAATATGTGTACTTTCTCGGCACGCGCGTGGTGCCGTAGACGTCGGTGATCTCCTCGTTGTCGTAGTTCAGGAGGAAGAACGGGTCGCCGTCCGACGAAGCGTAGTTGTCGAGCTCCACAAGATACCCTATGTCGGTGCCTGTGTAGCCGTCCTCGGCCTCGTTTATGTCGACCCTCTGCGAGTTTTCCTGGGTCTGCTCGCACAGAATGTAGAGTCCGGCGTACTTTTCGTTGACGTAGACCTGCACCGGCGTGCAGTCCGAAACGTAGTAGTTCCCCTCGTTTATCGCCTCGGCAAGGCGGAACGCCAGAAGGTTGCGGACGCCCGTCTCATAGGCTTTTAAGAGTATCCACGAGCGGCACCTCGCGAAGTCGTTCAGCCCGAGCATCGACTGCTTTTCGTCGAATTTCACGCGGTACGAGACAATGTTGTTTCTGATGAAGTCGACGTTTCCGTAATCCGCGCTCGCGTTGCCCCGAACGCGGATCCCCGCCGTCGCCGCAAGCTTATAGACCTCGGCGCAGTTCATTATCTCGACGAGGCAGTTCACATAATCCTCGCGGGACAGAATTTCCTGTTCGTTTTCGGTAGAAATGTGAATTACAGGCAGCTGACATTCGGAGGAGATCATTCTGTAATACCCCTCCCGGGTATTTTTGTCGATGGAAAACCGCTGAAAAAGCTCCTCCACGTCGGCGGGGTATTCAATGTTAAGACCCGCTCTCCAGTCGTCGACGATTTCCCCGGAAATGTCGCTCTGCTGCGGGATCTCCTCGGTCTCAACGGCTTCGGCAGTCTCGGGCGAGCTTTGTGGCGGCTCCGGCTCGTCGGGCGCGGCGGTGGTATCCACCACAAAATCGGGAATATTGGGGTCGCGAGTTTCGGCAGGTTCGGCAGCCGCGGGCTTGGACTGCGTAAAAATACTCACCGACGGCTCCGAAGCGGTCGCCTCGTCCGAGGAAGGCAAAAGCGAAGCGCAGCCCGTAAACAAAAGCGAAGCCGCGGCGGCTATCGAAAAAATAAATTTAAATTTATATTTAATGTAGATGTAGTGTATGTGGCGCATTTTATATCTCCGAAAAAAGAAAAATATGTAAAAAGAGCATTTCACCCGTTTCCCTATCTATTATACCACTCCCGCGCAAAAAATCAATAACAAAAGAGTTACAAAAGGAAAAATTAAGAGAAATTTAAGAAATGGGGGGATATCCGCTGCCGCAAAAGTAAATCTCAAAAACTTTATCCCCTTGACAACTCACCCTTAATATAGTATAATATCCCTGCGCATCACCTAAAAAATTAACGGAGGACTTTTCAATGAGAAGATTACTGGCGATCATTTTAGCCTTTGTGCTTGCGCTCACCTCCCTCGGCTTCACCGCTTTTGCGGCGCCGGGTGCGGTCAGCCCCGCGGCAGGCTATTTTTACAACCAGCTTACGGCAAGGGCCCGTGTTTTCTACGACGCCCTTAGGACAATGTACGAGTCGGGCGAGCTTAAGACCGGCACCGCTTCGGTCGAGCTTACCGACAAGATCGGCGTAGAGGCGATCCAGGCTCACCTCGTCGGCGCGGCAGACCTTCTTTCCGACTACGGAGCCGCCCGCGACGCCTTCTGGCTCGACTATCCGAGCGTTTTCTATGTCGATTTTTCCGCGATCTCTATCCGCATAACCCAATCCGGGAACGACTTCCACCTCTACATGGGTCCCGGAAGATACGACACCTACTACGCCGAGGGCTTTACCTCCGCAGAGCAGGTCACGGCCGCCGAGGCGCAGTATCAGGCTGCCCTTAACGCGCTTCTTTCCGCAGCTTCGGGCTATACCGACGCAAGATCGAAGATAGAGGCCGTTCACGACTACATCGCGAAGACCGTTACATACCGCGACGAGCTGAAGCTTTTCGAGCTCGGCAAGACCTCGTCTATCGGCACCATCCGCACCTCCTACGGCGCTCTTGTCAATCACGAGGGCGTCTGCGAGTCATACACCCGCGCGTTCAAGGACGCGATGGATAAGCTCGGGATCCCCTGCGTGATGGTCTACGGCGTCTACACCCACAACGAAAACGAGATCGAGCAGCACATCTGGAACGAGGTCATGGTCGACGGCATATGGTACGGCGTCGACGTGACGATGGACGACCCGATCAACCGCCGCACTCAGGACACCTCGACCGGGCTCGACGGCTATGAGAACCACGAGTACCTCCTTGTCGGCGCGGGCGAGCTTTCGAGGCACCATACCGCCTCGGGGGTAGTCTCGGAATCGGGCTATCAGTTCACATACCCCGGACTAAGCTTTGAAAACGAGGGCACCAAGACCATCACCGACGACAATTCTCCCCTTAAGGTGCGCTATGAAAAGGGCACCTATGACGGCGAGGACTCGGGCAACTACTACGTCAGCTACATGGGCATGAACCTGACCGAGATGATGCAGCACGGCTACTACCTCGTCACCAAAAACAGCGTCTACAGCATCACCGAGGGCTGGAAGGACACCGACTGGTACTACGTCACTCCCGAGCTTTACCCCGGAGCCTTCCCCGACGTCGGCAACGAGACTGTGTTTTATATGCCTCACGTCGAGTTTGTCGAATTCGGCGTGACCACTATCCCCTATCCCGCGATCAAGGTAGACTCCGTCCCCGACACCTACTTCCACGGCGACCCGAACCTTCTTCTGGCGGACAGCGGAATGGTCCACAACGAGCACGGCACATACCGCGCCGCGCCCTTTGCCAAGGACGTCACCCCGAGGCAGTACCTCGCAATGTATATCGACGGCACATGGAAGCACATAACCGCCGTCTACGACGATATCCTCGTTCTGCCCGAGGTCTATGAGAAATACTGCGCGACCGAAAACTACGCCGCTCCCGAATACAAGAGCGAGCTCGTAAGGGCGACCTCGGACGACGTAAAGCTCAAGGTAACCCTTACCGACCGCGGCGTCGGCATCGAGAGCGGAGTGCGGCCTCAGGACTACTCCTACCTCACGAAAAACCTTGTTTTAAAGCATGTTATCCCCGAGACCGGCGAGCCCTACACCGTAGTCGAGTTCGACTTTAAGCCGAGCGAGATGTGGGCGGACGACAACGTCTTCTACAGCTTCTATCTTGACGGCGTGGTCGGCGCATGGAGCGGCAAGGCCCCCGGCTATATCGGCTACGGCTGCGCCCATGCCTGCGCGGTCTGCGCGTGGCGCTCAAGAGGGTTCGACTACTCCTGCTTCGCAAAGCCCCAGCTTCTTAACGACGCCGAGCTTTCCGTCGGAAACTTCATCGAGGGCGCGGCGGGCACCGTCTTTGAAAAGCAGCTCAAGCAGCGCCTCATGCTCGTTGTGTCCGACACCAACCAAAAGGACGCCCACGAGATGAACGAGCTCATCGAAACAAAGGAAAACGAGGAGCTTCTGGCCTCCGACACCTATAACATCAACCTCACCCTTTGCAGCAAGCAGCTTGCGGGGCTTCAGAACGGCATGTCGATGAGAATAACCTGCGGCTTCCCCGCCGGCTACGGCCCCGAGGACGCGGGAGTCACCTTTAAGGCCTACCATTATATAAAGGACGAATCCGGCGCCATCACCGGCATTGAGGAGATCCCCTGCACCGTCACTCCCTACGGGCTTCTCATCACCGTTTCGAGCTTCTCTCCGTTCACCATCGCCGCCGTCAAGGGAGACAGTGCCGCTGCCGAAAAGGTCGTGACCCTCGTTTCCGACGTCGGAGGAAGCGTTACCTCCCCCTCCGCGGTCGACGGATACATCACCCTTAAGCCCGGCGAGAGCGCTTCAATAAGCGTAAAGAGCGAAGCCGGCTATATCGTCGACACCCTCGAGGTCTCGGGAGTTACAAAGAACATTTCGAGCTCCTCCGACCAGGACACCTCGTTCACGCTTAGCTATGACGAGATAGACTCCCTCGGCGCGATTGTTTCCGCGAAATTTGTCGCGGCGTCGGTAGCGATAGCCGAGGTCGGCGAGGCGGTCATTCCCGTCGCACAGAAGCCGGAGAGCTTCACCGTTCCCTCCACCGTTTCCGCGGCGGTCGGCGGCAGGATAGTTTTAAGCGTTCCCTCCGCCAACAGCGCCTATACATACCAGTGGTACAAGGTCGCCGGCAACGGCGCGACCGACAAGATGATAGGCACCGGTTCAACCGTCGCGATCGAAAACGCCTCCCTCGCGGACAGCGGCGTTTACTACTGCAAGGCGATCGCCATCGCGGGCGCTTCCATGGCCGAGACCGAGTCTTCGGGCATGACCACCGTCATCGTTTCGGAGGCGGGAAGCGTTCACACCGAGCACATCTTCGGCGGATATGAGTCCGACGAGACCGGCCACCGCAGCAAGTGCACCTACGTCTATGACAACGGCGAGGTCTGCGGACAGCTTTCCGAGCTTTCGCCCCACACCTACGACGTTTCCGGCACCTGCACCGTCTGCGGCTACAGAAACGACGAAATGCACACCCACACCTTCGACGAGGTTTGGCACTATGACTCCAAGGAGAGCGGACACTTCCACCGCTGCACCCATATAAATCAGGACGGCACGCCCTGCACCGCAACCACCGAGGCAGTGCCCCACACCGACGCGGGCGGCGACGACCATCTCTGCGAGGCCTGCGGCTACCGCGAGCTTAGCCCCGACCACACCTTCGGCACCGAGTATACCGCCGACGGCGCTTTCGGGCATTACCTGACCTGCACCGGCTGCGGTTCGCACTCTCCCACCGAGGCGCATAAATACGACGCCGACGGCAAGTGCGAGGTCTGCGGGTTCGCCCTCTTTGAGGCTCACACCCACCGCTACGGCACCGATTATATCCCCGAGGGCGCGGAGGGACATATCCAAAAGTGCGTGTTCCCCTCCTGCTCGCATAAATCCGAGCTCACGCCCCACACCTTCGGCACGGACGGCATCTGCACCCTCTGCGGCTTCGCGAACACCACCACCGGCCACACCCACGAGTTCACCGGCGACTACTACCCCGGCGAGAACGGACACTTCCGGGTCTGCGCGGCCTCTAACTGCGCCGAGAAGAGCCCCGAGGAGCCCCATATATTCGGCGCGGACGGCGTTTGCACCGTCTGCGGACATAAGGATCCCGCTCTGACCGTCCCCGATACCCCCGCGCAGCAGCCGAGCACGCCGAGCAATCCCACCGAGCCCGAGCCGAGCACCCCTGCCGAGCCGGATAAGCCGACCGAGCCCGACAAGCCGACCGAGCCCGATACCCCGATCCAACCCTCGCAGCCGACCCAGCCTTCACAGCCGAGCGCTCCCGCGGTTCCCGGGCACACCCACCACTTCATCGTCGATTACGACACGGCGCAGCACAGAATGTTCTGCACCGGCTGCGGACTGATACAGCTCGTCGAGGCGCACAGCTTCGACTCCGACGGGGTCTGCAACTTCTGCGGATACGACATCGGCCTGCCCGACACCGAGGACGTGGGCGACATCGTCGAGGTCGACGCGCCTATCGAAGCGGCCTGCGCGAATTTGGTCACCGAAACGGTAAGATAAGATAAAAAATTACCCCCGACCTATCCCGGCCGGGGGCTTTTTATACCCTTAAACAAGCGTATCAATAGTCTCGCTATACATCTCCAGCATCTTCTCTGACGTGTCCGCGCCGAGCTGAATGTGCGCGATATTTCCGTCTCGATCAAAAATCACCGTGTACGGTATCCCGTCGGTCGGGTACATGTCGCTTATGGCGTAGTCCTCGTCGGTCAGCACGGTGAACGAGTAGCCGTTGTCCTCCATGAAGCTCTCGACCGTCTCCTTGTCCTCGCCGCAGTTCACGGCCACCAGGCAGAGCTCGTCGCCGTACTTTTCGATAAGCTCCGGGAAGGCCGGCATCTCGCCCACGCAGGGCCCGCACCAAGTCGCCCAAAAATTAAGCAGGATAACCTTTCCCTTCTGCTCCGAGAGGGTGAAGCTCTCCCCCGAGAGCGTTTCGGCGGTGAAATCCCGCATCTCCTCCCCGACCTCGGCGGGGGCGTATTCCCCCTCGGCGCTGCCGTTTTGGCTATCCCCGCAGGAGGCGAAACCTACCGCCATCGCAATCGCCAAAACCCCGCTCAGGAGCCTTTTTCTTCCTTGCATTTTCTCCTCTCCATTCCTAAATATATACAGTTTTTTGGGCAGGCGCTCATGCACTGCCCGCAGTGTATGCACTCTCTGTCGCCGACCTCCTTGACGTCCATTTTGCAGTTTTTTACGCACAGCCCGCAGCCGTTACAGGCCGACTTATCCACCCTCACGGCGATGATCGCGATCCTTGCAAATAGCGAATATATCGCCCCGAGCGGGCACAAAAACCGGCAGAACGCGCGATACATGAACACGCAAAGAATAAGTATCGCCGCGCACAGAACCGTCTTCCAGCCGAACAAAAACCCGATAACTCCGCGGTATTCCTCCCTTAGCGCCACAAGCGGCAGCCCGCCCTCCAAGGTTCCCGCCGGGCAGATATACTTGCAGAACGCCGGCACCGGCAGCCCCTTGTAAAACGCGTAAAACAGCGGCAGAGCTATCAAGAAAACCAAAAGAATTACATACTTGAGCAGGCTAAGCGCCCGGGTCGCGCGGCTCTTTTTTATCTTCGGGCCGGGGATCTTATGCAAAAGCTCCTGAATAAGCCCGAACGGGCACAAAAAACCGCAGACCACCCTTCCTAAGAGCAGCCCGACCAGCATTATAAACCCCGCGACGTAAAACGGGGCCTTTCGCGGCAGGTTCGAGATGGCGTTCTGAAGCGCTCCCAAGGGGCAGCTCCCGACCGCGCCGGGGCAGGAATAGCAGTTCAGCCCCGGAACGCAGACGCCCTTTACCCCGCCGCGGTATATCCTCCCGGTGAAAAAACCCGGGAGGTTCGCATTATATATCAGCGCGGAGGCGAGCTGTATCAGCCTGCGCCGAAAGGTGAGTTTTTCAGCCAAGTCCGATACACTCCATACAGATTTTTACAGCCTTTTGCAGGGTATCCGAATAATCCCCCTGCCAAAGCCCGAGCGCCAGCGACAGAGCGCCGGCGCACAGGACAAAAATTCTTACCGCTTTTTTCATATCAAAGCGCGGAAAGGCGCTTATAGCAGGCCTTTACGGCGGGATAGATCTCGGTGTAGAGCTTGTAGAACTCATCGTAAGGCTTGATGTTTTCTTGGATAGGCTCCTGCACCTTGTCGGTCTTTACGACCTCGCGGCAGGCCTCGGGAACGCTTGAGTAAATGCCGGTGCCGACGGCGGCCAAAAGCGCGACGCCGAGGGCGGGGCCTTCCTTCGAGGAAGCCGTCTTAACGGGGCAGGCGTACAGGTCGGCGAGCATCTGCCTCCAAAGCGGGGAAGATCCGCCGCCACCGCAGGCCATCATGTCGCTGACGTTTATATCCATCTGCTTAAAGACCTCAACGCAGTCGCGAAGGCTGTAGGAAACGCCCTCCATGACGGCGCGAAGGAGGTCCTTCTTCTGGTGCATGGCCGAAAGCCCGAAGAACACGCCTCTCGCGTCGGGGTCAAGGTGAGGAGTGCGCTCGCCCATGAGATACGGAAGATACAAAAGCCTGTTCGAGCCGATGGGAACGCTCGCGGCCTCCTTGTCCATGAGGTAGTACGGGTCTACGCCCATCTGCGAGGCGGTCTCCTTTTCTGCGCTGCAGAAGTTGTCCCTGAACCATTTGAGCGAGAGCCCCGCGCCCTGGGTCACGCCCATGACGTGCCACGCTCCCGGCACTGCCGCGCAGCAGGTATGCACCCTGCCGAGCTTATCTATCGAAATTTTCGAGGTGTGAGCAAACACGACCCCCGAGGTGCCTATCGTCGTGAAGGCCTTGCCGTCGGTGGCAACTCCGGTGCCGATGGCCGCCGCGGCGTTGTCTCCCGCTCCGCCGACGACCGGCGTTCCCTCGCAGAGCCCGACCATATCGGCTATCTCGTCGGTGAGGCCGCCCGTTACCTCGCAGCTCTCATATACCTTTCCGAGCATGGTCTTGTCGAGCCCCAGGCCGTTTATGATCTCGTCCGACCAGTCGCGCCCGGGGACGTTCAGAAGCTGCATGCCCGACGCGTCCGAGACCTCTGTCGCGTACTCGTGGGTCAGAACGAATCTTATGTAGTCCTTCGGCAGCAGAATATGGCGGCATTTCTCATAATTCTCGGGCTCGTTGTTTCTCACCCAAAGAATTTTCGCCGCCGTCCAGCCGGTGAGGGCGGGGTTCGCGGTTATCTCGATGAGCTTGTCTCTGCCTAACTTTTCGTTCATCTCGTCGACTTCCTTGGCGGTTCTCTGGTCGCACCAGATGATGGAGCGGCGGATGACGTTGTTGTCCTTGTCGAGCATCACGAGCCCGTGCATCTGTCCCGAAAGGCCGATGCCCTTGACGTCCTCCTTCTTGACTCCGCTCTCGGCGACTACCGCCTTGATGGTCTGGATAGCCGCGTTCGCCCAGTCTGCGGGGTCCTGCTCGGCATAGCCGTTCTTGGGCTGATACATCGGGTACTCGATCGTCTTGGAGGCGATCACCGTCCCCTTCTCGTCGAACAGCACCGTCTTTGTGCCGCTTGTGCCGATGTCTACGCCTATTACATAAGCCATAATTTTTCCTCGCTTTCGCTATTATTTTATCGGGAGCTTCCCGAAAATTTAACTTTATTTATCGTCCGCCGAATACATACCTACGTCTATAAGGTTGTTGACCATGTCCATATACGTCTCGTCGTCATACTCCACGCTCGAGCATTCTCCGCCGTTCTTGTCGCTTAAAACGTCCCAGAGCGTCTTTCCCTTGGGGTCGTTTTCGTATCCTATGGAGCTCAACAGCGCGGTGAACCTCTCCGCCGATTTAAAGTATATCTCCGCGGTCTGATATTCGCGCATATATATCTCCTCGTCGGTCTTATGCGAGCCGAACCCCCAGCGTATCACCCCGTCGTTAAAGAGTATCCCGCCGTATCTTTTGAGTATCGCCGAGGCTACCGGCAGCGTGCAGTTGTCCAAATAATAGGTCCTGTAGAGGTCGTTGTCGGCGGGAATCTCGACGAAGAAGAACACCGGCTCGCTTAAAAGCAGCGCCGCTTTTTTGAAAAATCCGGGGTAGTCCTCCGCCGAAAGGCTGAAAACTATTCGGTCCTTGGAAACGCGAAAGCTTTTTTTAACGCCGGAAATGTCGGGGACAAACACCCCCGAAATGAGAGAAAATTCCATAAAAATCTCCCGAAGTACGTTTTTTTGGACAGGTCGGAGGCAAATTTCCGAATTGAGTCCGTATTTTTGGACTAATGAGGCAATATAATGAGATTGAAAGCAAAAAACCGCGACAATCTGAAGGGAGAATCCGCCATGATGACATACGTTATTTGCCTCGCGCTCGGACTTTACTTTATCTACGCTCTCCGCGACGCGCTCCTGATCCTACAGGACCGCCGCGACATGAGAAGATCAGGAGAAAAAAGCCCCAAGGCCCCCGCCTCCGATTATATTATAATACAGAATAAAGAAAATTGCAAGAGAGCGGGATAAAAATGTTTTCGGATCGGGCGAATTTTATCTCGGAGGTCTCTTTGAAGGGCGATCTTCCGAGGGGGAGCTATTTAAAAACCGTCCCGGCGGTAAGACATCTTATGCGCGAGCCGTTAAAGCTCGGCCGCGCCGTGACCGTTTTTGCGGGAGAGAACGGCTCCGGCAAGTCGACGCTTATCGAGGGGATAGCGGTCGCCTTCGGCTTCAACCCCGAGGGCGGGAGCCTTAACTACTGCTTCGAGACCGAACCGACCCACTCCGAGCTGTATGAATATTTAAAGCTTTCAAAGGGCCTTCGCCCGCGGGACGGGTTTTTCCTCCGCGCGGAGAGCTTTTACAACGCCGTCAGCTATATCGACCGCCTCGACGAAATACCCGCCCCCGCGCCGAAGCTGGCCGAGAGCTACGGCGGCAGGTCGCTCCGCAAAATGAGCCACGGCGAAGCGTTTTTGCGGCTCGTTCAGAACAGGTTTTCCGGCCGGGGCCTGTATATTTTGGACGAGCCGGAGGCGGCGCTCTCGCCGATGAGGTGCATGACGCTCCTTCGCGAGATCTGCCGGCTTTCGGGCGAGGGCTCGCAGTTCATTATCGCCACCCACTCGCCCATACTGATGGCGCTTCCCGGCGCGGAGGTGCTCAAGATCACGGGGAGCGGTATCTTCGTGACCGACCGGCACAGGACCGAGCACTGCGCCGTAATGCGGGAGTTTCTGAACCGTCCCGAAAAAATGCTCGGCGAGCTTTTAAAATGAAGCTTTTTCCCCCATGTCTTTCGACAATTTTCCATGCCTTGTCCTGATAAAATAGGCTAAAATAAAGCCTTGGAGATGAAAGCATGAAAAACTTTTTTAGGGGCATGACGGTGCTGACCCTCGCGCTGCTGATCTTTCCGGCGGTGCCATTTTTGCTCGGGAGCTTCTTCCCGGGCGAGGCGACGGAGGCGATGGCCGCGGCGGAGATCCCCCGAATTTACGGGGAGGAGAGCGGCTTCGAGGTCAGAATATTCGACGTCGTGAGCCGCGAGATAAAATATATCGGCGCCGAGGAGTTCACCGCAAGGACCTTGGCGGGACTGCTGTCGCCCTCCTGCCCGCGCGAGCTTTTGAAGGCGCAGGCGGTGCTGATGAACACATACATACGCCGCAGGCGTTTCGAGGAGATCCGCTCCCCCGACCCTGCGCTTTCGGGCTGCGACGTCTCGACGGATCTCGGCGCGTTCCCGCTCATCTGCGATCCCGAAAACGTGCCCGAAATAGAGGTCTTTCGCGAGATCGCGGCGGAGGTCTCGGGCGAATATTTAAGCTACGGCGGCGAGCCCTGCACCGTCGCCTACTGCTACTCGGCGGGCACCCACACCGAAAGCGCCGAGACGGTTCTCGGGGTCGACCTGCCGTATCTGCGCTCAGTCTCCTCGGAGGAGCCGGACGGGTGCATAAAAAGCGTCACCTACACCGCCGAGGAGGTGTACGCGCGTATCTCTACCGCGAGCGCCGAGTATATTCTTCTGGGCGAGCCGCAGGACTGGATCACGATCGACAAAAAAGAGCCGGACGGGTATGTCGCGGCGGTTCTTCTGGACGGCAAAACGAGCGTTTCGGGGTATGATCTCGCGAAGATCCTGAACCTTCCGTCTGCGAGGTTTACCTTCCGCTACTCCCCCGCCGCAAAAAGGTTCGTTTTTACGGTTTCCGGCTCGGGCAGCCTCGTCGGCATGAGCCAGCGCGGCGCCGCCGCAATGGCGGGAGAAGGAAAGAGCTATCGGGAGATATTGGGGCACTTCTTTGAGGGGGCGGAACTGCTGAATGAAAGAGAAGGGGAGAGGGCAGAGAAAAGATAGTAAAAGTAAATGAGCGGCAAAAGAAGGCGAAAAATATTGAAAGGGTTTTACTCTGCAGGTTGAGGAAGGCGGGGTAAAACCTTTTTGCCTTGCCTTCCCCTCTATCCTCCGACAATCTAACTTTCTATCTTCTAACCCTCCATCTTCCACCTTGACACCTCCCCCCCATCTATGCTACAATATCCCCGGAGGCTTATTATGAACGACTGTGAACTCATTTCCATACTTTCCCACCATGCGAAAAAGTACCCGCTGATGCAGCCGTGCGACGCGGTGAAGCTCGTTTTCCAGAGCGAATTTCTGGGCGGGCACATGATAAAAAGCCCAGAGCAAAGCCTTTTGCGGCTTTCCGAGGAATTTTCGCGCACGAAAAAATGCCCCGGCGCGGAGCTTTACGAATACATCGGAAACGGCGTCGTGCGGGTGAATCTCTGCGCGCTCGACCCAGAAAAATACCCGCTTCGTGATCTCAACCGCGACTTCTGCGAATCGGCGAACCTTAGGCGCGGCAACATGGCTAACTTTATTAAGAATCTTGATACCCTCGCCGCAGAATTTCCGCGTTTCGGCTTCGGTTTTTCGGAGGAGGATCTCGCGCGCTACCTCACAAAATACCGTTCTTCGGGCTGTCCCGCGGTCTCTCACAGCGAGATCTACCGAAGCGCGTACAGCCCGGCGTATCGGGTGATACTCAAAAAAATGTGAAAAATCCTCGGAATCTCCCCGCGCGTGAACGCGGGAATTTTTTTAAAAAATTTTTAGTTTTTTGCGCGACCGTTTGCCGCTTTTTCGGCATCTTATGGGTGAAAGCAAAAAGGAAGGGGGCCCGGCCATGGACGACGAAAAAATTATCGAGCTGTTTTGCCGGCGCGACGAAAGCGCCCTGGGTGAGCTGCGCGACAAATACGGCGCCCTTATCCTTCGGCTTGCGGAGAGGATCACCGGCAGCCGAGCCGACGCCGAGGAGTGCTTGAGCGACGCGCTTCTGAACCTTTGGAACGCGATACCGCCAGCGCGGCCGGAAAGCCTCGGGGCGTATGCCGCGGCCTCCGCCCGCAACCTTGCTTTCAAGCGTCTTGGCTACAGCCTTGCCAAAAGGCGGAGCGTAAATTCGTCGGTCGCGCTTGATGAGCTCGAAGCGGTGATCGCGGACAAAAACGCCGAGGCAGAGCTGAAAGACGTCGATTTTCACGTCCTGCTCGACGGGTTTTTGCAGAGCCTTTCGGTCGAATCCCGGGTGGTCTTCATGAAGAGATACTTCTTTATGGACTCGGTCGGGGAGATCGCCGAGGATCTCAATATTTCCGAGAGCAAGGTCAAATCGCTTCTTTTCAGGGCAAGAAAAAAGCTTAAAAGGACTATTTACGGGGAGTGATGAAACGTGAAATATTTCCTGTCGGAAAAACTTAACGGGGTAGACCCGAAATTTATCAAAGAAGTGTTTGAATATTCGGCAAGCGAAAGGAGAGGCATCACGATGGAAAAGAAAAAAATAGCGCGCACGGCGGCGATAGTCGCGGCGCTTGCGGCGGTGCTCGGGATATCGGTGGCGGCGGCCGGCTTCGGCGGGCTGTTCAAGCTTAGCGGCTACATCGGCGAGAAAAACGTCAGCCAGAAGATCCCGGAGGCGCTTCGGGACAGCAACGTCGACAGCAAGGTCACCGAGCTTAGCCCCGAGGGCGAGCTTTTGCCCGGCGAGGCGAGGTTTGAAAGCGTAGTCGCCGGAAAATGGGCGTTATTCGCGACATTCGAGCTTAATTTCAACGACGCGGAGTTCATAACCGAGGACGAAAAAATGCTCGACGGGTTCTATCAGTTTGAAAACGTCATGATCTACGGGATAGACGAAAACGGCGAAAAATACCTCGGCTCCGGCGCGGGAATAAGCGGCCCAACCCCGCTTTCCTGCGAAAACGGCGTCATGACCTTCGTCCTTCGGGGCGGGATCCACGGCGGTCTGCCGGACACCATCGGCATAAGCTGGGACGGGATAGAGCATTTCACCTTCAAGGACGGAGAAAGCATAGGCGTAAGCTATCACCCCGGCGAGATCAGGGTGAGCAGCGAGGACTACACCGTTCTCTCGACCTACGTCTGCAAAGAGCCTCAGACGCTCGGCGGCCACGAATATATCCTCGAGGCGGACGGCTGCGGAATGATACTTTATACCGAGGATAAGCTGACTCCCGAGGAGCATGTCGAGCTGAACAACGAAAGGCTCTTCAACGCCGACATCACCCTGACCCTCAAGGACGGCACGGTCGTGGTCGACAACCCGATGGGGCTGTCGAAGATGGGTCCCGAGTACCTCACCATGACGCATATCATCGGCGGCTCCGGCACAGTTTCGGACGGCAGCAGGTTCGGGATAAGCTATGAGTTCACCTCGGTGTTCGATATCGCGCAGATTGAGTCGGTCGAGATCGAGGGAATGAGGTTCGAAATCGAGGAGGAGTAATTTTGGGGATAAGGGATGGGATATGTAGGTTTTGAGGAAGTGGGCTCCCTCCCGGGTGGAGGGGGCGAATTTTTATGGAGGTGGTGATAAAGGGACTCCCTATATCGCTGAAACTGAAAAGGTTTTACCCCGCTTTTCCTCAAAAAGCGGGCGAGAGTCCAGAGGCGAGGAGCCTTTGGTCGCCCGTCGCAACGGGCGAAATCCTCTTAAGCGTTAGCGAGCGCAGGAGGGTAGCCAAAATCAGTCCAGTGGACTGTTTTGGCGTAGGGGACCCTCGCCGGGGGTCCCCTATTTGTCGAGCGACGAGCGAGGCAAAGAGAAGCCGGAGCTAAGCAGTTAATGCGAATGTTGCGCTGGAAGTGGGGCGGCGTTTCCTTATTTGCCGAGCGGGGAGCGAGGCAAACTCTGCACCGAAGTTCGGTCAATAACTTGGGGCGGGAGGTGTGCTGGTGGCGGGGGCGAAGCCCCGAGGCGCCCGCGGAGTGGGCGCCTCCTGCGCACGAAGTGCGCAGGGTCGGCAGCGAAGCTGCCGACCGGGGCTTCGCCGCGCGGGGTCTGCGGGTTGGTGCGGAGGCTACGGGGCGCGGGGCGAAGCCCCCGCCGGCCACTTCGTGGCCGGCGGGCCGGGAGGCAGAGCCTCCCGGCCGCGCGGAGCGCAGCTCCGCGCAGGGGCTTCGCCCGTGCAGGCTCGCGATTTGCCGCGGTGAGGCAGGAAAGTGCGGCAACTACCTCGCCCCACCGGGTAGAGAGTCTGCTGCAAGAAAGAAGCTGCGCACAAGCGAACGCCGACGTGTGGGAGCGCCGCACCAACGAATTTCACCTAAACCGTGGGGCAGCACAAAACCCGAACGGTTGGAGGGTCATTGCAGTCATGGCGAACGATTGAGAGAGGGAATGGGCTTTAATAAAGCCTCGGAGCAGGGGAGTTAAGCGATTTGGAGGTAGTTATGACTGCGGGCGAAACCGGGGAGGAAAATAGTCGAAACTCACGAAAAAACGTGCAGAAACGACAGCAGCGAAGCAAGCAGAGGTGCGAAGAGAAGCACGCGCCCATCTCCCCCAAAATCCTCACAAAAATTTAAGCACATAATATTATGGTTGAAAAAGCCCTCGTCGGTATCATTTGGCACCGGCGGGGGCTTGAATTTTGCATAATTATTGATGTAAAATATCAGTGAGGAGGGAGCAAAATGGAGATCTACGGTTACATTCGCGTCAGCACAAGGGAGCAGAACGAGGACAGGCAGCTTATCGCGATGAGCGAGGCGCGCGTTCCCGCTGAAAACCTTTACATTGATAAACAGTCGGGCAAGGATTTCGATCGCCCGAACTACAAAAGGCTGCTTCGCAGGCTGCGGCGCGACGACCTGCTCTATATAAAAAGCATCGACCGCCTCGGCCGAAATTACGAGGAGATCCAGCGGCAGTGGCGGGTCATCACGAAGGACAAGGGGGTCGACATCTGCGTTCTCGACATGCCGCTTCTGGACACCCGGCGCGGCAAGGACCTCGTCGGCACGTTTTTGAGCGACATCGTGCTTCAGGTACTTAGCTTTGTCGCCGAGAACGAGCGCACGAACATTCGCCAGCGCCAGGCCGAGGGCATCGCTGCCGCAAAGGCCCGCGGTGTGCGTTTCGGCAGGCCTCCCGAGCCCCTCCCCGAGAATTTTACCGCCGCGGTCGAGAGCTGGCAGGCGGGCGACATCACCGGCACCGCCGCCGCAAAGGCCTGTAATATGCCGCTTTCGACGTTTAGGTATAGAGCAGAGGGGTGGAGGAGGGGAGAGAAATAAGAATTTGCATTAATTAACTACTTTATTTTCTCGCTACCTGCACAAATGCTCATGCTTAATTTTGAAACGAGTAAAAGTCATTTTATTTCAATATCAAATTAGGAAAGAATATTTTTCCGTAGCTATGAATGCTATATACAGCGTTAGCTTTACTCTTGACACCTATGCTCACGTTCTTGACGACCACAAGGAAGAAAATATGGCGCTTATGTCGGAACTTTACAATGCTCAGCCGACAACTCCCGCTGACATAACCTATCCGGTCATAGTCACAAATCTTGAAGACGGAGAAGTGGAAATCACGGTTTGCGGCTGCCCGGATATAACCTACAGCGGGGATAATTTAGCGGCAGGGCTGCAATATATAAAGGACTGCCTGAGCGAGAAAGTTCTTACCGACCCGTATCCGCCCATTCCGCCGGCAGCTCCGCTTTTGCCGAATCAGATGCTTCTTTATATTTCACCGTAATAAAAAGCCGCGCAGACAACTGCGCGGCAGATATACTTATTTCTTCATATACGAGCTTCATTTTCCGTCATTATTAACAAATTGTCATCATAAAATGCCATGGCTTTTGACACTGAATTGGGGTCAAATTGGGGTCAAAAATAACTAAAAAATGGCAAAATTTAAGAGCACTTTAGCAGAATATATAGAAAAATGCCCCAAAACGGTCGTTTTGGGACATATTTTTGGTTGCGGGGGAAGGACTTGAACCAACGACCTCCGGGTTATGAGTTGAGATTTTTCCTTTTCGTCTTCTCCCATAATTGTGCTCAAATCGCTGTAATACGCCGTTTCTTAATCGAAGTCTTTTCATACCTTTTCGCATTTTACCGCATTTTTTCATATCCTCGTGCGGTAAAAATGCGGTAAAAAATATTGCTAACGAAATTAACTTGAAAAAATGCCTATGTGATATAACATCAATATCACTTTTTCAGCCGCTTTTTTAATTCTTTTTCCGGTAGACGTACTATCTTACCGTTATGTTCTGAAAGACTATCTAAGCAACGTATATACTCATCTTGATCAATATACTGTCCCTTTAACAGTCTGTCTAAGATACCTATTGTGCCTGTAACTTTTACGTTTTCTGAATTGGCAGCTTTTCTGAGCGCTTTGTCTCCTGTAAGAAGTTCAATTTTTCTGATTTTTGCGATTGCCAACGCTATACAGTCATATCTGGAAAGCTTTAAATATTTTTCGCTCAACTTTTCAGCTAAAAAGAACTCGTCCTCTGTCAGAGATGTTTTTTCAAGCCCTAATTCTACGAGCTTATCTCCAAGATTGGTAGGATTGAGCATTTCATCTTCTACGGCATCTTCATTCATCAAATATATGTATGGGAGCTTAAAAGGCAGCTCAAGGCGGTTGATAGTCAAAAAATCAATCCAAACATTTGTGTCACTGCTGATATATTTCATAGTTCTCCCTTCGTTGCAAAGCACTGTTCAGCAACATAGGTATATGGTTTTTTCAACAGCTCTGCACCTTTCTGAATGGATATTTCGCTTTCACTAACCGCTCTGAATATAAGCTGAGAAAACAGCGTGGGTTCTTCTTTCGGAATCCTAACAGGCTCGCTTTTTCTCCATCCGTTCTGACTTGCTAAAATATAGAAATTCTTTGCGGCATTGTCTGAAACTATACCGCACAGAACTGCCCTTTTTGCAAGCATAAACATAGATATTCCGTACTCCTTGCAAATTAGCTGCATATCATTCGAAATAGCGCGCCGCTTGAGACCAAGCTCTCTTTTAGCGTCTTCTTCCGGCAAGAGGAAAGCTCCGCTTATTGCGGTTGCTCTATCTTCAATTCTATCGTCCTCCATATCTTCGGGCCACTCAAAAATAAAGTGTGCCATCTCGTGAACTATGGTTGAACGAATACGTTCCGGACTCATATTGCCGTTTACTGCAATGTATGGTCTTCCATTGACCTGTCCGTTTATTCCTGAAAAAGCATCGTTGTCAATATCAATAAAATATACAAGAATACCTATATTCTCAAGCATTTCAACAAGATTTCCTACCGGACCTATTTCGGATATATGAAGATATTTTCTAAGAGCTTTTGCGTCATCTTCAGCATTAGAAGATAACCGTACTCCATGAGAATCCGGGGGAGTAGGCATAACTTTTCCACCCAAAATTCTGACCGCATAATAAAACCTGTTCATATACTCTTCCAATGAAGCATAGATATACTCCTGCTGATTCTTAGACAGCTTGCTCCCCTTGCGGAACTCGCCATAAGTAAGAGAACGTATTTCGCCCTCGTTTGCCAAGAAGTCAGAAACTTTGACATTCAGGGCAGTTGCCAAAGCTTTGAGGATATCCATCGAGGGCTTTCTTTCATCGTTTTCATAGTGAGTAATCGACATAGGAGAAACGCCTACTTTTTCCGCAAGCTTTGCTTTAGACAAACCGTTCTTGAGCCTATAATACTTCAAATTCTTTCCTAACATCTTATCGCCTCCTTCTGTTTATATTATACCACATTTTCCAAAAAAGTAAACACTTTTTTGAAAAATTATATTCCGATTCTCTTTCTTGAAAGATTATATATAAAAAGACCGGGTGAAACCGGTCTTTTTTGCCCTCGATTGTCAATCTACATTCTCTTCAAAGTTCAATCCCTTAGTCAATCCGTCAAGGATATTCTGAGCCTCTTTCACCTTTTTCCATACAGCGTAAAAAGCATTCATAGCTCTTTCGGAAATCTCTTCATCGCAAGAATCGGGTGATAATGTCGGAATGTACGCAATGTCCGCCGCATACATGATTGCGTCTGCCTCAGATAATTCAGATAACGCTTTGAGGATTCTTTTGTCCATTTTTAGACCTCCATGATGTTTATATGAGCACTCTGGCACCTGAGCTTCTCAATTCTTCTTCCACTAAGGTTGCGGAGCTGTACGGACCGATGAGAGCACTAAGCATCTGCTTTTGTTTTTCCGTAATATTATTTTACATTTTCTCGCCATAGATAACAAGTGGCTTAATCCGCAACGCCGATAAGCTTCAGATTCATAACAAACTCACACATTTTCCGAGTATATGATCCTCGATTTTTCAGCATGAAGTTGACCATGCTTTCAAACCTTGCTGTAGCGTCGTTGAACTGAGCATATTTTTTATTTGTTTCTTCGCCTGAGAGATAGTCCCTGAAAACGACTATGTACTCTGTTCGTTCATTTTCTTCTAAACTTTCAAGCCTTAAAGATGACCCGGTTTCGTTATCCTCGTATACAGATGTTTTTCTTCATCAAAGTCGAATCCCTTAAATTCCGGAATCTTTGTGACCGTTTTTTCGCTCATCTTTTCCTCACTCTTCCGAACATTCATAGAATCTGGCTCCCATATCCATCAGGATACTGACCGCGTTGTCCTGAAAACAAACATCATGATATTTCTCACCGTCAAAATCGTAGAACGGCTCATAATCAAGAATCTTCTCATTACAAACAGGGCAGACGCCAATCGGCTTATCCACTCTGTTAGGGCAACTGCTAAGACACGGAGTGCTTCCGCATTCTGCGCACATATCTATCTCTCCTTACCTGTCAAATTCTCCTCGCTTCGAAGCCTTATCAAGAATGGCGGTGATTTCGCTGATTCTGTGACCGCATTCTTTGAGCTCCGCACTGAGCTTTGCTATTTCCTCTTTCTCGTTACCTGTGATTTCTCCGTCGTCCATGATTTGAGAGATGGACCGGATTATATCGTCCATGTCCTCAGCCGAATTTTGAAGTCTTATCAGTGCTCTTTCAGCCGGCATTTTTGGAATTTCTCTTCTGTCCTTTCCTAAGGGGCATTCGTTGGCACAATACCAAGCTGTGAGATCGGGAGCACTGTAAGCGTCTGCCATAAGAGCTACCACTGTGTTCGGAGGTCTGTTTATGTCCAACTCATATTTTTTCAAGCTGTCCTCAGTTACGCCGGGGAGAAATTCAACTGCGCTTGACCTGACAAGTAGCTTTTCGTTATACTTTGCTGCCTCTAAACGTGCTTGGCAATATCTATTTCCCATAGCTTTTGTTACGTTTCTCGACATTGATTCTTGCTCCTTTCCGAGGTATGATTATAACAGCGGAACGAGATAACCAACTATTCAGTTACTCGTTGCCGATTGGTAGAATGCCGTCATAAAAATACCGGTTTATCTCAGAAATACTAAAATTGAAAAGATTACTGAGGGCGGCTATTTCTTTGTTATTCCATTTACCGCGTCCGCTTTCCTTGTACTGATAGGTCCTGACATCTATTCCGAGAATATCAGCTACTTCCTTTTGGCTGTAGTTGTACCCGCATCTCGCGGCTCTCACGCCGTTATAATCTTTTCTCTCCATTTTTTCACTTCCTTTTTCTTTGAGAGTATAAATACCATATGTTTATTCTACCATACCAACTGGTATTTGTCAAGTGTTTTGACCTTGGATTTTATAATTTTTTTCGTGTTTTTTCAAAATTTTCGTTGAAAAACAAATTCAAATATGCTAAAATAAAACCGTATATAGTCTAATTGTTCAGGAGGTTGTATTATGACTTTTGATTACAGCGTGTTTCGTGAAAGACTTCGCAGACTTTTTGAGGGCAGGGGAATGACCATAAAAGACTTCAGTGAGGAGATAGAAATCTCGCCGGTTACGATGTCGCGCTATCTTGCAGGAACAAGGGTGCCCGATCTTCCTTACGTCGTAAAGATAGCCGAGCACTTTGGCATTTCTATCGACTGGCTTCTTGGAGTGAACGGTGACCAGTTTGACGTAATGCCGAAGGACGTGCAGGAAATAGCTAATTTGTACTCTTTGGCTAACGAAGACGATAGGAGAGTTGTACACGCTGTTCTCGCGAAGTACAAGGGATAATTCACTATGATTTCAAACGAAAAATCTACTCATGATGTTTTCCTTTTGACCGAAAACGGAGAATCTGTAAAGCTTAAGCGCGTTCCTTTTACGAATAAGGAATCAGCAAGCTCTTTTGACGAACTCTGGCTACAGGAGCTTATAGAGAAGTACCCAGAAATCATTCCGACCTCGCAGCTTGGAGGGGATTATACTCCTTTGATTTGCATAGGCAGGGAGGTCGCCGTAGGCTCCGGAGAAAACACCGGATATATCGACAACCTCTATATAACTCCGTCCGGAATGATTGTCATTGTCGAAACAAAGCTCTTCAGGAATCAGGAAGCGCGAAGGACCGTTATCGCCCAAATAATCGACTACGCCAAAGAGGTCCAAAAATGGGACGCAGAAAAACTCGACAAAATAGCTCAGGGATATTTTGACAATTTTGCGGGGGGGGGGGGTAAACATTACCATATTTGAATACTTGAAAGAAAAGAAGCTTGTTTCTGAGGAAGACGAGGCTGACTTCTATGACAGCATAAATTCTAACCTCTCCAAAGCAAACTTTCTGCTTATGATTGTCGGCGACGGAATAAGGACCGGGATTCAGGAGATTTCGGACTTTCTTAAGAGCAACGCAAATATGGCGTTTAACCTTGCTCTTGCCGAGGTTGAGGTTTACGAAGACGGAGGTCGGAGGATTATTGTGCCCCACATCACGAGCAGAACCGATGTGATCGAGCGCAATATCTTTTCCCCTGAACCGGTGATTATATCTGAAGCTTCCGAAAAGCACTCTAAGCCCATCTTATCTCGCAGAGAGCTTATTTCTCGGTTTGCGGATAATGGAGGATATGACGCTGACGAAGTGACCGAGTTGGTTTATGATTTGGAGCAAATAAATGGAATTTACATCTCTATGGCTCCAACCGAGCTTCAGTTCAGGTTTTCACTTCCGAATGGAAAAAGCTATACGCTGCTCGGTCTATCAATTTGGAATGAGCAGTCTGACTTTTATTTCATTCCTTCGCGGGTAATAAATGATTTTGAAAGATTCGGACTGAGTTCTGCTCCTGCTAAAGATTTCTGCAAATCTCTAATTCCGATGTTGAAGGACCAGAGAAACAGAGAGCCGTTTTTCCATACAAACAGAAGCTATTACATCAACGTTTCTCTTGCGTTGCAAGACAGGGACAAGCTCATCGAGCAGGTGGAGAAATTCGTTCTTGACTGCCACGAGATGGCAGAAAAAGAAAAGCGTGATTAAATCACGCTTTCGCTCTCAGATGTTTATGGGTCTTATCTTGCCCTGCGGTTCCGGTGCTTTTTGGACCGAAAAGCCACTCTTAAGGGTTGACTCAAGTATCTCTAAAGAAATGAGGTACTTTGTACCCACCTTGACTGACGGCAGCTTTCCGGTTGTGACCAGACGCCGTAGAGCTGATTTAGTCAGACAGGTTTCCGGGTCGTTGTCCTGAATGTACTTGAATGCTTCGTTGAGAGTTCTCATTCTCATAATATAACCTCCTATTAAGCTGAAAATAACCAATCGGTATTTTTAACTTAAAATTCTTTAATTTAATTCTACTCAATTTTCCTGTGAAAGTAAAGACGATATTTGTAACATAAGATAAGCCGCGATAAAGGACGTTGTTAAAATGGGTAACATTTTGAGCGCAGACAAAGCAAAAGACATAGGAAAAATAATAGAAGCCGAAAGAAAACACAAAGGCTGGAAAGACGCTGAAAGACTTGCCGAAGAATTGAACACTACGCGGCAGACTGTCCGCAAATGGGAAAAAGGGGAATCAAGTCCCACACTATATGATTTGCTGAAAATGTGTGAACTGTTTGACTGCGACTTCGGCTATCTGGTGGGGGAGTATTCCAACAAGCGCAGGGTAGACACCGACGTATATTCCGAGTTGGGTCTTGACCAACAGGCTATTGACAGACTCAGGAATCTTCGATATGCAAGCGCACATGGCACTCCTGTGATGTCTGAGTATGCCGAGCAGTATATCAAACTTTATTCCGCACTAATCTCTGACCTGAGAATTGCCGGAATGATCGATATTTACCTCTCCAAGATTTCAGCTCTGAAATCCGGGGAGATTGACGAAAGTGACCGGGAACTGTTCGCTGATTATTCTGAGGCTATACGCTTCTATGAAATGGGAGCTGCTCAAGAGATAATGCGGTTTCTCGATGATTTTATTTCCAACTATGAGATAGAGGGTGACTAAGACGGCAAGCATTAAACGAATCGACGGAAAAAACAAGGTTTCTTTTCTTATCACTGTTTCCGCAGGAAAAGACATCAACGGCAAGCAGATAAGAAAATATATGACTTGGGTTCCTGATAAAAAGATGACCGAAAACCAACTGCAAAAAGCTGTTGAAAAGGTTGCCTATGACTTTGAAAGAAGCATTGAAAGCGGGTATCAGGTTGACAAGATAACGTTCGCCGAGTACGCTGATTATGTGCTTAAGGTCAAAACCAAATCCGGTGCCAAGTTCAGAACGATTGAGAGATACAGAGAGCTTCTTGAAAGAATCAATCTCGCTATAGGTAATATCAGGATTTCTGACATACGTCCTCAGCACCTAAATGTCCTCTATGACAATCTGTCCGAAGACGGAGTGGCGTCATTCTCGTCTAAAGCTGTCGCAAAGAAAAGCATTAGCGATCTGCTCAAAAAGAACAATCTTTCAAAGGCTAAGGTCTCCGAATTTAGCGGGCTTGCTGCGTCAACGATAGGAGCCATGTGCCAAAATAAGGCTGTAAATCTATCTACAGCGAAAAAACTCTGCGAATGTCTTGGGCTGGATTTTTCTGAATGGTTCGATGTTGAGAGCGCAGATAAAACTACGCTTTCATCAAAGACCATTTTGGAGCATCATAGGCTGATTCACACTATCCTCGCACAAGCCGAAAAGGAAATGCTCGTTCCGTACAACGCTGCCGACAAAGCTTCTCCGCCTAAAAGCTCTCGCAAGGAAGTGAACTATTTTCAGCCGGAGGATATAAGCAGGATTATGGACGCCTTAGAAACTGAGCCTATAAAATGGCGAGCTATCACCGAATTGCTGATAGTTACAGGTTGCAGACGAGGCGAAATAATGGGCTTGAAATGGGATAGGGTAGATTTTGAAAACAGCATAATAAAAATTGATAGCAATTTGCTGTATAGCTCAAAGAGGGGCATTTATGAAGACACCACCAAGACCGAAAGCTCAGTGCGATATGTAAAAGTGCCCGAGCACACAATGAAGCTCTTATCTGAGTATAGGGACTGGTACGATGACCTTAAACGCAATAATGGCGACAGGTGGAAGGAGACCGGATATTGTTTTACAAAGGACGACGGTACACCTATGATTCCTGACAGTATAACTGCGTGGCTCAGGAAGTTTTCTGAAAAGCACGGACTGCCGCATATCAATCCTCACGCTTTTCGGCACACGATGGCGTCAATACTCATCAACAGCGGCAAAGACATCGTGTCTGTATCAAAGAGACTCGGTCATTCAAAGACCAGCACCACCACCGATATATACGCTCATATCATCAAAGAATCCGACGCACAGTCGAGCGATATTATTTCAGATATGATTTTTAATCAAAAATCGGACAATAAAAAATAGCGTCTATGTCAAAACATAGACGCTTTACTTTTTGAGGTCGTGCGGTAAAAATGCGGTAAAACCGATTTTGAGAGAGAAAAAGAAGAACCGCTCAGACCGGCAAATGCCCTATCTAAGCGGTTTTAACTTGGTTGCGGGGGAAGGACTTGAACCAACGACCTCCGGGTTATGAGCCCGACGAGCTACCAACTGCTCTACCCCGCGATATGAGTGCTTATATATAATAGCATAAACGGGTGGGTTTGTCAAGGGGTTTTTGAAAATTTTTTGAGAGGGGAGTTTTGCGGGCCGGGGCAGCAGTACAAGGATTCGGACAGAAGTTTGAAAAATGGGTAAAAACGGCTCTATTTGCCGCAAAAACAGCGATTATTTGTTTTGGCGAGGGACGGGGCGGGAGGCGAAAATAGGCCGTGATAATAAAGTGGGTTATGAAAATTTGGCTTCCATAAATGTAAGATACTTCCTGATTTTATTGTCGAGTTGAACTTTTGTTGAACGCCGTTTCCAAGGGCAAATGTGAACAAAATATTAAATTTGGTGAAAAAGAGGTGATTTCGTAACACTTTATTTACAGATTTTTTACACTTTTGAAACACAATGTTTAATTAAACTGAATAAGCGGTTTTTGACCTATTTTAGGGTCGGGGAGGCTGGAAATTTTGTCGATGTAAAGCAGCCGGCGCGGGAAAATGACAAAATATTTTGAGATGTCGGGCCTCGGCTCAACAAGCTTTGGAAAAGGTGTAAGGGATGAAGAACGGTTTCCGGGGATTATATCTTTTTCTTTTGAATTGTCAAAATTTACATGGGGGCTGAATGTTATGCCTTTATAAATTAGGCAGCGCGGAAAACTGCAAATTTTTTGAGGCGCAATTTCGGACAAACTTGTCTGGGTCATGGTGCAGGCCGTGAAAATTGAGGAATCCGCGGGGGTGCTGTGGAGTGCCATAATTTGCATGGTAGGGATTTTACGGATCGGAGGAGCCCAATAATTTTTCTGTTGTTAGGCAGTCGGTGCGGAAAACTGCAAATTTTTTGGGGCGCAATTTCGTACAAACTTGTCGGCGGCATGGTGCAGGTCATGAAAATTGAGCAATCCGCGGGGTCTGTTTTGCTGCGGAGTGTCAAATGTGCATGGCGGAGGACTGTAAGGGGGCGGGGTAGTTCGATATTTTTTTGTTTTTAGGCAGTCGGCGCGGAAAGCTGCAGATTTTTTGGGGTGGCAACCTTGCTCGTGTCTGCGGAATGGTGCAGGTCATGAAAATTGAGCAATCCGCGGGAGTTGCTGTGGAGTGTCAAAGTGTGCACGGTGGAGGTTGTTTACAGGGCGGAGTTGCCCGATAATATTTCTGTTGTTAGGCAGTCAGCGCGGAAATCTGCAAATTTTTGGAGGTGATAACGTTGCTCATGTCTGCGGCATGGTGCAGGTAGTGAAAATTTGGCAATCTGCGTGGGGTTGCTGCGAAGTGTCAAAGTTGCACGGTGGGGGATATTGCGGGGCGAAGTAGCTCGATATTTTTGTTGTTAGGCAGTCTGCGCGGAAAGCCGCAAATTTATTGAGGCGCATCTTCGGTCAAACTTGCCTGCGGCATGGGGCAGGTCATGAAAATTGAGGAATCCGTGGGGGTATTATTGCTGTGGAGTGTCAAAGTTTGCACGGTGGGGAATTTTGCGGGGCGGAGTTGATCAATATTTTTTATTGTTAGGCAGTCGGCTCGGAAAACTGCAAATTTTTGGAGGTGGCAACCTTGCTCATGTCTGCGGCATGGTGCAGGCTGTGAAAATTGAGCAATCTGCGGGGGCTGTGGAGTGTCAAAATTTGCATGGTAGGGGATTTTGCGGGTTACGGAGGAGACCAAAACTGTGCTACAGCCGGTGAGCTAAATTTTGAGATTACAAGCCTCGCTCTAACGCGCTTCGGGTTCGCCTGCAGGACAAAAATGCGCGGGGAGACGTTTTCTGCTGTCTGTCAAAATTTGCATGTAACGGCCGTTTGCGTGGCGGGAATCCCGAAAATTTCGCGGTTGGCAATCACCCATAGCGAAAAAACTTGAAAATTTTTCATATAAAACCGTGGGGAGTGGTTCGTCGGGCGGGACTGCAAAAATTTACATTTTGGCTGTTGCGCGCTTTGCTCCAAAAAAATTTTCGATTTCCTATTGACATTTTTTGAAAGCGTGTTATAATAATTATATCAATTGTGCGCAATATAATAGCGACAAATTAAAATGGAGGTAAAATTATGGGAATTTACGACTTCAAAATCACGCGCCGGGGCGGCGACGAGATCCCGATGAGCGACTACCGCGGCAAGGTCCTGCTGATCGTCAACACCGCGACCGGCTGCGGGTTTACGCCCCAGTACGACGAGCTCCAGAGCCTCTACGAGCTGCACCGCGCGGACGGGCTCGAGATCCTCGACTTCCCCTGCAACCAGTTCGGCGGGCAGGCGCCGGGCAGCGACGAGGAGATCCACAGCTTCTGCACCGGGCGGTTCGGGATCACCTTCCCGCAGTTCGCAAAGATCGACGTCAACGGCGAAAACGCCTCGCCGCTCTACAAATTTTTAACAGAAAACACCACTTTTTCCGGATTCTCGGGGCCGATGGCGCTGGTTTTGAGGCCGATCGTCAAGAAAATGGATAAAGATTACAAAAGCAATGGCAACATTAAGTGGAATTTTACCAAATTTTTGATTGATCGAAACGGCGGAATCGTGGCGAGGTTCGAGCCGACGGAATCGCTTGACAAGGTCAAGGCAAAGGTCGAGGAGGTGCTGTGACGCCTCCGTCGCCGCAATTTGACGGATCGAAACCTGCAAATAAAAGTCAATAGGAAAAATGAAAAAATATATGAAGAAGAAAAAAGCATAGCAAAGCAGGCGATGCCTAAAACATCACCTAGATATGTATGCAATCATAGTTAC
>CANQLR010000007.1 GCA_947624745.1 uncultured Clostridia bacterium | reverse complement strand
AGTTTACTTTTTTCAGCATAGTAATGTCCCTAAAATCCCGATTTTACGCGCTTTTACTTCTCCAAGCTCTTCATCGTCGGGATTTCAAAAATAGATTGATTATATACATTTACTGGTAAATATTAGGCGATTTTGTATAGTCAAAATTGATAGATAATAATTACTTATTGATGTAAACTAATGCGTCAACCGACGGATTGGTGTAAAATTGGTGTAGGGTGGTGTATAAAATCTATACTCCTATGAGGTCACAGACTTCGTTGAAAAATGAGGGATTTTTCGCCACTTGGCTGCTTCTTCCGAGCTCACAGTATTTATTGTAAATTATAGCTTTTAATTTATCAATTTTCTCGTCTGTTATTTCATCTACATTAAACCCTGCAAGGTCATCAAAAGATATTTGTCTTTTTCGTAAAGCTGCCGCAACAACGGCATATATAATATAAAATAGAATATCATTTTTCTCTGATGACTCTAACATTGTATACGACATTAATCTTTTTTGAACAATTTTTCCTATTCGTGCGGCCTTGTAATATACTTCAAGGCTTAAAGACTCATTGTATAAATAGTTATATGTTTCATCATCCATTAAAAGCGTAGATGGTCTTGCTCTTGCCATATCAGGTTTTTGCAATATAATGCTTATCATGCATTGAGCCAAAAACGAAATACTTACTATATCTACTGAGCGCTTTTTTAGATTTTTGTAATGATTCTTACGACGATCGTAGAGCTAACATAAAAGTAAATACGAATTTTAAGGAGGTTTGAAGATGAAGAAATCTCAGACATTAAAAGAAAAAATTTTAGCGATTCGCGAGAGCATACCCGAGAAGCAGTCGAGTGCTTGGACGAAAGATGAGAAAAAGCAGCTTGCGGAAATGTTTTACGACGGGGTCGGTATAACGGAGATGGCGATTTTCTTTGAGAGAAGCGAGCCGGCAATCATAAATATGCTCGATGATATGAAGATGTACGTCAAGAAGCAGCGGCATCGGGTTGCAAGTATAAGCAGTGCCTGCAAATGCCCGGAGTGCGAATACTTCTCGGGCGGAAAGTGCAGCTTGGACCACCCGTGCGAAAAGAAAGCAGCGAAGGCGTAATATACCTTCGCTGCTGTTTCTTTAGGTTCAAGTATTCTCTTCCAAAACATTTTTGCTGGTAAATATGCTCCCAGGATACATTAGATATTTTATCCCGCTTGCTGTAGCCATTTCTTCGGCAGCTTGCTGTTTTGCTTTTACGATTGAATCGTCAATTTTATTGTCACCTTTGACTTCAATAAGCTGATAAGAATCGTCAGACATCTTCGCAAGAAAATCAGGATAATACTGTCGAATCCTCCCGGATTCAGGATCATAATAATGAACCAACAAGTCCCCTTGATTTGAGGTAAACATGCCTGTGAAATATATCTCCTTTACTTTATTGCTGGTGATATACTGTCTGAAGCATTCCTTCTCCGGGACAGAGTCAAAACAATAGACATCCGCGTGGAAACTTTTGCCAATCTGCTCCGGCGTAAATCCGAGATATTTGTTAGTCAGAATTAAATCTTCTTTAGCCGAAAACTCATAATACCCGGCATTCTTAGGCTCCTTTAGCAGAATGAGTTCGCGTTCTTCGGATTTAATTTCCGAGGTAACTTCAAATAGGGCATGGAATATACTTGGGATAATAATGTCATCCAAAACAGCATTATATTTGTTGACTGTTTCAAGAATATATTCCGTTCCGTCAACAGACTCATCTAAAATACGCGAAACTGTAATGCAGGAAATGTTCAGATAACGTGAAATCTCGCCGATGAGCGTAAGCTTACTGTATCTCACGTCGTTTCTAATATCGTCGGCGTTCTTTTCCTTGACGGTTGTATCAGCAGCAATGCTTTCGCGTTCATAAATTTTGCTTGTATACTTTGAAAAATCGGTTTCAGCCAGTTTGAAATCCAACGGTTCGGTATATTCCTTGCCGTGGAGAGAATATTCATGCCAAACGTGTTTTAGTTTGATTGACCTTTGCGGAGGCATAACATGAACCTGAACTCTACGTCTTTCAGCGTTTGACGGCTCTTTGAGATCGTTTATAGTCATATTGAAATTCTTATGCAGTTCGTCGTCAAGAATATCAAAATTCTCTTTTGACAGGAAAATTGTAGCGGTATGTCCTTCATCCGTAATTGATCTTAAGCATCTCATTGTTGCCTGAAGCACAAAAATTTTAGACGAAGGATTGCGGAAAAGAGCTACGCCAAACAGGGAGCGGCAATTCCATCCTTCTTTTCCTTTTTCGACAAGGATAATGAACTGCTTATCGTTACCTTCGGATTCCTTAACATCAAGATTATTAAAATTGCGAATATCGTCATTTTTTGTGTACTTGGCATCGCCTACATTCAATAGAATTTTTGTCAGCGGTATTCCAAGCTCGGAAAGTATATTTTCAAGAGCGGGTTTTACTTCGGATACAGCTTCTTCAATGCTTGCGGCGTAGATGGCAAGTTTGGGGTTGAGTTCCTCATATGTATTGCCGCCATAGCGTTCCCAGAACTTTTTAACAGCATCTCTGAGAAACTCTTCGCTCTTTACATTCTCGTATCCTATCGGGTCAGCGTCCTTGAGATAACCTCCCCAGATGGACTCACGCAGACCGTATGAATAGACCACCTCCGGCAGGGGCTGATTCTTTACATACGGCGTACCGGTATAGTTATAACAAGCAACTATAGATGTATTTGAAGCAAGCAGGTTTATCGTATCGCGCAGGCTCGTTTTATTTGCTCCTCCTGCACGAATCTGCTTTTCAAGGTCGGCGCCGAAAAGGTGGTGAGCTTCGTCTACATATACTCCGAGCTGCGGAAGCCTGCATAGCTTTTTAAACCGCTGGTTATCCATAAGAGTAGTATCGTCCCAGGCGTCGTCGCTGTCGTCGCCGCCGTATACCACAGACAAAAGTCCCGACGTGTCGAAGAGCATCTGCCCCGGAGGAACATCTTTTCGCTTTTTCTTGACTATTATTTTCTGCGTGTTGGAGATGATGATATAAGGTCTTTCAGCATTCAGTTTATCAAGCAGTTTCGGATCCTGCCTTTCATACGGAACTGATTTGGAGAACGGTATGCATACCGTTCGGTTCAAAAACGCCTGGTCATAAATCTGCATATCAAGCGGGAAGTTTGTCGAAAAGACAAACTTGCACTTGTTTCGGTAGGGTTTTGCATCCTTGTATTTGACCTCGTGAGTGATTATATCGTCGCCGGTCAGCATCTTGAGAACTGCGACCGATTTAGCAGACATCTTGCCGTTCGGCAGATCCATCGACAGGTTCAGGCAGCTTGTCGATAAGGCGTCGGGAAGATACTGACCGCCAAGACGTGAGATATCAAGAGAGGTAACAAGCTCGGGAGGAAAGTAACCTTCGAGAAATTTTCCCAAAATGCTCTTACCGGAGTTGCTCTCACCTTGAAGCAGGAAATACGCCTTTGCTTCGTTGCCTGGGACAAGTATGTAGCCTATCATCTGATAGATGCGCTCGACAATGTTAGGGATTCCGTTGGCAATGTCAGAAAAGAACTGGTCAGCGACAGGTGTTGGCAAGTTTAAAATATAGTCACAAATTGATGTAAGAAATGTGATTTCAATATTATAAATCCAAGCAGCATTTCCATCAGGTGACTGTTCATAGGTTTCAGATTCTATATTCTTATTATATAAGTGGCAAAAGTTCGGAAAAAGACACGTAATGGCATAAGTATTAGGGCCCAATGGTGCATTATACATTACCTCTGTACAGTTTATATTTTTGGATCTAAAACTTTGGCAAAACCACTCCGGGTTCATTTCCATATCCAACTCGTATTTGCTGCATATCTTGGACGCGTCAAAATAAAGAGCAAGCGGATTGCTGTCTTCATAAAACCAGAAGGTTTCAGCATCAAAAACCCCGTTTTTACATGCAATGATCTTATTGTCAGGAGAAATATTAATGAAATCGTTTGGATCACGAAGTCTTATCAAATCAGCGACCGATTTTACTCTGCTTCTCTTACCGATTAATCTGAATTTGTCGTCAAGAACTGACAGGACGAGAGAATCCAGTTTGCTGTCGGAAACCGGCTCGATGTGATATCCGTTGCGTACATACAGATTGCCATCTAAACAGTAAAGCTGTTTGCGAGTATAGAAGAGCTGCTCTAATAGAAAATCGTTGAGCTCCTTTGGAGGTAGATTGTTGCATACTTGCTCTATATCCTGGTTCGTATTCACAGCAGGGAGGGTCTGGTCAGGCAGCATGGTTCATCGTTCCTTTTTAAAAATTTCTAAAAAAATTATAGCACCTTAGTATGGATATGTCAATATTCCAGTGTAAAACCGCTAAGATACCGACTTTTTTACAAAAAATTATAAAAATTAGACAACAGGCAAAGAACAACCGCCCCCGACTCTTGCAAATCGGGGGCAGTTTATAATTTTCTATATGTCAATGCCTCATGGTGTATACACCGGTGTATTCAACGCGTTTAAGTATCCGCAAAGGCGCATAAACAACGGCTTTTACTTGTCTATGCTCTTCATCGTCGGGAACAGCAGCACGTCCCGTATCGCCGGGGAATTAGTTAATAACATTATCATTCTGTCTATCCCGAACCCAATTCCTCCCGTCGGGGGCATGCCGATCTCGAGGGCGCGCATGAAGTCCTCGTCGATGGAGTTGGCCTCCTCGTCGCCGAGCTTCAGAAGCTCCTCCTGCCTCTTGAACCTCTCGCGCTGATCGACGGGGTCGTTGAGCTCGCTGTAGGCGTTGCACATCTCGCCGCAGTTGATATACATCTCGAACCGCTCGACATAGTCGGGGTCGTCCGGCTTGCGCTTTGTCAGGGGCGAGATCTCGACCGGGTGATCCATGATGAAGGTCGGCTGAACAAGGTGCTCCTCGACGTACTCCTCGAACAAAAGATTGAGAATATCGCCCTTTTTGTGGCGTTTTTTGTCATATTCGATGTGCCGCTCGTCGGCGATACTGTAGGCCTGCTCGTCGGTTTTAACCTCGCGCCAGTCGATCCCGGCGTATTTTTTGACCGCGTCGACCATCGTTATCCTCTCAAACGGCTTGCCGAGGTCTATAATGACGTCTCCGCAGGGTATCTGCGTCGTGCCGAGAACCTCCTCGGCAACATGCCTGTAAAGATTCTCGGTCAGGTCCATCATGCCGTGATAATCTGTGTATGCCTGATACAGCTCCATGAGTGTAAATTCTGGGTTGTGGCGGGTGTCGAGTCCCTCGTTTCTGAAAACTCTGCCGATCTCATACACCCTGTCGATACCGCCGACGATCAGTCTCTTAAGATAGAGCTCCAAGGAAATTCTGAGCTTGAAGTCCTCATTCAGCGCATTGAAGTGGGTGACAAACGGTCTCGCCGCCGCTCCTCCGGCATTTGAAACAAGCATCGGCGTCTCGACCTCGATAAAGCCCTGCGAGTCGAGCCAGCGGCGGATAGAGCTGATTATTTTCGAGCGGTAGATGAAGGTCTTTCTCACGTCGGGGTTGACGATGAGGTCGACATACCTCTGGCGGTAGCGCTGATCGCGGTCTTTTAAGCCGTGCCACTTTTCGGGGAGCGGCAGCAGCGACTTCGAGAGAAGCTTTATGTCGGTCGCGTGGAGGGATATCTCGCCCTTCATCGTGCGGAAAACAAAGCCCTCGACGCCGACGATGTCGCCGATGTCGAACCGCTTGAAATCGGCGTAGCTCTCGTCGCCGATGTCGTTTTTGCGGACGTAGACCTGAAGCCTCTCGGTCGAATCCTGAACGTCGGTGAAGCTCGCCTTGCCCATGTCGCGCTTGGAAAGAAGGCGCCCGGCGATCCTCCACTTTTTCTCCTTGATCCCGTCAAGAAGGGCTTTCAACCTCTCCTCGTCGCCGGCGGCTTCGGCCTTGGCCTTTTCCTCCTCGGCGATATAGTACTCCTTTAAAGCGGTGCAGGTGATGTTCCAATCGTAGCTCGTGATGGCGAAGGGATCCTTGCCGGCGGCCTTGAGCTCCTCAAGCTTCTGCATGCGGATCTTCTTAAGCTCGTTAATTTCCTCGCCCAAAACGGCGGTATCGTTGTCTGTCATGTTAAATCTCCTTAATTATTGGTCATCTGTTGATGTCGAGGACCTCGAACTGAAGCGTGCCGACCGGCGCCTCGACCTCGAAAACGTCGCCAACGCGCTTTTTGAGGCAGGCCTTGCCGATGGGGCTCTCGTCCGAGATCTTGCCGTTGTCGGGGTCAGACTCGGTGGGGCCGACGATCTGGTACTCGATGATCTCGTCGAGGTCGAAGTCCTTGAGCTTGACGATGGAGCCGATGCCCACTTCGTCGAGGTTTATCGAGTCGTCGTCGACGATGACGGCGTTCGCGATGATGACCTCGAGGTCGGCTATCTGCGCCTCGAGCATGCCCTGCTCGTTCTTGGCCTCGTCGTACTCGGCGTTTTCGGAGAGGTCGCCATATGAGCGGGCCTCCTTCAGCTTTTCGGCCACTTCTTTTCTGCGAACGGTGACGAGCTTTTCGAGCTCCTCCTGCAAACGGTTGAAGCCCTCGCGGGACATGGTTGTCGATCTGATTGCCATAAAAATTCCTCCCGAAAAATGAAAATAAATGAATTTATGTTAATTTATTGCATTGTTTTCGGTGCAAAAATTCCGAAAACTCCTATTACCGAACTATTATACTATAAAATCGGGATAATGTCAAGGAGTTTGGGAGCGGGGGGAGTGTCCATACCGACCACATTATAAAAAATTTTGTCTGAAGATTTGCCGCTACTAACCGATTTCCTTTTAGTACTTTTCACGTAATGTGGGCGGTTTGGATATTCCCGGGGGCGGGAAGAAAGCAGAGGGCGGAAGGCGGATGGGAGGAGGGGAGGGGGTGGGGCGAAGCTAAGATTCCCGGATGCAAGGAGCAGGGCGAGGGGGTAGGGGGAGCATGGGGATGGGGAGGGCTGACGGGAGGCGGCAGGGGCTGGGGCGAAGCCTCAGGCGGCAGCGGAGCTGCCGCCATTGCGCACGAAGTGCGCAAACAGCGCCCACAGGGTGGGCGCCGAGGCTTCGCCACGCGGGAGCTGTACTTTGTGGTGCGTGGGTGCGGGAGCGAAGCCCGGGTGCGCGCTCCGCGCGCACCCGCCCGCCGTGCTCTGCACGGCGGGCAAGCGGCAGCGAAGCTGCCGCATGGGCTTCGCCCACAGACATAGTGCGACCCCCTCTCACCGGGAGGGGGTTGCTGCGAATCTATAGGTCTGCACAAGGGACGGAGGGGGTAGGGCTTAAAATAGCATGAGCGCAGCGAATACCTTTTGGCAGCTCACGCATGACTATACTAAGAACCGGGCAATGCGCAGAAAACACGGAAGGCGAAGCCCTAAGCGTGCTACCGCGTGCTTCCCGCCGTCGCACCCTTTTAACGGTCTGCAAAATGCCAAACTCCCTGCCTTTTAATAAGTAACCGCTATCCTCCCCTACGGCGGACAACATTCGCTTCGCGAATGTTGGGGCTTCGCCCCAGTCAGTACCTCCACCATAATTTGCATAGGAGCACAAGGCTTGTGCCCCCACTTGTGCGAGTCTGCACTTTGTAGCATTAAGAAGGTAAAGCGGTAGACACCCACCGGCGAAGCCCCGGGCGGCAGCTTCGCTGCCGCCAGCCAAATCCGCAAGCGGATTTGGCTTAGGCGCCCTTCGGGCGCCTCGGGGCTTCGCCCATGCACAGTACCCCCCACCATAGTTTCCATAGGAACACACGGCTTGTGCCCCCACTTATGTAGGTCTGCACTTTACTGCATTAAGAAGGTAAAGCGATAGCCTCGCACGGGCGAAGCCCGTGTGCGCCCGCAAGCAGGCGCACCGCCGTACCCGCAAGCGGGTCCGGCATGGCGGCAGCTCCGCTGCCGCCCGGGCTTCGCCCTCCCCCTTTTTTCGTCCAAAATCACCAAAAAACCCTCTGAAAGTTTATCTAATATGCGGTTTTACAATCAGTAAAAATCGGTGTATAATATTCTATGTGTTATACTCGCGTAATGCGGGATTTTTTGAGTAAAATTCTCGAAAGTTCGGAGAGATCGACAATGACGACAGATTTCGCAAGAATAATGACACTTTTGCGCAAGGAGCGCAGGGTGTCTCAGAAAAAGGCGGCAGAGGACCTCGGCATCTCGCAGGGGCTGCTTTCACATTACGAAAAGGGCAAGCGCGAATGCGGGCTTGATTTTTTGGTGCGCGCCGCCGACTATTACGGAGTCAGCTGCGACTACCTTCTCGGCCGCTCGCCCGAGCCCGGCGGACAGACCATCTCGGTCGAGGATATCCCCGAGGACGACCCCAACGTCCGCGAAAAGGTCACCCCCGGCTCGGTCATGATCGCCTTCAACAAAAAGCTGATAAATAACTCGCTTAACGTTTATTTCTCGATACTCTCACGCTGCCGCTCGAAGGCGGTCATCAAGGAGGCCTCGGGCTACCTCATGCTCGCGGTCTACAAGGTCTTCCGCCACCTCTACAACTGCAATCCCAAAAACGACCAGAATTTCTTCATGATCGACAAGGACGTCTCGCAGACCGCCGCAGATTCTGCCATGAGCCTTTGCGAGGCGCGGCTTGTCACCGCGATGAAGGGCGGCGTCGAGGGGGACGAAAGGCCCGACCCCGACGAGTTCGAGATGAACACCCACCTTCTGGCGGAGGAATTCCCGAAATTCTACTCGTCGATGGTTAATCTCATTAAGAACAGCGAGACGAGGATCAAATCCCTCGGCGGCGAGGAATAGCTCATGCGGGTGAGTCTTCTTCGCGCCGAAATATGCGACATTGAGGAGCTTTGGAAGATGCAGGTAAGGGCGTTTTCCGGGCTCCTGAATAAATACCGCGACTATGAGACCTCGCCGGCTGCGGAGAGCATGGAGCGTGTCGCCGAAAGGTTCGGGCAGCCGTTTTCGGCCTACTATTTTATTCTGGCGGAGGGCGAAAAGGTCGGGGCGATGCGGGTCGTCGACAAGGGGGACGGCAGCCGAAAGCGCATCTCGCCGATATTCATTATGCCCGAGCACCGAAACAGGGGATATGCGAGGCGGGCGATACTTGAAGCGGAGGAAATTTACGGAAAAAGCGGCCGGGTGGTCGAGACCGTTTTGCAGGAGGAGGGGAACCTGCGCCTCTACGAAAAGCTCGGCTACCGAAGAACCGGCAGGGTGGAGCATGTAAACGAGCGCATGGACCTTGTTTTTTACGAAAAGGACTGAAGCGCGGGGATTTTTGGCGGACCGCGGCGGGGAGAATCCCCCGGGAGGAAATTTACGGAAAAAGCGGCCGGGCTGTCGAGAACGTTTTGCAGGAGGAGGGAAACCTGCGCCTCTACGAAAAGCTCGGCTACCGAAAAACGGGTCGGGTAGAGCATGTAAACGAGCGCATGGACCTCGTTTTTTACGAAAAGGACTGAAGCGCGGGGATTTTTGGGGGATCGCGGCGGGGAGAATCCCCCGGGAGGAAATTTACGGGAAAAGCGGCCGGGTGGTCGAGACCGTTTTGCAGGAGGAGGGGAACCTGCGCCTCTACGAAAAGCTCGGCTACCGAAGAACCGGCAGGGTGGAGCATGTAAACGAGCGCATGGACCTCGTTTTTTACGAAAAGGACTGAAGCGCGAGGATTTTTGGCGGAAGGCGGAGGGAAAGATCCCCCAAAAAGAAATTTTCAGAAAAATTTTTTGAAAAACCCTTGACATTTTCGCCCCACAGTGCTATAATAACAACGCTCGGTCACCCCCGAGCACCCCTCATTCGGTACCCGAGCCACCCCATCCCCTCGGGTATCGACGATATCTAAGGAACCCCCAACCCCCCTTAGATATCACCTGCGGCAGTGCTGGAATAGGCAGACAGGCACGTTTGAGGGGCGTGTGTCGAACGACGTATGGGTTCAAGTCCCATTTGCCGCACCAACAAAAAGGCCCCCTATCGGGGGTCTTTTTGTTGGTGCAGAGAATAGTATGCGAAATCATATCAAAGCGCATACAGGGCGAACTAAACCGCAGGGGTTCTCGGAAGTTGATCTGCCCGTCACTTTCGGGCGTTTGTGTCGTTTGAAAATCCGCCTTCTTATGTTACAATATAATCAAAACATAAGGAGGTAATTTTATGAACACAGACAAAATTTATGCGGAAGCTATCGTGAACGAATACTCGAAAAAGAGCGCGTCGAAGGTGGTCGCGCTGAAAAAGCTCGACAGAAGGGCAAAGCTGCCGGCGCAGGTCTTTGCCTATTCGTTCGGGATCGTCTGCGCGCTTGTCGCGGGGACGGGAATGTGCCTTTCGATGGGGGTCATCGGCTCGGGAACGGCGGTATTTACGGCTTTGGGCGTCGCCGTTGGGATTTTGGGATTCGCGGGGGCTGCGGTAAACTACCCGATATATCGGAAAATTTTGGAGAGCGGCAAGGAAAAATATGCCGGGGACATTATCAGGCTGGCGACGGAGATCGCGGAAGGGGACTGACGGCGCTTTTTGGAGGCGATGAGGGTGAAAAAAACCGAGAGCAGATATTTCGCCACGGCGGCTAAAATGGACGAGGCGCTTATTGAATGCCTCGAGAAAAAGGATCTGCCGTATATCACCGTGAAGGAGATATGCGAGAAGGCGGGGGTCAACCGCTCGACGTTTTATCTTCACTATGAAAATATAGGCGACCTTCTTGAAGAATGTGTGGAATACACCAACAACAGGTGCTTTGAACAGTACGGCGAGGAGCTTGCGGACGTGAGCGGGCGGCTTCGGAGGGGACGTCCCGAAGAGCTCGTCTTCATCTCGCCGGAATACCTGAGGCCGTATCTCAGGTTCGTGAAGGAGAACCGGCGGCTTTATCGGGTAGTTTTGCAGCATCAGGAGCTTTTTCACACCAAAAAGACCTTTTCGGAGATCTTTGACCGGGTCTTTTCGCCCGCGCTCGACAGTCACGGCGTGCCGGAGAGGGAGAAGGCGTATACCGCGCTTTTTTACCTCGGCGGGATAACGTCGGTGGTGTGCGAATGGCTCGCACGGGACTGCGAGGAGGACGTGGAGGAGATAGTCGGGGTGTGCATGCGCATCAGAGGATAGAGGGGTAATTGGTTTGAATCAAATAGTAAGGAAGATATAGTCTTTTAAGCCTTTTTGATTTTAACTTAGTCTTGACTCCCTCCCCATTTTATGCTATACTTTCCCCATACTTTCTCAAGGAGGCGCGATATGAACACTGATCACCTCGAATCCTACTACTCCCTCTACGACGAGGACGGGAGGCTGTTATCCCGGCACGGGCAGGTCGAGTATCTCACGACGATGAAATACATCTCCGAGCACCTCTCCGCGCTTTCCGACCCCGCCGTTTTGGAGGTCGGCGCGGGGACCGGCCGCTACAGCGTCACCCTCGCGAAGCAGGGCTTTAAGGTCACGGCGGTCGAGCTGATAAAACACAATCTCGACATACTCACCTCAAAGCTCGACGGCAGCGAGCGCATCACGCCGATCTTGGGAAACGCCCTCGACCTTTCGTTTTTGGGGGATAACCACTTCGACCTCACCCTCGTTCTGGGGCCGATGTATCACCTCTACACCCGCGAGGACAAGATAAAAGCCCTTCGCGAGGCCGTTCGGGTGACGAAGCCGGGCGGGAAGATCATGATCGCCTACTGCATGAACGAGCCGACGGTCATACAGTACGTCTTTGGGCTCAACAAGCTGAATGAAGTGATGGAGCTGAACATGCTCACGCCGGATTGGCACTGCATAAGCGAGCCGAAGGACCTGTTTGAATTGGTGCGCACGGAGGATATCGCCGAGCTTGACGCAGAGCTTCCCGTGAAACGAATCAAGCTTGTCGCCACCGACGGCGCGACGAACTATAAGCGGGAATATATCGACGCCATGGACGACGAGACCTTTGCGAAGTGGATGGACTATCATTTTGCGATCTGCGAGCGGGGCGACCTCATCGGCGCGTCGCACCACACTCTCGATATTCTTGAAAAGCTGTAAGGCAGGCGGGAAAATATGATAAGAGAAATCGCGGAAAGCGATCTTGACGGGCTTTTGGCGCTTTATTCGCAGCTTCACGGCGAGCCTATCCCCGAAAAGGACGACAGGCTCATGTCGGTCTGGCAGAGCATTCTTGATGACAAAAACCATCACATAATAGTCGCGGAGGAAAGCGGCGTTTTGGTCTCCTCCTGCGTGTGCGTGATTATCCCGAACCTGACCCGCGGGCAGCGCCCTTACGCCCTTGTCGAAAACGTCGTCACCGACAAGACTCACCGAAAAAAGGGCTATGCGACGGCCTGCCTGAATTTTGCGAGGGATATAGCCCGGCGCGAAAACTGCTACAAGATGATGCTCCTCACAGGTTCAAAGAGCGAGGACACCCTGCGGTTTTACGAGCGGGCAGGGTTCGACCGAAACAGCAAAACGGGTTTTATACAGTGGCTGTAAACTAAAAAGGCGGAGCTTTATGCTCCGCCTTGTTTTTTATTTTTTCGCCCTCGTGAGTATGCTCAGCGCCGAGGGAACGCAGGTTATCTCGGTCTCGGTTCTCGAGCCGCCGTTTTCGCCGTCGAGCGTCCACGCAAGGGGCGAGGACGAGCGGAATCTCACCCGCTTCGTCTTGAAATACTCGAAGCAGTCGGCCGAAAAATCGTGCTTCATGACGGCGGCGAGTATCTTGTTGAGCTCTATCGGGTTCTTCGGGTTTTTCACGAGGAGAACCTCTAAAAGCCCGTCGTCGAGTGCGACGTTCTGCGGCAGGATATTCTTCATTCCCGCGACCTGAAGCGTGTTCGTAACGAGCCCCAGAACATAATCCCCCTCGCCCGAGCGCTCCTCGGCGGAAAAGCTCACATGATACGGCACGATGTTCGGCAGGCTCGCCGCGCCCGAAATAAGGTAGGCGAAGTAGCCGAGCGCGTTTTTTTGCTGCTGCGGGGTGGTATATGTGACCTCGGTGAACGCCCCGAACCCCGCGACGTAGGTGAAATACCGCCCCTCGGTGAAGCCGAGGTCGTACCGAAACGGCACACCCTCCACGCAGGTTTTCGCGGCGTCTAAAAGCCTCGTCGGGATACCCACCGAGTGGGAAAAATCGTTCGTCGAGCCGCAGGGGATATAGCCGTAGGGCATGTCCGCCCCTGCGCTCATGAGGCCGTTTACCGCCTCATTATGGGTGCCGTCGCCTCCCGCGCAGACGACCCGATCAAACCCCTCGGCGAGCCTTTGCACGGTGTCACGGCAGTCCCCCGCGAAAAGGGTCGGGTGAACGGTCACGTCATAGCCCGCCTCGGTGAAAAGCTCCGCCGTCGCACCGAGCCTTCTTGTGATCGTTTGCACCCCGGAATGGGGATTATAGACGAATAAAAGCTTTTTCATGTTCCCTCCGAGCTAAATCCGCGCCACGCCCGAGCGCCTTGCGGCCTCTGCCGTTGCTTTCGCGACCGCTTCTGCGACCCCCGGCTCCGTCGCGGAGGGTATAATGCAGTCGGCGCTCAGTTTCTCATCGGGAACGAGCCACGCGAGCGCATATGATGCCGCGACCTTCATCTCGTCGTTTATCTGCGAGGCGCGGCAGTCGAGCGCTCCGCGGAAAATCCCCGGGAAGGCGAGGACATTGTTTATCTGGTTTTTAAAGTCCGATCTGCCCGTGCCGACGACCTCGGCGCCCGCCTTTAAGGCAAGGTCGGGCATTATCTCTGGCACGGGGTTCGCCATCGGGAAGGCTATCGCGCGGGGAGCCATCGAGGCTATCATCTCCTCGGTGACGATCCCGGGCGCGGAAACGCCGATGAATATATCCGCCCCGCGCATTGCGTCGGCGAGAGTGCCTTTAAGCCCGCGAAGATTCGTTATCTCCGCCATTTTTTCGGTCTCGGGGTTGAGCCAGTCCTCGCCCTTGCAGACTATTCCCTGCTTGTCGACGAGGGTGACGTCCTTAAAGCCGATGTTCAAAAGGTGCTTTGCGATGGAGCAGCCCGCAGAGCCCGCGCCGCAGATGGTCACCCGAGCGGCCGACATCTCCTTTTTGACGACCTTTAAGGCGTTTATCAGCGCCGCCGCGACGACGATGGCGGTGCCGTGCTGGTCGTCGTGAAAGACGGGAATGTCGCAGATCTCCTTTAAGCGCCGCTCTATCTCGAAGCAGCGTGGCGCGGAGATGTCCTCGAGGTTTATCCCGCCGAAGCTCCCCGAAATTAAATATATCGTGCGGACTATCTCGTCGACGTCCTTTGAGCGCACGCAAATCGGGAATGCGTCGACCCCGGCAAAGGTCTTGAAGAGCGCGCATTTGCCCTCCATAACAGGCATTCCCGCCTCGGGGCCGATGTCGCCGAGGCCTAAGACCGCGGTGCCGTCGGTTATTACCGCGATGAGGTTTCCCCTGCGGGTCAGCTCATACGACTTGTCAATGTCCTTCTGTATGACGAGGCAGGGCTCGGCGACGCCGGGGGTGTATGCCACCGAAAGGTCGTGGCGGTCCTTGATCTCGCAGCGGGAGACGACCTCTATCTTCCCCTGCCACTCGTAGTGCTTTTGTAAAGATTCTTCGCTGATCGTCATGTTTATGCTCCTTTATATTCAATATGTCATTTTTTCGGGCTTGAAGACCCTGTCGAACTCCTCGGCGGAAAGATAGCCGAGCCCGACGGCGGCCTCCTTGAGGGTGATGTTCTTTTCAAACGCGAGCTTGACCGTCTTTGCGGCGTTTTCATAGCCGATCGACGGGTTAAGCGCGGCGGCGAGCATCAGAGAGCGGTTCACGTTCTCCCGCATTTTTTCGACGTTCGGCTTTATCCCCGCGACGCAGTTTTTGCGGAAGCTGCGCATGACGTCCCCCAACAGGCGGACCGATTGGAGGTAGTTGTAGGCGATGACCGGCAGAAATACGTTGAGCTGGAAGTTTCCCTGCGAGGCCGCAAAGCCTATCGCCGCGTCGTTCCCCATGACCTGAACCGCGACCATCGTGACCGCCTCGCACTGCGTGGGGTTGACCTTTCCGGGCATTATCGAGCTGCCCGGCTCGTTCGCGGGTATGGATATCTCGCCAAGGCCGGTCCTCGGCCCCGATGCGAGCCAGCGCACGTCGTTCGCGATCTTCATGAGGTCCGCCGCCAGGGCTTTTAACGCCCCGTGGGCGAACACCGCCTCGTCCTGCGAGCTTAAGCTGTGGAATTTGTTGGGGTCGGTCTTGAAGGGGTGGCCGGTCGCGCGGGTGATCTTTTCGGCGACGAGGCTGTCAAAGCCTTTCGGCGCGTTCAGCCCGGTGCCGACCGCCGTTCCCCCGAGGGAGAGGTTCGAGAGCGTTCCGAAGGAAAGCATTATCTGCTCGCGGGAGCGGTCGAGGAGCGCCTTCCAGCCGCTTATCTCCTGTGAAAAGCGTATCGGCACGGCGTCCTGAAGGTGGGTGCGTCCGCACTTTAAGACGTCCCCGTTTTCGTCCTCGAGGCGGGAAAACTCCTCCAAAAGAGCGGTAAGCGCGGGTATAAGGCGTTTTTTGGTCTCCATGACCGCGGCAATGTGTATCGCGGCGGGGAAGGTGTCGTTAGAGGACTGGGACATATTTACATCGTCGTTCGGGTGCAGGAGCTTTTTCCCGGCGATTTGGTTGCCCCGGTTCGCGATGACCTCGTTCAGATTCATGTTCGACTGCGTTCCCGAGCCGGTCTGCCAGACGGCGAGCGGAAATTCGTCCGGGAGCTTGCCCTCAAGTATCTCGTCGCAGACGGCGGAGATCGCGTTGAGCTTTTCCTCGGTCATTTTTTCGGACAGAAGGTCGCGGTTCGCCTCGGCGCAGGCCTTTTTCAGCACGGCAAACGCGCGGACTATCTCCTCCGGCATTTTTTCCGTGCCGATCTTAAAGTTGTCGAAGCTTCTTTGGGTCTGCGCGCCCCAAAGGTGTTCGGCGGGGACCTTTACCTCGCCCATAGAGTCGTGTTCGATGCGATAATTTTCCATACTTTGTCCTCCTTTATCCGTTGCGCGGGGGCGGGGATGGCGGCGGGGGATGGGGCGAAGCCCCGGCGCACGCTTCGCGTGCGCCGACCGCGCCCCGCAGGGGCGCGGGGGAGCCGACCCTCCGGGTCGGCTCCCCGGCCTTCCGCCCCCGCCCGGGGCCGCGCAGAGTCACCGTGCGGCGAAGCCCGGTGCGCCCCCTCCGGGGGCGCACGCCCGGCGGCGGAGCCGCCGGGCAGGCCGCCCTTCGGGCGGCCTCGGGCTTCGCCCCCATGATCCCGCCGTCCCCCTGTTTATCCGCCGTTTTCCTCCATGTATCTGTCCCGCAGCCCCTCCATGTGCGCGACTATGTCCCTGTCCCAGTGTATAAGCTCCGTCATCTTCCCGCACGGAAATTCGGGACATACCCCGCAGAACCGCGCGCCGTGCTCTCTCGCGCAGGCGTGTACCCTGCACCTGCCCGATTCCGCCCACTCCGGGACGTATCCGTCCGCCTCGATGCAGCCGGGACACAGCCCGTCCGCCTTCTTTTTGCAGCCCGTGCAGTCCCCGCCGCAGGCCGTTATTGCCGAAATATCCATATTTACCCCCTCAATTCCTTATATAAATACAGCGCGAGATCGTCGTCGTTGACCGTCTCGGCATACTCGGGGCAGGGCGCGTTCCCGTGCCAGACCCCCCGACCCGTCGGGGATATACCCCCTCTTGACGTAGAGCCTCTGCGCCGCCCCGTAAGAGCTCATCAGCCCTACCCCGAGATACACCCTGTCCGCGTATCCCTTTGCGAGCCTTTCCGCCTCGTCCATGAGCCGTGAGCCTATCCCTTTTCTTCTGAACCTTTCGAGCACGTTAAAATCGACTATCTCCGGCAGCCCCTTGCCGCCGAGCGCTCCCCAAGCGCTGTTCGGATATAGCGTCAGATACCCCGCCGGCTCGCCGTCATATTCCGCAACGAGCGGCAGCGCGCCCTTTTCCTCTCTGTCCCGAAGCCTTGTTTCAAGCTTTTCGGGCGAGGCGTCCCAGCCCTGCGCCCTTTCCTCGCGCACAAACGTTTCAACGTCCTCTTTTCTCATCTCGCGTATGGTTATCCGCCGATTTTCCTCCATATCCGTCCTCCTTCAAAGCCCGTCGGTCATACCTTTCGGTAGTACGAATAGTGCGCCACGGTATATCTCTTCTCGCCGGTCGTATCGTCTATCCCGCTTATCTCCACGCCGTTGCCGGACAGAAGCTCCGCGACCGTCGCGCCCTTAATGCGGCAGCGAAACACCTCGTGAGCCTCGCACATAATGACTATAACGTCGTCCAAAACTATTATCCCGCCGTCCTTGCCGAGAACCTGCTCAACGCCGTTAACCCTTTCAACGCAGTACTGTATCGCCTTGCCGTTGAATTTCGCAAGGTCCTTTTTCGTCGGCTGATATTTGTCCTTTTTCTTGAATATTCCCATATTTCTCCCTATTTCAAAACTATATTCCACCCGTCCCCGTCGAGAACGTACTGAAATTCGCTCAGCCCGGGGCTCTCCATTACCTCTAAAAGCTCCTCCAAATCGTTTACCGTCTTAAGGTTTTTGATCTCCGAGCGCTTTACCCACCTCATCTCGCCCTCCTCCGACGAGCGAAGCTCCCCCTCGAACTTATCCGCCGTAAACAGGAACACCAGATACCTCCCGCCGTCCTTCGGAAACTGCTTTATCCCGCAGAGCCTCGGCTCAATGGCGGTAAGCCCCGACTCCTCAAAAAGCTCCCTGACCGCGGAATCGACTATCGACTCGCCCGGCTCTACATGCCCGCCCGGAAGCGCATAGCCGTGCCATTCCTTCGCCGCGCGGTTTTGCATGAGTATCTCGTCGCCCCGCCGCAAAAGAAAAATGTTCGTCAGCTCGCAGCTTTCCGCCCTGCTCATACGCCGCCTCCCCTTTTCGCGATTATTTTTTCAAACTGCCCCAGCTCGCGGTAAAGCCTCGCGACCGGAAAGCCTATGACGTTATAGTGATCTCCCTTAATTTCCTTGACGAACAGCCCGCCTCTGTCCTGGATCCCGTACGATCCCGCCTTGTCAAGCGGCGGATACTCGGATATGTAGCTCAAAATCTCCCCGTCGCTCAAAGGATAAAACGTCACCTCTGTCGTCTGTGTGAATGACATCGTCCTCCCTGCGCAGCAGACGCACACCCCGCTCACGACCCTATGCGTCCTGCCCGAAAGGCTTTTAAGCATCAAAAACGCCTCGGCCTCGTCCTTCGGCTTCCCGAAGATGACCCCGTCAAGGATGACCACCGTGTCGCAGCCTATGACGAGCGCCTCGGGGTCGGTCTTTGCGACGTCGAGCGCCTTTCTTGCCGAGAGTATCTCCGGCACCTCCTCGGCGGAAACGCCCTCGGGAGGGGTTTCGTCTGCGCCGGAGGGTATCGCCTCGAAGTCGGAAAAAATGTATCTTATAAGCTCTTTTCTTCGCGGAGACTGCGAAGCAAGTATTATCCGTCTGCCCTCGAACACAAAAAAACCGCCCTTTCAATATCATATATGGCTATAATATCACAAACCGTCAAAAAAAGCAATAACCGAGTATTGACTTTTCGCAAAATATAAATTATAATTGTCTCATGATGTGAAAGGAAAATTTTATGAAGCTTTTTTTGGACGTTCTTACCGATACCCTCCTCGACACGCTTAAAATGCTGCCGTTTCTCTTCGGGGTGTATCTTCTGATAGAATATTTGGAGCATAAGGCCTCCGACCGTCTGCCGAACGCCCTGCGGAAAATGGGCCCGCTGGGGCCTTTGGGCGGCGCGGCGCTCGGGTGTCTGCCGCAGTGCGGGTTTTCGGTCGCGGCCTCGAACCTCTATTCGGGGCGGCTGATAAGCCTCGGCACGCTCATCGCGGTGTTTGTCGCGACCTCCGACGAGGCGGTGCCGATACTCCTTGCAAGGCCGGAGGGCGCCTCGCGCGTGCTGGCTTTAATTGCCACGAAGATTGTTATCGCGGTGATCGCAGGGATCGCGGTCGACCTCATAATAAAGCTCCTGCGTGGCAAGCGCAATCAGGACGAGGAGCCTTACCGCGACCTTTGCGAGGACTGCGGCTGCGAGGAGCACGGAGTGGTCTACTCCGCGCTGATTCACACCGTCAAAATAACCGTGTTCGTGTTTCTGGTCTCGCTCGCTCTGGGGCTTCTGATAGCCGTTCTCGGCGAGGACAGGCTCGGCGCGTTCTTAATGACCGACAGCCCGTTCCAGCCGTTTATAACCGCGCTCATCGGGCTTATCCCGAACTGCGCGCCGTCCGTCGTTCTGACCGACCTCTACGCCGCCGGGAGCATAAGCTTCGGCGCGGTGGTCGCGGGGCTCTCGACCGGCGCGGGCATGGGGCTTGTGGTGCTTTTCAGGACGAATAAAAGCCTAAAGGAAAATATCGCCGTCGCCGCCATTCTCTACTTCATCGGCACCCTCGCCGGCTCCCTGCTCCAGCTTTTCGGATAAATTTTTTCCGGGATCTCCTCCCGGAATTTTTATTTTTTACGGACACGGCAGCGCACAAGGCAAAGGTCTGCTGACACTGCTCCAAATCCATAAAACCCGGGGATCCATTCCCCGGGTTTTATACTGCTATGGCCGGAGCGGCGAGCGTAGGCCATGCAGGAAAGGTTTACGGGAAACCCGCGCGGGGTTTCCCGTCAGCGAAGCGCTTATTTCATCGGCTCGATGTAACTAATCGGGTCGATCCAGCGGTTCTCATACTTGAGCGCGAAGTGCAGGTGCGGCCCCGAGTCGGACTCTATGTCCGCGGTGTTCCCGACCTTCCCGATGACGTCCCCCGCGTTGAGAGTATCGCCCACGCTGACCGCAAGCTCGGGAGAAAGCCCGAAATAGCAGCCCGAAAGGGTGTTGCCGTGGTCCACCGTCACGCAGCATCCCCAGAGCGGATCGTTATAAACGTCGGTCACGGTGCCGGATGTCATGGACTTGACGTCGGTGCCCTCCGCCGCGGCAATGTCAATTCCGTCGTGAGTCCGCCAGACCCCGCCGCCGGTCTTGACAAGCTCGCCCTCAGAATATGCCGCCAAAATTTCGCCGTTCACGGGCATCATCACCGCCTGCTCGTAATAAAGCGCTTCAAGCTCGTCGGTGAGATCAATAAGCGCGTCGTCGGTGGGCTCTGCGGCGCCGTCGGCCTGCTGCGTATCGTCCGTTTCGGCGTCAGAAGCCGCGGGAAGCCCGTATTCCGGCTCGTGAACAGGCGGCGTGTAGGCGCTTGCGGGAGTCTCGCTGTTTGCTTTTTCAATGCCCGAAAGCACGGCGTCGACCTCGGAATAGTCGATATCGTCCGCCGCATTGTCCGTTTCAAAGCCCTTTGTCACCGAGCCCACGGCTGCACGGTAGCCCGCCACCGAGGCTATCCCGACGACGATGAGCCCTGCGCAGAGCATGGCGTACATCGCCCGCCCGGCGTTCTGAAATTTAACCTTCTTCATAGTTGCCTCCTAATGAAAATACCTTCAAACAGCCTTCGGTGCTGTTTCAATCTAAGTATTAGCAAATTTAGGAGAAATATACAATGAGGGGAGAGATTTGGGGAGGAGAGGGGTGAGTGGGATGGGCGAAGCCCCGAGGCGCCCGAAGGGCGCCGAGCCGGCACCGCTTGCGGTGCCGGCGTGCGGCAGCGAAGCTGCCGCCGGGGCTTCGCCACGCGGGGGCTGCACTGCGCTGCGGGTAGGCAGGGAGTGCGGGGCAAAGCCCCCGCCGGCCACGGAGTGGCCGGCGTGCCGGGAGGCGGAGCCTCCCGGCCGCGCGGAGCGAAGCTCCGCGCATGGGGCTTTGCCCGGGTGCAGATTTTGCACTTTGCTGCGGTGAGGCAGAAGAGGGTGCTTTACCCGAGCACGATTTTACATATTGTTGCAGTGTGGTAGGAAAGTGCGGCGATGAGCCCCTCTCCACCGGGGAGGGGCAGGGGTGGGGGCTTAAAATAACATGAGCGAGCTTGAGAGCGAATACCTTGTGCAAACAGGTGGGGTCACGGCAAAATGAAGGACAAACGCAGTTGCCACGTAGGGCGAAGCCCTAAGCACGCCTGAGGCGTGCTTCCCGCCGCTCTTCGTTTTAGTTGGCTTGCAAAACTCCGAATTTCCTGCTATTTATAAGGTTAGTACGAAGCTTTGGCGCGGCGGACAACGCCCATTTCATGGGCGTTGGGGCTTCGCCCCGTTCATTGCCTCTACCAAAGTTTCGCAGAAGCGACCGCTTTCCTGCCTCTACTTGCACGTGCAAGCCCGCGCTTTACTGCGTTAGAGACACAAAGCGCAATCCCCGCGCGGCGCAGCCCCACCCCTGCAACCCCCGCTCCATACAAAGCTTGCCCCTCCCACTCTCCCCACCTTCCCTCGCAGCCCCACCCACTCTCCCATCATCCTCCCCTCATGCTCCTTCGCCACGCCCCCGCCTTATCCCTCTGCCTTCTGCCCTCTGCCTTCTGTCTTCTTTTCTCCCCTCGTTGACAACCTCCTCAAAATATGCTATACTCATCACAAGGAAATTTCGGAAAAGGAGAATGAAAATGCTTGGAAATATTATGAAATTGGGCGCGTTCCCGCTCGGCTCGGTGGTGCCGACCGACCCCTACAGCAAAAACGCCGTCGAAAAGGAGACGGAATACCTTAAGTCCTTCGACGTCGACCGCGTGCTTGCGGGCTTTCGGCTCAACGCGGGGATAAAGACCGACGCCGCACCCTACGGCGGGTGGGAGAGTCTTCTTATAGGCGGACACGCGATGGGCCACTACTTCACCGCGCTCGCACAGGCAAGCGTGAACCGCGCTATTCCCGAAAACGACCGCGCGGTCCTTCGTGAAATGCTTGAAAAAATAATTTCGGGGCTTAAGGAAGCCCAGCTGCCGAACGGCTTTTTGTGGGGAGCAAAGATACTTGACCCCGAAAACGTCGAGGCGCAGTTCGACAACGTCGAAAAGGGCAAGGCGGATCTTTTTAAGGAGTCGTGGGTGCCGTGGTACACCATGCACAAAATTTTAAGCGGGCTCATCTCGGCATACAGCGTCGCGGGGATCGACGAGGCGCTTGAGATCGCGAAAAAGCTCGGCGTTTGGGTGTATGAGCGAGCTCTTAAGTGGGACAGGGCGACCCGGGACACCGTGCTCTCGATCGAATACGGCGGAATGAACGACGTTTTGTACGAGCTTTACGACATCACCGGGGACGACCGCTTTGCGGCCGCCGCTCACGGGTTCGACGAGGAAGCGCTGTTTTCGGACATCCTCACCAAAAAGGAAAACCTGCTCGGCGGAAGGCACGCGAACACCACTATCCCGAAAATCATCGGCATGCTGAAAAGATACACCCTCTGCAACGGAAAGACGATAACCGCGCCGGTGATCGGAAGCGGCTCAAAGGCGGTCACGGAAACGATCGAGGCCTCGGGGTATCTTAATGTCGCGAAAATTTTCTGGAACAACGTGATGGCTCACCACACATATCACACCGGCGGAAATTCCGAGTGGGAGCACTTCCGCGAGGACGATAAGCTCGACAAAAACCGCACCAACGCCAACTGCGAGACCTGCAACGTCTACAATATGCTTAAGCTGACTAAGGAACTTTTCATGGCGACCGGCGAGCGGAAATACGCGGACTACCTCGAAAACGCATACATTAACCATATTTTAGCTTCGCAGAACCCCGACACCGGCATGACCACCTATTTCCAGGCCATGGCGACAGGCTATTTCAAGGTCTACTCCAGCCCGTGGGACGATTTCTGGTGCTGCACCGGCTCGGGAATGGAAAACTTCACCAAGCTCGGCGAGCTCTACGTCTTCGGCGACAAAAGCTCCCTCACCGTCGTCTCCTGCCTGCCGTTTGAACTTAAGGCGGACGGCGTTTCCGCGGTCATGACCGGCGACGCGACAAGGGACGGAAGCTCGGTCCTTAAGATCACCGAGGGCGAAAAAATCAAGGTCCGGGTGAGGATACCCGACTGGGCGCAGGGCGAGCCGGAGATACTTCTGAACGGCTGCCCGGCGGGGGCGCTCGTGCGGGGCGGCTTCTGCGAGCTTGAAAAGCCGGTCTCGAAGGGCGACAGCATCGAAATTCGCCTACGCGCGATCATGCGCGTTCTGACCCTCCCCGACAGCGAAAACGTCGCCGCGTTAAAATACGGCGCGTACCTTTTGGCGGCAAAGCTCGGCGACGAGGACATGACGACATACCGCGGAGGCGTGGCGGTCGCGTTCGCCGAAAAAAGCACCTCGGACGGGGTCTTAAAGCTCGGCACGACCCTTGAGGAGCTTAAGCGCCGCCCCGAAAACTTCATCAAGCCGACCGATAAGGAGCTCTGCTTCACCTGCGGCGGCATGGAATTCGTGCCGTATTATATGATCAAGGATAGGTACGGGATCTATTGGAGGGTGGAGTAGAGGATAGGCGAAAGGCGGGTAGGGAATATTGAACAAGAGGAGGCTCGGAGGGGGCCTCCTTTTTGGGAGAGAGGTCAGAGGACAGAAAGCAGATGACAGATTTTAAAGGTGCCGCCGTGGGTGGCATTTTTATTTGTGTGGAAAAGGCCTTTCCATATATACCGAAAAAACGGGCAAAAGTTGCACGGGAATGTGCAACATTTTGAAAAATTTTTTTGAAATCCTTCTCGGAGTCCAAATGTACGGACTGTTAATAATGTTAAGAAACAAAAATTCGGGGAGATTTTTGTGAAAAATGACGGGAGGGGAGGCGCTTTTCCTCCGCCAAAAAAGCAGCCGAAGGTTCGGCTGCTTGGTTTTACTCCTCCAAAGATATGCTGTCCAGCGGGAACGGCGGCTCGGCAAGCGGCTTCAGCGCCAGCGAAAGCAGCTTCAGCTGATTGTCGTCGGCGGCGATCCGATTCGACGAAAGCGCCCCGCAGACCCGGCAGCGGTGGATTATCGCCCACTCGCCGCCCTTTCGCACCCACACCGCGACGGGCTCCATAGTGCCGCCGCAGTCTGCCGCCCGATCGCCCGGCTCGACGTCGAGATGCTTCGAGCAAAGGCAGTAGGGACAGTGGTTGCGGTGCCGTGTGCCTGCGCCGTCCGGCGTGACCGTTCTGCCGCAAAATTGGCACTTGAACGGCTCGCCGTCATGACCCAAACGCTCTTTGTAGGGTGAATTTTTTGCTTTGTGATCCATGCGTCCTCCAAAAAAATTTTTTGGGAGGCAGCCCGGCCTCCCGGTCAGGTCGCGATCACCGACTCAATAGTTTTTGGCATAATTCAGTCCCCTTTCATGAGATATTCAGACTTTGGCATAAAAAGGATAAATACTGCTTACACCTCCCTTGAAGCGGATTTTACTTCGGTCTGTGAGGATATTTTAGCACGTTTTGGAGGGGGTGTCAAGGGGGAGAACGGCAGCTCCATCCTGCCAGGAGGATGGAACTGCGCATTGTTATTGCTGTTTTTTAAGTTTGTCTGTAATACTGCGTAAGATATCATTAATATAGCAAAATACCTTATACCTTCATTTCCATGTCCCCATCGCGCATTTTCTTGCGCAGCGCCCACGCCAGCTTCGCGATAAATTCCGAGTTCGTCATTTTACCTGATTCCGGGTCAAGGCTCGCGCCGAAATAGCGCTGCAAAACGTTATAGCTGCACCTCGAACAGCAGCTTTCGACGGCTGTCCTGATTGAGCGTTCGACCCTCGCAGGAGTGGAGTTGAGCTTCTTGGCGACGTCCGGGTAAAGCCGCGCGGTCACGCTGTGTAAGTAGCTCGAGTCGTTTAAAACCAGCAATACCGCGGTTTTGATCATTTCGGTGCCGCTCAGGTGCGCGGGAACAGCGAGCTCGGCAAGCGTCTGCTCGACCAAAACCTCCAATTCAAAGTCCGACATATTCCGCCCTCCTTTCTCTTTTTTCTGCATTATAGCACAGTTTTTCGGCAATGATTGTCGAATATTGTGGAGGATTATAGAAAGCACTGATTTTTTGTGAAATGTTCATTATAATGCCGTTAATTCTAAGAAAGATTATGTGCAAATTGCTGATGATTACTGAAAAAGCCAGACATAAATGCCTGTATTTTCCTTGTGACGGCATCAAAATCATGCGTTATGGCGGTAAAAATCCACTGGGTATAATGGGTGTTCAGGAGGAGTTTGGCCAAAAATTCGACAATTAAAAATGCGACGGGAGAAAGGTGCGGCTTGTGGCGACCGGTTTATGGACGTCACAAGGTCTGCCACGCGGGGGCTGTACTTGGCTGTGATGAGGCAGGGTAGTGCGGGGGCGAAGCCCGGGTTGCTCACGGAGTGCGCGCCTGCCAAGCCTGCAAGCGGGCTTGGCATGGCGGCATAAGGGGGCCCCGCAAATCCAGCATTTGCGGGGAAGAGGAGGTAACAGAAAGCGTTGCTTTTATCCGCTCGACTGCCCTCGGCAAAAATGACTGCCTCGGTTGTCTTGCAGAAAAGCAATCGCTTCTGTGCACGGAATGAGTGAGCCCCGACGCTCGCGGAGGGGCGAGGGATATGGAGCTTGCGACGACGAGCTGCCGCCCGGTGCGGATTTTCCGCTTTCCAGCGCCGAGGCAGCAAAGTACAAGCATGCTGCAAGCAGGGGCACGAAGGCAGGATATGCTGCAAAAACCGGGGAGGGGCAGCCCGACAGTGCGGGGGCAAAGCCCCCGCCGGCCACTCCGTGGCCGGCGTGCCGGGAGGCGGAGCCTCCCGGCCGCGCGGAGCGAAGCTCCGCGCATGGGGCTTTGCCCGTGCAGACTCGCACCTTGCTGCGGTGAGGCAGGGGCTTTGCCCGAACTCGACTTTTGCGCTTTCCTGCGTCGAAGCAGTGCCTACGTCTCTATCCCCCCGCCGCCCCCCCCGCATAACCATCCCCACCCTGAAATTTCCACTAAAACCGCGAGGAAGAAAGAGCAGTGGCGATTTTAAATAAAATCGTGTAAAATTCGTGTATAGAAAATACCAAAGCCCCTAAAATAGGGGCTTTTTCGGTATGATGGTGGAAGCTGGCGGGCTCGAACCGCCGACCTCCTGCGTGTGAAGCAGGCGCTCTGACCAGCTGAGCTAAGTTTCCGGTTTCGGTTTTGGTTTGGGTTCCTTTTACGTTTCCGTTTCTTTCCGTTTTCTTTCCTGCCGTTTTTTCGGCGGCTCATATATTTTATCACAAAAAACTTCCCTTGTCAAGGTTGACAACGCAAAAAGTTTTCGGTATAATGGTCATATCTTTACTTGGGAGTGATAAAAATGTCTTTGAAGAAGGATCTTAAGACCCTTGCGGATTTTTCCGACAATCCCTACGAAGCGAAATACAAGCCCAAAAAAGAGATGATAAAGCTCTTTGTCGGGCTGATGATCACCCTGCCCCTGTTTTTGGGGTTCAGCTGCCAATTTTACATACTCATAACCGGCCCGCTCTTTATTTATTGGATAGTCATGTACGTCCGCGCGGCGGAATACTGGAAGGACCTCGGCTGGAAGCTTCGCTGGTATATCCTCCCCGCGATACCTCTGACCGTTTTAGGGCTCTATCTCGCCATAAGTCAGCTTTTGGTGAAGGGCATCGGCTGGTTTATCTCAAACGTGATTTTTTATAGGTAGGCAAAAATGTTCAGACTTTTGACTAAAGAGGGCGCCGCCCGCCGCGGCAGCTTCACGACCGTCCACGGCGTTATCCAGACCCCGGTATTCATGAACGTCGGCACCTCGGCGGCGATAAAGGGCGCGGTAAGCTCGCTTGATTTGGCAGATCTTAAGTGTCAGGTCGAGCTTTGCAACACCTATCACCTTCATATCCGCCCCGGCGACGACGTGATCAGAAAAATGGGCGGGCTCCATAAGTTCATGAACTGGCACGGGCCGATACTCACCGATTCGGGCGGGTTTCAGGTCTTTTCGCTCGCGAAGCTGCGTAGAATTAAGGAGGAAGGGGTATATTTCCAGTCCCACCTCGACGGCAAAAAGCTCTTTATCGGCCCTGAGGAGTCGATGAGGATACAGTCCCACCTCGGCTCGACCGTCGCTATGGCGTTCGACGAGTGCGTCGAAAACCCCGCCCCGAAGGACTATGCCAAGGCGAGCTGCGAGAGGACCCTGCGCTGGCTGAAGCGAAGCCGCGCCGAGCTCACCCGCCTCAATTCCCGGGAGGATACCGTCAACCCTCACCAGCTTCTTTTCGGGATAAATCAGGGCTGCACCTATGAGGACCTTCGGATCGAGCACATGAAGCAGATAGCCGACCTCGGCCTCGACGGCTACGCGATAGGCGGCCTTGCCGTCGGCGAGCCGACCGAGGAAATGTACCGCATTATCGAGGCGGTCGAGCCCTATATGCCCGCCGACAAGCCTCGCTATCTCATGGGCGTGGGCACGCCGTCGAACATCATCGAGGCGGTGGCGCGCGGGGTCGACTTCTTCGACTGCGTAATGCCCTCGCGAAACGCCCGCCACGCGACCGTTTTCACATGGAGCGGGATAATGCACCTCACCAACTCGAAATACACCCTCGATGAAAGCCCGATAGATCCCGAGTGCGACTGCCCCGTCTGCCGAAACTTCTCCCGAAGCTATATCCGGCACCTCTTTAAATCGGGGGAGCAACTCGGCGGAAGGCTCGCCGTCATGCACAACCTGTACTTTTACAACACCCTCACCGAACGTATACGGGAGGCGCTCGAGCAGGGGAGCTTCGGGGCGTTTCGGGCGAAATATTCGGAGCTTTTAGCTTCAAAGGCGGAATGATATGTCACTTTTCGAGATATTTCTTGTCGGCGTCGGCCTTGCGATGGACGCGTTCGCGGTCTCGGTCACAAACGGTATGTGCGTTCGCGGGAAGGCTCTCGCGACGGCGGCCGCGTGCGGCCTCTGCTTCGGCGTTTTCCAGGGAATAATGCCTGCCGCGGGGTATCTTCTGGGCTCGGCGTTCATTGACCTCATCTCCCGCTTCGACCATATAATCGCGCTCGTCCTTCTTTGCTACATCGGCGGGAAGATGGTCTACGACTCGTTCAAGGGCGAGGAAAGCCCCAACGCGGGCTCGTCCTTCCTAAGCCCCAAGACCCTCATTTTGCAGGGCGTTGCGACCTCTATCGACGCGCTCGCGGTAGGGGTGTCCTTTTCGACCCTTTTGGGCGGGGGCAGAATGGCGCTCTCCGCCGTCATGGTAGCCCTCACGACCTTTGTCATCTCCTTTGCCGGGGTATTTGTCGGCAAGCGCTTCGGCGACGCTCTTTCCGGCAAAGCGACCCTCGTCGGCGGGGCGATACTCATAGCCATAGGCGTTAAAATTTTCATCGAGCACACATTCTTTTCGTAAAGGAAGTTAAATATGTCCGCGCTTTTGATCTTCGACCTTGACGGCACCCTTTTGGACACCGCCTCAGACCTTGCCGCCGCCCTGAACGCCGCCCTGCGTGACGGCGGCTATCCCGAAAGGACCCGCGGGGAGGTCATCCGCTTCGTCGGAAACGGCGTTAAAAAGCTCATCGAGCGGGCCCTGCCCCCGGGCGAGGCCGACGAGAAAACCGTAGAGCGCGTAAACGCCGCCTTTTCGCTCCACTACTCCCGCCTCTATGCCGCGACGACAAAGCCCTACGACGGGATCGCGCTGCTTTTGTCAGAACTTAAGGAGCAAGGGAATACCCTCGCCGTTCTTTCAAACAAGCCGGAAAAATTCACGGCGGAGCTGATAGAAAGCTTCTTCCCCGGCGTTTTTTCGGAAATAAGGGGCGGGCGGGAGGATATCCCGAAAAAACCCGACCCGACGGCAGAGCTGGGTATTATCCGCTCCCTCGGCTTCACCCCCGAAAAAACGGTCCACATCGGCGATTCGGACACGGACTATATGACCGCGAAAAACTCCGGCGCGGGATTTGTCGGCGTGAGCTGGGGCTACCGCAGCCGCGAGGAGATACTTTCCGCGGGGGCCGGGACGGTCGCCGACACTCCGGAGGAGCTTTTGCGGGATCTTAAGGACATTATCGCAAAAATTTCTTGACAATCGGATAAAAATGTGATATAATCCCACATGAACTGAAAACGCGACGACGGAGAGAGTACGCCGGAATAAGTCTTTAGAGAGGGGAGCCGCAGGCTGAAAGCTTCCCGACCGAAAACGGCCGAAGTTCACTCCCGAGCGGCGCCGCTGAAACCCTTGGATGTAGGCGGAGACGATGGCGCGGCGTTAACGCGCACGGGAGTGTATGCTCCCTTGGGTGGTTTACAAGCGCTTTTGCGTCCCGTCTTCGGCGGGATTTTTTATTTTGAGGCGATCGCCGCATGAAGCGCCGCCGCAACCTTTGGACGAGGCTTCGGCTTTGCCCGGCATAATCGGAAAATACTCTTGAAAGGATGATAAATAAATGAAGGAATCACTTGAAAGAATAGAGCTTCTGGCCAAGTCGGAGCTCGAAAGGATCCGCGACTCGAAGGAGCTCGAAGCGCTCAGAATAAAGTTTTTGGGCAAAAAGGGCGAGCTGACCGCGATCATGAAGAGCATGGCCACCCTTTCCGCCGAGGAGCGCCCCGCGATAGGACAGCTCGCGAACAGGGTCAGAGCCGACATCGAGGAGGCCATAACCTCCCGCGCGGAGGAGCTGAAGGCCGCCGCGGCGGAGCAGCGCTTCAAGGACGAGAGGCTCGACGTAACGCTTCCCGGAAAAGCGCCGAAGCTCGGCAGGCTTCACCCGCTCGACGCCGTCATGCACGAGATCGAGGACATCTTCATCGGCATGGGCTTCGACATCGCCTCGGGGCCCGAGGTCGAATACGATTACTATAATTTCGAGGCCTTAAACCTCCCGCCCGATCACCCCGCCCGCGACACTCAGGACACGTTTTACATCTCGGACAAGGTGCTTTTGAGAACCCAGACCTCGCCGGTGCAGATCAGGGTCATGGAGCAGAAAAAGCCCCCGATACGCATTGTCGCCCCGGGCAGGGTCTACCGCTCCGACGCGGTCGACGCGACCCACAGCCCGCTTTTCCACCAGATTGAGGGCCTTGTGGTCGATAAGGGCATCACCATGGGAGATCTCGTCGGCACCCTCGATATGCTCATGAAGCGGCTTTACGGCGAGGAGTGCAGGATAAGGCTCCGCCCGCACCACTTCCCGTTCACCGAGCCCTCCGCCGAGGTCGACATGGTCTGCTTCAACTGCGGAGGCAAGGGCTGCTCTATGTGCAAGGGCGAGGGCTACGTCGAGCTTTTGGGCTCGGGAATGGTACACCCCAAGGTGCTTGAAAAGTGCGGAATAGATCCCGAGGTATACTCCGGCTTCGCGTTCGGCCTCGGTCTCGAGAGGCTTGTAATGAGAAAATACGGTATCACCGATCTGAGGCTTCTTTACGAGAACGACCTTAGGTTCCTCGGACAGTTCTAAGGAGGGAAAAGCTGTGAATTTATCCATGAAATGGCTCAAGGACTATATAGACCGCGATTTCGAGCCGAAAAAGTTCTGCTACGACCTCACCATGACCGGCTCCAAGGTCGAGGGGTATGAGGCCGAGGGCAGCGAAATAAAAAACGTCGTCGTCGGAAAAATTCTTTCGGTCACGCCGCATGAAAACTCCGACCATCTTGTCGTCTGTCAGGTCGACGTCGGAAAGGGCGAGCCGATACAGATAGTCACCGGCGCTTCAAACGTAAACGTGGGGGACGTTGTCCCCGTCGCGCTCGACAATTCATACCTTCCCGGCGGCGTTCACATCAAAAAGGGCAAGCTCAGAGGCGTAGAATCTAACGGTATGCTCTGCTCTTTGGGGGAGCTCGGCCTCACGAAGCACGACTTCCCCTACGCGATCGAGGACGGCATATTCATCATCAAGGAGGACTGCGAAATAGGGGAGGACATTCACTCCGCGATCGGCCTCGACGACGTTTCGGTCGAGTTCGAGATAACCTCCAACCGCCCCGACTGCCTCTCGGTGATCGGCCTTGCCCGCGAGGCTGCCGCGACCTACGGCATAGACTTTAAGGAGCCTTCGTCGAAGTATACCGGCGTTCGCGAGGACATCGACAAGAAGCTTAACGTCGTCATCGAAAACGGCAAACTCTGCCGCCGCTACATCGGAGGATACGTCAAAAACGTAAAGATCGCGCCGTCGCCCCGCTGGCTCCGCGAGAGGCTCCGCGCCTCGGGTGTAAGACCCATAAACAATTTAGTTGACATCACTAACTATGTAATGCTCGAGTACGGCCAGCCCATGCACGCCTTCGACGCGCGCTTCATCAAGGGAAACGAAATTCACGTCAGAAACGCGAGATCGGGCGAGACCATCACCACCCTTGACGGCACGGTGAGGGAGCTTTCCCCCGAAATGCTCGTCATCGCCGACACCGAAAAGCCGGTCGCGGTCGCGGGGGTAATGGGCGGCGAATACTCCGGGATAATGGACGACACCGTCGACGTCATCTTCGAGTCCGCCTCCTTCGACGGCGCGTCGGTAAGGCGCACCGCGAAGAAGCTCGGCATGCGCACCGACAGCTCGGCCAGATTTGAAAAGGGCCTCGACCCGCACCTCTGCGAGCCCGCTATTTTAAGGGCGTTCGAGCTCGTCGAGCTTTTGGGCTGCGGCGAGGTTGCGGACACCCGGATAGACCGCTTCCCGAGCCCGACCGAGAAAAAGCCGGTTCCGTTCGACCCCGACTGGATAAACCGCTTTCTGGGGACAAATATCCCCCGCGCCGACATGGAAAAATACCTCCGCGCCATCGGTTTCACTGTAAACGGCGGCGAGGTAATTGCGCCATACTACCGCATCGACATCGAGTGCAAGGCGGACATCGCCGAGGAGGTCGCGCGGTTCTACGGCTACAACAACATAGTCGGCACAGAGCTCAAAGGCGTTGCGAACGCAAAGCTCACCCCGGCGCAGAAGCTCCAGAGGCAGACCGAATCCGCCTGCATAGCCATGGGCTTAAGCGGCATAGAGACCTTCAGCTTCATCTCGCCGAAATTCTACGATAAAATCAACCTGCCTAAAGACTCAAAGCTCCGCAAGAGCGTAACTATCCTCAACCCTCTTGGTGAGGACACCTCGGTCATGCGTACCACCGTCCTCCCGTCGATGTGCGAGGTGCTGGCGAGAAACTATAACTTACGTAATCCCGCTGCAGCCCTGTTCGAGCTCGGAAACGAGTATCTTCCGAGCGAGAACGAGGGGGATCTTCCCGCCGAGCCGCAGAGGCTCTCGGTCGGCGTCTACGGCGACGGCATCGACTTCTTCGGCATAAAGGGCATTGTCGAGCGGATCTTTGCGGCCATTGGTCTTGAGGGCATAGAGTACGAGCCCGCGGGCCCCGGCTGCGGCTTCGACGAGGCGGTAATGTTCCACCCCGGGCGGGTCGCCGCGGCGAGCCTTGACGGTAAGCCCCTCGCGATTTTGGGCGAGGTTCACCCGTCGGTCCTCGAGAATTACGGCATAGGCGTCCGCGCCTACTGCGCGAAGATAAACATCTCGGAAATTTTAGACATCGCTATTCCCGAGAAGCAGTACAAGCCCCTGCCGAAATACCCCGCCGCCACCCGCGATATCTCCCTTGTGTGCGACGACGAAATGCCGGTCGCAAGGCTTGAGAAGCTGATAAAGACCGCCGTCGGGAATTTCCTCGAGAGCATAAACCTCTTCGACGTCTACAAGGGCGAGCAGATCGCCGCGGGCAAAAAATCGGTCGCGTTTTCCATCATCATGCGCTCTAAGGACGGCACCCTCACCGACGAGCAGGCCGAGGCAGCCATGCGCAGGGTGAGAAAATCGCTTCAGGACGAGAACGTCGAGGTCAGAGGTTAAGCGGATTTTTAGTCGTCCTGCGAAAAATGCAACGTGCAAATTTATCATATTTCACAAAAATACGGCCGAGGTATTGTTATTTTCAAAATTTTGAGGTATAATAATCAGACGGGCAGATCAAACACCCGAATTCTGTGAAACAGGGGGATGTCGTATGATAAATGACCAGACCATGACGTTTTCGGTCAGAGATGACCGCAAGGACGAGATAAAAACCACTCTGACGGCAGTCTACGAGGCTCTTTACGAAAAGGGCTATAACCCCGTCAATCAGATAGTCGGCTATATCCTATCGGAGGACCCGACCTATATCACGACCTACAACAACGCCCGCAGCCTTATCCGGCATATAGACCGCGACGAGCTTTTGCAGGAGATGGTAAAGACCTACCTGAATACTTAAGCCTTAAACCGCTGTATACCCGCTCTTTCGAGGGCGGGTATTTTTTTGTCCGAAAAATCTCTGTTTGTGCAAAGTAAACAAACAAAGCTCAAAAATTTCTACTCTTTTCCCGCGGCGGCCTGTTAAAAAACTCTTGCATTTTGAGAGCAATAGTGATATAATTTCGGTATCAAGTGGGATTTAGTGCAATTTCGTGGGAAATTTTCCGCAAGGGAGGTGGATTTGTGGCTGAAATATTCGACCCCGCCGTTATGATGAGCGGCGAGCTGCCCTATACCATCGACACCAAGGGCAGAATGAGCTTTCCGCAGCGTTTCCGCGACATTATCGGCGACAAATTCATTCTCACCCGAGGGGCCGACCGCCGGCTGACGGTATATTCCGAGCCGAAGTGGAGCGAGCTGATGAAAAAGATCTCGGCCATGCGCGACGGCCGCGAAAAGGAAGTCCTGAAGCAGATATACATCAAGGGCGCGATACCCGTCGAGTGCGATAAAATGGGGCGGATCTTGGTCCCGCAGGCTCTTCGGGAATACGCCGGGCTCATAAAGGACGTCTACGTCGTCGGCGCGATGGACACCGCCGAGATATGGGACAAGGGCGTCTATGAGAGCTTCACCCAGTCCATCAGCCAGGACGAGCTTTACGCCGCCCTCGGCGCGTTAGAGGTGTAGCGTGGAATTTTCTCATACGCCGGTGCTCCTTCAAGAGTGCATCGACGGCTTAAACATCGACCCCGGCGGGATATACGCCGACGGCACAGCCGGCGGGGGAGGGCACTCGTATGAGATCGCCCGCCGCTTAAAAACCGGCCTTCTTATCGCGATCGACCGCGACCCCGACGCAGTCTCGGCCGCCACGGAAAGGCTCAAGGGCCTTCCCGCAATAGTCGTAAATTCAAACTTCTCCGAGATAAAGTCAATTCTTTCGGAGAGAAATATAGAGCGCGCCGACGGTATGCTTTTAGATCTCGGGGTATCAAGCTGGCAGCTTGACAACCGCGAGCGCGGCTTTTCCTATCACGACGACGCGCCGCTCGACATGAGAATGTCGAAGCAAGGCATATCCGCCCGCGACGTCGTGAACGGATATTCCTATGAAGACCTCGCCCGGATAATCTTTGAATACGGCGAGGAGAGATACGCCAAAAACATCGCCTCCAATATAGTGAAGTTGCGTGGATCAAAGCCCCTCGAATCTACTGCGGAGCTGGCAGAGATAATCAAAATGTCGGTTCCGCAAAGGGTTCGTCGGGACAAAAACCCCTGCCGCAAGACCTTTCAGGCGATAAGAATAGAGGTAAACAACGAGCTCGGCTCGCTTTCCGACGGGCTTGACAACGCGTTCGACGTGCTTCGCCCCGGCGGAAGGCTCGTGATAATCACCTTCCATTCTTTAGAGGACAGGCTCGTGAAGCAGCGCTTTCAGAGCCTCTGTCAGGGCTGCACCTGCCCGCCCGAGTTTCCGGTCTGCGTCTGCGGGAAGACCCCGCGCGCAAGGTTCATAACAAAAAAGCCCATAGAGCCGTCGGAGGAGGAGATTAAAATCAACCCCCGCGCGCGCTCCGCAAAGCTTAGGATACTTGAAAAGATAAAAGACTGAAAATAAGGCAATGCCGCGGAAGCACCGCCCGGCAGCCGCTTGGCGAAAAAACTTTGCGGCATTGTCTTTGTGAAAACAAAAAGGAAGTGAGAGACTTGGCCCAACGCGGAAATTTAGCCTACGACCTTTCGGCCTATGAGCCGAAAAAGCGGGGGGAGGCGCCGAAGGAGCAGGAGATAAAGGTAAAGCGCAACCCCGCGCCCTCGCGCCGCGAAAGCGCCCCGAAGATGATACTCAAGGCAGCGTTCATTCTGGCGGTGCTCTGCGCCGTTCTGTACGGCAAGGTCGAGTCCAACTCGCTCTTCAACGAGATACACGGCCTCGAACAGGAGCTCAAGAACCTGCAGAGCGAGAATATCACCCTCGCGGCGGAGTACGAATCGAGAACGTCCTTAAAGAACGTCGAGGACTACGCCGAAAACGTCCTGGGGCTCAAAAAGCTCGACAAGTCGCAGATAGAATACGTCGACCTGCCGGCCGATCGGGTGATAGAGGTCGTCGAGACGGAGCAGAAGAACATCTTCGTCATAATAAGGAACAAGATAAACGAGCTGCGCGAATATCTCGGCGCGTAGTCAAGTATATATTAGTGAAGCGAAAAAAGTGGAGCTGTCTTAAGTGCGCTCGCTTTTTTCTGTATTGCGGGCGGGAGGTCTTAATTTGGAAAAGTCAACACAGTCGATGCGCTTCCGGCTTTTGATAATAGTTTTTTCGGCGATGCTTTTGGTGACGGGCTACGTCTCCTTTGTCATGTATAAGGTCGCCGTAAAAGAGAGCGATAAATACCAGGCTCTTGCCAATTCTCAGCAGTTCAAGACGATGACGATAGCCGCGAACCGCGGGTCGATCTATGACTCGAACGGTCAGGTCTTGGCGCAAAGCCTCACCGTCTACACCGTTTTTGTCGATCCCAAGACCTTCGGCGAGCGGGACACCGACAAGGAAAACCTGATCGTTCAGACGCTTGCCCAGAACCTCGGAGTCTCAGACAGCGAGGTCCGCGAGAAGCTCTATAAGGACAACGAATACCAGATAATCCAGAAGGACGTCGACAAGCTCACCGCCGAGGCGATAATGACCGTCATGTCCGACAACGGCGTGACCTCGGTCGGCGCGGCGCCGACCGCCAAGCGCTACTATCCCCACAACGACCTCGCCGCCGCGGTCATAGGGCACCTTCACTACGACGGCTACGGCATCTACGGCCTCGAAAGCTACTACGACGACTACCTCACCGGCGTTGACGGAAAGATCATAACCGCCGTCGACGCCCACAACCGCGAGATACAGTATAAATACAAGCAGTCCTACGACGCGCAGGACGGCGACTCGATATATACAAACCTCGACACCACGATACAGTATTACACCGAAAAGGCCCTTAAGCAGGCGGTCGACGACAACAACGCCAAGGACCGCGGCTGCGCGATAGTCATGGAGTGCAAGACCGGAAAGATTCTCGCCATGGCGACCGAAAACGGCTACGACCTCAACGACCCCGCGAAGGTATTTGACCCGAAGGAGGAGGCCGCCCTCGAAACTATACTCACCGAGCAGGGCGAGGAGGCTTATCAGGCCGAGCGGAGCGTTGTCTGGAACCGCCAGTGGCGAAACAAGGCCGTCAGCGAGCTCTACTACCCCGGCTCGGTATTCAAGGTCGTCACCGGCTCTGCGGCGTTAGAGGAGCAGGCCATCTCGCTTGACGACACCTACTACTGCCGCGGCTATATGAAGGTCGGCCCCGAGACGATAAACTGCTGGACGACAAGCGGCGGCCACGGCACCCAGAACTTCGTCCAGGCGATGACCAACTCCTGCAACCCGGCGTTCATGACAATAGGCCAGACCCTCGGCGAAAAGGCGTTCTGCGACTACTTCAAGGCGTTCGGCCTCACCGAAAAGACGGGGATAGACCTTCCCGCCGAGGCCGACTCGATCTATGTCCCCTACTCGCGCATGTCGATCGTCGACCTTTCGGTCTCGGCGTTCGGCCAGGCGAACAAGATAACCCCGCTCCAGATGATAACCGCCTACGCGGCCGTGATAAACGGGGGATACCTCGTCACGCCATACGTCGTCAACAAGATCGTAGACGCCGACGGCAACATCGTCAAGGAGTTTGAACCGACCATCAAGCGCCAGGTCATATCCGAGGAGACCTCCGCCATAATGCGGGACGTTCTGCACCAGGTCGTGACGGTAAACTCCGGCTCGAACGTCTGCATCGAGGGGTATAACCTCGGCGGAAAGTCGGGCACCTCCCAGAAGCTCGACGAAAACGCCGCGGGCGATACCTACGTCTCCTCCTACTGCGCGTTCTACCCCGTTGACGACCCCGAGATAATCATGCTCGTGATGGTCGACGAGCCCCGAAACGGCAAATACTACGGCTCTGCCGTCGCCGCCCCCGCGGTGTCGCAGGCTCTCTCCGAGATCCTTCCCTACCTCGGCTATTACGCCGAATATTCCGAGGAGGATATCTTAGGTCTTGACGTCACCGTTCCCGACGTCGTCGGCTCGGACGTTTCCGCCGCGGTCGCGACCCTCGAGGGGTTGGAGCTCGAAACGGACGTTTTGGGCAGCGGCGATACCGTCATAAGGCAGGTCCCCGCGCAGTCGAGCGCAATGCCGAAGGGCTGTACGGTAGTCCTTTACACCGAGGACGCCGAGCCGAAATACGTCACCGTCCCGGACATCACCGGTAAAACGGTCGAGGACGCCGAGCGAATGCTCGCAAAGGTCGGGCTGAACCTTAAACCGCTCGGGGGCGCCGCCAAAAAGGCCGACGCGCGCTGCTCCGGCATTTCGGAATATAAGGACCGGCAGGTCGAGCCGGGCACGATAATCGAGGCCTACTTCATCGTAAACGACGAAACGGGCTGATGGAATAAAGAGGTAATCATGAAAGCGAAAGATCTGTTTGCGGGCGTGGCCGAGCTGCCGCAGCCCTTAAAGGACATCGAAATAAAGGAAATTCTGTCCGACTCCCGCCGCGAGCCGGGCGAAGGCTCGGTGTTTGTCTGCCTTGTCGGCAAGCGCTTCGACGCCCACACCGCTATCCCCGCCCTAAGCAAAAAGGGCGTGTCGATATTTGTGACCGAGCGCGACTGCGGCATAGAAAATCAGGTAATAGTCAAAGACACCCGCGAGGCGCTCTCGCTTCTGTGGGCGAATTTCACCGGCAACCCCCAGCGAAAAATGAAGATGATCGCCGTCACCGGCACCAACGGAAAGACGACGATAACGACGGTCGTCAAGAATATCCTTTCCGGCCTCGGCGAAAAGGTGGGGCTGATCGGCACCGCAGGCGACGAGATAGGCGACGAGGTATTTGTCTCGGACCGCCTCGCCCCCTCTACCCCTGAGCAGGAGGACCTTTACCCGCTCCTCAAAAAAATGGCGGACGCGGGCTGCACCTGCTGCGTGATGGAGGCCACCTCCCAAGGGCTTGAGCAGCGCCGCCTCACCGGCATTGACTTCGAGGTCGCGGCGTTCACGAATCTGACCCAGGATCACCTTGACGTCCACGGCAGCATGGAAAACTACTATCAGGCGAAAAAGCTCCTATTTTCCTCCTGCAAGACCGCGATAATAAACCTTGACGACGAAAGCGGCCGCCGCCTTTACGGCGAGATCGCCTGCCCCAAAAAGGGCTATTCTATAGAAAACGAGACCGATTTTTACGCCGACGCGGCCTCCCTTCGCCCCCACGGCTCGATATATTGGTACTGCTCCGGCTCCCGCGCCTATAAAACCGAGATAAACCTCCCGGGCGGCTATAACGTCTCAAACTCTCTCTGCGCGCTCGCCATCGTTGAGACCCTCGGCCATAAGCCGGAGGACTTCATACCCCTCATCAAGAGCTTTAAGGGCGTTCGCGGCAGATGCGAGGTCGTCCCCACCGGCCGCGATTTCACGGTGATAATCGACTATGCCCACAGCCCCGACGCGCTTGAAAATATCCTTTCGAGCGTCAAGGAATGCGCCGACGGCAGAGTCGTCTGCCTCTTCGGCTGCGGAGGCGACCGCGACCCCTTAAAGCGCCCGCTGATGGCGAAGTCCGCGGCGAAGTACGCCGATTTTCTCATTGTCACCTCCGACAATCCCCGCACCGAGGATCCCCACGCGATAATCACCCAGATAATCGCGGGTCTTGCGGGCACCGGCGCGGAATACATCGAGATAGACAACCGCCGCGAGGCGATATTCTGGGCGATAAAAAACTCCCGCCCCCGCGACACCCTCGTCCTCTGCGGCAAGGGCCACGAGGACTACCAGATAATCGGCACGGTAAAGCATCACTTCGACGAGCGCGAGGTAGTGGCCGAGGCGCTTAAAGAGCTTAAAGAGTAAAACCAAGGAAGGAACAGATAAAATGCCGTTTTGGATAAACCTGATAACCGCGCTTGTTTCCGCGCTCATCTCCGCAGGCTTCGGGGTGATACTTATCCCGTGGCTCAAAAAGCTCAAGGCCGGGGCGCATATTTTAGAGATCGGCCCGCGCTGGCAAAAGGACAAGGAGGGCACCCCCCTGATGGGCGGCTTCATGTTCATCCTTTCTACGGTTTTTTCCTCCCTTTTGGCCTATTTTCTGATACAGAACTACCGCGAGCATAATTTCATAGATCCCCCCGAAAACGCCCTCTGGAAGCTTATCGCGGGGCTCGCCGCGTCCCTCGGCTTTATGCTCGTCGGCTTCGCGGACGACTACATCAAGGTCGTAAAAAAGCGTAACAAGGGCTTCGACCCGAAGGCAAAAAGCGTCTGCCAGGCTGTCGTCGTGATACTCTACCTTCTTGCTCTGCATTTTTTGGGAAACGACACGACGGTGACCTTCCCCATCTTCGGCGCGCTTGATTTAGGTATATTCTACTATATAACAATGGCGGTCGCGATCTACGGCTTTGTGAACGCCGTGAACCTGACCGACGGCGTCGACGGCCTCTGCGGCTCGGTAACTCTCATCTATTCGGCGAGCTTCACGATAATCTTCGCCCTCCTCGGAAACTGGGAGTATTCCGCCTTCGCCACCGCTCTTGCGGGCGGCTGCCTCGGCTTTTTGGTCTGGAACCTTCACCCCGCCAAGGTATTCATGGGCGACACCGGCTCGATGTTTTTAGGCGGCTGCGTGGTCGCGTTCGGCCTCGCCTCCGACCTGGAGCTTCTTATTCCCCTCGTCGGCATAATCTATCTCATCGAGGCCATGAGCGACGTCATACAGATCGGCAGCTATAAGCTTCGGCACAAGCGTGTGTTCAAAATGGCGCCCATACACCACCACTTCGAGCTTTCGGGCTGGAGCGAGTATAAGATAATGTTCGTATTTTCCGCGATAACTCTCATAGGGGGTATCCTCGGAGTCGTCGCCGCCGCGATATATACGCACTGACGGAGGTTTTCATGTCCCAGATGATGGCAAAGACCGCTCCCCGCAGAGGAGCCCGCCCCAAGGACCCGCCCCCTCGGGAGCAGGGGCAGCAGCAGGAGGAGGCGGCAAAGACCCGCCGCCGCGAGCCGGGCTTAAGAATATACGACGGACCTATCGACATGGTGTTCTTCACCATAGTGATAGTGCTTTTGGCGTTCGGCCTTATAATGATGTTTTCGGCGAGCTACGTCGCGGGCTTAAGCCTTAAAACCCCCGACGGCTACCACTACGTCCGGACCCAGGCCGTCGCCGCCATCATCGGCATAGTCCTGATGATCTTCATCTCCTTCTGGGACTACCACGTCCTGATGAACTCCAAAATAGTAATTTTAGGCTTCATCGTCGCCTACGCGATGATGATACTCTGCTTCGCCCCCGCGCCGATCGGCCACGCCGAGGCGGGAGCCCACCGCTGGATAAACATCGGCAGCCAGTCCTTCCAGCCGTCCGAGCTGATGAAGGCCGTTCTGATCGTCTTTCTGTCGTATCTGATCTGCAAGAACCGCCAGAAGCTCGGCGATTTCAGACAGGGCGTTCTTCCGTTCGTGATAATTCTCTGCGCCGTCTGCGGCATGATGGTCCTGCAGCGCCACATCTCGGGACTCCTTCTCATGGCCGCCATCGGCCTTTGCGTCATCTTCGTCGGCGGAATGCCGCTTAAAAGCTTCATAAAGCTCTGCACGGTGCTTTTGGTCTTCGCGGTCATAGCCGCCCTTGCCTATTCCGCGATGAAGGGCGGCGGCCTGAACTATATAGTCGACCGCTTCACCGGCATGAACGAGGCGAGCGAGGGCGAAATAACCGACGACTCCTGGCAGACCGCGCAGTCTCTTATCGCCATCGGCTCGGGAGGGTGGTTCGGCCTCGGCTTCGGCGAATCCCGCCAGAAATACGCCTGGCTCCCCGAATCCCAGAACGACTTCATTCTGCCGATAATCGTCGAGGAGCTCGGCTACCTCGGCGGCCTCGCGGTAGTCATACTCTTCGCGCTCTTTATCTACCGCGGCTTTTACATCGCGAAAAAATCCAAGGACAAATTCGGCATGCTCATCACCACGGGCATAACGTTTCAGATCGGCCTGCAGGCGCTCTTAAACATCGGCGTCGCCTGCAACGCCTTCCCGAACACGGGTATATCCCTTCCCTTTTTCAGCTACGGCGGCACCGCGCTTCTGATGCAGCTCGCAGAAATGGGGGTAATCCTCGCCGTATCACGCCAGAGCGACATATAAAGGAGTTAAAAATGCCTAAAAAAATAATCCTCTCGGGCGGCGGCTCGGCGGGTCATGTGAACCCGGCGCTCGCCATTTCCGAAATAATCCGCCATAACCTCCCCGACGCCGAATTTCTGTATGTCGGCACCCCGAACGGCATGGAGCACCGCCTTGCCGAAAACGCGGGCTTTCGCTTCGCGGGGGTAAAGGTCGCGGGCTTCCAGCGCCATCTTAGCCTTAAAAACATCGGCCGAAACATAAAGGCCGCGGCATACCTCACCACCGCGGGTCACAGGTGCAAAAAGATACTTAAGGATTTCGGGCCCGATCTCGTCATCGGCACCGGCGGCTACGTCTGCGGCCCGATAGTTCGCGAGGCCGCAAAGTCGGGGATAGCCACCCTCATTCACGAGCAGAACGCCTTCCCCGGCCTTACGACCAAGCTTTTGGCGCCTCATGTCGACCGCATAATGCTCACCGTCGGAAAGGCCGCCGACAGGCTTGAACCCGCCGAGCGCGAAAAATGCGTTGTCACGGGTCTGCCGGTCCGCGAGGGCTTTTCGGAGCATAAGCTCACCAAAGAGCAGGCGCGAGCCGAGCTTAACGTCAGCGGCACCGTTATCCTCTCCACCGGCGGAAGCCTCGGCGCCCGCGCCATAAATAACGCCGCGATAGAGCTTATGGAGTGGTGCGTCAAAGATCACCCCGACGTCACCCTCATTCACTCCTTCGGCAAAAACAACCGTGAGGAGTTCGAGGCGGCTCTTAAGTCCCACGGCATAGTTTTAAGCGATCACCCGAACTTCATCGTCAAGGAATATATAGACAACATGTCCGCCTGCATGGCCGCGGCAGACCTCATCATCAGCCGCTGCGGCATGGGCGCCCTCACCGAAATTGAGGCCGAGGGCAAGGCGTCTATCCTGATACCCTCGCCATACCTCGCCGAGAACCACCAGTATTACAACGGCCTCGTTTTACAGAGCGCCGGCGCGGCGGTTTTATATGAGCAGAAGGACATCACCGACGGCCTGATCCAAAAGACGGTATCCGATTTTATCAAGGACCCCGCCGCCATGGCGGAGATGTCGGCCCACGCCTCGGAGCAGTTCGTCAAGGACGCCCCCGAGCGTATCTGGCGCGAGGTAAAGGCGCTTTTGAAGCTTTAACCCAAATTCCCTCTTTTGCATATTATGCAGAAAGAAAATGTAAAAGAGGGATCAATTTGACAAACACGAGGCTTTACATAGAGGGCGGAAGAAAAATTTCCGGCGAGATACGCGTCCACGGCGCGAAAAACAGCGTCCTGCCGATACTTGCGGCGACGTTTTTGGGGGCGGGGGAGTTTAAGCTTTCCAACTGTCCCGCGCTGTCGGACGTTTTTTCGGCCACAAAAATTTTAGGGAGCCTTGGCTGCAAATGCCGCCGCACCGCCGATATTTTAGAGGTCGACTCCCGCACCGTGACCGACTGCGAGATACCCGAGCAGCTCATGCGCGAGATGCGCTCCTCTATAGTTTTTCTCGGCGCGATACTCGGCCGTCTGCGCCGCTGCCGCCTCTCCTTTCCGGGAGGCTGCGAGCTCGGCCCCCGCCCGATAGACATCCACATCGCGGGGCTTAAAAAGCTCGGCGCGAAGATAATCGAGGACCACGGAGTCCTTGACTGCACCCTCCCCGAAACGGTCACAGGCGCGGTGATAACCCTGCCCCTGCCGTCTGTGGGCGCGACCGAAAACATCATGCTCGCCGCGGTAAAGGGAACCGGCCAAACGGTCATACAAAACGCCGCCCGCGAGCCGGAAATAAGCGACCTTGCGGGCTTTTTAAACGCCTGCGGGGCGAATATATCGGGTCAGGGCAGCTCCACCGTCGTCATAAAAGGGGTCGAGCGCCTCCACGGCGCCGAATACCCGATAATGCCCGACCGCATCGTCGCCGCGACATGGCTGGGCGCGGCTGCAATAACCGGCGGCGAGGTAATGCTCTCGGGCGTCCGCCCCGAGGATATGCACTCCTCCCTAAGCGTCTTCGAGCAGATGAACCTCTCGGTCTATCCCTACTCCGACCGGGTCTACATAAGCGCGAAAAAGCCGCTTTGCGCCGTAAAAACTGTCCGCACCTCGCCCTACCCCGGCTTTCCGACCGACTGCCAGCCGATAGTCATGGCGGTTTTAAGCGTTGCCCGAGGCACCTCGGTCATCGTCGAAAACATCTTCGAGAACCGCTTCCGCGCCGCCCCCGAGCTCTGCCGCTTGGGCGCGGATATAAAGGCCGAGGGCAAGGTTGCGGTGATAGAGGGCGTTCCCCGTCTTTCCGGGGCGCAGCTCGTCGCTACCGATCTTCGCGCCGGCGCGGCGCTTATTCTCGGTGGACTTGCGGCCGAGGGCACCACCACCGTTTCAAACGTTCACTACATCGACCGGGGCTACGAATCGGTCGAGGAAACGCTTCGCTCTTTGGGCGCGAAGATAAAACGAATATAAAGGAGCTTAACTATGCAGGACGTTGTAAAGACCTCAAAAGCGCCGCAGCGACAGGGCCGCCCCCGCCGCCGCAGGCGCAACCTGTCCCTATATTACTTAATGATATTCACCGTCTGTATAGTGATCTTTCTGATCCTCGCCCGCACCGTTCTCTTCAACATCAGCGAGTACGAGGTCAGCGGCAACGAAATATACTCCGCCGAAACGATACTTGCCGCCGGCGGCCTTCACGAGGGCAGGAACATGTACGGCATCAACCTCGAAAAGACCCGCCAGAAGATAATGGATACCCTTGTCTACGTCGAGGACGTAAAGCTTCGGCGGAAGCTCCCCGACAAATTCACCGTCGAGGTCACCGAGGCGACCGCCTTCGCCTGCTGCGAATACGAGGGCAACCGCTACGCCATCATCACCAAAAACGGCCGATACTTGGAGACCGAGCAGCTCGGCGCGCGCGCGGGACTGATACTCATCAAGGGCATGGAGCTTAAAGACGTCGCTCTCGCGCAGGACTTCGTCTCGGCCGACGATGCCAAAAAAGAGATAATCCTCGATCTTTTGGAGGCTATTTCCGAGACCTGCGACGGCAAGATCACCGAGATCGACATCACCGACCGCACCAACATCACCATGGTCTATGAGGACCGCATAAACATCGACTTCGGCTCCTCAATAGACTACGAATACAAGCTGAAATACATCACTGCGATAATCGAGGAGAGCTTGGAGCCGGACGACGAAGGCACCGTCATTTATCACAGCTCCGCCGCCGGCGCGTCCTTCATCCGCAAGGAGGATATGGAGGCGCAGAACGCCCCTCAGCCCGAGGCGACAGAGCCCGAAGACGAGCCTTCCGGGGACGGCGGAGAGGAAACTACCGAAACCGACTGAAATTGAGATAACTTTCCTGAAAAAATATATAAAAAACTCTTGCCAAAATCAAAATTTTGTGATACTATATTACTATGAGTACAAAATACGGGGCAGAGCATAAGATTTTACCCTAAATTATGTAATATTTTGAACATTATGCCTCGGCATGAGATATATTTGATACTGGAGGATGTTGTAACATGGGATTCATTATGGAAAACGAAGGAATCGATTTGGCAAAGATCAAGGTCGTAGGCGTTGGAGGCGGCGGTGGAAACGCCCTCAACTGCATTGTCTCGACAGGCATCCAGAATGTCGAGTATATTTCGGTGAACACCGACGCGCAGGCTCTTAAGAATTCCAAGGCTACGATGAAGATACAGATAGGCCAGAAGCTCACCCACGGCCTCGGCGCAGGCGGAAGACCCGAGGTGGGCGAGGGCGCCGCGCAGGAATCCAAGGACGAGATCGCCGACGCTCTTAAGGGCGCCGACATGATATTCATAACCGCCGGCATGGGCGGAGGCACCGGCACCGGAGCCGCCCCCGTCGTCGCCGAGATCGCCCGCGACATGGGAATACTCACCGTCGCGGTGGTCACGAAGCCCTTCATGTTCGAGGGCGCGAAAAAGCTTGCACAGGCCGAAAAGGGCATCGACTCTCTCCTTAAAAACGTCGACTCTTTGGTCGTGATCCCGAACCAGAAGCTTCTGACGGGCAAGGAAAACCTCACGATGCGCCAGTCGTTCGCCTTGGCCGACGATATACTTAAGACCGCGGTTCTCTCGGTCACACAGCTCATTCTGTGCCACGGCTGGATCAACGTCGACTTTGCCGACGTGCAGTCGATAATGAAGGACTCCGGCTACGCCCACATGGCCATCGGCCACGGCGAGGGCAAGGACAAGGTCGCCGACGCCGTCCAGCAGGTCATTTCGAGCCCGCTGCTCGAGACCTCGATCAAGGGCGCGAAGAGGCTGCTTCTCAACATCACCATGTCCGAGGACATCGGCACCGGCGACGTTACCGAGCTCACCGACGCCATCACGAAGGCCGCCGCCCCCGATGTGAACCTCATCTTCGGCGCGGACTTCAACCCCGACCTCAGCGACTCGATCGACATCATCGTCATCGCGGCCGACTTCGACGCCTACCAGCCCGAGGACGCCGAGCCCGAAGCCTCCGAGCCCGAGAACCCCGAGGAGCAGGACGACCCCGCCACCCACCATTCCGGCGACCCCTTCTACGACGGCCTCTGGAACTTCCTCAGCAAATAGAGACAAAAAAAGGCAGCCTACGGGGCTGCTTTTTTGTTGATAAAAACCATAACCCCGCCTCAAATTCAATTTTGTTCTTGACTTTTCCTACCCGATAAGCTATAATATTTCCCATATAGGGTCAAAACCCGCATCACGCAGTAAAGGAAATGAGACAATGGGCAAATACTTCGGCACAGACGGCTTCCGCGGGGAAGCAAACATCGGCCTCAAGGCCGATCACGCATACAAGGTCGGGCGATTTTTGGGCTGGTACTACACCGAAAAAAAGCACCGCGACGGCGTTTCGGAGCCCGCAAAAATAGTCATCGGCAAGGACACCCGCCGTTCGAGCTATATGTTTGAATACGCGCTCTCCGCGGGGCTGACCTCCTCCGGCGCGGACGTTTACCTCCTCCACGTCACCACCACCCCCTCCGTCGCCTACATCACAAAAACCGACGATTTCGACTGCGGAATAATGATCTCCGCGAGCCACAACCCCTACTACGACAACGGAATCAAGCTTATAAACTCCTGCGGCGAAAAAATGGACGAGGAGACCATCTCTTTGGTCGAGGATTACCTTGACGGCAGCGTTACCGTTTTCGGTCAGACCTTCTCGGAGGCTCCCTACGCCACCCGCGGGAACATCGGCCGCACGGTCGATTACGTCGCCGGACGAAACCGTTATATAGGTTATCTTATCTCGCTCGGCATCTACAGCTTCCGCGGGGTAAAGGTCGGTCTTGACTGCGCGAACGGTTCGAGCTGGAACATCGCAAAATCGGTCTTTGACGCCCTCGGGGCCAAGACCTTCGTCATCGGAGCCGAGCCGGACGGCACCAACATCAACAACGGCGTCGGCTCGACCCACATCGAAAACCTGCAAAAATTCGTGGTCGAAAAGGGCCTCGACGTCGGGTTTGCCTACGACGGCGACGCCGACCGCTGCATCTGCGTCGACGAAAAGGGAAACGTCGTCACCGGCGACCACATTTTATACATCTACGGCAAGTACATGAAGGAGCGCGGCAAGCTTTTGACGAACACCGTCGTCACCACCGTGATGTCGAACTTCGGGCTGTATAAAGCCTTCGACGAGGCCGGCATAGGCTACGCCAAGACCGCCGTCGGCGACAAATACGTCTACGAATATATGCAGAAAAACGGCTGCCGTCTCGGTGGAGAGCAGTCGGGCCACATCATCTTCCTGAAATACGCCTCCACCGGCGACGGCATACTGACCTCGCTAAAGCTCATGGAGGTCATGCTCGCCTCGAAGAAGAAGATGAGCGAGCTCACGGAGGGCTTGACCATCTACCCGCAGCTTCTCATAAACGTCAAGGTCAAGGACAAGACCGCCGCCCAAAACGACCCCGACGTCATAAAGGCAGTCAAAGAGGCCGAGGACAGCCTCGGCTCTAAGGGCAGGATCTTGGTCCGCGAGAGCGGCACCGAGCCGTTAATCCGCGTCATGGCCGAGGCCGAGACCGCGGAAATGTGCGAAAAATACGTCAGCGACATAGTTAAAGTAATAAAGCAAAAAGGCCACGAGGCATAAGGAGGACTTATCATGTGCGGAATTGTCGGATTTACAGGAAAAAGGCAGGCTGCCCCGATACTTTTGGAGGGTCTTGCGAAGCTTGAATACCGCGGCTACGACTCCGCAGGTATAGCCGTCCGCGACGGCGACAGCGAGACCGAGGTGGTAAAGGCCAAGGGCAAGCTGAAGATTCTTCGCGAGATGACAAACGAGGGCGAAGCGGTAAAGGGCACCTGCGGCATCGGCCACACCCGCTGGGCGACCCACGGCGAGCCCTCCGTCACGAACGCCCACCCGCACGCCTCCGATGACGAGAACGTCGTCGGCGTCCACAACGGCATAATCGAAAACTATCAGGAGCTCAAGGAAAAGCTCACCAAAAACGGCTACACCTTCAAGAGCCAGACCGACACCGAGGTCGGCGTAAAGCTGGTCGACTATTACTATAAAAAGTACAACGGCGGCCCCATCGACGCGCTTGCACGCGCCATGACCCGTATCCGCGGGTCCTACGCGATGGAGCTGATGTTCAAAGACGACCCGGGGGTCATCTACGCGATAAGAAAGGACAGCCCGATGATAATCGGCGTCACCGACGGCGAGACCTTCCTCGCCTCCGACGTCCCCGCGATATTAAAGTACACCCGTTCGGTCTATTATGTGGGGGATCTCGAGATCGCGAAGCTCACCAAGGGCGACGTAAAGTTTTATAATATCGACCGCGAGGAGATCGAAAAGCCCCTCACCGAGATAAAGTGGAACGCCGAAGCCGCCGAAAAGGCGGGCTATGAGCACTTCATGCTCAAGGAGATCCACGAGCAGCCCAAGGCGGTCCGCGACACTCTCTATTCCGCCCTTAAAGACGGCAAAATTGACCTTTCCGCCGTCGGCCTTTCCGACGACGAGATAAAGGGCGTTTCTCAGGTCTATATCGTCGCCTGCGGCTCGGCCTACCACGTCGGCTGCGCGGTGCAGTACGTCATGGAGGAGCTGACCTCGCTTCAGGTGAGGGTCGAGCTGGCCTCCGAATTCCGCTACAGAAAAATGAAGCTCCGCGAGAACAGCCTCGTCGTGATAATCAGTCAATCCGGCGAGACCGCGGACAGCCTCGCAGCCCTGAAAATGGCGAAGGCTTCGGGTATAAAGACCCTCGGCATAGTAAACGTCGTCGGTTCGAGCATCGCCCGCGAGGCGGACAGCGTGTTCTACACCCTTGCCGGCCCCGAAATTTCGGTCGCGACCACGAAGGCATACTCCGCCCAGCTCATCGCAGGCTATCTTTTGGCGGTGCAGTTCGCTAAAGTCCGCGGCGAGATAGACGACGAACGCTACAGCTCCCTCATCGCCGACCTCGAAGCGATCCCCCAGAAAATAGAAAAAATTCTCGAGGACAAGGAGCGTATCCAGTGGTTCGCGGCAAAATTCGCCTCGGTCAAGGACGCCTTCTTCATCGGCCGCGGCATCGACTACGCAGTCGGCCTCGAGGGTTCCCTGAAAATGAAGGAGATAAGCTACATCCACTCCGAGGCCTACGCCGCCGGCGAGCTCAAGCACGGCCCGATCAGCCTCATCGAGCAGGGCACCCTCGTGATAAGCGTCGTGACCCAGCAGGCGCTCTATGAAAAGACTGTCTCGAACATGGTCGAGGTCAAGAGCCGCGGCGCCTACCTCATGGGACTGACCTGCTACGGCAACTACGCCATGGAGGACCTCGCCGACTTCACGGTATATATCCCGAGCACCGACCACCTGTTTTTGGCGAGCCTCGCTGTCATTCCGCTCCAGCTCATGGGCTACTACGTCAGCGTTGCCAAGGGTCTCGACGTCGATAAGCCCCGCAACCTCGCCAAGAGCGTGACTGTGGAATAATTATCCATGAGAAAAAGGATAGCTTTTGCCATAGTAACCGTCCTTGTGATCGCCGCCCTCTGCGCCGCCGTTTTCTTGGCGGTGGGCGATCCCGAAAAACGGACTCTCCGCTATTTTGATACCCACCGCGAGGCTTTGGAGCAGGACGTACAGTCCGCCTCCGAGACCGGCCGCGCTTCGACCGGCCTGAAAATCACCCAAAACCTCTGGGACGGCGAGCACCCGATTTTGGAGTACACCGTGATCAATGGCGGCATTGTCACCTCGTCGAAATATTACGGCTTTTTCTACTCGTTCGACGGCGAGCCGGCGGCCTTCCAAAATGTGGACGTTCCGCTCGTTCAAACCTCGCCGCAGGAGTGGACATGGTCGGCAGACGGCGATAACCGCGGCCTCGTCCGCAGGCTTGACGGAAATTGGTTTTATTTTGAAGCAAACCTGTAAATTGCGAACACCCTCCCGCAGCGGGAGGGCGTTTTTGTGAGGCAAAGTGCAAGACCGGCCTCAAGCATAAGGTATTCGCTCGCAGGCTCGCTCATGCTATCTCAAGCGCCCATCCCCCAACGCCGCGCCGAAGTTAGATATAGTTTTACTTTAGATACGCGGCGTTAGCGAAGCCGCCTCGGCTTACGCCTCGGGTCTGACGAGTCAGACTACCGTCTTCGCCGGGGTCGGTGCAGGTCGATTACGTACAGACTTACAGGTATATGAAAGCCCCCTCCCGTGGGAGGGGGCTGCCCACACTTAAAGACCCGAAACTATTCTCACGCTTACAATATACGTAAAACTATCTCTCACCCGCTTCAACTCTTACACTCTAAAATGAGCCAAGTGTCGATTTTTATGCTTGAACAATAAATCCAGAGCCGCTGTCAAAAATCAAAATTTATCATTCTTTGTCAGCATTTTCGGTAAGGCGAGTTTGCCCATATTTTCACCCGATCCGGCTGATGTCGACAACTCCGGAGGGAAATGGCAAATTTTTCACCTCTTTTGCTTTTTTCATCTCACATAAGCCAATTTGCATGGCATGAAGCGGCTGACGGCTAAATAAGTGAATTATAACGATAATCACCCGAAAGCAGTTTTTGCTCTCGAGTGATTTTTTCGTGATTATGTGAAATTTTCGAGCACGAAAAAGTTAGTATAGTCAGCATAAATCATTCCCCAACTAAATCTTCGCCCAAATCCTTTATCCCGACCCTATACATCGCCTTATTCTGCCCGTCCTCTTCCTCGCCGATCAGGACTACTTCCCCCTGCTCGTTGGACACTATATTATAGCTCTCAAATCGCAGGGTGTCCGGCACGTCAAGCTCTATGGGCGTCAGAACTCCCTCTACGGTATCGAAAATGAGAAGATCTATATCATCTCTCCCCGAGCCCATGATAAGGAAGCGGTCGTCGGAAGCGGCTTGATGCTGAATGAGCTTCGGCTTGTATTCGCTGATATCTATATCCTTAAACGAATCTCCCGACCGCTTGCAGAGCCGCCACTGCCACGGAGCGTCGTCTCCCAAACTCAACGAATACCAGACGTCATACACCAGCAGATAATCTTTGATACAGCTAAAATCACGGACGCTCATCGATTCAATATCCGGACAGGAATGTTTAATTGTATTAAGAAACTTCAAATCGCAGTCGCCGAGAATATTGCCGTCCGGATCGTAAGTTTCAAGAGAATAGATAAGCTCGTTATCTATAGACTGATATTTCAAAAGATAAACAGTGTTGTTGCGCGCGCTCATGCCCGCCACGTTTTCGGAGGTCAACGTAAGATCGTCCCAGTCGTCGGTATAGTCCTCAAAGAACGTCGACAACTCCTTCGTTTCGGTATTATAGCGATAGATCAGGTCAACAGAGCTGCCCTCAAAGCTTTTGTAGGCAAAGAAAAGGACCTCTTTTTCGTTGAGCCGGCAGATGTCGACCAACGGTGTTTTGGCCTCAAATGTGACGAGCTTTTCCGGCGAATGAGTATTTTCGTTTAAGTCGTAGCAATAAAGGCTCATTTCAAGCTCGCCGTCGTCAGTCATCACGCATGGAGCAGTAAAGAAGCAGCCGTTTACAATTTCATATGTTGAATCTGCCATATCCCAACCGATCTCAAACAAGAGCTCCGACCTGTCTTCGCCGAGACTGTGCCGAAAGAATTTTATCACATCGGATCCGATCTCGGAATCGGTGTAATACAGGCTGTCGCCGACAAAAAGATATGGCTGATATATGTCGTTTTCGCAGACTAAGGTCCCCCTGACGGTGTAGGAGGAATACTCCATCTGGGAAGCGTCTACCTTTTCAGCAGACACCTTTCGAGCTTCGGATATGCCGATGCTTAAGCCCTCTGTTTTCTCGCCTGCGGCAGGCATAGTAGGCTCCGTATCGTTTGCATTAGAATCCGTATCAATTGCGGTTGTGATTTCGCTTCCCGAATCTTCGCCGACCGTATCGGAAACCCGCGCGCCGCTTTCGTCATTACCGACAGTTACCTTGACTGAGCAGGATGTGAAGATCATTATGGAGGTTAATATTAGTAAATACTTCTTTTTTGATTGCATCGTGGTTCTCCTTTGACTGTTAATATAATTATCATTATATCATATAACCTGCTTTTGTCAAGTAAATTTGCGGAAGAGGGGTGGGGAATAGCTCCACGAGTTCTACCAAATCCGCAACAAATCCGTCAATCAAAGCTTCGACTACGGAACAAATAAGGCGAAGGCCGGAAGCTTAAAAACGTCATAAACAAAACAGCGTTTTTATCAGTGAGAAAGATTTACTCCGATGTGGATTTAGGAAACTATGCTCAGTCAACATCGTCGAAAACTTCAGACATCACATCGGAACTTTGCAGTGTTCGGATAGAGTTTCCAATCTGAAAGATGCTCTACACTACGTCAAAAAATTACGCAAGTATAACCTATCTCAGATGATCTTAAACGGTTCACTAATTAAGTAAGCGAAAAAAGGAAGACCAAGATTTTACCGCGGGACCAAATTTGGCTTGAAGCTCAATTTTGTCTTGTGCGGAATCTTGTTGGGGTTTACTTTCAAAAAAGAAACTAAAATCTGCACCCATGTTTATCACAAGAACAGGCCTTTCAGAAAACGCTGAAAGGCTTATTTTATGGGCTTTTATGCATTATAAATACTTAATTTTCCGCTCAATGCAATATGCAAAACATGTGAGATATATTTTGGAGGATAATGAAGATGAAATCAAATCCAACATTGACTACGACATCATCGTTGAAAACAAGCAGAACGACAAGCGGCAAATCGACGAGATAGTAACTCTTATGCTTGACGCTATCTGCTCGCCTTCTCCGACCGTCAGAATTAACGGTGCGGACATTCCAAAAGCAGCAGTCATGGAGCGTTTCTTACAACTTGACAGTGAGCATATCGAGTATGTTATCTTTGCAATGGAGCAGTCAAAACCCGAAATCCGTAACATTCGGACATATTTGCTGACCGCGCTATACAACGCCCCTACGACGATGGATAGCTATTATTCGGCAATCGTCAGCCGAGATTTAAATTTATAAGTCAAGAGCCGAGAAAAAACGCCGAAAAACGCCCTAATTATGAAAATCAAGAAAATTTAAAGCAGGAGGACAATTCTACGAAAACAGGACTTACGAAAATCCAAATTACTGCTTCATTGCGATCTCCCGAATAATATTCTTGACAGAGATTTTTTCGGGGCAGCAGGCTGTGCAGGCTCCGCACTCGATGCAGTCCTCGGGTCCTGCGTAATCCGAAAACGGTTCGCCCTTGATTATCGCGGGAATATCTATGCCTGCGGGACACGCCGCTTTGCATTTTCCGCAGCTTGTGCAGGCTTGTTTTGGGCTATTCATCTTCAGTCCGCCGGTGCCCAACCGACAAAGTTCCGCTCCTGCTCCTCAAGCGTCGCCGTATAGAACCTCTTGCCGCAGTCAAGAGCCGCGACTTTATCCATTTCCTCTGCGGTCAGCGCAAAATCGAAAATGTCAAAATTATCCAGGATATGCTGCGGGTTGGTGGATTTCGGGAAGATCACGTTGCCCGCCTGAATGTGCCAGCGGAGAATGATCTGCACGTTGGTCTTGCCGTATTTCTTCGCAAGCTCGGTAAATACCGGCTCGTTTATCAGCCCCGCGTCGCCGTGACCGATGGGATACCAACTCTCGATGACCGTGCCGTATTTTGCGATTCGCTTCTTTAATTCATTCTGCTGATAATACGGGTGGCACTCGACTTGCAGCGCGGCGGGCTTGATGGACGCCGTTTCGCAGACCTCCTCCAGCCGCTCGGATTCAAAGTTGGAAAGACCGATGGAGCGCACCTTGCCTTGCTTGACCGCCTTCTCCATGTCGCGCCACGCGCCCATATAATCGCCCACCTGTTGGTGCAAAAGGAGCAGGTCGATATAGCCGATATTCAGGCGGGAGAGCATTTTGTTGATACCCGCCATGGTTTTTCCCTCGCCGTACTCGGACGGCCAGAGCTTGGAAGTGACCCAAATTTCCTCGCGGGGAATGCCGCTCTCCCAGACAGCCGCGCCGACGCTGCGCTCGTTCTGATAGGCGTGAGCGGTGTCAATGTGGCGATAGCCCATGCGAAGCGCCGAAAGGCACGCCTGCTTGGCCGCTTCTCCCTCCGGCACCTGATAAACGCCCATGCCGAACTGCGGAATTTTCGCTCCGTTGTTGAGTGTGAGATACGTCTGATTCATAAATAATCCTCCTATTTTAATTCATTTCAAACCGATTTTATTTACCCATTTTTCAAGCTCTTTATCGCAAGTCGCAGCATTGTCGCCGTTTATAGCAAGCCCCTCGGTTATTTTTGCTTTTGGGCATAATTTCGCTATATCCCTTAATGAATTTGAGAACCCGCTGCCGCCGTGGGTGATAAGCGGACAGATGGTTTTGCCCGAAAAATCGTAACTCTCCAGGAAGGTGAACACCGCCATGGGCATGGTCGTCCACCAGTTGGGGAACGCGACGATGACCGTATCATACTCGCCCATATTCTCCACACGCGCCGTCAGCTTCGGGCGGGCGTTCTGCTCGTATTCCCGCTTGGCGATCTCGATTTTCTTCATGTGGTCGTCGGGATATTTCTGCACTGTGTCGATGTAGAACAGGTCGCTCGAGAGCATCGCATGGAGCTTTTTCGCCACCACCTCGGTGTTGCCCACGGGCAGATTTCGGATGCCGCCGTGGGAGTAGTTCTGTCCGGCGTGGGAAAAGTACGCTATCAGGATTTTTGACATTTTCGTTGCCTCCTTTTTATTACTCACAAGTCCATTATATATTTTTTCTTGAAACGCGCAACAACAATTTTGCGCCAAAAGAGGTTTACGCCACACTCTTTGCAGAAATGTGGCGTAACTACACACGGGTTGATTTTTCTACACGAATGGTGTATAATATAAAAAATTGCGTGGGAGGTACATCATGAGCGACAGGGAAGACTTGCGCGTTATACGCACAAAAGAGGCTATTCGCAGGACTTTTGAGGAAATGATCTGCGAAATGGACTACGACCAAATCACGATAAAAGAGCTGACCGAGCGGGCGAGGATCAACCGCAAGACGTTCTATCTGCATTACAATTCTCTGGACGATCTTTTGCGGGAGCTGCAAAACGAGATGGCAAAGAGCTTCATCGAGCGCACCCGCGGGCTTGAGCGTCCTCGGGATATGGACAAGATCACGCGGAAATTTTTCTTGGTGAGCGAGGGCGCGGGGCGGCTTCATGAACGGCTGATGTGCAGCGGCAGCTACCACTATATCAGCCGCAGGATCACAAATGAAATTATGTCCGAAACCTGGGGCGCCGACGGCAAACAGCGCAACGTCGACCCGTATGTCCAGAATATCATCATGGCATTCGTGTCGCAGAGCACGATCGAGATCTATAAGCAGTGGGTCGCCGACGGAAAGAAAATTCCGCTGGAGGAAATTATTGCGCTGACGACGAGGCTGATCTGCGGAGGGGTGAACGGGGCGGTAGAGGAATAGGCGATTTTCGGGAAAAACAAGGACAAGCGGGAATACTGCCTGTTCTTTTGATTAGATTATAACCGCTCTTTCCAATTTTCTGCTCTCGGCATACAGCCTATCCTGTTCGGTCGTCAGCTTACTCTTTTCTGCTTGCAAATCTTTCAAGCTATCCCATTTCCGCTCGCCGTAATGCTCCCTCAACGCTTTTCTCGCCGATTCAAAAATCATAAGCTCTGCCTGATGCTTCTCGCGGAAGGCAGGCTTATTTTTTATGCGCGAATATTCCTCCCAAACCGGCTTTAATTTGCGATAGTTATCGAGATTTTTTATCAGCGGCTGGATCTCCCGCAGCCTGCCCTCGACCTCTTTTAGACTTTCACTATTAGCCGAAAACGCCGACCGCAGTTCTGCGACTTTACCATCCAAGTCCGAGTATTGCAACAGGTTATTCTCAGTCAAATAATTGAGCGTTTTCGCCGCTTGCTTGAGGTTGTTCACCTTCGCCCAATGTTCAAAACCTTTGCTCTGCTGCGCCTTAATGCTGTTCTGAATGTCGATTATCAGCGAAATACCCTTGCGCTCGGTCGGCAAAATCCTGCCCCGCCTACCACTGATTCTCTCGCGGATTCGATCCTCGGTGTAGTTGTCGCCGATTGTTTTTGCTCTTGTAAATCTCTCCTGTCCCTCGGCTCGGAACGAGATATATTTGCCTTGTTTGACTTCATACCCCGATACTTGCATAAGCCGCAGAAAATCATCAAAATCTTTAGCGATAACAACGTTTTTATCAATCGCAAACCGCAACTTCTGTTTCCAACTTGTGCCTTTCTGTGCTTCGGAATACTCCTTGTATTTCATTCCCTTGCCCTGCGTCGGAGATATGACAGACAAACCGTTTTCTGCACAGATTCGGTAACTTACTTCAAAATTTACATTTGGAATGTCTCCATTTGACAAAAATTTGTCCATTATATTCTGCAAAAAACGTCTACGCCTTTTGTATAGCTGCACATTTTGGCACGGACGAGCTTGTTAAAATCGCCGAAAATGTAGAATTTTAAAGTCAGCGTGCAATATTTCACCCTCCCGATTCGTTTTATTGTTATAAGAAGTGTTATAAAATATACAAAAACAGAACAGGAGTAAAATTATGAAACGTTTCGCTTTGTTAATCACTGCAATTATTCTCTGTATTTCGTGTTCATCATGCGCAGAAAAAACCGATGACATAACTGAGCAGGCCAACGAAATCATCACCGAACTTACACCTGCACTTGCAATCGCTGACGACATTCTTTCAAGGCAGAACATTAAATTTGATGAGCAAACGATAGAAGCCGAAGATCCCGACGGGTATACCGACACTTACTATAAGTATCCGGCTCCGTATGATACCGTAGACGCTTGCATGGAAGCCATGCACGAATGCTATACCGATGAAATGTGTGAGAAGATTTATTCTGCTTTCTTCGACATGAATAATGACGACAGGTGGCCTGTATTCTATGTAAACGACGACGGAGTTGTTTATGCTCCCGACGGCGAGATTTATCATATCAGGTTTACTATGCCGATAACAAGCGCCGAGAAAGACGGAGAGGATAAAATAATAGCCAAGACAAGCATTATACAGCAGGACGGCAACGCGGAATTTGAGATCGTACTCAAAAAGGAAGACGGCATATGGAAGGTGGATAGCTTAGGTTCTTCCGACTCAGAAGGTTCCGTCCCTTATGCGACTCCCGGTGAAAGTTAAGCCGGCGGTATAAGTTTCCGCTTATGATACCGGGATTCGACATTCAAGTGACCCGAGAAAGGGGATAAAAAATGAAAAAACTGTTTTTCCTGATTGGTACTTTTATCATCATTTCGATTATTCTGACTGCGCAGACTGCCGCAAGCGACGTAACCGGCGGCTCAATAGGAGAAACGATAGAATTTGACAGCGCAGATAATCTGCTCGAATATATTAATAATGAACGTTGGCAAAACGAGCGTTGGTATGAGCCGTCGCAGGAATATACAAAAATCGAATATTTAAAGCGAATGCCCGGCGAGCTGTTTCTCCCGACAGGATACGATGAGGAGGACATCGAAAAAATAAAAATCGACGATGTGATGGTCTGGGTCTATCTTTCGGACGGAAAGCTGCTGAATTATTGGTTCACAGAGTATGTTCCAAATCAGAAGCCGACGAAGATTTGCACGCCGACTGAATTTCGACTTCTGCCCGGAACAAATGATGTGTGGGATATTCCCATGGTTTATAATATTTTCGGACAGAGCGACAATGTAACTGTCATGCAACCGACCGAAGCCGGAAGAAATGAATTTGACGACGAGATTGTATTGAGGCAGACGTAAAGAGAAGTGTTTAAAAAATCACTCGGGCGCAAAGAATAGCGCTTGGGTGATTTTTATGTAACTTGTGGAGCTTTGAGTATGAGCAAATTATTTATATTGTATTTTTAGCGGGTAATCTGAAATGAAAGTGAAAAAAGCAGAGATAATTATGAAAAATATGAATTTTTTCTGAAGATGGCCTTGATGGATGGGGCTCTATGCTCAAATCAAAGATCATTTCCTTACAAGTTGAAATTACAGAACAGGAACGGCGAGCGGAAAATCTTGAACTGTTTATCAAAAGAGCTCGGAAATATGAGGGACTTACAGGACTTACGCCTTATGCCCTGCGGGAATTTGTAAAGGCAATATACGTTGAAATGCCGTGGGAAGAAGAAACAGAAGATCAGGATTCAGTATGATCTCATAGGTTTTATACCTATAAACGAACTTTTGCAAGCGGAAAAGCAAAGAGAAACGGCATAACCGAAATCACGCCGTTCCAGAAAAATTGGTTTCGACTTCCTTATGACGCTCCGCCCCATGTGGCGGATTTTATTTTTCCTCTGCGTCAACCTTCTCCACGCCTGTCCCGACATACACGCTATCCCCCGGCTTGAACCGCTCCTTTGCCTGCGTTTTTTCGCTTATCGGCATGGCGCGCTCGGAGCCGTTTTTATCGCGTATTATCAGGTCATACCCGTCGTCGGTCTTATTAACCTCCTTAACGGTATAGCCGAACTCTTCAAGCTGTTTATTTATCTTTGCGTCCTTCGCCGCGCCGATCGCGACCCCGAAGCACAGCCCCACGCCTATGCCTATACTCATCCCGACGGCGATGCTGCCTGACGGAATGCCGTAGATCAGTATCCCGAAGGCAAGCCCGAGCACCATGCCGAGCGGCATATACATGACGGTGTATTTATTCGTCTTTTTCATCATTTTTCTCCTCTTTAAAGCTCTTTTTGCGCTTTTTCACCGCTTCGGTGAGGATATACTCGACCAGCCCGTTCATCGAGCGAAGCTCATCGGCGCTCCATGCCATGAGCTCGTCGTAGAGCTTCGGGCTGACCCGAAGGCGCAGGTCCTTTTTATTCGTCATCAGTAAAGCGTGCCCGAGTTGACGACCGGCTGGGCGTCGTGGTTGCCGCAGAGGACGACCAGAAGATTCGACACCATCGCGGCCTTTCTCTCGCCGTCAAGCTCGACAAGACCGCCCTTTTCGAGCCGATCAAGAGCCATCTCGACCATTCCGACCGCGCCGTCGACTATCATCTTTCTCGCGTCGATTATCGCGCTGGCCTGCTGGCGCTGGAGCATTACCGCCGCGATCTCGGGAGCGTACGCAAGATAGGTGATCCTCGCCTCGATGATCTCAAGGCCGGCCTCGTTGACCTTCGACTGTATCTCCTGCCTGATCCTCTCGGCCACGACCTCGGAGGAGCCGCGAAGCGAGCCCTCGTCCGCAACGCCGTCGCCGGTGGTGTCGACGTTCTGCGCGACGTCGTAGGGATATACCCTCACGATGTTTCTGAGCGCGGTGTCGCACTGGAGCGAGAGATACTCCTTATAGTTATCCACATTAAATACCGCCTTGGCCGTGTCGACCACCTTCCACATGACCGCGATGCCGATCTCCACGGGGTTTCCGAGGCAGTCGTTGATCTTCTGGCGCGAGTTGTTGAGGGTCATGATCTTCAGCGAGATCTTGTTGTTTGTCATAGCGCCGGGGGCGGCGGCCATCTCGCCGTTCGCGCCTAAAAAGACCGTGGGGCCTTGCTTTACGCCGCCGTTGACGTCGCCCGACTGGTTGAGCTTAGTCTTCGCGGCGGGGTTGAAGGACGTGCAGAACGGGTTGACCCAGTAGAAGCCGTCGTTTTTGAGGGTGCCGTAGTATTTGCCGAAGAGGGTGAGGACCAGCGCCTCCTGCGGCTTCATGACGTGGAGTCCGCAGAGGGGTATCCAGCCGAAAAGAACGCCGATAGCGCCGACGGCGATCATGATCCCGCCCAAAACGGGCGCGGTTTCCGAGTCGATGACGACGATGCCGGCGATGAACAGGACGACCGCCGCAACGAGCAAAAGAAGATTAAGGAACAGGACCTTAAAACCGTTCCGCTTGACGGATAAAACTTTTTCTTGCATTTCAGTTACCTCACTTTTTGTCAAAGATATATGATTTTCCGCAAAGGTGGTACCACCTTGGTACCACTCTGACACCATCATTGTAGCACACTTCCCAAAGGTTGTCAAGGGGGTGGGGGAAATTTTTTCGCTTTTTTCGACAGGGGAGGCGAGAATGGGAAGGGGGAAAGTCCCGCCCAGTTGGCGAGATTGACATTTTATATCAAATTTGGCGCAGCAAAGACCGCCCGCCGTGGGCGGCAAAATAAGCGCAAAAGCTTGCTCATCGCTGCTTCACGGTCAAAAATGACCGACCGCTCGCACCAAGTGCTTTTACATGTAAAAGTGGTAAAAGACAAAAATTTCGCCCAGATTTGAACGGGATTGACAAATTTCGACACATATGTTATAATCAACGTGCAGAGAGCCGTGGCGGCGAAGCCCCGAAAGGGGGTATGCGTGATGAATGAGAACTTATACATCATTTTGATTATTCTTCTTGTTTTATTAGAAATCATCCGTGAAATAAAAAAGTAACCGCCAGTGCTTGCTAAAACAGGGCGATTACTTTTTTGTAATTTATCCATTTTGCTGAGCCGTTCGGCTCTCTGCACCTATAATATACCACACTTCTGCTCGTTTGTCAAGTCTCATCTTTCAACAAATATTGACATTTATCTTCTAATATGTTATAATACTCCCGCAGAGAGCCGTGGGCGGCTCGCCCTCCGAAAGGAGGTGTGCTTTATGGAAATGGAACAGTTGATTCTTTATATCATACTCGCGTACATTTTCCTTGAGATCCTCAAGACCATAAAGAAATAACCGCCCAGCTCTTCCCAAAGCAGCGGTTATTCTTTAACCTATGTATTTAGGGCGAGCCGTTCGGCTCTCTGCACCTATAATATACCACACTTCTGTTCGTTTGTCAACCCCTCCTTCAAAAATCCGCCCCGCCCAAAAAGCAGCGGGTTTTTCATTTTTCGCCCCTTTTCTCTGCCCTTCAGCAAATATTGACTTCCCCCTCCTCATGTGCTATAATATCCCTCGGCAATGCCGAATAATTTTTGGAGATAATTCTATGCCGGTATTTTTGCAGATATCAATAGTCACCTTTATTTCGGGGGTCGTGGGGACGGGCCTCGGCGGGCTTATCGGCTCGGTCGCGAAAAAGGACTCCTCGCGCGTCGTCAGCCTGTTTCTCAGCTTTGCGGGAGGCGTGATGCTTTCGGTCGTCTGCTTCGACCTCATCGCCGACGCCATAACCCCGTCGGGCGAAACGTCGCTGAGCTACCTCTTTCTGACCATCGCGGGGCTGATGATCGGCTATGTGACGGTGTACGAGCTCAACCGCCTCATCGACCGAAACACCAACGTCGACCTGAAGCACATCGACGAGAGCCACCCCGAGACCGCAGACGATCTTAACGAGCTTATCCACAGCGACCACTACTCGCACCACCGCGAAACGGGCGACCGGCGCGGAATGTTCATCGCGGGTGTCATCATGGCCTGCGCGATCGCGCTTCACAACCTGCCCGAGGGCATGGTCATCGGCGTGTCATACTCGGGCGCCGAGACGGTGATGGACCGCGCCGGCCTCGTGATGGCGATAGTTATCGGACTTCACAATATCCCCGAGGGAATGGCGGTGTCGGTGCCGCTGATCTCGGGCGGAATGCCGAGGCTGCGGGCCGTTTTGGTGACGGCTTTAAGCGGCGCTCCCACGATAATCGGCGCGCTCATAGGCTACGGCTTGGGAGAGCTCGGCCCGACGGCGCTCTGCCTGGCGCTTTCCTTTGCGGCGGGTGCGATGATCTACGTCGTCTTCGGCGAGCTGATACCCGAATCCATACTGATGTGGCGCTCGAAGACCCCGGCGTTCGCGATACTCATCGGCATGATAGTCGGCCTGATAGTAATTTATGTATAAAGCCAAAGCACGAAGGACCGCTCGGCCCCTCGTGCTTTGATAAATTTTAGGAAGGCGAATATGTCTTGTTATTTCGGGCAGGGTCCGTACTTGTTCTCGCCGGGCTGCGAATCCTGGACGAAAAGGACGATGAGGATTATCGTGCCTACGAGCGGGATAAGCGAGATGAAGAGCCACCAAGCGCTCCTTCCGGTGTCGTGAAGGCGGCGGAAGGATACCGCGAGGCCGGGAATGAACACCGCGACGGCGACGACGAAGGTGACTATCTTAAGAAGAACGCCGAGGACCGGCACTCCTCCCAGAACGGCGGACAGGACGCTGAATATGATGTCGACTATCATCATGAACAGCCAGTAGTACCAGTATTCGCTTCTTCTCGCTCTGCCGTTGAAGTTTGCGTAATTCGATTTCAGCACGCTTGTGACGGCGGTTTTAAGATCCATACATATTTCTCCTTTGCAATTCATTTGGGGAATTTCCCTATAATTAAAGTATAGCATTATTTTGACAAAAAGTCAACGCCCTGTATAAAATTATGGCAATAAAATCTAATTTTTCCCGAATTTTTTGGCGATATTGCCAAAATCCCCGTTGCTAAAAATTTTCGCCTTCCCGTTGACACCCTCTTAAAAGAGTGCTATAATGAGCTTGGAATATTAAAGTCTACAGGAGGCAGTATGCCCGAAAAAAACAATAACCGCACAGTCGCGGACAACCGCGCCGCGCGGCACAACTACTTTGTGCTCGAAGCGTTCGAGGCGGGAATAGAGCTTGTCGGCACCGAGGTAAAATCGATCCGCATGGGCGGCGTGAACCTCAAGGACAGCTGGTGCGAGATCAAGGATGGCGAGCTTTACGTCAACGGAATGCACATAAGCCCCTATGAAAAGGGGAACATCTTCAACCGCGACCCAAGAAGGGTGCGCAGGCTTTTGATGCACAAAAACGAGATCCGCCGCCTTTTCGACAAGGTGCGGCAGGAGGGCCTCACCCTGATCCCTCTGCGGCTCTATTACAAGGGCGACCGCGTGAAGATGGAGGTCGGGCTCTGCAAGGGCAAAAAGCTCTACGATAAACGCGACGCCGCCGCCAAAAAGGCCGCGGAGCGTGATATAGACAGAAGCATGAAGATCAAAAACGTGCGCTCGCAAAGTTAGGAGGCAGCCATGTCCGAAAAATTCACCCTCAAGTACAGAGACATCGCCGAGGCGGAGTTCGAGGGGCTCAGCGCCGTCGACAGCACATTTTCAAGCATGGATATGTCCGGCTCGAAGTTTTATAACCTGAACCTCACCGGTGCCAAGCTTCACGACCTGAATTTCTCGAAGGCCCATTTCAAGTCGCTGAACCTCAAAAGCACCCTCTTTGAGGACGTCGAGTTCGAGCGCGCGCGCTTCGGCTGCTGCGAAGAATGCGATGAAAAGGGCGGCCTCTGCGTAAGAATGCCCTCGGTGATCTTCGACAGCGTCGACATGAACGGCGCGACCCTGAACCACTGCAACCTCGACGGCTCGACGATGACCGACATAAAGGCCAACAACGTCCGCCTCTACGACATCGACTTCGACGGCAGCGAGTGCTCCGGCATAAATATGGTCGAGTCGAAGATCCGCTGCACAAACCTCTTCGGCGCGAATATTTCAAACTCTAACCTCACCAACGCCACCCTCGAGCACTGCGATATCGACGGCATGACCATCGACGGCGTGAACGTCAAGGAGGCCATCGAGTTTTATAAGGCGGGGAGGAAGTAGGGGGAAGTGGTTAAGGAGTAGCGCGAAACGCCCGACCCGCCCCGCGTCCCGGCCCATCCCGAGCCCCGGCCCGCAAAATAAAAAAGCCCCCTCGGGGCCTACGGTTATTTTTCGTGAGGGGTTGACAAGCCGAGAAGCATGTGCTATAATAATGGCAGAGAGTCGCACGGCCCGCCAAAATTACGTGTTAAAGAATAACCGCCGCTTTTGGTAGAGCAGGGCGGTTATTTCTTTATGGTCTTGAGAATCTCAAGGAAAATGTATGCGAGTATGATGTATAAAATCAACTGATCCATTTCCATAAAGCACACCTCCTTTCGGAGGGCGAGCCGCCCACGGCTCTCTGCACGATGATTATAACATATTACACGAATAATGTCAATATTTGTAGCTTCGCAAAAAAGCCATAGATTCCCCCAAAACCAAACCGCCGGCATTCAGTCGGCGGTCGTTTTTATGTCTATTTGCTGTTTCTATATCCTATTCCCTGTCCCCTGTTTACTATCCACTATCCCCTATTTCCTTTCCCCCTTCCCCTACTTTCCCCCGTACATCCTCACCGTTTCGGCGTTTATCGGGTCGGGGATAGTGCAGCCGTTTCGGTCATAAAACGAGCTTCCGTCGGGGTTATGGGTATCCCAGAAAACGGTTATGAAGCCGTAGTCCTCGTTGGCTAATCTCACGAGCTCGCGGACGCACTCCTGAGAGTTGCCGTACACGCGGTCGCTCGCCATGTTGCCGACGTAGCCGCCGGTCGTCTCGCCGACGAAAACGGGTATGCCCTCGGCGGTGAAGCGGTTTTTCAGCAGCTCGCACTGGCTGACGGCGTATTGGTGCCACGTTTCGCTCCCGATCTGCTTCGACCAGTACATATTGTTGTCAATGTAGTGGACCGAGACCATGAGCCTGTCCTTAACGCTGTCGGTCGGCATAATAAAGCCCGGCGAGGTCGTTTTGTCGATATTCGTGTTGTAGCCCGAGGCGATGAGCACCCGCTCGGCGTTGTTGCCGCCGGTGCTCCTCACGGCGTCGACGAAGGTCTGGTTGAGCTCGTTGCAGTAGTCGAATTTCTCCTGATCGGTCGCCTGCTCGCCCTCTTTTACCGCGCCGAGGTACTCGTTGAAGCCCTCGAAGATCAAATGATCCCCATAGTCCTTAAAGTGCTCCGCGACCTGCGTCCAGACGGTCTTTACGGCCGCGACGACCTCCTCGCGGGGGAGGTGAGTGATGAGCCGCTCGTCGTAGTGGTGCATATTGACGACGCAGTACATCCCGTCCTTCAGGACCCAGCGGACGACCTCCTCGACCCGCTCGATGTAGGCCTTATTTACGGTGAAGCTGCCGTCGTTTTCCATGCCGTTGCCCCAATATACCGGCACGCGCACGGTGCCGAAGCCCGCCTCGCTCATGCCGTCGATCATCTCGCGGGTGGTGACGACTGCGCCCCAGCAGGTCTCGTAGTCGCTCGGCTTTCCCTCGCCCACGACCTGCGAGAACGCGCAGAGATTATCCTCCGAGCTGTAGTGCGAATCGAAGGTGTTCCCGAGGTTTATGCCGATACCCATCTCGTCGGCGGCGGTTTTCGCGGTAAAGCCCTCGCGCATTTCGGTGATCTCGCCGGAGGGCTTTGAAACGCACCCCGAAAGAAGCGACAGAGTAAGCGCGAACGCTGTCAGGATCGAGAAAAATTTAAGTGATTTAGCCATTTTTCGCCTTTCATCAGACCTTTTCAAAGACCGGCATGTACTCGATCGGCGCCTTGACGGTGACCTTTCTTCCGCCGCCGTAAATTTCGCCGGTAGAGGTCAGCTTCCACTCGCCGGCCGGCAGATACACCTCGCGCTCGAAGCAGTCAAGCTCCAGAATCGGCGCGACGAGGTACTTGTCGCCGAACATATACTGGTCGGAAAGCTCCCAGCAGTTTTGATCGTCCGGGAACTCATAGAACATCGCGCGGATAAGCGGCGAGCCGTTCTCGTGGGCTTCCTTGTAAAGGCTCTTGATATAGTCGTGCATAGAAATGCGGATATCGTAGTAGTGCCGCATGATCTTATAGTTGTCCTCGCCGTAGCTCCAGAGCTCGTTCGGCTGGCCGGTGTGGAGATATCCGCCGCCCCAATCCCTGTCGTCGAGCGGGGGAATGTCGTAGGGGCCGCGGTCGCCGTGCATGCGAAGGACTGCGGAATATACCGCGAACTGATACCATCTTATAAGGAGCTGCCTGAAATTCGGGTCGTTGACGTCGTCGGTCATGAAGCCGCCGATGTCGGTCGTCCACCACGGAATGCCCGCAAGACCCATATTGAGGCCGCATTTGAGCTGATCGCGGAACGCCTCAAACGTCGAGGGGACGTCGCCCGACCAGACGACGTTTCCGTATTTCTGCGAGCCCGCCCAAGCGCAGCGAAGAAGATTCACGACAGGCTTGCCAAATTTTGACATCTCGTCGTAGAACACGCGGCTATACATCTGCGGGTACATGTTGCTGACCTCTAACGCGGGGCCTGCGGAGTAGCGGTAGTTTTCAAAGTCGTATACGCCGTAATCGGGCTCGGAATTGTCGAGCCAGAAGGCGTCGATGCCGTAGTCGTAGTAGTTTTTCTTGCAGACCTCCCAGACGTACTTTCTCGTCTCGGGGTTAAAGGGGTCGATCTCGACGCAGTCGCCCTGATAGTCGTAGGTCTGCGCCGCGCCCCGCTCGGTCTTTATAAGAAGCCCCTGCTCGGTCATCGGGTAGAAATTCTCACTCTTTCGGTCTACCGACGGCCATACCGATACGATGACCTTTATCCCCATTTCGTGGAGCTCGTCGACCATCGCCTTCGGGTCGGGCCAGTATGTCTTGTCGAATTTCCAGTCGCCCTGAACCGTCCAGTGGAAGAAGTCGATGACGATTTGATCTATCTTTATGCCCTCGGCCTTGTACTTCCGGGCGACCTCCAAAACCTCGTCCTGAGTGCGATATCTGAGCTTGCACTGCCACAGGCCCATGAGGTCCTCGGGGAACATCTCGGCGCGGCCGGTGACGGAGGTGTAGTTCTCAAGAAGCGCCTTCGGGGCGTCGGCGACGGTGATGTAGTAGTCCATCTCCTTGGTGGCGCGCGCGACCCACTCGGTGTAGTTGTAACCGAAGGTCACCCGGCCGACGGCGGGATTGTTCCACAAAAATCCGTAGCCCAAATTCGAGACCATGAACGGCACCGAGATCTGGGAGTTGCGCTGGGCAAGCTCCAAAACGCAGCCCTTAAGGTCGAAGCAGCCGTCCTGATACTGACCCATGCCGAAGATCTTTTCGTCCCTGTTCGGCTCGAACTTGACGTTCAAAGAATACTCCGACCCGCCGATAACGCCCTTCCACTCGCGGTTGACGATCTTTAAACAGCGGCTTTTTTCGGAGAGCGTGCCGCCGTAGGAGCGGAAATACTCCCGCAAAATGAGCTTACCGTCGCGGTAAAAGCTCATGACCCCCGCGAAGTTGACGGTGGCGGAAATCCTGCCGTTTTCGATCTTGGCGCTCCCGCCCGAAATTTCGATCTTGGGGGAGCAGGCGGCCGGGGTCTCGGTGAGAGCCCACTGTGCTCCCGAAAACGAGTGAAGCATGGTCGCGCGAACGCGAAGCGAATCCCTGCCCCACGGCTCGATCCGAAGCGTTTCTCCGCCGGTGCGGCAAATAAGCGCGCCGTTGTCGTTTACAAATCTCATATTGGACCTCCTGACAAAAAATGATGTAATTTTGACCTTAATTTATATTATACTATAAAAAACGGAGGTTGTCAATCGGGATCATGGGGAAGTTTGGGGGAAGGGAGGGGGCGAAGACCAAGGGTGCGCGCGGGGGATGCACCTTGGTGCGGTGGGCGAAGCCCAAGGGTGCGCGCGGAGCGCGCACCCGCCTGTTGCGCTCCGCGCAACAGGCCCGGCGGCAGTGAAACTGCCACCTTGGGCTTCGCACGTGCGTGTCCATAGCTTTGTATCTTTAATGCAGTAAAGTGCAGACTCGCACATGAAAGTAGAGGCAGGAAAGCGGGTGATTTTGCGAAGGTATGGAAGAGGCACCGACCGGGGCGAAGCCCCAACGCCCACGAAGTGGGCGTTGACCGCCTCGTCGTCGCAAGCTCCATATCCCTCGTCCCTCCGCAGAAGCGGAGGGACTCACTCATTCCGCTGCTCCTACTCTTCCCCACAAATGCCGGCATTTGCGGGAGCCCTGTTTTAGAGTGGCGGGAATCGCGCTATTAAGCGTGCTTAGGGCTTCGCCCTCCATGCTCCCTGCACCTTATCCAACCTTGATATAGCCCAACCTTACTCATAAGGTATTCGCTTCGCTCATTCTCTTTTAAGCCCCACCCCCCTCCAAACTCTGTGCAGACATATAGCTATGCAGCAACCCCCTCCCGGCGGGAGGGAGCGTTATTTTTACAATATCGCTTCCGAAAACATTCATTCCGTGTGCATTATTAACCACATTTAACTCCTTTGCCGAATCCGCCGTCCCAACTCCGACCTCTGCCTTTTGCACCTGCTTTCTTAAGGGCTTCTCGGGCGTCCTTCACTTAATCTTCCCTCCTCGTCACCGAAAGATTTATTACCCCCAGATCGACCCCCATGAGGTCGCGGCGCTCAATCCCGCAGAGCAAAAGATACGCCCCGTTCGGCTCGTCGTCCGGCTCCGGCTCGTTCGCGGTGAGGGTGATATAAATTTCCAGATTATTGACGAACAGGTCGCTTATCTCGGGTGGCTCGCCGTCCGAAACGGGCAGCAGCAGCGCGAAAAGCACGTACCTCTCGCAAATATTCCAGTTGTAAAGCGTGCCGATCTTGTCCTTGAACTCGGCGTCGAGGTCGAACGCCTCCTTATAATTGTCATAGAAATAAACGAGCGCGTCGTAGCCCTCAATCGCGTCGACGACCCGCGCGGCGCCCTCGCGAAGAGGGTCGGTGCGATAGGTAAATGATGTAAATTCCGGGTGGAATATCCTGAACATATCCGCGTCGAATGCCGAGTTGTTTTCCTCGTCGATCTGCTCCGAAATATTGAGCTCGATCTCCCTGCCGTCGACCCCGTCGAAGCTCCCGGCCGGCGCGGTGAAGATGAGGTGATATTCGGTGTTGAGGAGCGGCGACGCCTCGGGCTGGTGGCGGGTGATGTCGAAGCTGAGCCTGTCGGGGTAGACGGTTATTGGCCCGGCGGTGTGGTTAATGTAGCTCGACGGCTCGTCGATGACGAGGATCAGCACTTCATTCTCGCGGAAAAATTCGTCCGAAAACGAGGCGAGGGTGGTGGTGAACTGCCTCGCGTAAATGTGCCCCGAAACGGTTTCGTCGTAGTATCTCTCGACGTCGCTGTAGCTGCGAAAAATTTTGAAGAAGGGCAGGCCGCGCTCCTCGCCGGGCGTGTTTCCTTTGAACATCGTGAGGTAGCTGCCGTAAAATTCGCCGACCGAGTAGGGCTCGCCGCTCTCCCCGAGGCTTTCTTTGCCGTTTTCCCCGCCGTTTTGGGCGATTGCTTCCCCCAAGGAACCGTCGGGCGGACCGAGCGGATCGGCGTTGTCGGCGTCGGAAGAAATGTCGGGGGAGGTCAGCGCGGCGTCCCCGCTAGCCGACGGAAATTCCGAAATGTGGTCGCCGCAACCGGACAAAAAAACGCAAACCGCCAACAGCCACGCAAAGATCCGACGCAATTTCATACCGACACCTCCTCCCGCTTATTTTGGGCAATATTCATAGTAATTATAACATAGAGAGGGGAAAAAGTCAACGGGAGGGGAGTTAGAAGATAGGGCATAGAGGATAGAAGATAGAATCGTCAGGCAGACACGGAGAAACGAGGGGGCAGGGGAGCGGGTCTGCTGATTAAACTCAAAAGGCCGCAGAATCCAAAGGCAGAGCCCTTCGGTCGCGACCGCAGTCGCGAAATCTTTTTGGAATAAGCAAGCACGGGACAGGGAAAATCAATCAAGCCGCCCAGTGTTCCTATGCAAAGACGATTCCCCTCCCGACGGGAGGAGGCTGATGCGTAGTTGTGATTATGTGCGAGGCTGGATGGGGGTGGGTCTTAAAATAGCATGAGCGAGCTCGCGAGCGAATACCTTATGCCGCCCCACCCGGGGTCTGCTCAAGCGTATGGGGGCTTGCACAGAGTTCGGCGCATGGTTTGTAACGCAAAGGTGCGGCTAACACGCATGGCGAAGCCCTAATTGCGCCCATACGGCGCGATTCCCGCCGCTTCGTCGTCGCAAGCTCCATATCCCTCGCCCTGCCGAAATCGGCAGGGTTCGCTCATTTTGCTGTTCCTCCTTTTCCACCACAAAGTCCACGGACTTTGTGGGGCCCCTGTTTTGGAACGACGGCGGAAAACATTCGCTCCGTGAACGTTGGGGCTTCGCCCATACTCCTGCATCCATCGGAACCTCCGCCCTCCTCACTCTGCCCCATCGCCAACCTTCCCCCTCGCCCTGCCCTGCCGGCTTCGCCTACCCCTCCCCCATTTCGTCACAATCCGTCCGGAATATTCTCCTCCGCCTATTGATATTCCCCCCAATTTGTGTTATACTAATCACAAACCCCAACGAAAGGAAGAAAATTATGGAAGAATTAAAACTCAGCGTCCGGTGGGACAAGACTTTCCCGAAAAGCAAGCGGGTCGAGCACTGCAAGGTGACCTTCCCGAACCGCTACGGCATCACCCTCGCGGCGGACATGTATATCCCGAAAAACGCGGCGGGGCGGCTTTCGGCGATCGCGGTCTGCGGGCCGTTCGGAGCGGTCAAGGAGCAGGCTGCGGGCCTCTATGCGCAGACGATGGCCGAGCGCGGCTTCCTCACCCTCGCCTTCGACCCGTCCTTCATCGGCGAGAGCGGCGGCGAGCCGAGGTACATGGCATCGCCCGACATCAACACCGAGGACTTTATGGCGGCGGTCGATTTTCTCTCGACCCGCGAGGGCGTCGACCCCGAAAAGATCGGTATTATCGGCATTTGCGGCTGGGGAGGGTTGGCGATAAACGCGGCGGCGCTCGACACGCGGATCAAGGCGACGGCGGCGATGACCATGTACGACATGACCCGGGTCAACGCAAACGGCTATTTTGACGCGGAAAACAGCGAGGAGGCGCGCTACCAAAAAAAGCTCGCACTGAACGCCCAGCGCACCGCAGACTTCAAAAAGGGCAGCTACACCCTCGGCGGCGGCGTGGTCGACCCCCTGCCCGACGACGCGCCCTATTTTGTTAAGGACTATTACGATTATTACAAGACGAAGCGCGGCTACCACAAGCGCTCGCTCAACTCGAACGGCGGCTGGAACGTCGTCGGCTGCCAAAGCTTCATGAACCAGCCCATCCTAAAATATTCCTGCGAGATCCGCTCGGCGGTGCTCATCGTCCACGGCGACAAGGCGCACTCGCTCTACTTCGGCCGCGACGCGTTCGCCGACATGACCCGCGACAGCAAATTCGCCGGAAATAAGGAGTTTTTGGTGATCCCCGGCGCCTCTCACACCGACCTCTACGACGGCGGCGAAAAGGGCGCGATCCCGTTTGATAAACTGGAGGAGTTTTTTGGGGAGAACCTGAAATAACCCCAGAAATAGCATAAAAATAGGCAGAACCTCGGGAGCTTTCAGCCAAAATCGGCGAAAAATAGCTCGGGGCTCTGTCTTTTTGTGGGGGATTGATTAAACTGTCCTAACCCTAAAATTATCCATTCCCACCCCCAATAATATCCTTAACCACCTCCGACGCCAGCAAAATCCCCGCCGCGGCAGGGGCGAACGCCGTGCTTCCCGGAGGAATTTTGCCGTTCTCGCCGGGCTCGCCGCCGGTCGGCCTGATGGGCGTTTCGCGCGAAAAAACCACTTTTAGCCCCCTAATTCCGCGCTTTTTGAGCTCATAGCGCATCACCCGGGCGAGCGGACAGACCGACGTTTTGAAGATGTCGGCGACCTCGAACGCCCCCGGGTCGAGCTTGTTCCCAGCCCCCATCGCGCTGATGATCGGCACCCCGAGGCGGTCGGCGTTCTCGATGAGGAGCAGCTTCGATGACACCGTGTCAATAGCGTCGACGACGTAGCTGTAGCCGCCGAGCTGGTAAATATCGGCATTTTCCGGGCCGTAAAAAATCTTAAATGCATTAACTCTGCAGTCGGGATTTATGTCGAGGATCCGATCCCGCAAAACCTCTGTTTTAGGCCTTCCGAGGGTGCTGTGAAGCGCCGCGATCTGCCTGTTCAGGTTCGTTTCGCTGACCACGTCGGGGTCGAAGAGGTCGAGCGCGCCCACCCCCGACCGTGCCAGAATTTCCGCAACATATCCCCCGACGCCGCCGACGCCAAAAATAGCAACTTTTGCCTCTCGGAGCCGCGCGAGCCCCTCCCCGCCGATGAGCATTTCCGTCCTCTGAAGCCACATAAAACCGCCTCCCAAGCCGTTTTGAACTGTTTTGACACCATTTTACCATATTTTTCGGAGGATTGCAAGACCCGGCGCCATGAAGATCCCCCAACGCGCCGCGCCGGGGGAAATTGTAATTATTTGTTAAAATCGTCCAGAGTGATCGGAACGGCTTTCTCCTCATTCGCGCCCATATGCGGCCCGCTCGCGAAGCCGGGATCGTTAACGTACTTATTCGTCTCGCCCGCGTCCGGCGCTACCGCAAAGACGTACTGCCAGGAGGTGTCGAGGTTGCGGAAAGCGGAAAGATTTTCCTTAATATTCAAGTCGCCGTCCTTTGAGGCGAGAATGCCTCCGAGCCTGACAACGCGCTTATCCAGCGGCTTTGTTGAGCCGTTGACCATCGCCTTGCAGCCGCTTATTTCGGCCTCCGCCACGCATTTTGAGGCGCTGCCGACGATGCCGCCGAAGGTCTTCGCATAGCCGAACGCGATGTCCGTTTCGCAGGCCTTGACGAGCGAATTTGCGCCGATCTCGACCTTCCCCGCGATCCCGCCTATCGTGATGTTCAGCAGGGAGGCGTACTCGAATTCGTTTATCGTTGCGTTCAAACGCTCATAGTCGTTGCCGGAGGTCAGCTCTGTATAAATTCCGAATTCCCAGAAATCAGGAGGCGTTTGACCGAATTGCTCAGAGAGAGCGTTCCATTTATAATACGAATCGTGTACCCCTTGAGCCGTTATTTCAAAGTATTGGTCGCCGTCAATAGTCTTAAGAGAGCCCAATAGCGGCGAATCCTTGGAATACGGGCTTCCTGTGCCCTTGTGGCCCTCGGTGTTTTCACAATAGAACTTGGCGGCGTTATTTGCGGAATGTTCAAGCTTTCCGCCCTTCGTCAAAACGACCCTGAATCTGTATGTGTAATCGGGATGTCTTGCTTTGATTGCGTTTTCCGCGCTCATAATAAAGCGCTCCATCTCATACTCATACGGACAGCCACCGGTCTTCTCTCCGTGACAGATCGTGCACTTTTGCCCCGGATATATATAATAGTAGCTTTGCCCGGTAATAGAGCCCTCATGCGTGAGATCATAGAATCCCCCGAATTCGTAATCCGCGGTGCCCTTTGACGCTTCTGTCGTCAGCTGATCGCCGTCCAAAACATAGTTAATGACTTTGCACTCGCTGATGGCAGTATTTTTCGCAAGGCCGACTATACCGCCGAAGGGGCGGGCGAGCATATAGCCGCAAATCTTGCATTTTCCGTCTTTAAATTCGTGAGCCTCCGTTTTCAAGAGCACTCCGCATTTTCCGCAGCGGTATGCGTGTTCTGCGTCGTTAAGCTCCTCAATTTGACTGATATGGTTTTCTTCGCGGATGAAACCGCAAACGTCACATTTTGCGATATGCTTATTTCCGCTGGCAGAATATTCAAACTCATGCGGCGAGTTTCCCATAGTGTAATAGCCGCCGCAGCCCTCCGACCCGTCGCACTGATACCAGTGGGAATTGTCGTCATATTTAAGAACATAGTGGTGATTTGTCACAAATCCGCAGTCGGTGCATGTCTGTCCCACAAAATTGTGCGCATGCGTACTGTAATCGGTATATCCGCACTCTGAGCACTCGCCTTTGTGCCCGGCTTCTCCGTCGGGCTGCCAAAGCATGGTATGCTCTTCAAAGTCTGCTAAGTAACCGCATACCGTGCACTTGAGCCGGTGCCCGTCCGGGCCGGTGCTGTTGCCTCCGTACATACCGGGTAAGAAAGTATGCCCGGTGAAGTTTTGCACGAAATCGCAGCCGGGATAAGTACACTGCTGCCAGTGCCCCGTGCCGTCGCTCTTATATGTGCCGTCAAATTGGTGCGCATGATCCGCCGCTTTGCCGATAGTCACAGCTACATTAGTACCTTGCGGATACTGCGCGGAATTTATCAGAATATAGTAATTTTCGGGATCGTCGGGAATCAAACCGGCTATTGTACTATCAATTGATATAAAATAGTTACCATATGAATCCATTTGGGCAATTACCGGGATCTCCCGAAGCAGACTATTGTCGGGCTTCATGATCGCAATATAGCAGTTACTCGTCGGTGAAGGAGAAAGTCTTACCTGATAATCACCGCCGTAACTTGAATATTTTTTATAAGTGGTCAGGAAATCTTTGGCATTTGTTCCGTCTAACAAAAGGTTGCCAAAGGTAATGTCCTTTCTTTCTCCTACAGTAACGTTCGCCTTATACCCCTCCCCATCTACTGCCGCCAGACTTTCGTCGGGAACTTCTATCCCTGCGAGCGCGCTGATTGCGGCTGCCGCGGGCAGGGCGGGGGCGGTCTCGACAAAATTCGTGTTTTCCGCGCTCGCCCGCAAAACGATGCGCTCAAGGGTCGCGCCGTTGGTCGTGCCGAACATTCCCGCGGGCTCGCCGGGGTCGCTCACCCTGATCTTCATGTCGATGATCTCGAACCCGCCGCCGTCGTAGCTGCCCGTGAACGGCGCAGAGCCGCTGCCTATGGGGACGAGCGCCTCGTCAGGCAGAATGTCGTGGGACTGCACGAATCGCCCGCCGAGATACCCGCCCGCGCCGATATTTTTGAGGTGCAGGCCGCTGCGGACGCCGTAAACGCCATCCTCGGTGCCCGCCGTCTTGGCCGGGTCGGTCTTGTCGACCGCGCGGATCATGTAAAAATCGGGCGCGAAGCCGTACTCCTTCCCGTCGACCGTCGCGACCGCCGTCCCGCTGCCGACATTGCCCGCCGCGTAAAGCTTCACGTCGATCTTATCGGCGGTCGTCTTGAGGTCTTTCTCCGCCGCGAGGGCAGTCTTTATCGCGGTCTTGACAGCCTCGGAGTCGGCTCGCGAGTCCTCGGAAATGTTAGCTATGTTAAACGTTGCCGAGGCGGTCCCTCCGACGCTGAACGCCGCGTAGCCGTACTCGGAAACGGGCGTGCCGCGGGTCTGCGCGAGGTTTGTGATCTCCTTTATCTCGCCCTTTTCGTTGAAATATAGCGCGTGGAGGCGGTAGGCGCCGCCCTCGTTTTCCCAGTAGGCGAAGCCGGAGATCGGGCTGCCGCTCGGCCAGTCGCCGTGCATAATCATGCCGTAGGGGAGGGGGTATTTGAAAACGCTCGAAACTTTCAGGTCGTAGCGCTTACCGACGGAGAATTTGGTCTCGTCCTTGATTAAGACTTCGTTGCCGGTTTTGACATTTGTATCGGCGGATTTTTTAATCTCCGTGACGGAAGCGCCGTCGGTTTTGTAGGCGGTGCCGAGGGTGTAGACGATAGCATCGTCTGTTACCGCAGTGCCGTTATAGGCTGTATCGACGTTCGTTCCGCTTACAGAACAGGTGGAAAAAACTGTGCCTTTTAAAATAAGCTCGTCTCCATCTATTTTTCCGGCAATTCCTCCGGAAGTCATGCCGCTGACATTATCTTCAAGCGATACCGTTTTAGAATCTTTAGAAGTCCCTTTAAAAATTCCGTAATATGTGTGCCCTCCGGCGAAACTGTTTTCGATTACCGTGCTTGTATTGGAGGTTTCTCCAACGAGACCACCTGCAGTTCCGCTTGACAAATCTGAAATGACATTTATTGATGCATATGAATTTATTATATTCACTGTCTGAGCCTGACCTATCAAGCCGCCTGCACATGATGTCCCCTTAACAGCATAGTTATGGTAGGGATCGCTCTCAGGATTATCCCATGTTTCCCCACTGCTCGTTTCAACATAAATTTTGCAATTTTCAATAGTAATGTTATCAGCAGAGCCTACTAATCCACCTACAAAATCACCTGTGACTTGTGGGTTGATTGCAGTAATATTGGAAAATTTTATTTCTGATCCGTCAAGATTAGAAATCAATGCAGTTAAAAGCCCAGCATATCCAAAATAATCCTTTTCAGCAGAACAATTATGGAACGTAAGATCACTTATTGTTGTATTAACCCCGATCATGTCAAACAGTCCGCCATTGTCAGCCTGCATATTCTGAATTTCTGTGCCCGACAGCCCATAAATTTGAAAATTATCTTTATAGCCTATTGAATTGAATTTCCTGCCGGGATAAACGTCTGGATTCGCCCACCCCTCGTAATTGTCCGCTGTGCTCGCAAAGTTGATGGTCTTTTTGATGACAGCAGTCTGAACCGTATCGCATTCCCCTAAATTCTGCAAATGCCTACCATACTCAATATTCGCAGTCTCCGGCGATGAACCGTCCGCAAACAGCGAATTCGCCTTGACCGTGACGGTCTGGTCTATCGCCATGCCCTCGGGGTCGTAGAAGGTGACGGCGATGTTGAGTTCGGCGCCGGGGGCGATCAGGTAATCGCCCACATCGTCCTTAGCCCAACCGTCAAACGGCTTTTCAAAGACTACGCCGGTCAGATTTTTCATAGAAATATTGTCAGAATTACCATTTAATGTGTCCAGAATGAACGTCGCCGTATTATTCGCGACTATGTACGCTCCGCTTTCGCGCTTTACAAGGGGAACACCGTTAATGTCTATAGCTAAATACGCGTCCGGGTTGCCGAGGGGGTTCGTGACCTCCAGCACCAGCTTCTCTTTGTTAATTATCTTAACAGACGGCACTGGAATGTCGTCCGGGGTCGGGGGAGCGGTCGCCGGGGCATTTTCGAGCCCGTAATATCCGAGGGTCGAGACCCTGTCCGCGCTCTTTTCGACCGCCGCGGCGTACTTGCCGCCATCGTCGTTATAAGCCGTTTTGTAGTCTTCAAACTCATCGGGATCGGTGGAATAGAAAACGCCGTAAACGTCGCCCGAATCGGCGTTGTACTCGATCACAAAGCAGTTTTCGGCCAGCTCCGGCTCGATCGCGCCGACGTTTATGAGCTCTCCGGTCGCGAGCTTTCCCGAAAAAATCGCGTAGCTGATGTGGTCGACGGGAGTTATCGTGCCGTCGCCCGTGTACCGTTTGGGCGTGGAGAGCGTCTCCGAGGCGCTCCCCAGCGACTCTCCCGCCGCGATCTTCGACTTGAATTCGTGCTGCGCGGCCATATATATCGCCCGGGCGGAGTCGTCGAGCTCGCGCAGGGAAATGCTCTTGGAATATTTTGCCACGCTCGGCACCGCGACCGTCGCCACGACGGCCAGCAGCGCGATGACGATCATCAGCTCGGCGAGAGTGAAGCCCAAGCGGTCAAAAATTTTTCTGAAATTCATAATATCGCCCCGATAAATGTAAATTTCTTGAAGAATCGGGACCGAAAAATGCACATTTATCAAAAAGTATACGTTTTCGCAGATCCCGCTTCCGCATCATTTCTGACCATTATACTACTTTCCCCCGAAAAAATCAAGCCGGGACGAGGTGAATTTACCATATCACAGTGAGAAATTTTGCCGTAAAATGTGTTACAAAAATGTATACTTTGTTGTAAAACGGCGCCCCAACTTTTTCTCCCCAAGCTCTTGACATTTTCACAAAATTGCGGTATTATATGTTTGCGGCTGTCCGTAGCTCAGTGGATAGAGCATTACGCTCCGACCGTATGCGCGCAGGTTCGATTCCTGTCGGACAGACCAAAAATGAGACTGCCATTAGATGGCTGAGCTTAAGTATTTGCCAAAGCAAGCAAATTTAAGCCGACTTTCTTTAAGCAGGGCAGCAGAAGAACGACCGTGTAAGAGTGTAATGCTCCTGCATGGTCGTTTTCTTAATGTCGCGATAGAAGCGCTTGAAAAAATTCATATGGAGAGAAACTTATAAGTCCGGACTAAATTTAACGACAGAATTAAAGCAGCCTCGTTACCGTATAGGACTTTGGCATAGTAACGAGGCTTCTATATATGATTTTATTTGAATACTACGGCAGCCTTTCCAGCCTCAAGTGTTCTATAAGAAGACAAGTCTTTGCCGGTCATATCTTCAACTCCTAACGGCTTCATATACATATCGTAAAAATGTGCGATGGCAATGTCTCCAAAATATTTTGTGTCAAAAGATATCCCGCAGACGTTATTAATCAGACCAACCTTCTGTAAAAACAGAGGGATTTTAAATAGCGTATGCTCGACGCTATTTGCTCACCTTCTCCGACAGTTCGTATCAACGGCACAGATATTCCAAAAGCAGCAGTCATGGAGCGGTTCTTACAGCTTGACAGCGAGCATATCGAGTATGTGTTGTTTGCTATGGAGCGGTCAAAGCCTGAAGTCAGGAACATTAGGGCATATTTGCTGACCGCGTTATATAACGCTCCCGCGACGATGGACAGCTACTATTCCGCGCTCGTCAGCAGAGATCTGAATTTATAGTCAAGAGCCGAAGAAAATGCATTTTTTCGGCTCGGTTTTATGTATGCGGTAACTCATCAAATGAGGGTATATGGCGGGAAAATCTCAAATTTTATCAAGTCAAGAGCCGAGAAAAATCGCCGAAAAATACACCCTTTTTGAAAATCGAGAAAAATAAGCAGGAGGTCAATTTCGTGAAAACAGGACTTACAAAAACGCAAAAGACAACCGAAATTTGGTTCTACGAAAAAGAGCCGACGATTCACGTTCACACTCACAATACCGACCTAAAAAAGCGGCTTTCAGCCTATACCGAGAAATTCCAGACCGAGTGCAGGCTGCTTGACAATGATTACGAGTTTGGCTGCATGGAGTTTGAGATAGCTAAGGGTCGCCTGTCGTTCAGACTGACGGAGCCGTACAGCGATGAGTGCAGGCAAATGGCGAGCGAGCATGCGAAGAAGAACGGGCTGAAAGGGAAGTGACTTGCCGGTTTCACCCTGAATCCCTAATCGTTTCCTCAATCGCTCTCGGACAGTAGCCAAAGGCTTTCACCGCTTTATCGTATGATAACCGTCCGTTGGTATGCAGGGTGTATATCGAATACGGCGTAATTATCGGCGATTTCTGTCCGAAAAGCCGACAGAGCCTTTCGGCGGCAGGCGCAATCGCCCGCATAAGACCGTATGGAAGCTCGATCTTTGCGGGCTTTTTCCCGACTGTTCCGCGGATAATATTTTGCAATTCAAGTACGGAAATGTAGTGCCCGCTCAGGATATAGCACTCGCCGCGCTCGCCGTTTTCCTCGCAGCCGAGGATACCTTGAACAACGTCCCTCGAATCCACAAAGTCATATCCGCCTTTGATTGCAAAGGGAATACTGCCGCTTGCCATCGCTCTGACGGTACGGATCATGTGGTTCCTTTGGCGCAGGTCGCCCGGTCCCAAAACGCCCGAGGGGTGTACTATGCTGACATTCAGCCCTTCGCGGGCATACTCCAGAACGATTTCCGAAGCCGCCGCCTTGGATTTCGCATATTGCCCGTGTACGAAATCGGTGGAAAACGAATCCACCTCCGAAATCGTTTCGCCAAACGGCTTTTCGGGAATGGCGTGAACCGAGCTTACATATATGACCCGCCCGATCCCCGATTTGACTGCGAGGTGCATCACATTCTCAGTGCCGTTTACGTTTACATTCCAGACCCGCGGGTTCTCCTTTGATGAAACGGTGATAAGCGCCGCGCAGTGAATGAGCGCAGTTTCATCATAATCCGAAACATCAAAGAAGGGTTTCAGCGAGGCAATATCCGTGACGTCGCCCTCGCAGACCTGAACGCCTTTCGGGGCAAACTGCCTTTCCTGCGGCAGGACAAGAACCCGTATCTCGGCGTTTTGCTCCAAAAGAGCCGAAACGAGGACAGTCCCGATATGTCCCGTTGCTCCCGTTATCAAATATAGCTTCCTGTTCATATTAAGCTGCCTCGTCAGCGGTCGTCTATACTGCCGGCTGCTTTTGATCGGGATAATTATATATTTTCCGTATAAAATGCCGATGATCTTCTGATGAAAGATAAGCGAATTTTATTTCCTTATCCCTTGCAGCGCCTGATTCAGCGACTTTATCTGCTCGGGGCTGATTGCAGGACCTGCCTGTTTGAGCAGGCTTTCAAGCGTCATTCCCGCCATCATTCTCTCTAAATTGGCGTTCTTTGCGGCAGCGCCCGCGACGTCGCCCCTACTTGCCCTTGCCTGCTGCATGAGTCTTTCGACGATCGCGGCGGTTTTCGGGTTTTTGGAAAGCTCGCCCATTGTGTCGCGTATCGAATAGCAGCTTTCGTCATGGCCGCCGCGGTCGAACCAGTTCACGATCTCCTCTTTTCTGAAGATATATGACGTCTCGGGCTCTGACGCCTTTTCAATGCGCATTGAGTCGCAAACGTCTCCCGACTTTGCCTCGATGAAGTGGACTCCGCTTATCGGCAGGCTGAATTCAAACACTCTTCTGCTGCTTTTTGTCTCGATCTCTTTGCCGTCGAGCAGGAGCGTTACCTCGGGAAGATTGGAATAAACCTTTACTTTTGCGACCGAACCCGTGCGTTTTATATAGCCCTTTTGGCAGAGGTGGACAAACGGTTCCTTGCTCCATGCGGCTTTATAAAGTATAGAACGCGTCCTTTTTGTGCCTGCGGTCAAAGGTGATAAGCCCTTTCTGATTTATTCCGCTGTTTCCACCCTCGTTTCTGCCGTCGGCTGCGAAGTCGAACATATTCCAGACGTGCGTCGCCCAAAGATATGGACGGTTTTCAATACATTCAAGCAGGTGCTCGTGATACACGCACTGATACGCTTTGGTATAATCGCCCCACTCTGGGCAGTCGGTCTGAAACTGCGGATTTGCGTCCGCGCCGTATTCCGAAAGACCTATTATCCTTTCGGAATATTTTTTATGATATTCATCGAAAAAGCTGCCGTTCTGTTCAAGCTCCCCGAGATACCAGCCGAAATAGAGGTTGTAGCTTCCGAGGTCGGGAATGTCGATAAGCGGACTGTCGGTCTCAAGCATAAAAACGTGAGCCATCGTGGTCGGGCGGGTTTTGTCCATTCGGTGGCAAAGCTTGTTCAGAAGTCGGTGATTTTCCGTAAGATCGCAGGTGAGCCCTCCCGAGGCTGTTATTTCGTTTGAAAGCCCCCAGCAGACTATGGACGGGTGATTATAGCACTGCGTTATAAGCTCTCTCATCTGCGACAGCGTATTTTCCCTGCCGTTAGGCATGTGGGAAGTGATATAGGGTATCTCCGCCCATACTATAATGCCGTATTCGTCGCAGAGGTCGTAAAACTCCTGCGCCTGCTGATAGTGAGCAAGGCGGACGGTATTTGCGCCTATCTCGCGGATAAGCTCAATGTCCTCGCGGCGCTCCTTTTCGGTCAGCGCGTTTCCTATGCCCTTTCTGTCCTGATGCCGCGACACACCTCTCAAAGGGTATTCCCTGCCGTTGAGAATGAGGCCGCGCTCGCTGTCAAAGCCGAAGCTTCGGCAGCCGAACCGCACCGAAATTTCATCGCCGCCGACGCTCGCGCTCGCGGTATAAAGGTAGGGGTCGTTTACGCCGTCCCAAAGGCGCGGGTTTTCGATGATAAATTCAGCCGAAGCCCTGCCGCCGACCGACTTTACCGTTTTTGTCTGATCCGCGACCGTGATTTCAACATCGCCGCCGTTCTGCCACGTTTCAACCGTCACGACGGCTCTTTTGCCTTCGATTGCGGGTGTGACCTTTATCCCCAGAGTGCCGTCGCGGCAAAGCTCGAAGTGAATTTCGGGGACAGAAATGAGCTTTACTGCGCGGCAAAGACCGCCGTAGAAGGTAAAATCGGCTTTTTGGGGATAAACCCTGTCGTTTTCGGAGTTATCGACGGCGACGCAGATAAGGTTTTCATCTTTCAGATAATCGGTCATATCCGCACGGAATATTGAATATCCGCCGTCGTGATGGATTATGTGCGCGCCGTTTAGATATACGTCCGCGCTCATCGCGGCTCCCGAAAATTCAATTATCACTCTGCCGTTTTTCTCTGTTTCGGGTCTTGAAAAGCTCTTGCAGTACATCGCCCTGTCGCGCCGGTAATCGTTTCCACCGTCCTGACCGTCCTCGGCGTTTCATGTGTGGGGGAGCGTGACCGCCTCCCAGTCCAAGGGAAGCGAGCAGGGTACTTTATCTGTCTTGCAAAACAGCCAGCCGCCGCAAAAATCTGTTATCTTTCTCATATAAACCTCTCGTCTTATTTTATTTTCAGCACGGTATTTTCTCTGATGATCTTCAAAAGCCTGACGGCGCTTTGCCGAAGGTCGTTAATATTCACCTTTCCGCTGTCTATGCCCTTTCTTATTGCCTCGACCTGAGCGGGAAGCCCCGGCATTACAAGGTCGCAGCCTGCCGAATGAGCCTTCTGAACGTCGCCCGAAAGCGGCTTTTCGCAGTCGCTGCGGTCGGCTTTCATCGCGTCCCAGTCGCTCATCACAAGACCCTTGAAACCCCATTCGCAGCGCAGGACCTTTGTCAGAAGATCGTAATTGTTGGTGCAGTAAACGCCGTTTATCTTGTTATACGCCGCCATAACGGTCATAGGCTCCGCTTCCTTTACGGCAATTTCAAAGCCTTTTAAGTATATCCTCTCTCAAAGCTCTTTCCGACATATTTGAGGATGAAAAGTTTCTTTCAAACTCGCAGCTGTTGGCGGCAAAGTGCTTGACGCTCACGCCCTTGCCCTTTACGCTCTGCACGCCTTTTGTAAGGGCTGCGGCGGTTTTCCCCGAAGCAAACGGGTCCTCGGAGTAATATTCAAAAGTCGTGCCGCAAAGAGAATTGCGGTGGATATTCATTCCTGGTGCGAGCCATATAGTGACGCCGAAAGCCTTCATCTCCTCGCCGACGGCTCTGCCTATTTTCTCGGTCAATCAAGATCAAACGTCTGCGCCACAAGCTGTGAGCAGGGCCATGCGGTCGCATACTGATAATGGACTTCCCCGTCGCTCGGCTCTGCCATCTGGCTCATAAACGCGATTCTGCTGAACCCGAACAGATAGCGGCGGTATGCCTCAAGCGTTTCGGGAACCCTTGCAGCCTTATATGAGCCGTCGGGCAGCTGTACTACCTGCGAAGTCAGATTCAGCCCCGCGGACCCGTCGGAAAGAATGATGTTCGGAATACCTAAGCTATCATAAAGAAGCGGCGTGGTCGTTCCCGAAGCTCCGAGAGCCGCGACCTGCAAATTCTTTGCCGACGTTCCTCCGCCCACCAAAAGCGTTGCGAGCTCCTCCGCGTTCATTGAAGCCGTGAGAGCGTCGATTTCCTCGGTCGGCTCGGAATAATCATGCCTGACAGCTTCCGAAAGACACCCGTCTATTTTAAAGCGCGGCAGTCCCGAAAGGTTTTCCTCCGCTCTTTTGGGAGGGAATATCTCGTCTATGTCATGCTGCGGCGGGCAGACGTTTTCGCACTGCTCAAGGATACTTTCCGCACCCAGCTCCAAAACCGCGACAGGTCGGGTATTGTCCGAGGAATTGCCGATCCTTAAAACATATTCGCCCGCTCTTAATATCCACGCAGCTTTTTCGGGGGAGTACACCGAGAGCAGATCAAACGGCACTTTTACAGTCACTTTTTCCGATTCGCCCGGTTGCAGTTCCTTTGTTTTTGCAAATCCAACAAGGCGTTTAAGTTCCGAGCCGCCGTCGCCGAACGGCACGCTTGCGTAAAGCTGAACGACCTCTTTTCCGCTCGCTTTGCCGATGTTTTTCACCTCTGCCGCGACGGTTACCGCGCCCTTTTCGGTTCTTATCGTTTCCGAGCATATCTCAAACTCCGTATAGCTGAGTCCGAAGCCGAAGGCAAAGCGGGGTTTGACGCCGAACGAATCAAAATAGCGGTAGCCGACATATATCCCCTCGTTGTATTCCTGATTGAATTTGTCGCCGCCGAGATAGGAGTAGGTGGAGTTTGAGGGAATATCCTCAAATTTATATGCCCACGAAGTAGCAAGCCTGCCCGAAAATCCCGTTTTTCCAGACATAACATCGGCAAAGGCGTTTCCGCCCTCTTCTCCGCCCTGAACGAAATAAACGAGCGCGCTGATGTTAAACTCATCTAAAAACGACACGTCGATGACCCCGCCCGCGTTGATGACGACTATGAAATTTTTATATGCAATCGAAAGGGTCTTGAGGTTTTCATACTCGATGTCGTCGAGGCGGAAATCTCCCTTTTCATCTACCCTGTCGTTTCCCTCTCCCGCCTGACGCGCTATCACAAATATCGCCGTATCGCAGGCCGAGGCCGCTATGTCCTCCTCGGTGACGGGAATGCCGGTAGGGTGGCGGAAAGTCCTATGGTAAAAAGTCAATCGTCAAAAGTGACAAAGTATGAAGAAAAAGTTCGGCAAAGCAGTTAAAAG
>CANQLR010000006.1 GCA_947624745.1 uncultured Clostridia bacterium | reverse complement strand
GATACAAACGTCCCTATTCCTACTTGACTTACAATAAATCCCTCTTGCTCTAATTCCTCATATACCCGTCGAATTGTCAGGACGCTGACTTTCAAAGTATCAGCAAAGGCACGAATAGAGGGAAGCGCGTCCCCCTCAGCCAATTCTTCTTTGAGAATGGCGTCTTTGATTTGGTCTTTGATTTGCTGGTATAAGGGTGTATCTGAATTGTTTGAAATCAGTATTTTCAATAAGCCTCTTTCTCCTTTCCTTTGATGTGATGTTTTCACATACACATTATAACCAATTAGCACATTCTTGTCAATAGGCTTTTGAAATTTTATTTTCCTTTAAAAGAGTTTGGAATAGCGTGGGCGGATTCTATATTAGTCTTGTTTGTAGCGCCTCTTTACCGCAGATGAGCATTAGATTGAGTGAAACGAGAAAACATAAGAAGTCAAAAATTTACCGTTCTCACTGTGCCGAACAGGTCGGGCAATCATTCGGGCAAGCCCACCTTGCTGCGACAAAAAAGTGTTCGATTCCCTGCCTGCGGTTCTTAATTTATTACTCAAACATAAAAATCGACCCTTGCCCCATTTTAGTGTGCAAGAGCCGAGACGGTTTGTATGGTTGTTTTTTGATTGTAAGCGTGGGAAATGAGTTAGGATCTTTAAGTGTGGGGAGCACCCCTCCCCCCATTCCCCGCGGCAAAAACCCTCCCCCATCCTTTCGGACGGAGAAGGGTAGGTGCATATTATTTTTCTTCTCAGACAAGTTCGATGATCGCCATTTCGGCTGCGTCACCGCGTCTCGGGCCGGTCTTGATAACTCTCGTGTAACCGCCGTTACGGTCCGCATACTTGGGCGCAATTTCATCTATGAGCTTTTTGGCAACGCTCTCCTTGGTGATATAGGCAAAGATCTGACGTTTAGAGTGCAGGTCGCCGACTTTCGCGAGGGTGACCATCTTCTCCGCCATCGCGGAAACCTCTTTCGCTCTCGTCACGGTGGTCTCGATCCTGCCGTTCTCGATCAAAAAGGTCACGAGCGCGCGAAGCATGGCTCTCCTGTGGTCAGAGGTTCTGCCCAACTTTCTTGTTCCGGGCATGGTTTTCAACTCCTTCTGTAAAATCAGGCCGAAGATAGCTCGGGCGCTGATCATATTGCGTAAACGCTTTAGTCTTAATGCTTATTCCTCGCTCGAGGACATCTCGTATCCCAATGAGCGAAGCTTCTCCTTGACCTCGTCGAAGGATTTCTTGCCGAGGTTTCTTACCTTCATCATTTCTTCCTCGGATTTTTCGATAAGGTCGTTGACAGTATTTATTCCTGCGCGCTTTAAGCAGTTAAAGCTTCTCACCGACAAGTCAAGTTCCTCAATGGTCATCTCAAGTACCTTCTCCTTGGACTTGTTATCCTTCTCCGCCAATATCTTGTCGACTCCGAGATCCTCGGAGAGGTTGACGAACAGATTCAGGTGCTCGTTGAGGAGTTTGGCTGCCATTGATACGGCTTCCTTTGCGGATATAACGCCGTCGGTCCATACCTCTAAGGTAAGTTTGTCGAAATCGGTGATCTGGCCTACACGGGTGTTCTCGACCGTATAGTTGACCTTTACGACAGGTGTGTAGATACTGTCTACGGCGATGAGGCCGATCGGAGCGTTCTGCATATGGGCCTTGTTCTTCTCGGCCGAGACGTAACCCCTGCCGCGGTCAAGGACTATTTCCATATAAAGCTTCGCGTCGGCATCAAGGGACGCAATGTGCATATTCGGGACTAAGATCTCGACCTCGGAGTCGGTCTTGATATCGCCCGCAGTGACTTCACATTCGCCCTCCGCCTCGATATATACCGTCTTGGGCCCGTCGCAGAAGAGCTTTGCGGTAAGTCCCTTTAAATTCAGGACTATCTCGCTGACATCCTCGCGGACGCCCGGAACGGTTGAAAGTTCATGGTGTACGCCGTCTATCTTTACCGATGTTACGGCGACGCCGGGGAGAGATGAAAGCAATACGCGTCTAAGACTATTGCCGATAGTCGTGCCGTATCCTCTTTCGAGGGGCTCCAAAACAAACTTGCCGTAGGTGCCGTTTGATTTAAGATCGACTATTTCTATGTTCGGCCTCTCAATTTTTTCAAGCATTTGCAAGCCTCCATTTCTTTATTGGCAGCGGGTCAGTCCAAGCTTTTGCGGATAGCTCCATTATATCACGCGAAGCGGTCGCAAAAGCCCGAAAAAACTGCTGCCCTCCCATTATACTGTGATCGGATCCCCTTATTACTTCGAGTAGAGCTCGACGATGAGGTGTTCCTCGACCTCGTAGTCGAGATCCTCCTTGACGGGGAGCCTTACAACGCTTGCGGTAAGGTTTTCCTTGTTCACATCAAGCCATGAAGGGATGAGCCTGCCGTTTGTGCCTTCAACGATCTCGGTGAACTTGGTGCTCTTTTTCGAGTTCTCGCGAAGGGCGATGACGTCGCCGACCTTAACTCTGTAGGACGGGATATCGACCCTCTGGCCGTTTACGTTGAAGTGGCCGTGACTTACAAGCTGTCTTGCCTCGCGTCTTGTAAGGGCAAGACCCATTCTGAACACTACGTTGTCGAGCCTGCATTCCAAAAGGGTGAGAAGGTTCGCACCGGCCTGACCCTCCATCTTTTCGGCCCTTTCGTAGATGTGTCTGAACTGCTTTTCAAGGACGCCGTAGATGAATTTCAGCTTCTGCTTTTCCTTGAGCTGGAGCTTATAGTCGGATTCCATTTTTCTGAAGCCCGAGGCATTGTTTCTCTTGGTCTCCTTGCCTACGCCCATGACCATAGGGGAAATGCCGAGCTCCTTGCATCTTTTAAGGATAGGTTGTTTGTTTACAGCCATTGTAAATATTCCTCCGTTTTAAATTTTGGTATCGGGTCTTATATAAATCGCGCACCCGACGTTGAGTAACGAAAACTCAACTGTGGCAGATCAAACTCTGCGGCGCTTGGGCGGACGGCAGCCGTTGTGAGGTATCGGGGTGACGTCCTTGATGAGCCTGACCTCGAGCTCTTCGGACTGGAGCGCTCTGATTGCGGCTTCGCGTCCCTGGCCGGGGCCGTTCACATACACCTCAACGATCTTAAGGCCGTGCTCCTTGGCGGCGCGCGCTGCGGTCTCGGCAGCGGACTGTGCCGCGAACGGGGTGGATTTCTTGGAGCCGCGGAAGCCTAAGCCGCCGGCGGAAGCCCACGAAATGGCGTTGCCCTGCATATCGGTGATGGTGACGATGGTGTTGTTGAACGAGGACTGGATATGAACCTGTCCCATTTCTATGTTCTTTCTTTCTCTGCGGCGGCGGACCGTCGTTTTCTTTGCTGATTTCTGCTGAGCCACGGTTATATCCCTCCTTTATTTCTTCTTGTTGGCGATGGTCTTTGCGGGACCTTTTCTGGTTCTTGCGTTGGTCTTGGTCCTCTGGCCTCTTACGGGGAGCCCTCTGCGGTGACGGGTGCCGCGGTAGCAGCCGACTTCGATGAGTCTCTTGATGTTAAGCTGCACCTCGCGCCTCTTATCGCCCTCGACGATCAGGTGATGGTCGATATATTCGCGGAGCTTGGCGACGTCCTCCTCGGACATGTCCTTGACGCGGATATCGGGGTCGACGCCGGTCTCTTTGCAGATCTTGGTCGCGGTGGGCTGACCTATGCCGTAGATATAAGTCAGAGCGACTTCTATTCTTTTATCTCTGGGAAGGTCGATACTTGCTATACGAGCCATGCTTTAAATGCACCTCCATTAACTTTCTTAACCCTGGCGCTGCTTGTGCTTCGGGTTCTCGCAGATGACCATTACGCGGCCTTTTCTTTTGATGACCTTGCACTTTTCGCACATCGGTTTAACTGAAGGTCTTACTTTCATTGAAATACCTCCTTAAATTACGAAGAAAATCTTCGGGTTCTATTTGCTTCTCCATGTGATCCTGCCCTTGGTCAGATCGTAGGGCGACATCTCTACCGTGACCTTGTCTCCCGGTACTACTCGAATGTAGTTCTGCCTGAGCTTTCCCGAAAGATGGGCGAGAATTTTATGGCCGTTCTGAAGCTCTACATCAAAGACCGCGTTCGGTCTTGCCTCGATGACCGTACCCTCGAGTTCGATCACATCTTCCTTTGACATTTATACTCTCTCCTTTCGGTCCCGGTCTTGGGAGCTTTTTTCCGCGCCTTGGGTCCTAAGCGCCGAAAGCTCCCTGCGAAGTTTTTTATCCGTAAGCTCCGTCATGTCGAGCGTCTGCGGACAGGGTGAAATGTGTCTTGCGTTCTTTTTCTTGGGCGAAAGAAGCCTTCGCTCCTTTCCGTCCGCGATATAAACGAAGCGGTCGGCGACAGCCACAGCAACGAACAGCTGCCCCGTATCCCTGCCTGCAAGGGATCTGACGACGGAACCCCTGACAACGTTCATAAGGTCTCTCCTATTCTTCGGGCTGCGTGAGGATAACCACGCCCGAAGGGGTTATCGCCACGGTATGCTCGAAGTGGGCTGAAAGCCCGCCGTCGACGGTTTTTACCGTCCATCCGTCGGAAAGGACCTTTACCTCGGGGCTGCCCTGATTTATCATCGGCTCGATCGCAATGACCATTCCCGCGATAAGCCTCGGGCCGTGCCCCGCTTTGCCGAAATTCGGCACCTCGGGGTCTTCGTGGAGCTCTCTGCCGACGCCGTGGCCGACATACTGCCTTACGACCGAAAATCCCCTTGATTCGTTATACTTCTGGATCACCGCGGAAAGGTCTCCGATCCTCATGCCTATCTCGGCGGTCTTTATCGCTTCGTAAAGGCTCTCCTCGGTCGATCTCATCAGCCGATCCGCCGCCTCCGAGACCTCGCCGACCCTGAAGGTCTTGGCGCTGTCGCCGTGATAGCCGTCGATATAGGCTCCGACGTCGACCGAGACGATATCTCCCTTTTTGAGCCTTTCGGTCTTCGAGGGGATACCGTGGATAACGGTGTCGTTCACCGAAATGCAGGCCGAGGCGGGATAGCCGCTGTAGTGCAGAAACGACGGCCTTGCCCCGTGGGAGGTTATATAATCGTGAATGATACGGTCCAGATCATACGTGGACATACCCTCGGCGATGTTTTTCCCTGCGCAGACGAGCGCGCCGCCGGTTATCTGCCCGGCCTTACGCATTTTCAGCAGTTCCTTAGAAGTTTTGATGTTTATCATGTTATTCAAGCGCCGCGAGCATAAGCCTCGTGGTGTCCTCGACTGCCTCCTGTCCGACTACGGTCTTGAGCTTGCCTCTTGCCTCGTAGAAGTCCTTTAACGGGGCGGTCTTTTCGTGATATACCCTGAGCCTTTCAAGGACGGTGGCGGGCTCGTCGTCCTTGCGGGTGACTACCCTGCCGCCGCAGGCGTCGCAGACGCCCTCGACCTTTGTAGGCTTATAGTCGACATGGTAGGAGTTTCCGCAGGCCTCGCAGACCCTTCTTCCGCCGAGCCTTTTTGCTATCTTCTCGTCGGGGACGTATATCTCGACTACGCGGTCGATCCGAACGCCCATGCTCTCAAGCGCTTCCGCCTGGGGGACCGTTCTCGGAAAACCGTCCAAGATGAAGCCGTCCTTGCAGTCGGGCTCGGATATCCTGTCCTTAAGGATACCGATAACGACCTCGTCGGGGACAAGCTCGCCCGCGTCCATGTATTTTTTGGCCTTAAGGCCGCTTTCGGTGCCGTTTTTCACGGCTTCGCGGAGAATGTTGCCCGTCGATATCGCGGGGATTCCCTTGGCGGCGCAAATTACCTCCGCCTGGGTGCCCTTGCCCGCGCCGGGAGCTCCGAGTAAAATAAGATTCATTGCCTGCGCTCCTTTCCTTTGTCGGAATAATTATTCAAGGAAGCCCTTGTGATGTCTCATCATCAGCTGGCTCTCAAGCTGTCTTACGGTCTCGAGGGCTACCGATACGACGATGAGGATAGAGGTACCGCCGAGGGCGACCGCCTGGACGTTCGTGACCTGCGCGAAGATTATCGGGAACAGGGCGACGATGCCGAGGAAGAGGGCGCCGACCAGAATAAGCTTGGACAAAATCCTCGTGATGTAATCCGAGGTTGGCTTGCCGGGACGGATACCCGGGACGCCGCCGTTATTCTGTCTTAGATTATTGGCGATCTCAACGGGGTTATACTGCATCGAAACGTAGAAGTAGCTGAACAGAATGATGAGTACGAAGTAGATGGTCGCGTAGATGGGGCTGGTCTGGCTGAAGGCTCTCATGAAGCCGTACCAGAAGGTGCCCGCCTCCGGCTCGCCGGTGAACATCTGGATGGTCTGCGGGATAGAGAGGAAGGACATCGCGAAGATTATCGGCAGAACGCCGGCCATGGCTATCTTTATCGGGAGATAGGTGGCCTGGCCGCCGTAGATCTTGCGGCCAACGACGCGCTTTGCGTACTGTACGGGTATCCTTCTTTCGGCGTTGTCCATGAAGATGATGAACGCTACCATTAAAACGAACAGAACGATCATTATCGGAATGAGGGCGATATAGAAGAATCTTCCGGTGTTCGCAAGGGTCGAGAAGGTCTCGCCGAACTGGGGCGGGAGGTTCGCGACGATACCCGCGAAGAGGAGTATCGAAACGCCGTTTCCTATGCCCTTCTTGTCTATCTGCGCGCCGAGCCAGATGACGAGCATCGCGCCCGCGGTGAAGCAACAGATGATGACTATTTCGGCCATGGCCTTCGAGAAGCCCTCGGTATAGGTCAGCGAGCCGGAATTTTTAAGGGTAAGGTAGTAAGCCCACGACTGGAATATCGCGATGGCAAGGGTTGTATACTTGGTAATCTTGTCAAGCTTTGCCCTGCCGCTCTCTCCCTCCTTGGCCATACGCTCGAGGGCGGGAATGGCGAAGGTCAAAAGCTGAATGATGATCTGCGCGTTGATATAGGGCGAAATCGAGAGGCACATAAGGGTGGCTCTTGAGAATGTTCCGCCCGAGAACAGGTTGAGGGTGCTGAAAATGCTGTTACCTCCGTTAATCATTTCGGCAACGGCGGTAGGGTCCAGAAACGGGACCGGGATGAAACCGCCGAGACGATAGATTATAACGATAAAGAGGGTGAAAAGGATCTTCTTGCGAATGTCAGCTACCTTCCATGCGTTTTTTATCGTCTCGAACAATTCAGATCACCTCTGCCTCTCCGCCGGCTTTCTCTATCTTCTCCTTTGCGGAGGCCGAGAAAGCGGCAGCCTTAACGGTGAGCTTCTTGGTGAGCTCTCCGCCGCCGAGGATCTTAACTCCGTCAAGCTCCTTTTTGATGAGCCCGGCAGCCTTTAAAAGCTCGGCGTCGACGACGGTGCCGTCTACGAATTTTTCAAGCTCCGAAACGTTGACGTTTGCGTAATCGGTCGCGAAAACGTTGGTGAAACCTCTTTTAGGGATCCTTCTTGCAAGTCTTGTCTGACCGCCTTCAAAGCCGGGTCTCACTCCGCCGCCGGAACGCGCGTTCTGGCCCTTATGGCCCTTTGCTGCGGTCTTGCCCCAGCCCGAGCCGTGGCCTCTGCCGACCCTCTTGGCCTCGCGGGTCGAACCCTCGGCGGGCGCCAATTCATGCAGTTTCATGTGCTACACCTCCTTATTATTCTTCGGTAACTTTTATCAGGTGCACAATCTTAGCGATCTTACCCTTGGTCTGCGGGTTGTCGGGTTGAACCGTAAGGTCGCCGATCTTGCGAAGGCCAAGCGAGTTGGCTGTAGCTATCTGCTCCTTAAGCCTGCCGTTGAGGCTTTTTACAAGCTCTATCTTGAGCGACATCAGTTCTCCCCTCCTTTACCGAATATCTCCTTTACGGTCTTGCCGCGCTTTGCAGCGACCTCGTCGGCCGAACGAAGGGAAGCGAGGCCGTTGAAGGTGGCTCTTACGACGTTGCAGGGGTTGTTCGAGCGCAGGGACTTGGTCCTGATGTCCTTGATGCCCGCAGCCTCGATGACCGCACGCACGGGACCGCCCGCGATAACTCCGGTACCCTCTGCGGCAGGACGGAGAAGGACTCTTCCCGCGCCGTATATACCGACTATCTCATGAGGGATGGTAGTTCCCTTGAGGGGTATTTTGATAAGATTTTTCTTGGCGTCTTCGATCCCCTTGCGGATGGCGTCGGGGACTTCGCTCGACTTTCCTATCCCGAAGCCGACGGTGCCGTTTCCGTCGCCCACGACCATGAGGGCCGAGAACTTCATGATTCGGCCGCCCTTAACGGTCTTGGAAACGCGGTTGATGGCAACGCGCTTTTCGATATCGAGCGTCAGCTTTGATGCGTCTATTATAGCCAAAACGATTACCTCCTTTATTAGAACTTCAGTCCGGCTTCACGGGCGCCGTCCGCCAAAGCTGCGACGCGGCCGTGGTAGACATAGCCGCCTCTGTCGAAGACGACCTCTTCGATGCCCTTTTCGCGGCAGGCCTCGGCTATCATGGTGCCGACCTTCTTGGCACCCTCGACGTTGCCGCCGTTTTCGCCGAAGTCCTTTGCCATGCTCGAAGCGGAGCAAAGGGTGGTGCCGGTCACATCGTCGATGACCTGAGCGTAGATATGCTTAGCGGAGCGAAAGACCGAAAGACGGGGGCGGGAAGCGGTTCCGCTCACCTTAGAGCGAACTCTTAAGTGGCGGTGAGCTCTTGCCTTGGCTCTGTCAAATGTTTTTACCATAGCTTTACTCTCCTTAAATTACTTCTTGGCGCCCTTGCCGGCCTTACCGGCCTTGCGGACGATGACCTCGCCGTCATAGCGGATGCCCTTGCCCTTATAAGGCTCGGGGGGACGCTTTGCGCGGATCTCGCAGGCGAACTGACCGACCTCCTGCTTGTCGATACCCTTAACGAGGATCTGGTTGGGCTGGGGAACGTCTAACTTGATGGTATCGGTCTCGGATACCACTACCTGGTGAGAATAGCCGAGGTTCAAAATGACGTCCTTGCCCTGCTTTGCGGCGCGGTAGCCTGTGCCCTCGATCACGAGGAGCTTCTCATATCCGTTCACAACGCCCTCGATCATGTTGTGGACAAGGGTCCTCGTGAGGCCGTGGAGCGACTTGGAAAGCTGCTCGTCGTCGGGTCTCGAGACCTTTATCTCGTTGTTTTCAACCGCGATCGAAAGGACCGGGCTGAAGGACTTTGTTAAGCTGCCCTTGGGGCCTTTAACGGTAATGACGTTGCCGTCGGAAACGTTTATCTCGACGCCCGCGGGGACAGTTATGGGCTTTAATCCTATTCTTGACATAACTTCCTCCTTACCACACGAACGCCAAGATCTCGCCGCCGACGCCGAGCTCTCTCGCCTGCTTATCGGTAACTATACCCTTAGAGGTCGAGACTATCGCGACGCCGAGGCCCTTCATCACCTTGGGCATATCCTCACAGCTCGAGTAGATCCTAAGACCAGGCTTGGATACTCTTCTTATGCCCGAAATGACGCTTGTCTTGTTTTCATCGTATTTTAATGTGATGCGAATTATACCCTGTTTGCCGTCGTCGACGACCTGATAGCCTCTGATATAGCCTTCAGAGAGCAAAATCTCGGTTATCGCCTTTTTGACGTTGGACGCAGGGACGTCTACAGCAGCGTGCTTCGCCGAGCTCGCGTTACGGATCCTCGTCAGAAGGTCTGCTATTGTATCTGTGATCTGCATTCTGTTTTGCCTCCTTTGCTAATTTTACCAGCTCGCCTTTTTAACGCCGGGGATCTGACCGTCATGAGCAAGCTTTCTGAAGCAGATACGGCAAATGCCGAATTTGCGAAGATAACCGTGGGGCCGTCCGCAGATCTTGCATCTGTTGTAAGCGCGGGACGAGAACTTAGGCTTAGCCTGCTGCTTTAAAATCATTGATTTTTTAGCCATTACTTTTCCTCCTCATCACTTTGCGAACGGAGCGCCCAGCATCGAAAGCAGCTCCTTAGCTTCTTCGTCGGTCTTGGCGGTGGTTATGAAGTTGATATCCATGCCGCGGACCTTGTCTACCTTGTCGAACTCGATCTCGGGGAATATGAGCTGCTCCTTGATACCGGTGGAGTAGTTTCCTCTGCCGTCGAACGAGTCGGGGTTGATACCCTTGAAGTCTCTTACTCGCGGGAAAGCGACGTTGAAGAGCCTGTCGATGAATTCATACATCTTGTCGGATCTTAAGGTCACCTTTACGCCGATGGGCATACCCTCGCGGAGCTTGAAGTTAGCGACCGACTTCTTCGCCTTGCACACCATCGGCTTCTGGCCGGTGATGGCGGAGATGTCGCTTATAACGGCGTCTACGACCTTGGAGTTTTCCTTGGCCTCGCCGCAGCCGACGTTGATGACGACCTTGGAAAGCTTGGGTATCTCCATTACGTTTTTATAGCCGAACTTCTTCATTAAAGCGGGAGCGATCTCGTTGACATATTGATCTTTAAGTCTTGCCATTCTAATCCTCCTTACTTAAGCTCGGCGCCGCAGCGCTTGCAAACTCTTACCTTTTTGCCGTCCTCGTCGGTCTTGACGCCGTAGCGTACGCCTCTTGAGCACTTGGAGCACCAAAGAGCGACCTTAGAGGAATACATCGCGGCCTCGGCCTTTACGATGCCGCCCTGCTCGCCCTGACGGCGGGGCTTGACGGACTTCGTGACAAAGTTGGCGCCTTCGACGATGACCTTGCCCTCCTTGGGCGAGACCTGAAGGACCTTGCCCTTCTTGCCCTTGTCCTTGCCGCTTAAAATTACGACGGAGTCTCCCGCTTTAACATGCACTTTATTCATATTCACGGTTCCTCCTTACAGTACCTCGGGCGCCAGAGACAGGATCTTTACGAAATCGTGGTCTCTGAGCTCTCTGGCGACAAGGCCAAAGATACGGGTGCCTCTCGGTGTTTTGTCTTCCTTGATTATAACGGCTGCGTTCTCGTCGAAACGGATATAAGTCCCGTCGTCGCGGCGCACGCCTTTAGCTGAACGAACGATCACTGCTTTAACAACATCGCCTTTTTTGACCATGCCGCCCGGGGCCGCCTTCTTGACGGAAGCGACGACGACGTCGCCTATGTTGGCGTATTTGCGGCGGGTGCCGCCCAGAACTCGAATGCACATGAGCTCTTTTGCGCCTGTGTTGTCGGCGACCTTAAGTCTGGTCTGCATTTGTATCACAGTAGGGTTCCTCCTTTCAAAATTTCAGATAATAAGGCTTTACTTGGACTGTTCGAGAACTTTTACAAGTCTCCATCTCTTGTCCTTGGAAAGAGGTCTTGTCTCCATGATCTCGACCTTGTCGCCGACATGAGCCTGATTTTCCTCGTCGTGAGCCTTGAGCCTGACGGTTCTCTTGATGATCTTCTTATACAGCGGGTGCATGACGTTGTCGGCAATGGCGACTACTACGGTCTTGTCCATCTTGTCGGATACGACTGTGCCGACCCTTGTCTTTCTAAGATTTCTCTCGCTCATCCTTGTTCCTCCTCCCGTCATTCTGACTCGCGCTTAGAGATAAAGGTCATCACTCTGGCGATATCCTTCTTGACGGCCTTGATCCTCATAGGGTTGTCGAGCTGGTTGACGCTGTGCTGGAAACGAAGGTTGAAAAGCTCCTCCCGAAGATCGGCGAGCTTTTTCTGCATCTCGTTGAGTGTCATTTCCTTGATCTCGCTTGTTTTCATACTCACTCGGCCTCCGTTTCCGCGTTTTTCTTAACGAACTTGCACTTGATGGGCAGCTTGTGCGCCGCCAAACGCATAGCCTCTCTCGCGACATCCTCGCTTACGCCGGCGATCTCGAACATGACCTTGCCGGGCTTTACGACGGCCACCCAGAACTCGGGAGTACCTTTACCGGAACCCATACGGGTGCCGAGCGCCTTGGTCGTCACGGGCTTGTCGGGGAAGATCTTGATCCAAACCTGTCCGCCGCGCTTGATGTAACGCGTCATGGCGATACGTGCAGCTTCTATCTGTGCGGAAGTGATCCACGAGGGCTCGAGCGCCTGAAGTCCGTACTCGCCGTAAGCGACGAAGTTGCCTCTGGTGGCGGTGCCCTTCATTCTTCCGCGGTGCTGTTTGCGGTGTTTAACTCTCTTTGGAAGTAACATTACTTAGTACCTCCTTCTTTTCTGTCCTCGGCCTGCCTCGGAGCTCTCGGCGGGCGGTTGTCGCTGCGCGGACGGCGCGGTCTGTCCGAACCGTTTCTGTCGTCGCGGTTTCTTCTCGGCTTGCGCTCGGGTCTGTCTTCCCTTGCGGCGGCCTCGCCCTTGAGCACCTCGCCCTTATAGATCCAGACCTTTACGCCGATCCTGCCGTAGGTGGTGGCGGCCTCAGCGGTGCCGTAGTCGATGTCGGCTCTGATGGTCTGAAGCGGGATGGTGCCCTCGTGGTAGGTCTCGCTTCTTGCGATCTCGGCGCCGCCCAAACGGCCGGAAGCCTTGGTCTTGATGCCCTTTGCGCCGAGCTTCATGGCTCTTCCGATAGCGCCCTTCATAGCGCGTCTGAAAGCGATCCTCGCCTCAAGGTCGGAAGCGATCTTCTCGGCGACGAGCTGTGCGTTAAGGTCGGGAGATTTGACCTCGAAGATATTGATCGAAACGGTCTTGCCGATCATCTTCTCGATATCGGTCTTGAGCTTTTCGATGGCCTCGCCGCCGCGGCCGATAACGTGGCCGGGCTTGGCGCAGTGGATATTGATCTTGACCCTGTCGGCGAATCTTTCGATCTCGATACGGGGAACGCCGGCGGAGTAAAGATTTTTCTTGATATAGTTGCGGATATTGTAGTCCTCGACAAGGGTATCGCCGAAGGTCGACTTATCTGCAAACCAGCGGGAATCCCAATCTTTGATAATGCCCACACGAAGACCGTGCGGATTGACTTTTTGTCCCATAGTTTACCTCCTTCAGCAATTATTCTTTCTCGGCGAGGACGAGCGTCACATGCGAGGTCCTCTTAAGGATGCGGGCGCCGCTGCCCTTGGCCCTTGCCTGATATCTCTTGATGGTGGGTCCGGGGCAAACGAAGCACTCGGAAACATAGAGGTTGGTCTTATCCATGTTGAAGTTGTGCTCGGCGTTCGCAGCGGCCGAATCAAGAAGCTTTACAAGATATTCGCACGCCGATTTCGGAGTGTGCTTTAAGATCGCTTTTGCGGTCTCGTAGTCCTTGCCTCTTATGAGGTCCAAAACTATAGAGACCTTGCGGGGAGCGATCCTGGCGCCGCGGAGTATAGCTTTTGCTTGCATTTACGTTTCCTCCTTTCGCCGCTCACTTGCCGTTGTTGGAGGTCTTGGAACCGGCATGGCCCTTGAAGGTCCTTGTCGGAGCAAACTCTCCCAAGCGGTGGCCGACCATATCCTCGGTGATGTAAACGGGGATATGCTTGCGCCCGTCGTGGACGGCAAATGTATGACCGACGAAGTCGGGGAAGATGACGGAGGCGCGGCTCCATGTCTTGATGGCTTTCTTCTCGCCCGATTCGTTCATAGCGACGACCTTCTTATACAGGGATTCCTGAACGTAAGGTCCTTTTTTAACACTTCTACCCATAATTCATCTGCCTCCCTTCATTACTTCGCGTTGCGGCGCTTTACGATATACTTATCGGAGCGGTTCTTCTTCGCTCTGGTCTTATAGCCGAGAGCGGGCTTGCCCCAAGGCGTTACCGGGGACGGATGTCCGACCGGGGATTTGCCTTCGCCGCCGCCGTGCGGGTGGTCGCAGGGGTTCATGACCGAGCCTCTTACGGTAGGTCTTACGCCCATGTGGCGCTTTCTTCCCGCCTTGCCGAGGTGGACGTTCTCGTGGTCGATGTTTCCGACCTGTCCGACAGTCGCCATGCACTCGGCGGGGACGTATCTCATCTCGCCGGAGGGAAGTCTTACAAGGACCTTGTCCTCTTCGCGGCCCATCAGCTGGGCCATGTTGCCGGCCGAGCGTACGAGCTGAGCGCCCTTGCCGGGATAGAGCTCGATGTTGTGGATGAAGGTACCGACGGGGATATTGATAAGAGGAAGCGCGTTGCCGGGCTTGATATCAGCGCCCGCGCCCGCCGAAACGGTGTCGCCGACCTTAAGGCCGTTGGGAGCGATGATATATCTCTTCTCGCCGTCCTCGTACTGTACGAGGGCGATATGCGCCGAGCGGTTGGGGTCATACTCAAGAGTCAGAACGGTGGCGTTCATGTCTAACTTGTTTCTCTTGAAGTCTATGACGCGGTATTTTCTTCTCTCGCCGCCGCCGTGATGGCGAACGGTGATCCTGCCGTAGCTGTTTCTGCCCGAAGTCTTCTTAAGGGGCCTCAAAAGGCTCTTTTCGGGCTCGACCTTGGAAAGAACGCTGTAATCGGTGACTGTCATGCCGCGGCGTCCGTTCGTGGTCGGCTTGTAGCTTTTTATAGCCATAGGTTATCTCTCCTTGATCATAGGTTTATCGGGAGCCTACTCCCATACGCAATTAGAGGTCAGAATGTTAGATAGTCAGAAATCAGAACCGTTTTTCATGCCTTATCAAAAGCCTTCTCAGAGCGTTCTAACTCTCTATCCTCTATCCTCTATCTTCTAATCAGATCATTCCGTCAAAGAACGGGATGGTCTTGGAGCCCTCGGCAAGAGTTACTATTGCCTTTTTCCACGAGGGGGTCCTGCCCTCGTATCTGCCCATTCTGCGGAGCTTGCCCTTCATGGCGATGGTGTTCACCTTAGCTACCTTCACGCCGAAGATCTTCTCGACGGCGTCCTTGATCTCGTGCTTAGAGGCGTTTTTCATGACCCTGAAGGTGTATTTTCCGTGCCGAAGCGCGTCCATGGAGGCCTCGGTGATGACGGGCTTTACGATTATATCGTGAGCTGTCTTGACCATTAGCAGTATACCTCCTCTATCTTGGCGACGGCGTCGGCGGCGACTATGAACTTATCGCAGCCGAGAATGTCGTAAACGTTAAGGGTGTTTACCAGCGCAGTCTTTACGCCGGGAATGTTGCGCGAGCTCTTTATGAGCTTTTCGTCGACGGCGGTGTTGACTATAAGAGCCTTTCCGTCGGCGTTAAGTGCCTTGAGCATCTCGGTGACCGCCTTGGTCTTTATCGCGTCAAGATCAAGCGAGTTGACGACGATGAGCTGACCCTCGGCAAGCTTAGAGGAGAGCGCGGATTTCATCGCGAGCCTCTTAAGCTTCTTGTTGACGGTGTAGCGGTAGCTTCTCGGCTTCGGTCCCAAGGCAACGCCGCCGTGTGTCCACTGCGGAGAGCGGGTCGAGCCCTGACGCGCATGGCCGGTGCCCTTCTGTCTCCAAGGCTTTCTGCCGCCGCCCGATACCTCGGTCCTCGTGAGGGTGGACTGTGTGCCCTGTCTTTGGTTCGCCAGATAGTTGACGACCACGGTGTGCATGGCGCTCACGTTGGGGGTGATGCCCCAAACGGCGTCGTTAAGCTCGGTGTCGGATACCTTGTTACCCTTGATATCATATACAGAGATCGTAGACATTTTTTATCCTCCTTCCACTCAAGCTTTCTTAACGCTGTCGCGAACGGTGACTATGCCGTTTTTCGGGCCCGGGATGGCGCCCTTTACAGCGATAAGGTTGTTCTCGGCGTCGACCTTCACTACCTCAAGATTGAGTATAGTTACCTTCTCGGCTCCCAAATGGCCCGGCATGCCCTTGCCCTTGAATATCCTCGACGGGCTCGAGCAGGCGCCCATAGAGCCGGCATGGCGATGTACGGGGCCGGTACCGTGGGTCTCTTTAAGTCTGTGGTTGTTCCAGCGCTTGATGGTGCCGGCGAAGCCCTTACCTTTCGAGGTGCCGCTTACGTCGACGATGTCGCCCTCGGCAAAGATGTCGGCCTTGATGATGTCGCCGACGTTGCTGCCGGAGATATCGTCGAGCCTGAATTCCTTAAGGTGCTTCTTAAGAGCGACGTCGGCCTTCTTGAAGTGACCCGTGAGGGGCTTCTTGAGGCTCTTTGCGGTGGCGTCGCCGAAGCCGAGCTGAAGCGCTTCGTAGCCGTCGTTCTCGACGGTCTTCTTCTGAACGACAACGCAGGGGCCCGCTTCGATGACCGACACGGGAACTACCTTGCCGTTTTCGGTGAAGATCTGCGTCATGCCTATCTTCTTACCGATGATACCTTTTTGCATTTTAATTTCCTCCTATACGGTTATTGGTCGGCAGGTGCCGACTTGACCCGGGTGACAACGCTCGGAAACCTGAAATATCGGTTTCTTTGGGAGATTACTTGATCTCCATTACGATGTCTACTCCTGCGGGAAGCTCAAGATTCTGGAGCGCAGAGGTGGTCTCCGCGGTCGGATGCAGCACGTCGATAAGTCTCTTATGAGTGCGGAGCTCAAACTGCTCGCGGCTGTCCTTGTCCTTAAATACAGCGCGGAGAATGGTCACGACTTCCTTATCGGTGGGGAGCGGAACCGGTCCCGAGACCTTGGCGCCGCTTCTTTTCGCGGCTTCGACTATCTTGGCCGCAGCCGCGTCGACGTTGGTGTGCTCATAGCCCTTGATCTTGATCCTGATCTTTTCATTGACTGCCATTTAAATGCCTCCTTAATAATAGTGTGTGGGGGCTTTGTCTGCCGCTGACACGCTCCCGTGTGTTTCCTTCGGTCCCCATAAAAAATACCGAAAAGACTTCTCTTTTCGGAGGACCAAAAAACTCACTACGAGATCCGGGGTCATACTTTTCCGGCACCACGGCAAAAGCCGTTCGCAAGATGTGCCGCAAAGGATTCTCGCGTCAGTGTAACAGTCGCCCGATTCAAATTCGGACATACTCTGCTGAAATTACCCGCCCTTGGCGGCAACCTTCAGCTTCATCGCATATCGTCGCAGTCACGCAAACTATACTATATCACTTTGCGGGGGCCTAAGTCAAGTATCAGACCAAAATTTGCTCATAGAAATTTGTTAAATTTTTTATTTCGTTTTTGTGAAAAATCACCAATACGCCGCCGTCATTCGGGGATTTTTGACAGATCGACCGGATTTTCTATCCTTTCGACCGAATTCCGCTCCTTTATATATATGGTATAGGAGTGGACCTCGACGTCATTTCCGTTCCGAACAGAGGTCACCTCGGTCATGTCAAGAAACTCTCCTGCCTCATCGAAGCGGTACGTCACCTCGAAGCCCTCGAGGCTCCCCTCCCCGTCGTAATTGCCTAACCTTTCGGGCGAGTAGACGTGCTTCACCTCGGTAACGCCGCCCGAGACCGTCACTGCGGAACTTTCCCTCTCGACTGCTCTTTTATAAAAAAGTATCAACCCCTCCCCTGCCAGAGGGTAAGGCACGTCGCGGGAATAGGCGGTGAAGTCACGGTCGGTGACCGTGAGGGCGCTCATCTCGCCGTTGTCGTTAGTGAACTGCTCGCGGCCGTTGTTGTACTGTTCAAGGTGTATCCCCTCGGCGTCGCCGACGTAGGAATACTCCATAACTCCCTTTTCGTCGCACTTAAAGACAAAGACCTGCTCGGCCTCGCCGGTCATGTCGTTTATTATCTCGACCCGCGCGGATTCAAGAGAAATATAGCTTTCGCGCGCGGAAAGAATAAGCTCCTCGCCGGGAAGAGGCTCCGCGGCCGCGCAGCCCGACAGCGTAATTATTATAAGGATCAGCGCGCAAAAAACCGTCCTGCGCATTTTTACCTCCCTGCAGAAACAGAAAACAGAAATCGGAGATACATTTATCTCTATCTTCTGATTTCTGTCTTCACAGCTGATTTACAATTATTTACTTGCGCCGGCGGCCCTTTTTGACGTCCATGGTCTTAAGGCCGGACATTCTGTCCTCGCTCGACATCTTAAACTTCGAGAGCATATCCTCGAAGCCCGCGTCGGTGACGGAGGATTTCGGCTCGTATGCGTATTCGGCGTTCGCGAGATCCTCGGCGGAAAAAGTCTCTTTTTTCACCTGTTTTTTCGGCGAGTGGTGGACGGGGCGGGGCGGCTCGTCCTTGTCCTTAAGCATCATTTCCTGACGCTGCCCCTGATTTTTCTGCCTCTCGGGGCGTGGCTTATCCTCGACCCGCTTCATCGAAAGGCTGATCTTACCGTCGTCGGCTATGCTTATGACCTTTACCTTGACGGTCTCTCCCTCTTTACAGTGTTCGTGTATGTCGTTCACATATACCCTTGCGACCTCGGATATATGAACCATGCCGGACTTGCCTTCCCCCAGATCGACAAAAGCTCCGAACTTAAGTACTCCCGTGATTTTCCCCTCTAAAATTTGACCGACTTCCAACTGCATTTGCTGTTTTCCCTTTTCCTTTGCCAGATAGTGATTTTGCCAACGGTGCGCGCTTACTTGGTTTTGGCGTAGAACCGCCTTTCCCTCGGGTATGCGTAACCAAGCTTTTCGACCGCGACGGTGAACATATACTCACGCTCGTCCTCGGTCTTTAAGATTCGCTGGTATTCGTCGTTCGACTGTCTTGTTTCGGTGATCTCGGCCTCGAGCTTTTCGATCTGCATACGCTGCTCGGCGATGTCCGCCTGAGTCTGAATGATGAGCCCGACTGCGTAAACGAGAACAAGCGCGAAAAGTGTAAGTTTGACAAGATCGCCAAGGTGCGACCTGCGCTTCTTTTTTGGTTCCACTCTCACGCCTCCCGAACAAAATGATGTGACTATACCGCAACTTAATTATACATCAATATTTTTGCTCTGGCAAGGTTTTTTGCGAAATTTGACCGCGATTTTTCCAAAATACGTCATACCAAACAAATTGAGGGCGGCTTTTTTGAACATTCTGACTATAAATACGGTGAGTTTTTTCGCCCTCCCGACAAAAAATGCGACTCCCTTCGAGACAAGCCTCCCGAGAGTGACAAGATACGCGAAAAATCCCGCCGCCATTCCGGCCAAAACAAAGCCCCGAAGCTCGCCCCGGCAGAGTGCGGTGCAGTATGTATAAAAGCAGAGGCCGACGAGGAGCGCGAAGACGGTATCCTCGAAAAAGACGGCGGCCGAGCCGTGTCGGACGGTGAGCCGAAGCGCGCGGAGGATATCATAGGCCGCGCCGAGGAGGGCTCCCAAAACTATCGCGCCGAAAAGAAGCTTCAGTTCGTTTGCGGTGCCGAAAAAGTTCATCGCGTAAGCCTGCTCTCGGGTCATCGGGTGAGCTTCCCCCAGACGCCGAGCTTTTTCTTCCTCTCCTTGTCGCCGTAAACGAGCGAGCGGATGTCGCCGTCGATCTGCATGTCGCCTGTGTCGACGTTCATCGAATCGACGTGAAGGGACTTTCCGCGAATGACCAGCTCGCCCAACGAGGTGTAAAGGGAGATCTCGTTTTCGTCGAAGCTGTCGACATCGGTCACGCCGGAGAGCGACAGGCTGCGGCGGTCCTCTAAAATTGCGCTGTGGTGTGAATTTATCTCGGGCATTGTCAAGGCTCCTTTCGGTAAAGTATATGCGGGAGGAGGGGGAGATAGAAGGGAGCGATGACTCGTGATGAGGGAGGGCGAAGCCCCGGGGCGCCCGAAGGGCGACTAAGCCAAATCCGCTTGCGGATTTGGCGTGGCGGCAGCGAAGCTGCCGCAGGGGCTTCGCCGCGCGGGGGCTGCAGGTTGGTGCGGGGAGGCAGGGAGTGCGGGGGCAAAGCCCCCGCCGGCCACGAAGTGGCCGGCGTGCCGGGAGGCGGAGCCTCCCGGCCGCGCGGAGCGAAGCTCCGCGCATGGGGCTTTGCCCGCAGGCATTGTGCGCCCCCCTCCCGCCGGGAGGGGGCTGCTTCGTAGCTATAAGTTTGTGCAAGGTCTGGAGGGGGTGGGGCTTAAAATAGCATGAGCGAGCCTGCGAGCGAATACCTTATGTGGAAGGTGGGGATTATGCCGAAATTGGGTGAGATGCTGTAAGCGAGAGGGCGAAGCCCTAATCGCGCCCTTGGCGCGATTCCCGCCGCGTAACAGTATTTATAACTTTGCAAAACACCGAATTTTCTGCCATTCCTAAAATCAGCGCAAAATTGTCAGCGCGGCGGACAACATTCGCTCCGCGAATGTTGGGGCTTCGCCCCGGGGTCCCTGCAGCGACATGGTGGTGAAGCCCTCGGCGGCAGCTTCGCTGCCGCCAGCCGCCCGATCTTCGCTCACGCGGCGGGGCTTCGCCCTGCACCCGCCCCCTGCACCCCGCCCTACTTCTCCCCTTTCCGTCAATCAGCTACCCCCACAAAAAAGCAGACCTTCCGGTCTGCTTTAATGTATTCTCTTTCCAAGCCCTTCCGCTATGAATTCATGAAATTTTCGACCTCGGTATTAAGCTCCTCAAGGTAGTAGATGACCTGATCCTGGTGCTGTTCCTTGAGCTGCGCCCAAGTAACGGCGTTCGACTGCATACCGTTTCTCTCGATATCCTGGCAGATCGAGCCGAGGTGCGAGCCGAGAGCGTTCTCGTCGTAGGCAAGAACAACGTTATCGCCGTTCGCGAGCTCGACGCACTTGTCGTACATCTCAAGCATCTCCTCGGTCCAGAGGTACTTGTTCATCTTCTGCATTCTGTCGACGCTCATGACGGTAGGATCTATCGCCTTGAAGCGGTCGCACATCGCCAGAAGCGCAACGCCCTCGGGGTTGGGAGCGTTCATGACGAGGCAGTAGCCCATCGGGTCGGATTCGACATACTGGAAGCCGTCTCCCTCGGGGTCGCGCGGCATCGGGACGAACATGAGCTCGTTCGCGGTGACGTCGGCGTACTCGGCGGAGATCTCATCGACGGGGCCGGTGATGTGGTAAGGACCGCCGCAGCTGAACAGAAGCAGGCCTTCCTTAAGACCGTCGCCGAAATCGGCCGCGGTGGAGCTTCCCTGGTTCCTTACCTTGTAGCCGTTCGAGTAGTAGGGCCAGATGCACTCGTTCTTGTTGAGGTCGTAAAGCAGGTTGCCTGCTCTTTCGAGAGCGGGGTCGTCCATGTTCGAGACGAACTTATCGGTCGCGACATCATAGGACACAACCGGCTTGCCGCAGGAACGCTGGATCGCCCTTGAGTAGAACCAGCCGTCGAGAGCGTAGGTCTTCGAGTCGGGATCCGAGAAGTCCTCGCACATCTCATAGAACACGTCCCATGTCCACTCGTTGTTGTAGAAGAGCTCCGCGGGATCGTCAAAGCCCCACTCGTCGATAACGCGCCTGTTGTAGGCGAGGATCGAACCGAAGTAAAGGTCGGTGCAGATGAGATACACGTCGTCGCCTATCGAGAAATAGGTCCTCATGTAGTCCGCGATGCCCGACCAGAGCGGGTCGTCAAGGTCTATGTAGTCGTTGATCGGCTGGAATGTGCCATGGAGAGCGTAGTAGGGGAAGTTTTCGGTCTCGGCGTTGTAGAAGTCGGGCGAGGTGCCGGCGAGCATGAGGTTAGCAAGCTGAGAAAATCTTTCGTCCCACACGCATTCGTTCCAGACGATGTCGCAGCCGTATCTTTCCTTAAATGTGAAGTAACCGGTGTTGACGATTTCGCCCTCGCTGTAGTTGTGGAAATCGTCGAACCAAGCGTACCATTCGATCGTCGTGCCGGCAGCCGCAGTCTGCTCCGCGTCGGGGAGATAAATTCCCGCGGCGTTGAGTATAGCCTCGGCGTCCTCGGTGGAGAGGGTGAGCTCGATCGGAACGCGCTTTGTGCCTCCGCATCCCACGAGCGCCACCACCATGATCACGGCGAAGAACAGCGCAAGAAATTTTTTGATCATTATTCGTACCTCCAAGTAGCAATTGGCTCAAAAAATGAACCTACAGCTGTATTTTACCATATTCGCGAGCCCTTTTCAATTAACTATTTCCACAAAAACCGACGCGGCGTATTAGGCGGGTTGACTAAATGGGGGTGGATCGGGTTGGCAGACGGGGAGAAGACTATGCGGAAGGAGGGGGGGAGGAAGGTGGGGAGGCGAGGGGGTGGGTGTAGGGCGAAGCCCCGGTCGTCAGCTTCGCTGCCGACACGCCAAATCCGCAAGCGGAGTTGGCTTAGGCGCCCTTCGGGCGCCCCGGAGCTTCTTCCCCACCCCCTCCCCACCAATTTTCCCAAACCCCTTGATTTTTCCCGACAAATGTATTACAATAACAGTGTATGATTTTTCTTTTGAAAGGAAGTTTTTTATGAATCTCGTATTAGTAGTAAACGCCGGCAGCTCCTCGCTGAAATATCAGCTCCTCAACATGGACGACGAGTCGGTGCTCGCAAAGGGAAACTGCGACCGGATCGGCATCGACGGCCACGTCAGCCACAAGGTCCCGTCGAGGGATTATGTTTTCGAGCAGGACTGCCCCTTCCCCACCCACACCGAGGCCTTTGAAAAGCTCGTCGAGGTGCTCACCACCGGCGACGGCAAGGTCATAGACTCGATGTCCGAGATCTCCGCCGTCGGCCACAGGATAGTTCAGGGCGCCGAGGTGTTCGACAAGGCCTGCCTCGTCACCGAGGAGGTCATCGACAAGATCGACGCGCTTTCCGAGCTCGCCCCCGTGCACAACCACCCTCACGCCCTCGCCCTGCGCGCCTGCACCAAGGTGCTGCCGAAGGGCACCCCGCAGGTCGTCGTCTTCGACACCGCGTTCCACCAGACCATGCCCCCGAAGGCCTATATGTTCGGCCTTCCCTATGAGGATTACAAGGAGCTTCACGTCCGCAAATACGGCTTCCACGGCACCTCTCACCGCTTTGTCTCGCAGTCTTTGGCCGAGGCTATGGGCAAGGACGTCAAGGACCTTAAGATCGTCTCCTGCCACTTAGGAAACGGCTCGTCGATCACCGCTGTCGACGGCGGAAAGTCGGTCGACACCTCGATGGGCTTCACCCCCCTCGACGGCATAATCATGGGCACCCGCTCCGGCGCGGTCGATCCCTCCGCGGTCACCTACGTCATGGAAAAGCACGGCTTCACTCCTCATGAGATGAGCCAGTATATGAACAAAAAGTCGGGCTTCTTGGGGCTCTCGAAGATTTCCTCCGATAACCGCGATATCCAAAACGCCTGCCTTGAGGGCAACGAGCTCGCTATCCTCACCTCCGACATGCTCCAGTACCAGATCAAGAAGTACATCGGCTCCTACGCGGCCGCGATGAACGGCATCGACGCGGTGCTCTTCACCGGCGGCATCGGCGAAAACTCCTGGGAGGTCCGCGAGGCCGTCTGCGAAAACATGGAGTACTTCGGCATAAAGATCGACAAGGAGCTCAACCGCAGCATCCGCGGCAAGCTCCGGAAGATCTCCACGCCCGACGCCCGCGTCGAGGTCTGGGTAGTTCCCACCAACGAGGAGCTCCTCATCGCCCGCGACACCCTCGCCGTCATCGGAAAGTAACACAAAAACTCGGGAGGTCGGGGAAATATCATGGACTTAAGGCCCTGCTATGTCTATCTAATATATATCGCCCTGATCTCCCTTGCGGCCTTCATCGCCTACGGGGCCGACAAGCGCCGCTCCGTAAAAAGCGAGTGGCGGATAAGCGAGAAAGCCCTGCTTCTTTTAAGCCTTCTGGGAGGCGCTCCCGGCGGGCTCTTGGGCATGAAGCTTTTCCGCCATAAAACAAGGCACTGGTACTTCTGGGCGATAAACGTTTTGGCGCTGATTCTTCACATCTCCGTTTTTTCGGCGCTCTTAATTAAATTTTAAGGGGGAGTTTATATGTCATACAGCTTTAACGCCGCGGACGCCGCCGAAAAATGCGTCCTTTGGATACGCGGCTGGTTTGAAAAAAACGGCCCGGGCTGCAACGCGGTCCTGGGCGTTTCGGGAGGCAAGGACAGCTCGGTCGTCGCGGCTCTTTTGGTGAAGGCTCTCGGAAAAGAGCGAGTCATCGGCGTTATGATGCCGCAGGGCGAGCAGTTCGACATCGACTACTCGATAAAGCTCTGCGAGCACCTCGGCATAAAAAGCATGACTGTCAACGTCGGCGAGGCGATAGAAGCCCTCAAAAGGGCGTTTCCGTTCGAGCCATCGGTCCAGACCGTCACGAATATCCCCCCTCGGGTGAGAATGGCGGTCACATACGCCGTCGCGCAGTCTCATAACGGCCGCGTCGCGAACACCTGCAACCTCTCGGAGGACTGGGTCGGCTACGCCACCCGCTACGGCGACGGCGCGGGCGACTTTTCCCCCATCTCCTGCTTCACCGTTCAGGAGGTCAAGGCGATAGGCCGCTATCTCGGCCTGCCGGAGTTTCTGGTCGAAAAGCCACCGCTCGACGGCCTCTGCGGCAAGACCGACGAGGACAACCTCGGCTTCACCTACGCCGTTCTGGACCGCTATATCCGCGAGGGGATCGAGCCCGAGCCCGAAACAAAGGCGAAAATCGACCGCCTGCACGAGCTTAACCTGTTTAAATTAAAGTACATGGACTGCTTTAAATATGAATGAGCGATTTTTAAAAACCGCTCTTAGGCAGTCCGCCCGCGACGTTTCATGCAGGCCCGAGGATTTTTCCGCGCGCGAGCATCTTTTCACCCCGTCCTCGCGCCGCGAAGGCGCAAAGGTATTTTACCCCGAGCGGCCCGACTTTTTGGCCGTAAGCTACGGCCGCGCGAGCGTTGCCGCCGTCCGCGACGACAAGCTCAAAGAGGTCTCGGAGGCTCTTAAAGGCTCGGATATTTCCCCGAGCGCCCTCGCGCCCCTCGGCCTTGTCCCCGAGTTTGAGACCGTCTGCTTTCTTCCTGCGGGAGAGGATGTTTCGCCCCTCCCCTGCCGGTATGAAACGCGGCTCCTTTATCCCGAGGACTTTGCGGGGTTCTATCTGCCCGAGTGGTCGAACGCCCTCTGCAAAAAGCGGCCGCAGCTTGATAAAATCGCGGTCGGCGCATACGATTGCGGCAGGCTCGTCGGCCTTGCCGGGGCGTCGCAGGACGCCGAAAATATGCTGCAAATCGGCATAGACGTCCTGCCGGAGTACCGAAGGCGGGGTATCGCCTCGGCGCTCACATCAAGGCTCGCGCACGAGATAATAGGCCTCGGCCAAACGCCTTTTTACACCTGTAATTGGAACAATCTTCCGTCCTTTAAAAACGCCCTGCGCTCCGGGTTCGAGCCGGCGTGGACGGAAACGGAGGCAAATTTTTCTGAATAAGGAGGAACATTATATGTCGGACGAGATCCATCTTGTCGACCTGCTCTATCCGAGCGAGCAAAGCCGTCAGGCACACATGGCGCGCCAGGCGCAGCTTTCAAAGCTCCCGCAGGACTATGTCACGAACCTTGAGCTCGAACAGCTCTCGCGCCTCATCTGCCCCGAATATTCCGGCAACGCGATGAAAATTTTCACCGAGCTTTCGACCGACCCCGAAACGCTCAACTACCGCCTTGACATTTTGGAGGACTTTCTGGCTGTGCCCTCCCTTGAGGCGGTCCTGTACGAAAACGTCCACAAGCTCTACATAAACGAGCATATAAACGTTCAGAAGCTCGGCCTCGCCGACAGCTTCTACGCCCTGAACCAGCGGTTTGAATCCTTAAAGACGTTTATCGACTGCACCACCAACTGCTACGAATTTTTAGAGAAAAACAAGGACCGCTTCCACTCCGAAGCGCTAAAGGCTCTCGGCGATTATTTCAGCTCGGTCTATAACTCCGAATATTTCGACGAGGTAAAGCGCGAGACCGACGAATGCCTTAAGATCCTTGCCAAGGGCGTAAAAAGCGTCACCGTCGGCATAAACTTCGACGACATGATGCGCCCGGTCGAGGCAATGCTGATGAGCGTTTCGACAGACGCGATAAAGAAAAAGGGCCGCTTCGACTGGCTGTTCAGCCGCGTGGGAGAATCCGGCCGCGCCATCGGCAAGACACACTCGCTCTATAACGAAAACGGCGGCACCAACGACCTCGAAGCCCCGCTCTTCCGCGAGCTCAAGGAGATAAACTCGGAATACATCAGCCACCTCGACACCGCTATCCGCGCCTACTTCAAAAAGTCCACCGAGGACATTCTCACCTTCGAGAACCAGATGAGCTTTTATATCGGCGCAAAAAAGATCGTCGAGGCGGTGCGGGCAAGGGGTCTCGACATGTGCCGCCCGAAGTACCTTCCGATGGAGGAGCGCCGCATGAACGCCAAGGGCGTTTTCGACCTCTCCTTCTATATCCAGATGGTCAGCTCCGACCCGATGGGCTCGCTAAAGAATAAGATAATCACCAACGACTGCCGCTTCGACGACGACGGGCGGTTCTTCGTCCTCACCGGCGCCAACAACGGCGGCAAGACCACCTATACAAGGGCGATCGGCATAATCCAGGTCTTTGCGCAGGCGGGTATCTACGTCCCCTGCACCGAGTGCGAGATCTCCCCCGTCGATTTCATCTACACCCACTTCCCGAAGGAGGAGGAGGTCGGCCTGAACACCTCGCGCTTCACCCAGGAGTGCAAGCAGTTCAAGGAGACCGTCGACACCGCGACCCGCTACAGCATGCTTCTTCTCAACGAGTCGATACAGTCGACCACCCCGACCGAGTGCGTTTACATCGCGACCGAGCTGACCAAGATCTTCCGCTGCGTCGGCGTCCGCGGGGTATACGCCACCCACCTTCTGGAGCTTGCCCGAAGCCTCGATAAGCTCAATCAGGAGGTCGAGGGGGACACCAAGCTCGTCAGCCTCATCACCACCGTCGACACCACCGACGACAACCGCCGCCTGTACCGCATCGAGCGCGCCGCCCCGCAGGAGTTCGGCTATGCAAGAACGATCTACGAGAAGTTCGGCGTAAGCTTCGAGGAGGTCAAAAAGCGCCAGGCCGCGCTGAAGTCCTGAAAGGCATAAAAAGGCCGTCATTCCAAAGCGGAGTGACGGCTTAATTTTATTTGTCCGAGCCAAGGTCCCAATTTATCGGCGGGATCCCGTTTTCGATCAGAAACCTGTTGACCTTCGAGAACACCCGCGAGCCGAAGAACCCGCTGTATGCCGAAAGCGGGCTCGGGTGAGCGCTCTCGAACACCCCGTGGATAGGGTTCGTGATGTAGGCCTTCTTGCTCCTTGCGAACGCGCCCCAGAGTATGAACGCGATCGGCTCCTCGCGGCGATTGAGTGCCCTTATCACCTCGTCGGTGAAGGTCTCCCACCCGCGGCCCTTGTGCGAATTTGCCGAGCCCCGCCGAACGGTCAGAACGGCGTTGAGCATTAAGACCCCCTGCTTCGCCCACGGCGTCAGGTCGCCCGTTTTGCTCGGGGGGATCCCGATGTCCGACTCAAGCTCCTTGAATATATTCACCAGCGACGGCGGCAGGCTCACGCCCTCCCTCACCGAAAAGCTGAGCCCGTGGGCCTGACCCGGCTCGTGGTAGGGGTCCTGCCCGAGGATCACCGCCTTCACCGAGCGGTAAGGAGTATATTTAAGCGCATTGAATATATCGTACATGTCGGGATAGACCTGCGCGTGCGAATATTCCTGAATTAAAAAAGAGCGGAGCGCCTGATAATAGGGCTTTTCAAACTCTCCGCCGATAATTTCGTCCCAATCGTTGCCGATCCTTGGCATAAGTTCACCCCAATATGTAGTAGAAGCTGGAGGCGACTATGCCTATCACCATCAAAACGGCGATGGCAACTACCGCGATCCGTGCGATTAGCGTTTTTTTCATAAGCGTCCTTTCAGAAAAAAGCCGCCTTAAGGCAAGGCGGCGCAGAGTTTAACCGAGGTAAGCGGAAACAACGTTGACGATAAGCGCAACGACGAAGAAAACTACCACCGATATCTTGGTTATACGGTCCATCTTGGCCTCGCGAGTGTTGCCTCCGTTGCGGCCGAAGAAGCTGTCGGGCGAGCCGCCGATGGCGGAGTTGAGCCCCGAGTTGCGGGTATCGCTGAACAAAACGAGCAGGATAATTAAAACGCTCGCGATGACCAACACGATACCGCTGATGATATTTACTGCTGTCATTTAAAATTCCTCCAGAAATACGCATAATTTTCTATATTAGAGAGTATAGCACATCTTCCCGAAAAAATCAAGAGAAAAGCGAAAAAAATTTTCCGCGATCAAAAATCGGGGCCCCCGCCTTGGGGAGCCCCGCGTTCATCAAAGCTTCCAGATGTTCTTCGCATACTCCGCGACCGCTCTGTCAGCCGAGAACACGCCCGAGTGAGCGATGTTCATAAGCGACATCGACTGCCACCTTTCGGTATCGCGGTAGAGCCTCGAAGCCTCGGCCTGCGCCTCTTTATAGGAAGCGAAGTCGGCGAGCACCATGTACGGGTCTCTGAACTTGAGCGAGCTGACGACCTCGTCGAAGGTGTTTCCGTTGAAGCCCTCCTCGATCCTGTCCACGGCCTCCTTGATGCTCGGGTCGGACGAGTAGAGGAGCTGCGGGTTATAGCCGTGCTGCCGCTCGTTCACCTCCTCGGCGGTCATGCCGAAGAAGATGATGTTTTCCTTGCCGGCCGCGCTGCCGATCTCTATGTTCGCGCCGTCTCTCGTTCCGAGGGTGACCGCGCCGTTCAGCATCAGCTTCATGTTGCCGGTGCCCGAGGCCTCGGTCCCCGCGAGGGAGATCTGCTCCGAAATTTCGGACGCGGGCATGAGAATCTCCGAGAGCGAGACGTTATAGTTTTCCATGAACACGACGTTCAGCTTGCTTCTGACCTGCGGATTATGGCGTATCTCCTCGCCGAGGTTCCAGATGAGCTTGATTATCTGCTTCGCGAGGTAATAACCCGAGGCCGCCTTCGCCGCAAAGATGTAGGTCTTGGGAAGGAAGTCCGCGTTCGGGTTCTGCAGGAGATAGTTATACTCCGAAACGATGTTCAGGACGTTGAGGTGCTGCCTCTTATATTCGTGCAGCCTCTTGACCTGGACGTCGAACACCGTCTCCGGGTCGATAACGACCCCCGAGGTCTGCTTCACATACTTTGCAAACGCCGATTTGTTCTGGAGCTTGACGTCGGCGAGCTTTTCGAGCACCGCCTTGTCGTCCTTAAACGCCGCAAACTTCTTGAGGTTCTTGGCGTCCTTCTTATAGCTCGTGCCGATGGTCTCGTCCAGAAGCTCGCAAAGCCCCTTGTTCGACTGGCAGAGCCACCTGCGGTACGCAATGCCGTTGGTGACGTTGGTGAACTTCTCGGGCATATACTCGTACTCGTCCTTGAAGACGGAGTCCTTGATGATATCCGAGTGAATCGCCGAAACGCCGTTTACCTTGAACGCCGCGCATACGCAGAGCTTCGCCATATGCACCTTGCCGCCCTGGATAATCGACATTCTGTTCACCTTGTTCGAGTCGTGGGTCGACTCCCAAAGCTCGCCGCAGTAGCGGTTGTTGATCTCGACTATGATGGAGTAAATTCTCGGAACGATGGACTGTAAAAGACTCTGATCCCACTTTTCGAGCGCCTCCGCCATGACGGTGTGGTTTGTATATGCAAAGGTCCTCGAAACGATGTTCCACGCCTTGTCCCATGTATATCCGCAGTCGTCAAGGAGTATCCTCATCAGCTCGGGTATCGCAAGGGTCGGGTGGGTGTCGTTTATCTGGATAGCGACCTTGTCCGCCAGATTGTCAAGCGTCCCGTAAGTCGCCATGTGATGGTTTACTATATCCCCGACCGACGCCGCGGACATGAAGTACTGCTGACGAAGCCTCAAAGACTGCCCCTGCAGGTGGTTGTCGTTCGGGTAGAGCACCTTCGATATCGCCTGCGCCTGGATCGACTTGTCGAAGGCGTTTTCATATCCTCCGCTCGAGCTGACGAACGGCCTCATGTCGAAGTAAGGGCTCTGCGCCTGCCAAAGTCTTAATTTCGATACCGTCTCGCTGTCATATCCCGCGATGAAGAGGTCGTGCGGAATAGCGAGGACGGTGGTATAGTTGTCGAGCGCGACGTGGTGATACTGCTGGTCCCAATACTCCCTAAGCTCGCCGTCGAAGTGTATCTCGATCTGCTGCTCGGGGCGGGGCACCAGCCAAACCGAACCGCCGGGAAGCCAGTTGTCGGGGAGCTCGGTCTGCCAGCCTGCTTCGAGCTTCTGGCGGAAGATGCCGTACTCGTAGAGAATGGAGTATCCCGTTGCGGGGTAGCCGTCGGTCGCGAGCCCGTCAAGATAGCAGGCCGCAAGCCTTCCGAGGCCGCCGTTTCCGAGGCCGGCGTCCGGCTCGCATTCATAAAGCGAGTTGAGCGAAACGCCGAAGTCCTTAAGCACCTTCTCGGCGTTGTCGGTAAGCCCAAGGTTGAAAAGGCTCGATTTCAGAGAGCGGCCGATCAGAAACTCCATCGAGATGTAGTAGATCTGCTTTCTGCCCTCGCTGTGTAATTTATTTGTGAAGTTGCGGCGCTTTTCGATAAGTATCGGCACGATGACCGAAGCAAGCGCTGTATAGAACTGCTGGTCCGAGGCGGAGTCCGGCGTTACGCCGAATTTGTCCATCAACATATTCGTGAGTCTCTCGCGCAGTTCCTTCTGGGTTAATGCTGCCTTTGCCAAAGTAACTTCTCCTTTGCAAATTATTTGTTTCGCGTTACTATATTATATACGTTCAGACCCGATTTGTCAAGAGATTTGCGCCAAATATCCCCGAATTTGCCGCCTATATCCCATAAAATCTGTAAACTTTTCATCTATCTTCTAATCTCTATCTTCTACCCTCTAAGAGCAAGACCCGGCGAAAAGCATAGCGCTTCTCCGCCGGTCTCACAAGAAAGGAAAAATATGAAAAAAGATGGATGGAAATGGCTTTATTCGTTCTTGATGGCCTCGAGCGCCGAGAGCCTCGTCGCCCTTATCGCCGGGTAAAGTCCCGAAACGACGCCGACCACCGTCGCGAGCACGACCGCCGCTATATCGAGCCACAGCGGTATTATCGAGAGCGTGGCCCCCGCGGCATAGATGCCGAACGCGTCGAGCCCGCCTCCCGCGGCTATCTTGTTGAGGATTATCGAGATTATGTAGCTCAGCCCTATCCCCATCAGTCCGCCCGTTATGCCGATGATCGCCGCCTCGAACAGGAACATCGAGCGAATGTCGCTCAGCTTGCAGCCGATGACCTTCATGATGCCTATCTCGCGGGTTCTTTCATATATCGACATGACCATGGTGTTCGCGATGGATATCGCCGCGACGAAGAACGCCACCGCGCCTATCGCGCCCAAAATGCCGCGCAGGAAGGCCGTCTGCTCCTGCTGCTTCTTGACGTAGTCCATCGAGGAGATGGTCTCGAACTGCATTTCGTTTATCGCGTCGACGACCTCCAAAACGTTGTCGACCTTGTCGACCAGAACGGTCAGGCTGTTATAGATATTCTCTCTGCCGTCGGTGAAGGTCGAGCCTTCGGTCTCGTCATAGTAGTAGACCCCGCCGTAGATAACGCCGTCGCCGCTGTTTTTGTTGTAGCGGTCCTGGTTCTCCTTGAGCTTCTCCTCGAGCGACATAAGCCCCTTTACGTCCATGTAGATGGCCGAGCTGTAGTCAAAGTTGCCGCCGTTGAGGTTCTGCATGAGAATGCCGACGCACTTGGCCTCCTGGTTTATGATCCTCGGCTTCGTCGCGTCGATGGCGCTCGTGCCGTAGTTATAATCCCAGGTGAACTCGTATTTTATGCTGTCGTCAAACTCGTTTACGGGGTTAAAGGGTATCTCGTCCCCGGCCTTCGATTCGTACCCGTAGACGATATCCTCCCAGTTGCCGTTTTTTATGACGTCGAAGTCGTTGAACATGAACGGCACGTTAAAGCTCATGACGAAGTTGGTGGTCCCGACGTCCGACTCGTTGAGGAGCCTTCCGTAAAGCACCTGATACTCGTCGAAATCCGCCATGGTCGCCGCGTCGACGGTGGTGATGTCCGAATACATCATCTTCGACTTGCGGTCTTTTATAAGGCTCTGGGTATACTGCGAATAGACCATCGGCGAAATCGCCACGACCCCGTCGATGTCCCTTATCTTCTGCACCGAGATGTCGTCCAAGGGCTCGACCACGGCGGCCTGCTCCCATTCGCCGGTCTCCTCGTTATAGGTGCCGGTCTTGCAGCGGACGGTTATCTCGCGCAGGTTCCCCCACGACGCAATCTGGTCCTCGATGCCCTTGTTCATACCGATACCGATAGAGAGCATTATGACCACCGCCGCGGTGCCGATGATAACGCCGAACACCGTCAGCATACTTCTTGCCTTGCGCCGCAGGAAGTTCGCGAACGCGAAGCTAAACAAATCTAATTTTCTCATCATTATCTCCTAAACAAATAGGGGCGAAAGGCTTTCGGGCTTTTTCGCCCCGACCGTTTTTTCAGGATGCTTCGGTTCAGTCCTCGTCCTCGTCGTCGGCGTTTCTCTTTGCCTTCACCTTTTTAACGACGACGACAGCCGCGATAATGACTACCAAGGCCGCGGCGGCGGGGATGGCTATCTTCGCCCAGAGCGGAAGTCCGCCCTCCGAAACGCTGTCGGAGGAAACGGGGTTCCCGAACTCGTCAAATTCCATGCCCGGTTCCGGAAGGGTGGGGTCGTACATCATCTCTCCGCCCCAATCGCCGCCCATGCCGAGGTCGTCGCCCATTCCCGTTCCCTCGACGATGGTGACGTCAAACGGCTCCTCGATCCTCTGCTCGGTGCCGGCGGCGTCCTCGAAGGTGAAGACCAGAACGGCGTGCTTGGTCTCGCCGATGGCGCTCGGGTCGTTCGGGGTGATGGTTCCCGAGAAGTTGTCATAGCTCGAAGCAGCCAGGGAACCGACGTACTGGGTCGGCATGGAGAAGTCTCCCTCGACGGTGATGGCGAGCGCGGTCATCGGGTTTCTCGATTTATTGAAGTACTGGAAGCTTATCATGGTGCCTTCGGGTCCGCATTCCGTCGGCGGGTACCATTCCATAAGGTCGAACTTGATAGGCTGCGTTACCGGCAGGTTGATGGAAAGCGAGCCGTTGCCGTCGGAATAGCTGTTTCCGAGGTCGTACTGGAAGTCGAACTCAATGTCGATGGGGTAGCTTCCCGCACCGGCGGTCGAGGAGCACTTCAGCCTTATGCTGTACTCCTTCTTGGCGCTCTTTTCAAACACGTCGGTATAGAACGAGCTGGTGCCGTCGATGAAGCTGAACACCGGTCCCGACGAAGTGCCGCTCGTCGAAGAGCTCGCGTTATAACCCGGGGTGACCTTGACGGTCATGTTTCTCAAGTCCTTTTCGGAAGAGGTGTTTTCCAGAACGAATTTCAGGGTAAACTCCTCGCCCGATACTACCTCGTTGTTTTCGTTGTCGGCCTCGACCGAGTAGCTCGCCACGATGACCTTCGGCTTCATGGTCGCCTGCTCCTGCGGGACCTCCTCTTCCTTCTTCTTCTCGGTCGCCTGTAAGTAGACGTTGAAGCTCTCGGTCACCTCGCCGACCGCGCCCTCATAGACGAGCTCGAACGTCAGCATAGGCTGCTGGGTCGGGTATTCCGCGAATTTTATCGGGAACACCGCCTTCGCGGTGCCGCCGCCCTCGACGTTTCCGACCTCCACCGTGTCGGTGTAGGTGTTGAGGATGATGTCGCCGAGCCCTGTGAGCTTTATCTTAAGGTTTCTGGCCTCATAATTGGTGTTGTTTTTGAATTCCAAAGAGAGCTTCGTCGCAAGGTTCGACCTTCCCTTTCCCTCGGGTATCGAGGCCTTCACCAGGCTGAACGAGGCGTTGTCCTTCGACTCGTCGAGCTCCTCCTTCTCCTCCGCGTCGATGTCGATGTTGAGCGTTCTCGAAGCGGTATACTCCTTGTCGCCGACCTTGAATTTCACGGTGACTGCAAGCTGCTTTCTGCCCTTGGTGAGCCCGGGGTCGGCAAGAATGCTAATGTTCGACCTGCCCGTGGGTATATCCTGCTCGCCCAGAGCGCCGGCAAGGGTAAAGCCCTCGCCCTCGACCGAAACGGTGCCGGTTGCCTGCTGATAAACGGGGAAGCCGTAGCTGTTCACGAAGTAAACGTTATTAAGGGTCGCGTTGATGCCGACCTGGAAGGTATCCCCCGCCATAACGGGGTCGGTCGGCGCCGAGGTGATCTGAAGCTCGACCGCGCCGTCTCCCTCCGGCTCGGGGAAGCTCGTGTCGACCGTCGCGACGTTGACGGTCTTGGTGGTGGTGGCGGTCCTTCCGCCGACGCTGTAGGTAACGGTCAGCTGTACCTGCTCGACCCCCTCCGAAGCGCTCGACAGGCAGTGTATCGGCAGCGAAGCGCTCGCGGTAAGGCCGTTCACGTCGTAGGGCTTTTCGGGGTATGTCCCGTCCGCGATGATGTTCGGGCTCTCGATGGAGGCGAAAGCGCTGCCTCCCGCCTCGCTCACGGAAATTTCATAGGAAAGGGTGGCGCTGCCGCCGATGGCGACGGTGCTGCCGCTGACGTATACGTTAGTTATCTCGACCGAAAGCTCCTTCTCCTGCGCGGGAGGGGTATAGGTCCCGCCCTCGACCTTCACATAAAGGGTCTTGCTGTTCGAGACGCGGTACTGTAAGAATCCGTCCTTGTCAGGCGCGGTGTACTCGACGTTCACGGTCAGGGGATAGCTCCCGCTGAAAAGGGTCTCGTCCGCCTTGACAGGCACCTGAATGAGCTGATCCGCGCTGTTGACGGTGTAATCCGGGTTCTGATAGTCCCCCGCGATGGCAAAGCCGTCGCCGGATACCGTGACCTTAGCGGTGCCGCCGTAGGTGGTGGTGCCGAGCTTGAAGCTCAGAACAAAGCCCTCCCCCGCGACGACGTTATCCGAGCTCTTGAGCTCGTTGATATTGAGATAAGACTCGACCCTTTCGTTTTCCGCCGCCGAGGCAAAAATGCCGAGGCAGTTTATGGCAAGGATCATGCTTAAAACTACTGCTGCGATCTTTTTCATTTCATTCTTCCTCCGTATGTATCTTAAGCTCGGAATTTTTCAGTATATCGGTGATGGCGTCCTCCCCCGGCGGCGACTCCCCTGCCTGTTCTATCGGCTCGATGGTCATGTCCTCCGCCGCGCTGTCCCCGGTGTTCCCCTCGCGGATCTCCGGGATCTCCTTCTGCTCTGCTTTAGGCTCTTCCTTGGGCTCTGCTTTAGGCTCCTCTCGGAGATTTTCCTTGGGCGCCTCCTTGGACTTTTGTTCCGCCTTTTTGTCCTTGCCGTCCGGCTTCTTTTCGTCCTCCGGCGCCGGCGCTTCCAAAGACACCTTTATCTGCTTATCGCGGTAATCCTCGACCGAGGATATCCTTCCGTCTATAATATGGTATATGGTGTCGGCGTACTCCGCTATCTCGTTGTCGTGGGTGACGATAATAAGCGTCTGCTTGTTTGCCCTCGACATTCTCACCATCATCTCCATGATCTCGATGGTCGTTTTGGTGTCGAGGTTTCCTGTCGGCTCGTCGGCGAAAACTATCTTCGGTGTTCCGACGAACGCCCTCGCGATGCCGACTCTCTGCTGCTGTCCGCCCGACATCTGAGTCGGCCTGTGCCTCATTCTCTTTCCGAGGCCGACGAGCTTCAGCATCTTCTTCGCCTTTTTGACCCTTATCCGCTTTCTTACCCCGGCAAACGCCAGCGGCAGCGCGACGTTATCTATCGCCGAGAGGTTCGGCAAAAGGTTATAGGACTGAAACACGAAGCCCATGTTCTTCTGCCGGAACATCGCGAGCTTTCTCTCGCTCATCTTGTCCAACCGCTCGCCGTATATGACGATAGAGCCCTTTGTAGGCTTTTCCAGTCCCGCCATCATGTTCAGAAGCGTCGACTTGCCCGAGCCTGAGGTACCGAGCAGGCACACTATCTCCGCCTCATGTATCTCAAGGTCTACGCCGTTTAGCGCCGCGACCTTTTCCTTGCCGAGCGTAAATATCTTCGTCAGTCCTTTTATGGTTATGACCGGCTTTGGTGCCTCCGCCAACACGGATCAGCTCCTTCCTGTAATTTACCGCTTCAAGCCGCTTTACGGCTTTTACTGATTATATCATTATCCGTCATAAATTTCAAGAGTTACATAAGCTTTGTAATCAATTTTTAATCATTTCTTAAGAATTTTAAAGCCTCTCACATATGTAATACGCATTTTCGGGCGAAAATATTGCGCCCAGAGAAAAAATTTTTTGTGGAAATTTAGGCAAAAATCAACAAAAACTCATCAAAAAAAGCGCCTATTTATGTAGACGCTTTTTGATTTAAAAAGGTTTCGCCGAAATCAAAGTTTTTTACGGCTCTCTTTCGTCGCAGATGAAATACATGCTCAAAGCCTCGGGCCCGCAGTGGCAGCCGAACACCGGCCCGATGTATCCAATGATGACGTTTCTGACCTTTCCCTTAAGCATCGCGGCGAGCTTTTCGGCCTCCTCGGGGCAGTCCGCGTGCGAGATGTAAACGGTCTGCGCCTTGGGGTTGACGGCGTGCTTTTCAAACAGGTCGAACAGCGCCTTGGTCGAGCCGCTCTTTCCCCTCGCCTTTCCCGCGACGTAAATTTTGCCGTCGTCCCGGACGTAGAGTATCGGCCTTATCCCCAAAACCGAGCCCGCGATGGCCGTCGCTGCGGAGATCCTCCCCCCGCGCTTTAAATACATGAGGTCGGCAACCGTGAACGCGTGGTACACCTTCAGCATGACCTTTTCGGCGTATGCCTTCGCCTCGTCGATGGTCGCGCCGGCGGCCTTTTTCCGGGTCACGAGGTCGGCCAGAAGCCCCTGCCCGTAGTTCGCGCACTTGGTGTCGACGATGTAGATCTTCCGGTCGGGATATTTCTCGCGAAGATCGACCGCTGCGGTCTCGGCGTTGTTCACCGACGAGCTGAGCCCCGACGTGAAGCCCAAAAGCAGTATGTCGTTACCCTTTTGGAGCCACGGCTCGAACGCCTCGGCGTAGTCCTGCGGGTTGGCGGCGGCGGTGGTCATCACCTCGCCCTTGCGCTCTAAATCGTAGAACAATTTCGGGTCCATTTCCTCGTTGGTCATCGAGACCCCGTTTCGGATAAGCTTCAGCGGGACGAGGTCGAGCCCGTAGGCCCGAAGCATTTTCGGCGTAAAATCGGCCGACGATTCGACAAATATGCGGTACGGCATAAGCAGCTCTCCTTTCAGAATGCCGGAATGGGGAAGGTGGAATGAATAGCGGGGAATGAAGAAGGGGAAGCGGGAATGGGAAACGGGGAGGAACGGGGAAATTCGGAACGCGGAAAAATGCGCTGAGTTTTGCGGAATCATGTGGAATTATCTGTAATTATATAGAAATATCAGATGTCGCGGACTTTTATATTACATCATCTAATATAGCATATTAGATGTGCATTGTCAATGGGGATAAGGTGAAATATTGGTGAAATCGGAGGGGGAGACTTTAGACGCGGAAAGGTAAGTATGAGATGACAGAGGGCAAGTTGATATAAGGACTTTGGACTTATAATTTCGCTTTGAGCTTTTCTATCGCCTCCTTGGACTGTTCCTCGCCGTGCGGGGAAGTTGATAACGGTGCGGGCTGTTCCCCGTTGAAAAAATAAACCGGGGTTGGGAGGACTGTATTTTCCCCCAAAAAGGCTTGGGGCGTTCGGCTCGCACAAAGGACCCGCAGTATATAATTTTGTCACCAAGGGTGACACCTTGTAATTCTGATTTCCGACTTCTGACCTCTGTCTTCTTGATGCGGCCGCTTCGACTGCATCTAAAGGGCGATTTATATTGACTTTTCCCCTCAAATATGTTATAATACATTTTAACGCATTAAATTGGCAGGAGGAGAAGATATGTCAAAAACAGTAATTCCCGAGGGGTATGCGCCAAGGCTCGGGGCCTATGAAACGCAGACCGCCATCGGGCTTATAAAGCACACGTTTGAGCTCAACCTTTGCCGCGCGCTCAACCTGAAACGCGCGTCCGCGCCGCTTTTTGTAGACGGCGGAAGAGGGCTCAACGACGACCTCAACGGCGTTGAAAGGCCGGTGAAGTTCGACATCTCGGAGACCGGCGAGAGCGCCGAGGTGGTCCATTCTCTCGCAAAATGGAAGCGGCTCGCGCTCAAGGAATACGGCTTCCACGAGGGCGAGGGCATCTACACCGACATGAACGCGATACGCCGCGACGAGGAGCTCGACAACCTCCATTCGGTCTACGTCGACCAGTGGGACTGGGAGAAGATAATCACCCGAAAGGACCGCAGCCTTGACTACCTCAAGGACACCGTCAGGAAGATCGCGGGAGCGGTCTGCGACACCTCGGACACCGTCGCGAAGATCTACCCGAACGTTTCGGTGAGCTTAGAGCGCGAGGTCAGCTTTGTGACGGCGCAGGAGCTGGAGGATATGTATCCCGGAAAAACGCCGAAGGAGAGGGAAAATCTCTATCTTAAGGAGCACAGGACCGCGTTTATCATCGGCATCGGAGATACGCTTAAATCGGGCGAAAAGCACGACGGCAGAGCCCCGGACTATGACGACTGGAGCCTGAACGGCGACCTTCTGATGTGGGACCCGATCCTCGGCTGCGCGTTTGAGCTGAGCTCGATGGGAATTAGAGTCGACGCGGATTCGCTTAAGGAGCAGCTCAAAAAGGCCGGGTGCGAGTGGCGGCAGGGGCTCGAATTCCACAAAAGGCTCCTTGCGGGCGAGCTTCCGCTGACCATCGGCGGCGGCATCGGGCAGTCGCGGCTGTGCATGCTGCTTTTGGGGAAGGCGCACATCGGCGAGGTGCAGGTTTCGGTCTGGGACAGCGATACGCTTAAGGCGTGCGCCGAGGCGGGGATACCGCTTCTGTAAAAAAGGGTCTGACATGGTATACAGAGAGAAATTTTATGTCGGATTTTCGGACGTTTCCTCCGACATGGGGATACTTAATTCCGCAATTTTAAAGCTTTTTGAAAACGCCTGCTGCTTACAGGGCGAATCGGTCGGCGACGGCTTTTACGACTCGCCCGGAAGGTGGTTTTTGACCGCATACAAAGTTAATGTAATTAAACGACCCGTCTACGGCAGGCACGTCGAGGTCGGCACATGGAGCCGCGGCATGAAGGGGGTCGCGGCGTCGCGCGAGTTCGAGATCACCCTCGACGGCGAAACGCTTGTCACGGCGCTGTCGAATTGGGCGAGGTTCAACGTCTCGACCGGAAAGCTCGAAAGAATGGACGAGGCGCTTTTCGAGCGCTACGAGAGCGAGCCGGAGCGGACGAATTTCGGCGAAATGTGGCTCACGAAGCTGAAAAACGCCCCCGAGGGAGGCTTTAAAATGCCGTTCATGGTCGGGCGGAACCTCATCGACGCGAACATGCACATGAATAACGTTAGGTATCTCGACCTTGCGGCGGAGGCGGTCTACGAGAGCGGCATTAGCGGCAGCCCCGCCGAGCCGGACAGCTTCGAGATCACCTATCGGAAGGCGTTCGGGCTCGGGGAGAAGGGGGTCATCAGCGTGGCGAGGGACGGGGAAGCGGTCACCGCGGCGTTTCTCTCGGAGGACGAGGGGGAGGTCAGGGCGGTGGTGAGGATGGGATAAAAAGAGCCGGGGGCTCTTTTTTGTTGGGGAGGGGGAGGGCGAAGCTCCGAGGGGGCAACACCAATCCCCCCAAGTTGTTTAACCATACTTTGGCGAAAAGTTTGCCCCGCTCCCCGCTCGCCAAATAAGGATAGTAACCCCAACCTTCTGCGCAACCGTCTACCTTATATGTAATCTCGACCTTCTCTTTGCCTCGCTCGCCGCTCGGCAAATAGGAGAGGTCGCTCCGGTTCTGTGCGCAACTGGTTTATTTAGTTGTAGTTATGGGCTTTAGTTTGCCTCGCTCGTCGCTCGGCAAACGGGGAGACCCCTTACGGTGGTCTCCCCACGTCGCAACAGCCCACCGGGCTGATTGCTCCTCCCCATCCTGCGCTCGCTGGCGCTTGAGTATTTCGCGCTCTGCGGAGCGCGACCAGAGGCTACTCGCCTCTGGACTCTCGCCCGCTTTTTGAGGAAAAGCTGGGTAAAACCTTTTTAGCATCCCCCATGATTCTGCTTACTCGCATTTTGAAACTCCTCCCCCGCAACCTCCCCACTCATTTTTGCATCTTAATTGATAGAACGTTCTGATTTGAAAGCGGGTGATGACCGTGGATGAAAATGAATTGATCGAGCTGTACTTTTCGCGGGACGAAAGGGCTTTAGAGGAGACCTCGCGGCGGTTTGGCGGGCTTCTGAAGGGGCTTGTTTTCGGGATCCTACGAAGCGAGCAGGACTGCGAGGAGTGCCTTTCGGACGTGTATTTCAAGCTCTGGAGCAGCATTCCGCCGGTGCGGCCGAGGTCGCTCAAAGCGTATGCCCTTAAGATCGCGAGGACCGATGCGCTGATGCTTCTGCGAAAGAAAAAGGCGAAAAAGCGCGGAAGCGGCGCCGAGATCTCTTTAAGCGAGCTCGAGGATATTTTGCCGGACAAAAGCGCCCCCGACGGCTCGGAGGCGGAGATCCGCGAGATCCTTGATTCGTTTTTGGGGGAGCTCGGCAGCGACGCGAGAAAAATTTTTCTCCGCAGATACTGGTTTTTCGACAGCGTCGCGGAGATAGCCCGGCGGTACGGTTTCAGCGAGTCCAAGGTCAAGTCGAGCCTTCGCGCCTCCCGGGAGAGGCTCGCAAAACGCATGAAAGAGGAAGGAGTGGTTTTATGAATATACCGAGGATAGCAAAAATGCTTAACGAAATTGACGACAGGTATATCCTTGAAGCCGCGGAACAGGAGGTATCTATGGAAGTCAAAACAAACGTCAGAAGGGTCGTTATCGCAGCTGCGGCATGCCTTTGCGCGATCGGCCTGATGGCGGCGGGGTGGGCGCTTTTCGATACGAAGGACTATCTTTCGGACTACGACGTCGACCCGAGCTATATGGTCCAGGACAAGATGATAACGAGCGACGGCGAGGGGCACTATTTCGGCATGATAATGACCAAAACCGGGTTCAGGCTTTTGGGAAACGGCGGCGGCGACGCATACAACATCTGCGACGTTCCGGGGTGCGATCACACCGACAGCTCGGTATGCCCTGCGCTCAACCGGCCTGAATTTACGGGGCTTTCGGTCTATGACGGAAGGCTTTACTGGACCGCGAGGCAGAAGGGCGCGGACATCTCGGAGGTCTTTGAAACGGTGAATATCATGTCGTCTGCCCTCGACGGAAGCGACATCAGGACTGTGAGGAGCGTCCCGGGGGACGTGTTCTTGGACACTCAGTACAACAAATATATCCGCGCGCACAGGGGATATATGTACTTCATCGGCGTGCGCGAGCCGGAGATGATCTTTGACCCCGAAACCATGACATCTCGCCAAAACGACCCCGACGAGGCGTACACGCTCAACGTCTGGGCGGAGGAGCTCTCGGAAAACGGCGAGAGCAGGAAAATTTTCTCATTTAACTACGAGATCAGCAGACAGTACACCTACACCTCGCAATTTTACGCGAACGACCTCTATATAATGCTGTGGAGTTCTAAAGACGACGGCTCGTTCCGGCGTTTCGAGGTCTATAAGATCGACCTCAAGACAGGAAACGGCAAGCGCATTTATATCACCGACGAATACGACGTCAGCGGCTGGTGGCTCGACGGCTCGGAGAATCTTTATTACACCGAGACCGACCCCGGGACCGAAAAATGCTCGCTGATGAGGCTCGACATCGACCGCGGCAAGCCGAAAAAGATGTTTGAGATCAAAGCGGGCTCCGGCAGGGTCATAAACGGCAAGGTCTTGAGCCTCGACGGCAACGCGGGAAAGGTGTATGTCACCGATTTCGACGGAAACGTCACCGAGCTCGATTTCGCCGGCCTGACCGAGCAGGTGATCGAGACCTACGGCTACGCCGGAATTGCCCTCTGCGGCGTCGACAGCGAAAACGTGATACTTCAGATGTGCGACGACAGGTGCTTCGCGGTGGTCCCGCTCGACGGCGGGGAGGGGAGAATCGTTATGGGGGAGGGTGAGGACTGAGAAGTGGGGCTCTACATAGTTGCAATTTTGCTCCAAGCTTGGAGGGGGTGGGGCTTAAATAGCATGAGCGAGCTGGCGAGCGAATACCTTATGCCGGTTCGCCCGGGTTCTGCTCAAACTTGTAGATTTTCAGTAACGTTCGACGGGCGACCCCTCCCCACCGGGGAGGGGCAGGGGTGGGGGCTTAAAATAGCATGAGCGAAGCGAATACCTTATGCGCAAGGCTGGGCTATATCAAAGTTGGGTAAAGAGTAGGGAGCAGGGGCGAAGCCCTAATCGCGCCCATTCGGGTGCGATTCCCGCCGCTCGCCAAATTTTGAAGGCTTGCAAAATGCCGAATTTTCTGCTATTTATAAGGATGGCACAAAAACCTACGAGCGGCGGACAACGCCCGCTTCGTGGGCGTTGGGGCTTCGCCCTAAGTCTCTCCTTCTACCTCACTCCCTCACTGAACCAACAAGCTCTGCCCGCTCGCTCCCACTATCCCCCTCCCGTTTGAGACTCTCCCATTGGCGCAGAATTGCTGCATGTAAGTGAAATGCAGTGAGTAGAGGGTGGCTAATTACGACAAATCATAGCCAAAGAAGTATTATAATGCTGCAAAAAATAGCTTATCAAACCATGTGAGTGCCGAATTGCCGCTTTTAAGTGAAATGCATTAAGTTGGAGGTGGCTAATTTCGGCGAATCATAGGCAAAGAACTATTATAATATTGCTAAAGATGGCAATTCTTGCTATCCGGGAGTGTCAATTCCGCACACATTATTAGAAATATTTAGATATGTTGCCGTAGGCGGCACCTTGAAACTCTAACATCTAATTTCTAACTTCTATCTTCTTGATGTAGCCTTTTAGGCCGCATCATTGCTCCTCCCACCCCTTGACAATCTTCTCAAAATGTGCTACAATTAAATCAGAACTAATGTTTCGCGAAGGAGGACATTATGGCACTGACAGAGAAAGACCGCAAGGTCTACGACTACATACGCCGGCGGCTGGACGAGGGGTTCGCGCCGACGGTCCGCGAGATTTGCGCCGAGCTCGGCTTCGCGTCGACATCGACCGCCCACCGCTACATTCAAAAGCTCTGCGACGAAGGACTCCTCGAAAAACAGGGCTCGAACCTCAACCGCGCGATAAAAATGGCGGGGAGCGACAGCGTGCGCGTTCCGCTCATCGGCACAGTGACCGCCGGGCAGCCGATCACCGCGATCGAAAACATCGAGGGCTACCTCGGCTTCCACCCGAAAAAGCACTACGACGGCAAGCTTTTCGCGCTTCGGGTGAGGGGCGAGTCGATGATCAACGCCGCAATTTTAGACGGTGACACCGTCATCGTCGAGCAGACGCAGGTCGCCCAGAACGGCGAGATCGTCGTCGCGATGACTGCCGAGGGCGAGGCCACCGTCAAGCGGTTTTTCAAGGAAAACGGCCGCTTCCGGCTTCAGCCCGAAAACGACGCCATGCCGCCGATAATCCTCCGCGAGGTCACTGTTTTGGGCCGCGTGATCGGCGTGATTCGCTATCTTGACGAGTGAAACGGGGTGATTTTTTGGACTGTTCGCATCTTGATGAGAAGAAAATTTCGGGCGAGCAAATTTTTGACGGTATAGTGGTAAAGCTGTATCGTGATAAAGTTATTTTGGAGGACGGCACCGAGGCCGTTCGCGAGGTAATAAAGCACCCGGGCGGGGTCTGCGTGCTGCCGCTCGACGGTGATGGAAATATTTACATGGTTAAGCAGTTCCGCTATCCGTTCGGCAGGGTGCTGCTGGAGGTCCCCGCGGGCAAAAAGGAGCCCGGCGAGGAGCCTCTCGAGTGCGGCCTGCGCGAGCTCGGCGAGGAGATCGGCGCGGTTGCAAAAAATGTCACTCCGCTCGGAAAGCTCTACCCCACCGTCGCGTATGACACCGAGACGATCTGGATGTATCTTGCCGAGGAGCTAAGCTTTTCCGGAGGGCAGAGCCTCGACCCGGAGGAGTTCATAGATGTCGTAAAACTGCCGTTTGATGAGGCTTACGCCATGGTCCTGCGCGACGAGATCCCCGACGCCAAGACGCAGCTTGCGATCATGAAGGCGCGGGAGGTTTTAAAGAGCAGAGAGGGAAAGTAGGGGTTGCAGAAAAGGTAAGGTTGTGGCGAAGCTCGGGCGGCAGCGGAGCTGCCGCTATGCTCACCGAGCATGCGCGGTGAGCGGTGCGCACAGGGTGCGCACACGGGCTTCGCCCTGTCAGATAGCAGAAATGAGAAGTCAGAAGTCAGAATTATAAGGAGTCACTTTCGGCGACGGATTTAAATGAGGCAAAAATGCGTGCGGATGGGATGCTATAGGAGAGAGGTTTTTGCGAATTAGTGCAGTAAAGGGTGGGTGTCGCGCATGGGGGCGAAGCCCCTAGGCGCCCGAAGGGCGCCTAGGCCTGACCCGCTTGCGGGTCAGGCGGTGCGGCAGCTTCGTTGCCGCACCGGGGCTTCGCCGCGCGGGGTCTGCGGGTGAGTGCGAGGGCGAAGCCCGGATGCGCGCGGAGCGCGCATTCGCCCGCCGCGCTTGCGCGGCGGGCATGGCGGCAGCTTCGCTGCCGCCCGGGCTTCGCCCCATGCCTTCGCAAACCGCCCCCGCCCATGCGAAGCCCCGATACTCCTGCTCCGCAGGAGTATCGCCGAACACGCAAGCGTGTTCGGCGCGACGCGCTTCGCGCGCCCCGGGGCTTCGCCCCGCACCATTCCGCCTCCCCGCAGCAAGGTGCAGACTCACGCACCGGGCGAACCCCCTGCGCGGAACTTCGCTCCGCGCGGCCGGGATCCGAAGGCTCCCGGCCCACAGTCCGCTTCGCGGACTGTGGGGGCTTCGCCCCCGCCGCCTTGATCCACCAAAAAACCGATAAAATCCACAAAAGGAACTCAACATGTCCCCGGAACAAATTATCACCAAAGCCTCCATGAGCGACCTCGACAGCGTGCTGGCAATTTATGCCTACGCGCGGGAGTTCATGCGTAAAAACGGCAACCCCAACCAGTGGGAAACAAGTCGCCCGAGCGAAGATGTCGTCAGGAGCGATATCGAGCGCGGACAGCTTTATAAAATCGTTCGCGAGGGAGAAATCTGCGGGGTTTTCGCCTTTATTTCGGGAGACGACCCGACATATCGCGTAATCGACGGGCGCTGGCTGAACGACGAGCCCTACGGCGCCATTCATCGCCTCGCTGCGGCCGAGGGGCAGCACGGGATATTCGCCGCGGCGCTCGATTTCTGCCAAAAATTATGCAAAAACATCCGAATCGACACCCACGAAAACAACGCCCCGATGCTCCGGCTGCTCGATAAGCACGGGTTTTGTTGCTGCGGGATCATCGTGACCGACGACGGGACGAAAAGGAGGGCCTATCAGAAAGTTGTTCAAAATGATTAAGCTTTTGCGGCTTGGCGAAATTTTGTAATTTTTTTATTGTCGGTATTGACAAATTTTCAGGCATTTCTATCGATATCTGCCTTTTTCCAGTCTCATATTGCGAATAGGCGTTTTGCTGAACGCGCAAAAGCGCCGCCCGCTTCTTCTGCGGAATGTCTCCGTCCTCGCGAAGGTTCTTAAGCTGCATTCTGTCTCACCTCTGATAGAATTAAAAATTTTTCACCCGGCTCAAATGACGTCTTCCCATAAAGAAGTTTTCAATCATTATTTTAATTAGCGGCACCCGTCAGGCGGAATTTAGCGGCACCCGTCGGGCGGAATTTGTCACTCAAAAAGCACGAAGTATAGAGCTTTCCCATACCTCGTGCTTTTATATCTACCAACCTCAGACTATTTATCTCATAACCCTCTCCAACAAAGTCTTATAGCTATCCACGACATCGTATACAACATTCTCGCCGGAAATGGCTTTGAAATGCTCTCTTGCGCAGTGAATTTTTGATTCCTCAATAAGCCTCAGCTGCATTGAGCTCATAGAACCTTTTGTTTCGGCTACGAAATAAATATGTTTTACCTTTCCTTCATAAAATGCGATTGCCCAGTCGGGATTGTAGTGACCGACAGGAGTAGAAATGTAGAAGCCGTCAGGCAGCTTGACGTAAACAGCAACGTCGGTATTGGTGTCCAACTCGGTCGCAAAATCTCTTTCGTTGCTCGAGTCATAAACGATATGGTCATAAAGATGCTTATCGGCTTTCATCGCATTCACACCCAGCTTGCCTTTTATTGTCGGCTCGGTGAATACGTCGGTATCGTAATGCTCGTCAAGGACGTCATAGGTTATATGCTCGATGATCGCCGTTGCTTTCTGATCGTTTATCAAGGCTGCTGCTTTCAGAATGAACTCCTCGGGATTGTCCTTGAATTGGTTAAAGACAGGCGATTGGATTCCTTTAAGAATTGCAATGACAGCCTTTCTGGTGAGACCGGTTTCATCAACAAGCTTCCCGATAAGGTCATATTTTACATTGGAATTTGCCGTGACCTCTATGCCGTAATTTGAAGATTTTTCTTTTACAAATGATTCACCCGCTAAAAGCTCGTCTTTGGACTTGATAGTGTCCATCGCCCCGGTCTCGACGCGGAAATAAACCTTTGGTACGCGCAGCTTGCTGTCGAGCGAAGCAATAGACTTTTGGATAAGCTCATCGGTGTCAAAATCAACGACATACACCGATTTGGCATTTATTTTTGACCAAAGCGCCTTGAATTCGGGCATTGCCATTTTTTCTTCATTAACATGAAGCTCAACATTATTGCTGCGGGCGTTTTCAGGCTGCATACTTTGGGCGTCGTAAATTGAATCTATTATTTCCATAACAGACGCTGCGGAATCGGCGACCTCCTCTGCCACTTTTATTTCACCGTTAGCTTTATCCTGATGATACTTTTCAGTCAGCGCTCCCTTGCGGTCGATATATCCGTTGACGATCATATCATAATGTATAGCGGAAGCGGTGTCTTGATCTATGACCTGCTCGCTGCCGTTTTCGTCCTTGATGACCTTGCCGACAAAAAGCTCCACCGTGACTGCGCGAGGACGGTTTGCAACTGCCTCCGCCATTTCGGTTTGCAAGCCCTTTGCGAAGGATTCATAGCTTTCGCTTGCAATAACCGTCAGAACATTGACGTTATGCACATCGTTTCCGAGCGAGTTTGTATCCATTCGCTCGCCGTCCTGATTTACGCAAAGGCGCAGACCGCGTCCTACCTCCTGACGCTTGCGGACTTCGCTTGAGCTTTGCTTCAGCGTGCAGATTTGGAACACGTTGGGGTTGTCCCAGCCCTCGCGCAAGGCAGAGTGCGAGAAGATAAACCTCACAGGAGACTTATTCGGGTCGCGGTCCAAAAGAAGCTCTTTATTTTTCATGATAAGCTCATAAGCGCTGACGTCGTCGGAGGTCGTTTCTTTTCTTCCGACCTTGCTGTTGATCATCTTTCCCTTGCCGTCTACGGAGAAATATCCGGCGTGGGTCTTGGAGGCGCTGATACTTTCCAGATATTTGATATAATCGTCCTCGCCGAATTCAATTTGCAGACTTCCGACAATATCATTATACTCTTCCTCAAACATCTTTGCATACTTTCCGTTCACCGGCTGACCCGCAGCGTCGTACTCACGGTAATTCGCTACTTCGTCGATAAAGAACAGGCTTAGGACCTTGATACCTTTATGAAACAGCTGGCGTTCACGCTGAATATGTGAAAGGATAGTCTCACGGATTTGTATTCTGCGGAGCTGGTCTTCATCGACCTTGCCAATCACATCTCCCGCAAAGATTTTTATGCCGTTCAGAAATTCCACGGAGTCGTCGCGGCCGTCTATTGACTTCACGACAAAGCCATTTTTGTATTCTTCAAGCCCGTTTGAATAGTCATAGAGATTGTCCCCGATTTTGACTATCCTGCTCTTCGGCTTGGCGCCGCTCGACTGCTTTACATCAAATTGAAGGGTAGCGGTCGGGTCTTTTTTGGAAAGATTTATGCTTTCAAGATAAACATAGCTGTTCGTGGCGGTGCTGCCCGACTCGGAAATGCCCTTGACGGCTATCTTTTTCACAAGCCGCTTGTTATATGCCTCCATAGCGTCGAGGCGGTAAATCATATTATATATGCTGTCGCTTTTGTGAGTGGCGGAATAGCGCAGGGTCAGAAGCGGGTTGAATTCCTTTAGCCTCTCTTTTGTCTGCTTGCCCTCGACCGACTGCGGCTCGTCAATTATAACTATGGGGTTTGTCTTTGCGATAATGTCTATCGGCCGACGGGAGCGGAACTCGTCGAGCTTCATATAAATTCTTCTTGCGTCCTTGCCCTTGGCGTTAAATGCCTGAGAATTTATTATCATGACATTTATCGAGCTGTCGGAGGCAAAGCGGTCTATCTCGGTGAGCTGGGAGGAATTGTATATAAAATAGCGTATCTTCTTGCCATATTCCTCCGCAAAATGCTCCTGAGTGGTCTCGAAGGATTTATACACGCCCTCGCGGATCGCTATGCTCGGGACGACAACGATAAACTTGCTCCAGCCGTAGTGCTTATTCAGCTCATACATCGTCTTAATATATGTATATGTCTTGCCGACGCCGGTCTCCATCTCGACCGTCAGATTATATCTCCCCTCCAAACTGTCGGACGGCTTTATCTGATTGGCGCGCTGTATCTTTTGAATATGCTCCAAAATAAGCGTATCGTTAAGCTCGGGGATAATTTTGTGATTGCTCCGGCCGGTATAATCCTCCTCTTCGGTCATTCCTATCTGATATGTGCCGTCGCCGCGGTCCATCATATATGTCGGGGTGAGATATGGCTGACCCGCGAAAACATCGACGACTGCCTTTGCGGCGTCTGCCTGAAATTTTTGGTGCTTATACTGTATTTTCATGCCCGCGCCCCCTTAAATGACCTTTACCCTTGTGTCAGGGGCAAGCATTTTGAATATCTCGCCGACATTTATCTTTTCGGGGCTGCTGTTAAAGCTGCTGTCGCGGAAAACAGCGCGCAGAGGCTGGCGCTTGGCAATCTCCTTGATCGCCGCGTCGGAGATATTTTCATCGAAGCAGGCGATAAGGTCGCCGCCGTTGTAGGTGTGAACGGTGAAGCCGTCGATTTTTTCGGAGGTATAGGGCAGCGAAAGCGGCAGACCCCAATCGAGGAGGCAGCCGAACAGCAGGTCGAGATCGCTGCGGTCGTCCTTGATGTTCGATTCAAGGCCGTCAAGCATCTGCTGATTATACTCGGCCGGTGAATAGTAGACGTCCTTCATGTTGGCGTCATCGAGCTTTAAGACGCGGAAGCCGGTGTCGATATCTGCGCCGGTCTCTTCTTTGATCTTTTCGCCTGCTCGGCGGATACGCTCTTTGCCGATCTCGCAGATGTTTTTGTAGCCCGCTTTAAAGGCTTCGGAATCCTCGGCGCAGGGCTCGGGCAGCTGAACCATGATGAATTTACGGTGCCCGCCATCCTCGGCGTTGAGCTGCATTACCGCGTGGGCGGTGGTGGCAGAGCCGGAGAAAAAGTCAAGGATAATGTCATCTTCTTCCTTAGATGTCTGTGCTTTTATCATTCTAACCAAATATGCTATAGGTTTTGGATTGTTAAAGACAACTTTCCCATCAAGTAAGATGGATACTTCTTTAGTTCCTACACTGTTTTCTGGAAGATCATCCCAGTATGTATCGGCCAGCCGCCCTTCAGATTCACGCTCATTCCAGTATGCTTTCTCGGAAAGGGAAGTTCCTTCCATATATAACCGCCCATCATTTTCAAGAGCTTTTAATTTGCTCTGTTTCATTCTCCAACCTTTTGGCGGACATCTCCATATTTTACCGGTATTATCGATATAATCGTATGTTGTTTCCGGGCCAGGTGAAGCTGGCTTTTGAAGTGGATAAAGTCGATACTTGCCCCTTCCATCACCATCATCTTTAGAATATAGCTTTTTTGTTGAATCCGATAACGGTTTATAAACAGGATTTAACATATAATTTGTAGAATTTGAGTACATCAATAAATATTCTATATTTTGTGTAAGTTGCTTGCTTACCGTTTTGCCACTAGAGTTTCTAACCCAAATTACTTGGTTTATAAAATTACTTTCTCCAAAAACATCGTCACATATTTTTCTCATATTATTTTGCTCATTATCATCAATCGAAATAAAAATTACCCCGTCGTCGGTTAGCAGGTTCCTCGCCAGCATCAGCCTTGAATAAATCATGCTGCACCAGTCGGAATGGAAGCGCCCGTTGCTGTCGGTGTTCCTGAAAAGGCGGTTGCCCTCCTCGTTGAGCTGCCCGCTTTCCTCGGCGTATTCTTCAGAATCCATAGCAAAATCATCGCGATAAATAAAGTCGTTGCCGGTGTTATACGGCGGGTCGATATAGATCATCTTCACCTTGCCAAGGTAGCTCTCCTGCAAGAGCTTCAGCACTTCGAGATTGTCCCCCTCGATGTAGAGGTTTTCGGTCGAGTCCCAGTTTTTGCTCTCCTCGGGGCAGGGGCGCAGCGTCTTGCGTATAGGCTTGTTTGCCTCGACGATCGCCGCCTTTTTGCCGACCCATGTGAATTCATAAGCCTCCTCGCCGTCGATGACCTCGGGCGTGAGCATTTGCTTCAAAAGCTCAAAATTCACGGCTTTTTTGTAGACCTTGCGCTCGGGCGTGCTGCGCTCCTCGTCCAAAGCCTCGGTGACGCAGTTTGGGAAAAGCTCGGCGATGCGGGAGATGTTGTAGGAGGTGAGGTTGGGGGTCTCCATGCTCAATTTCTCCATTTAAGAATCCTCGCTTTCTTTTTTCTTGCCATACATAATGTCATAGAATCTGCCGTTCAACTCTTTTAAAGTGGTATGCACCAACTTGTTTTGAATATGTGTTATTTGTATCTCTTGCCCATCGTTCGTCGTAAGTTTTTTGGTTGTATTTTCCATAAGCAAAGCTTCTATTTTGCCAACACAGTCAGCCATGACTGTATCGTTTTTTCCACTGCCGTTTCTATGCCATTTGAAGTTAGTTTCATGAGACGCTATTTCCTGATTCAAATCAAGAACAGGTTTATATATTTCCTGATAGATGTAGTTGAATTTTTCTCTGTCGGGATCTAACATAAAGTAAATCGATCCCAACTGCGCGTCCCAGACTGACTTGTCAACATCTGAATAGTCAAGGAAAAAGTCTATTTTCCTCTCCAAATTCCAATTGAGATCATATTTATTTATGATATGCAGCAACGTTTGTGTGCTATAGAAAAATCCCTCGAGCGTACGCCTTTTCTCTGTAAAATAACCTATGCACGATGTTATAAAGGTCAACAGTCCGCTTCCAAAAACAGCCAAGCAAACATTACACCAAAATTCTGCATCTGCACCGTTAAATCCATAATGGGCAATCAAAATGAATATAAAGGATAAGCAAGTGAGCGCAGCCGTTATCCTTGTGGACATCACATAATATTTCATAGACCAGCATCCTTGTGTATAATATATAAATAAAATCCACATATACAATATACACTAAATCAGGCATAAAATCAAGAGGAATTGATTATTTGAGAGAAATATATTTTGGAATTATAGGGTAATTCATAGCGGGAGTGACTGCAATATTAGATTATCATCCTTGTGCAGAAATCTTAGAGCAAGATTCTACCGCGGGAGCAAATTTCGCGTATGCACGCGGGGTTTTGTCTGCGAGGCAACCGAGGCAATCGTTGCTGCCGAGGGCAGGCGAGCAGCAACAAAACCAGCTTGCATTATGCTCAATTTTGCCTTGCGCGGAATCTTGTTGGGGAGTAGCCTTCCCCGCCCGCAAAATAATATTAAAATCCCCGCGCCTATCATTATGACAGACGTGGGGGATTATCAGCTATAAACCGAATAGGCAAATAATTATTTGGCAGATTCACTTAATATCGGTTAAAAACTTTACCGTTTCTTCGCGGATTTTTTTGTACTCGTAATCATGAACATAATGCGGGCAATCCAACTCTATATATTTTCCGCCTTTGACCTGTGAGACATACTCTTTTGCAATTTTTTGCCAAGTTTCTTCATCGAATCCGGTTCCTCCCGAAGCGTTTGAAATGAACAACAACATCGGGAGCTGCGGGACGCCCATACCGTCAACCTTTTCGGCGTTTTTCTTCACCGTTTCCGCTTCGTTGATCATTGTCTTAGTTGCAGTGCGACTGTAAAAAACTGCCTTATAGATCTCTTTTTCCCTGTCGGACAGAGTGCCGTGGCGGATCGCGTCGCTCTCCGCAATGCCGGGTATCAGACGGGTAACTCCTATGCCTGCCGCTAAACTCGTTATTTTCATAAACGGAATATTGATTTTCATGTTGTCATAATACCGCGGAGCAGCCATATCGGCCCGATAATCGCCGTGACTTCTTCGGGATATTTCTGCGCCCGGTACAGCGCCTCAAGACCCGACATGGAGTGAGGACATAAAACATACGGAGCATGCAGCCCTGCCGCATTCAGCGTGGCTCGCGTGTCCTCAAGAACAGAATCAATATCTCTGCTTTTATCAACGACGTCGCTGAAACCATACCCGAATTTTTCAACGACAGCAATTTTGTACTCATCGCTCAAAAGGGAATTTATTAACCTCTCCGATTATAATTTTCTTGCTTTAAAGCATAACGAAATCGGTATCATTTTTGCTTTTCGTGTCTTATCGCTTGTATCTCCGGTACTTTCCATTGTTTCTCTATCATTCTGCTCAATCATCTGCTCAATTACAAAACCGGCTTTTGCAAGTGCATTAACATATGTTGATATTTTACGATTACACAATATAACATCACTGTCATGAACCGGCATTTTATAATATGACTCGTCAAAATAACTTTTACTAAAAACAAGCGCTCCGTTTTCTATCACATTTTTTCCTTCTTCACGCGAAAATGCGACACAATGATACAGAGTATGATTCCAACTAAAAATGAAAATGCCGTCTTTTTTCAGGCAAGAAGCAATTTTTTCAAAAGTTCCTTGTAAATCTGTAGTCCATCCAATTCCATATATAGAATAGACATAATCGAAGTACCAAAGCAATAAAAATATCCGCCACAATGCCCACGATACCGTATGCGCTCTGCAGGACGGTATTCACAAGCCCCGGCAGCTGCTCCATGAGAGCATCCTTGGTTTTCTCCAGATTTAGACTGTCTTGGATACCGCTTAAATCGATCTGCCCGGAGTTTTCCAGTTTTTCAACCAGTTCGTTCAGCTGTTCCTGATAATACGGGATATTTGCAATCAGCATTTTCACGACGTTGACGACCTGCGGGATGACGATCAGGATAATCAATGCGGCTGCGGCAAGAATCATGATCAGGGAAAGGACAAGCGACAATGCCCGTACAAGCGACGGCTTATTTTGCAGCTTTTTGTTTTTCAAAAATATCCGCTTAAAATAATTCGACGGTATACTCAGAATCAGCGCAAGTAAGCCGCCTATGATAAACGGATGGAAAATCAGCATAACCGTGCCCAAGATTGAACCTACTGCGGAAAAGTTAAACAGCGACCACAGAAAGGCGATTGCCCCAAATACAAGAAAGCTCTATCGCTGAAATGAATGATTGTTTTCCGTCTGCATAATGACCCTCCTTCAAGTTTTCTTTAAGAAATATTAAAACACCTCTTTTTAAGTCGTTTTTGACAGGTCACTTGACATATAAAACCTGCCTTGATATAATTATTTGCAACAGATGTCGGAAAATCAACCGACAGTTGTTGTTAAATGTCGGTAAAACAACACATTCCCAAATTTGTTGTTTTGCGGAGGTGAAAACGGTGAATCAAAGAGTCATGTTGACAAAAAGGCTGATAAAAGAAAGCCTGCTGAAAATTCTGAAAAGCAAGAAAATTCATCAGGTCAGCGTTAAGGAACTGTGTATAGGGGCGGAGATCAACCGTTCCACGTTTTATGAATACTATGGCAGCCGAGAGATGTGCTGATAGAAATTGAACAAGATCTCATCGCAGAGATCTCGGAGTCCATTCCAAAAGACGGAAATCTCACGCAGCAGGAGCGTCTTCTAAAACTATGCGAGGTTTTGTACGCGCACATCGATTTGGAAAAAGTTCTTTTTCGGAATAATTCAGATGAGGATATTGAAAAAATGTTTGGCAGCGCTAAGTTTTCCCTTCTGAAACCTGAACAGTTTTTTAACGGAGAATCGCATATAAACAGCGAAGCCAGGGAATACCTTTCCGAGTTTATCAACCGCGGAATGTATCACATCTTGCGGCACTTGCTCATAACGGATTCAGCAAAAAGTCCAAATGAAATAGCGGCTCTGATCAACCGGATATTCCTAAAATAAAAAAAGGTATAGGCGGGCAGCCAAAAAAGAGCACGAAGCGCAGGACTCCATATACTTCGTGCTTTTTGTTTGTCCCAATCCAGCCCGACAAATGCCGTAATTATATTTTCTTCACAACCTTTTTACGGGTACCGGTCATCTTGAATGGGGACATGTTAAATAATTCAAATGTGTTGCGAGCAACTTGCATTTTATGATTATAAGAAAGCCTTTTTTATAGTCATGCAAAACACACAATTATTTGTGGAAAATGCCCTTGACAAATTGAGTCTCAAAATGAGCTGCTCGGCAGGTATGCCCGAGAGCAGGGCTGGAACATCTTTGATTACTACTGTGACGACGGCGTGAGCGGCACAACGTTTGACCGCCCGGAGTTTAATCGGCTTGTGCAGGACGCGACGGACAAGAAAATCAACCTTGTTTTGTGCAAGGATTTAAGCCGCCTCGGGCGCGATTACATAGAGGCAGGTCGGTATATGGATTTCGTGTTCCCGTCGCTCGGCTGCCGATTCATCGCCCTTAACGACGGCGTTGATACCTTGCAGAAGAATAACGAAATGCTTGTAATTATCAAGAACGTTATGAACGATCTCTACGCTCGCGACACAAGCTCTAAAATAAAAGCGGTTAAACAATCTACATTCAAAAGTGGCAAGTATGTCGGCTGTTATGCACCCCTCGGTTACAAGAAAAGCGAAGCAGACAAGCACATTTTGGAAATCGACCCGATAACGGCTCCGATTGTTAGGCATATTTTTGATATGCGCTTGCAGGGCGACAGTTTCCGCAAAATCGCCACGCAGCTTAACACCGAGGGAGTACCTGCTCCGAGGACGTTCTACTACATGTCGACCGGTCGGGAAAATATCCGCAGCAAATCGCCGTATTGGAACGATACGACCGTTAAGTCGATTCTCCGTAACGAAGTGTACCTCGGTCACATGGTTCAGAACAAAACGGGAACGGTGTCCTATAAAAATCACAAGCAAATCACCAAACCTCCAAGCGAGTGGATTAAGGTTGAGAACACACACGAGACATTGATTTCACAAGACGTCTGGGACGCGGTCCAACGAATGGACAACCACCCTGGGCGCGGAAGAACCGGCAAAAGCGGGATGATTGCCTTGTTTGGCGGGATTTTGAGGTGCATGGACTGTGGCTCGTCACTGCGATACATGCGCGATTACCGCAAGACAACATCGGGAAAAGAGCCGGAGTTTAAGTCGTATGTCTGCAACAGGTACGCTATAGGCGGGAAAGACGCTTGTTCGACGCACTACATAAATCAGAAAGCATTGATTGCCGTCGTGTTGACTGATATTCGGAGCAAGGCTATCCTCGCGCAGAGAAATCGTGAAGCATTGAAAGAGCGGATTCTCGCCATGAAAAAATCAGCAAGTGCTGAGCGGACAAGTATGCTCAAAACTGAACTTACAGCGATTGACAAACGCCTTGCAGAGCTTGAAAAGCTGATTCAAGCCGCATATGAGGACAAAGTTATGGGCCGTATACCCGAGGGCGTTTGCATTAACCTGCTTAACAAGTATGAAGCTGAACGTGCCGAAAAGTTGGAGCATAAAAAAGAAATTTCCACGAAGTTAGTGACAAGTCAGGAAAGTGAGAAATCCGTAGACGATTGGCTCGATATGATTCAAGATTATGCTCAACTTGAAGAACTCGACCGCGCGACCCTTGCTCGGCTGATTCAAAAGATTGAAATCGGCGAGAAGCGCGAAGTCGATGGACATGTTGAGCGCGACATCAATATCTACTACAATTTCGTGGGGTTTGTAGAATTATAAGCCGTCATTCTTTATGAAAGGGTGACTAACGAGTTCTTTGCCAAGGATACCAGCCAAAAGATACGAGCCGTTCAAAAGGCGAAAGGGACTCGTGGTGTCCCGCTGACCACAAATGTGCCTTATGGTTACAAAAAGGGTGATAGTGGTGAATGGGAAGTTGATGTGGAATCTGCTGAAATCGTTAAGCAAATTTTCCAAATGTGCACGGAAGGTCGCGGTCCAATGCAGATTGCAAAGGCACTGACAGCAGCGAAAGTCTTAAACCCCACGGCATATAAAAATGCACATGGTCTTAGTTCTCGAAGTTTCAGTTCTGACCCTTACCACTGGAATGTCAACACCGTCGTACACATATTGGAACGCAGGGAGTATACAGGTTGCACGGTCAATTTTAAGACCTATACCAATTCAATCTGGGACAAAAAGCAGCGCGACAACCCCGAGGAAAATTGGGCGATTTTCGAGAATACTCACCCCGAGATTATAAATCCAGAAGTGTTCAAAAAGGTGCAAGAGATCCGCAAGCAACGTCATCGCAGAACGCGAACAGGCAAAAGCAGTATGTTCTCGGGACTGGTGTATTGCGATGATTGCGGGGCGAAGATGAGGTACTGCACCACAAAATATTTTGAGAAAAGGCAAGACCATTTCGTTTGTGGCAAATATCGCAGCAATACAGGAGATTGTACTGCCCACTTTATCCGCGCGGTCGTCCTTGAACAGCTTGTGCTGAATAATTTGCAGGTTGTAATCTCATACGTTACGGCTCATGAAAATTATTTTCGGCAGATTATGAGCGAGAAAATGTCCCTCAAAAGCTCGGAGATAATTAAATCAGCTAAGCGAAAACTCGCGCAAAAGGAGAAACGTCTTACCGAACTTGACCACCTATTCATCAAGATTTACGAGGATAACGTGGCGGCAAAACTTAGTGACGAACGGTTTGTAATGATGAGCGAGCAATACGAAGATGAGCAGGCAATGATATTTCCGAGTTGCAAGCCGAAATTGCAGAGCAGGAGCGGCAGAATGAAAATCTGGAGTTGTTCATTAAAAAGGCAAAAAAGTACGATGGATTGAAAGAATTGCCCTCTTATGCTTTACGCGAGCTTATTAAGGCGATTTACGTTGAGAAGCCCGACAAGTCAAGTGGCAAGAGGAAACAAAAAATAAGAATACAGTATGACCTTGTGGACTTCATACCAATTAACGAACTTTTGCGGAAGGAAAGACAAAGAGAAACGGCATAACCGAAATTATGCCGCTTCAGAAAAATTTGTTTCGACTTCCTTATGACGCCCCACGTTATGAACCGGGGGCCTTTTTATTTACTTCACAACTCCCGCGGAGCGGTCTACATAGCTGGTATGCAGGATCTCGTGGGCCTTGTGCGAGCCGGGCTCGCCGAAGAACTCGCCGTAGATCGTCTTGACGGCCTCGCTCTCGTGGCTCTTGCGCTTCACGTTCGCCTGGTCGTAGCTGTAAAGGGCGCTCGCGCGCTTTGCCTTGATGTCGACGGTCGAGCGGACTGTCGAGGACTGAATAGGCTGGCCGCCGCCGTTTACACAGCCGCCCGGGCAGCACATTATCTCGATGAAGTGATAGTTCTTCTCGCCGTTTTCGACCGCGCAAAGCACCTGATGAGCGGCCTCGAGGCCGGAAACAACGCAGATGTTCACGTCCATGCCGGCGATGTTGAGGGTCGCTTCCTTGATGGCGTCGGTGCCGCGGACAGCGTGGTAATCGACGTTGTCGATGACCTTGCCCTCCATGACCTCGGCGACGGTGCGAAGGGCAGCCTCCATAACGCCGCCGGTCGCGCCGAAGATGACGCCCGCACCTGTACCCTCGCCGAGAGGACTGTCAAACTTCTCGTCGGGAAGGTTCTTGAAGTCGATTCCCGCGCGCTTGATCATTCTCGCGAGTTCGCGAGTGGTGATCGAGATGTCGAGGTCGGGAAGCCCCGAGGCGGACTGGTCGTCGCGCTTGATCTCGAACTTCTTCGCGGTGCAGGGCATGACCGAGACGGAAACGATCTTCTTCGGATCAATTCCGTTCTTCTCGGCGTACCAGGTCTTGATGATCGCGCCGAACATCTGCTGAGGCGACTTGCAGGAGGAGAGGTTCGGGATCATGTTCGGGTGGTAAGTCTCGCAGAACTTGACCCAGCCGGGCGAGCAGGAGGTGATCATCGGGAGCACTCCGCCGTTTTTGACGCGGTGGATAAACTCGGTGCCCTCCTCCATGATGGTGAAGTCCGCTCCTACGTCGGTGTCGAACACCTTGTCAAAGCCGAGCCTGCGAAGCGCCGCGACCATCTTGCCTTCGACGCCGGTGCCGATCTCCATGCCGAAATCTTCGCCGAGGGCGGCTCTTACGGCAGGGGCGGTCTGGACGATAACTATCTTCTCGGGGTCGTTGAGGGCGGCGAAGACCTTGTCGGTGTCGTCCTTTTCGCGAAGAGCGCCTGTCGGGCAGTTGATGATGCACTGGCCGCAGGATACGCAGCCCGTGTCGGCAAGTCCGAGGCCGAATCCGCAGGAAACGTTGGTGTCGATACCTCTGTCGTTGGTGCCGATGACGGCGACGTGCTGGGCGGCGCAGGCGGCCACGCAGCGGCGACAGAGAACGCACTTGTTGTTGTCTCTTATCATGTGGACGGCCGAGGTGTCAAGCTCGTAGTGGGGCTTGTCGCCGTCGAATTTGTCCTCCTTGTCGACGCCGTAGTCGCGGCAGAGTGCCTGGAACTCGCAGTTATCCGATCTCACGCAGGAAAGGCACTTTCTGTCGTGGGTCGAAAGAAGGAGCTCTAAGGTCATCTTTCTTGATTTCTGAACGTTAAGGGAGTTGGTCTTTACCTCCATACCCTCGGTGACGGGGTAAACGCAGGAGGCGACGGTCCTGAAGCCCCTGCCCTCGTTGGCCTCGACGACGCAGATACGGCAGGCGCCTATCTGGTTTAAGTCCTTCATGTAGCAAAGGGTGGGGACGTTCACGCCCGCCTGCCTTGCCGCTTCGAGGATAGTGGTGCCGTCGGGCACGCTGACGGCCACGCCGTCTATCTTAAGATTTATCATTTTTGTATCCATTTTACAGCACTTCCTCCTTTATTCCTTGGTTATGGCCTTGAACTTGCAGGTAGACATGCAAGCGCCGCACTTCACGCACTTTTCGGGGTCAATAGCCATTGCGGGAAGCTTCTTGCCGGGGGCGGTGTAGTCGGTCTTGGAAATCGCGTTCGCAGGGCACTGCCTTGCGCACATTCCGCAGCCGATGCACTTCTCCCTGTCGATCTTATAGGTGAGAAGGTTCTTGCAGACGCCAGCCGGGCATTTCTTGTCGACGATGTGGGCGATATACTCGTCCCTGAAGTAGCGAAGGGTCGAAAGAACGGGGTTCGGGGCGGTCTGTCCGAGGCCGCAGAGCGCGTTGTTCTTGATGTAGTAGCAGAGCTGCTCCATCTCGTCGAGGTCCTCCATGGTGCCCTTGCCGTCGGTGATCTTGGTGAGCATTTCAAGAAGTCTCTTTGTACCCACGCGGCAGGGGGTGCACTTTCCGCAGGACTCGTCGACGGTGAATTCGAGGAAGAACTTCGCGATGTCGACCATGCAGTTGTCCTCGTCCATGACGATAAGTCCGCCCGAGCCCATCATCGAGCCGATCGCGATGAGGTTATCGTAGTCGATCGGGACGTCGAGGTGCTCCGCCGGGATGCAGCCGCCGGAAGGTCCGCCGGTCTGGGCGGCCTTGAACTTCTTGCCGTTCGGGATACCGCCGCCGATCTCCTCGACTATCTGGCGGAGGGTGGTGCCCATAGGTACCTCAACGAGGCCGGTGTGCTTGATCTTGCCGCCGAGGGCGAACACCTTGGTGCCCTTGGACTTTTCGGTGCCCATCGAGGCGAACCAGTCCGCGCCCTTGAGGATTATCTGGGGGATATTTGCATATGTTTCGACGTTGTTGAGAATTGTCGGCTTGCCGAAAAGACCCTTGACCGCCGGGAACGGAGGCCTCGGCCTCGGCTCGCCTCTCTTGCCCTCGATGGAGGTCATAAGAGCGGTCTCCTCGCCGCAAACGAACGCGCCCGCGCCGAGCCTGAGCTCGATGTCAAAGTCAAATCCCGTGCCGAAGATATTCTTGCCCAAAAGCCCGTATTCATGCGCCTGCTGTATGGCTATTTTAAGGCGCGCAACGGCGATAGGATACTCGGCTCTGACATAGATGAAGCCCTGGTTTGCGCCGATAGCGTAGCCCGCTATCGCCATGGCTTCGAGGACCGCGTGGGGGTCGCCCTCGAGGACGGAACGGTCCATGAAAGCGCCCGGGTCGCCTTCGTCGGCGTTGCAGCAGACGTATTTCTGGTCAGCGTCGGGAACCAAGGTCCTCGCCATGCTCCACTTACGCCCGGTCGGGAAGCCCGCGCCGCCGCGGCCGCGAAGGCCCGACTTCAAAACTACGTCGATGACCTCTTCCGGGGTCATTTCGGTGAGGACCTTGCCGAGGGCCTGGTAGCCGTCCATGGCTATGTACTCGTCGATGTTTTCGGGGTTGATGACGCCGCAGTTTCTGAGCGCAACGCGGTGCTGCGCCTTATAGAAGGCGGTGTCCGAAAGGGATACCTGGGTGACGTCCTCGACCTTCTCCTCGCCGGTGTCGGCGTAAACAAGGCGCTCGACGACGCGTCCCTTAAGAAGGTGCTCGGTAACTATCTCGCTGACGTCGTCGGGAGTAACTCTTGAGTAGAAGGTGCCGTCGGGGTAGATGATGACTACCGGTCCCAAAGCGCAGAGGCCGAAGCAGCCCGTCTGGACAAGCTTTACCTCCTCGGAAAGACCGGCAAGCTCGATCTGCTCGGTAAAAGCCTTCTGGATCGCTTTACTGCCGCTCGAGGTACAGCCGGTACCGCCGCAGATAAGCACTTGTGCTCGAATCATATTTTATATACCTCCTAAATTATATACTTATCAGTTGTTCCCGATGGTGTATTCCGAAACGGGAGAGCCGCCCTTGAGGTGCTTTTCGATGACCTCCTTGGCCTTGTCAGCGGTCATCTTCACATAGGTGACCTTTTCCTTGCCGGCTTCAAAGACCTCGACGACCGGCTCGTACTGGCAGATGCCGATGCAGCCTGTCTGGGTGACGGTGACCTTGTCGGAAAGACCCGCCTCGGCAACGCCGTCGACGAACGCCGAAAGGACCGGCCTTGCTCCGGCGGCAATGCCGCAGGTAGCCATGCCGACCACTACGCGAATGTCGCCCTGACCCTCGCGCAGTACGACGCGGTTTTTCATCTTTTCTCTGATCGCCTGAAGTTCTGCTAATGATTTCATGATAAAAACTTCCTTTCTATAGTAATTTTTATTATACACTTTATTTATTCCTTCGCGTTCAGTTCATCATACTGCCCGCGCAGGTTCTCCTTAATCCATACAAGCACGTCCGGCAGGTCGAGCGGCACGTCGTCGCCCAAGACCTCCCTGAGCTCCCTGGTGTCGAGCCTTACCTCTCCCCCGGGGAGGCGGTGTATGAAAAGAAAGTCTATTTCGGGGCTGCCCTGCACAAGGGTCGCCACCGAGCTTATTATGTCCCCGAGCGGGGTCATGTCGATGTGGTTTTTATAAAATTTCGCCTCGGTTACTGTGCCGTGATCGTCGGGGTATTCGCTCTCGTGGCGGGAGGTGATGGAAAAGCTGCCGCCGGTCTGCTCGGCTTCGAGCTTCAAAAGCGGTATCCCGAGGCCGACCGCGCGAGTGGTCCGCGTGGTGCAAAACGGGTCGGTGACGTTTTTTACAAACTCCTCCTTCATTCCGCAGCCGTCGTCCGAGATCTTAAGATCCAAAGTCTCCCGATCCTCGGTTATCTCAACGGTGCAGAGTTTAGCCCCCGCCTTGACGGAATTTTTTGCGATGTCAAGTATGTTCAAAGACAGCTCCTTCATTCCGCGCCTCCGTTTTTAAGCTTTTCAATCAGCCTTTTTCTCACAAGATCCCCCGAGTACGGCTCGTCGTCCAGTTCAATAGTGCAGTCCGCGTCGCGTATGTCCCAAAGATAGTGCGCGTCAGAACTCACGACGAGGCGTTTACCCGAAAGTATCGGAAAACGCTCCGAAAGTTCACGCCGCTTCTCCTTGTCGTGCAGCTCGAAGCAACTAAACGCGGGCTTGTCGGGAAATGTTCCCAAAACCGCGACGATGCCGTTCGCCTGCCTGTCTATATGCGCGGGATAGCACACGCCGCCGTATTTTTTTACGATCCCCGGCGCCTCGTCGATGCTCACCGTCGTTGCGTTCGGGAGCATGAATTCGTCGGTGCCGATGATATTTTCGTTCTCGTCCATGATGAACTGGTCGCCGAAGATGTCCACCCGGTTTGGGATCTTCACCCGCCTCGAATCTATCTCCTCGCCGAAGGCAAGCGCCATGTCGAGCGTTTCAAAAAGGCAGACCGCGTGGATATCCTCCGCCGTTGTAAGCTCCATTCCCGGAACGGGAATTACGCCGTATTTCTTGCACGCCTTAAAAAACGCGGGGCAGTTTTTCACCGAGTTGTGATCGGTCAAAGCCATTATCTGTATCCCCGCCAAGGTCGCCGTCCCCGCGATGTTTGCCGGGGTCATGTCGTTGTCGGCGCAGGGCGAAAGGCAGGAATGGATATGAAGGTCGTAGTAGTATTTATTCATTTCCCGTTACCCTTGCAAGGGCCGCGGCGGCGCCGAAGGTGGTATCGGCGGTGCGAAGAATGTTCACGCCCTTTGCCTCGGCGACGTCCAAAACGCCGTCGTCCGGCATGACGTTTTCCGAAAGGATAATGCAGCTGACGTCGCAAAGGGTCGCCACGGCAACGATATTTATGTTCGACATTATCGTTATCCATGCCTGCGAGGCCTGCGCGCGCCCCATCACCCAGCTTAAAAGGTCTCCGCAGTAGCAGCCCTCGACCTCGCGGTCCGGTTCGGGCAGCTTCAGCTCCTCGCAGCCGAGCGCTTTGGAAAGCTCTCTGACAGTCACCGCTTCACGCCCTCCTTTTCGGGGTGCACCGGCTCGCCGTTTGCAAGCCTGTGCTCTCTTATGATGCAGCTTTCGATGCTCCGCTCACCCTTGACCACGTCCTCCGCAAACGCCCGACAGGTCGGCGCGCCGCAGGAGCCGCAGTCTATCCCGGGGAGCTCATCCCGAAGCTTCTGTATATCCGACATCATCTTCATCGACTCGCCGATAGAGCCCCCGAGGCGGTTCATCGGCTTATAGTCGGGAACGTCCTCGAAGAAATACTGCGGCGGGATATACCTCTCGTCGGGACCCAAAAAGTTCCGCGAGACGGGAAGGTACCGCCGAAGGGTCTGGAGCCTTGCCTTGGCGATGAACGGGTTCTCGACCGTCATCACCCCGCCGACGCAGCCGCCGGTGCAGGCGTTGAGCTCAATAAATTCGAGCGGAGGAATGGTGCCGTTTTCTATCTGTTCGAGCATCTCGACGACGTTTTCGATGGAATCCGCCGCAAGGTACTTGTCGTTGAATACCGCAGTGGCCTCCCCTCCCGAAGCGGCCCAGCTGAGACCGATCATTCCGGAGTTGGACACCGGCTCGGGTATCTTGTCGCGGCTCATGAGGTTTAAAAGCGAGAAGTAAACGTCCGACACCGAAACTACAAGATCCACCGCCGACTTATACGAGCCGAAGCCGTTTTTGACATAGCTCGTCTTCGCGGGGCAGGGCGAGATGAAGCAGACGCCTATCTCCTCGTCCTTAAGCTCCGGGTGCTCGCGCTTGGCCTTTTTCCGGGCCTCGATCGCCGCGATCTCCATCGGCGGAAGTATCGGCAGAAGATTATCCTTCAAATAAGGGAATCTGAGCGCGATGAGCCTTGCTATAACCGGGCAGGCAGAGCTGATGACCGGCTTTTTTATGCCCTCGGTCTTTATGTAGAGCCGGGTGTATTCCGAGACTATCTCGGCGGCCTGCGAGACCTCGTAGACCTCGTTAAAGCCCATGTCCAAAAGCCCCTGAAGGACGTAATCGACGTCCTCTAACCCCTCGAACTGTCCGTAAAGGGTGGGCGCGGGAAGCGCTATCCGCCATTTATAATCGTACAGGTGATCGAGCTTGTTGCAAATGGCCACCTTCGCGTGATTCTGGCAGACCCTTATGCACTCTCCGCAGTCGATACAGCGGTCGGGGTTTATCTTCGCCTTTCCGCCGTCGACCCTTATGGCCTCTGTCGGGCAGCGTTTTATGCAGGTGGTGCAGCCGGTGCAGCGCGAGGCGTCCAAAGAGACGGAATGCTCATATGTATTCAACGCAGACCCTCCCTTCTCATAGAGGTTAGAATGTTAGATAGTTAGATGGTTAGATGATAGGTACATTAAAACCTGACCGTCATGGTTATCTTGGTGCCGACGCCGAGCTCGGTGTCGATCTTCATCTCGTCGGTATAGCGCTTCATGTTCGGAAGCCCCATTCCGGCGCCGAAGCCCAGGGACCTTATATTGTCCGGAGCGGTCGAATAGCCCTCCTTCATGGCGAGCTCAACGTCCTTGATGCCGGGGCCGTGGTCGTTAAGTATTATAACTACCCTGTCCTCGTACACCTCGACGTCGGCCTCGCCGCCGTGGGCGTGTATGACCATGTTGATCTCGCCCTCGTACATCGCGATTGATACCCGCCTTATGACGTCGGGCGCGATGCCGAGCTCGCGAAGGTTCTTTTTGACCTGTACCGAAGCCTGACCCGCCGAGGTGAAGCTCTGTCCGTTCACGTCGAAGTGGAACCTTACAGACTCGCTCATTCGGTCACCCCGTTTCCGCGCAGGCCTCCCGTATATAAAAGTCCGCAAGCCTCGTACATTCTCTTTTTCGAACTCATCAGGACTACGCCGCTTTCGCGTGCGAGCTCGACCATGTCCTCGGTCGGCTTTTTCGAGCGGACGAACACGATGCAGATCATGTCCATCATCTCCGCCGTGCGGATGACCTGTGAATTGACAAGCCCGGTGAGAAGCACCGCCTGATCCTTCACATATGCCAGAACGTCGCTCATCATGTCCGACCCGCAGGCGGAATAAACGTCGCGGTCAAGGTGTTCCTCGCCGCAGATGACCTCGGCTTCCAAAAGATCTCTGATGTCTGAAATTTTCATAGTTTGACCCCTTGCCGCAAGCGCGCTTTACTTATATTTTGCGAGAATGGTATCTACGTCGGCCTTGGTGAGACGTCCGTAAACGTCCTCGCCGACCGTCATAACGGGAGCGAGACCGCAGGCGCCTATGCAGCGGCAGGCCTCGAGAGAGAATTTGCCGTCGGGAGTGCACTCGCCCGCGCCGATGCCCAAGACCTCGGAAATGCGGTCGATTATGTCCTGCGAGCCCTTGACGTAGCAAGCCGTGCCGAGGCAGACCGAGATCTGGTGCTCGCCCTTCGGAGAGAGCGCGAACTGAGCGTAGAAGGTCGCGATGCCGTAGACCTGCTCGACCGAAACACCCATGCCCTCGGCGATTATGGTCTGCACCTCAAGAGGAAGATAGCCGTAGATCTCCTGCGCCTCCTGCATCACCTGCATGAGGGAGCCCTCGACATGCTTCTTTTCCTCGATGACGGCCCGAAGCTTCGCCTCCTGCTCGGGAGTCCCCTTGAACGGAACTGAAGAAATGCGTTTTTTCATGATATCCATCCTTTCGTTTGTTTGAGCCGTGCGGCCCGTTTCACGATGTCGTAATTTGAAATATACATACAATAAGAGTATAACATATCCGGCTCAAAAAGTAAAGAGAAAAAATAAAAAAATTCCCCGAAAAATCAAGGAATTTGTTACCGGCATATGCGCGGCGTATATCAAAGCTTCGCGCTCGGGCAGAGATCCTTGAGCGGGCAGCCATCGCAGAGCGGCTTTCTTGCGCGGCAGACGTCCCGCCCGAACTGCACGAGCCGGTGGCAGAAATCGCTCGAACGCTCCGGCGGAAGCACCTCGGAAAGCTGCTTTTCGACCCTGTGCGGGTCGCTCCCCTCGCTGAGCCCCAGCCTCCCGCAGATGCGTATGCAGTGGGTGTCGGTGACTATCGCGGGCTTTTTGTAAACGTCGCCGAGGATCAGGTTCGCGGTCTTTCGCCCGACCCCCGGAAGGCTCAAAAGCTCCTCCATGGTGTCGGGCACGCGCCCGCCGAAATCCTCCAAAAGCATCTTCGAGAGGCCGATTATCGACTTCGCCTTCGTGTGAAAAAGCCCACACGGCTTGACGATCTCCTCAAGCTCCGAAAGGTCGGCCTCGGCAAAGCTTTCGAGGGTGGGATACCTTTTAAATAGCTCCTTCGTTACGATGTTCACCCGCGCGTCGGTGCACTGCGCCGAAAGCCTCACCGAAATCAAAAGCTCGTAAGGCTTTTCATAGACCAGCGAGCACTGCGCCTCGGGGTAGACCCTTTCGAGCCGGTCGACTATCTCGACCGCGAGGGTCTTTGTCGCAAGAGCGCTCATGCCTCGCCCCTTGCGGCAGCCCTCACGAGCGAGAAAAGAAGCACCAGAAGCGCCCCGCCTGAAAGGGCGTAGAGCCCTGCGCTGAGCCACTCGGGCGTCAGGAGCAGGAATCCGAAAAGCATTAAAAACAGGGCGAAAGCGAGGTATCCCGCGCGGAAAATTTTCGCAAATACCCCGAGCCCCGACATTTTAAATATCTCCGCCGGGTCTATCGCGGACATTTTCGCCGCGAGCCCGACGATGAGTATCAGCGCCGCTAAAACCGCCGTCACGACCCACGCCGCAGGCACCAAAAACGCGGGTATCAGAATGAGCGCGGCCTGGTTCTCAACCCCGCCGTCCCCCGCACGAAACGCCGCCATCCCGCCGAGAGTAAACATAACGCAGTTAAATATAAGTACAGCGATCGTTAATATAATGAACTTTTTCTTTCCGAGTGAAAGCATGATAACACGTCCTTTCGGGGTAATATGTAATATTATAGCATGGCGCGGAGGGGATGTCAAGGGGGAGGGGGAAGATTAAAACACATAGCCCCTTGACATTCCCCTCCCCCTATGCTACAATATTCCGAAAGGAGTGACTTTCATGGCCAATTACAAGCGGACGAAGATGGCGGTGAAGCGGCTCGAGGGGGAACGCGCCCTTCTCAGCGAGCAGCTCGACCGCGCCGTTGCGGACGGCGACATTCCCGAGGCCAAGCGCCTTCGCGGCCTCATCGCCGAGAACGAGAGGACCGTCGAGGAGCTTTGGGAGGAATGCGATAATAGAGGTTAGATAGTTAGAAGATAGAGAGTTAGAGAATTAAAAGATAGAACCCCCGCAGAAGCTTTCCGCGGGGGCTGTTTATTATCTGTTACCTTTTATTATCCGAGCGCTTCGATCTGGTTATTCAGATCCTCAAGGTAGAACTCGAGTGTATCCTTATTCGATTCCTTCCTCTGCGCCCAGGTGGTGTCGGAGGAGCCGAGGTTGAAGGTGACCATGCTCGAGACGTATCCCGAAACGTTGCCGAGGCCCTCGCCGAAGTCGACGAGCGTGTTGTGCGAGTGGGCGATCTCATACATCGTGTCCCACATCGAGAGCATCTCCTCGGTCCAGCCCTTCTTTTCCTTGAGCTGCTGGCGGTCGAAGTTGACTACCGTCGGGTCGATTATCTTGAAGCGGTCGCAGGCGGCCAGAAGCCCCACGGCCTCGGGGTGAGGCGCGTTCATGATGAGGCAGTAGCCCTTCGGCTTCGAGTCGATATAATACTCGCCGTCGCCGTTCGGGTCGCGCGGGACGGGGCAGATCATGACCTCGTTGTTGACGACGTCACCGTAAACGGTGTTCATGTCCTCGATCGTTCTTCTCTCGTCAAGAATATACACGCCGTCCATGCCGAAGAGGGTGACCCCCTCCTTCATGCCGCCGCAGTCGATTTCGTAGTTGAGCGACCAGTTGTTCCAGATCGGGTATTCGCAGTCGTTCTTGGCGAGGTCCTGGAGCACCATGGCTGCCCTTTCAAGCCTCGGGTCGTCGATATTCAGAACGAACTTGCCCTGCTCGGGATCGTATTCGACGAGCCCCACGCCGGTGGAGGTCATGAAAGCGGTATCGGTGTGCCAGTTGTTGAAGGCGTAGCGGCCGCTGTCGGGGTCGGTGAACTCAATCGCCATCTCGCTCATGACGTCCCATGTCCACTCGTCGTTATAGAACATCTCGGCGGGGTCGTCGAAGCCCCACTCGTCCATGACGCGGCGGTTATAGATGACTATGGTGTTGAACTGAACGTCGGTCACGAACATATAGTGCTTGTCGCCTATCGAGAAGAAGGTGTCGGAATAGTACTTCATGCCGTTCCAGAGCGGGTCGTCATAGTCGACGTAATCGTTTACCGGCTCAAACATATTGTTGAGGGCGCGGATCGGGAAGTCGGTCGCCCAGGCCTCGTAGAAATCGGGGACGGTGCCGGCTAAAATGAGGTTCGCGAGGGTGTTGAAGCGCTCGGCATAGTCGCACTCGACCCAGTCGATGTCGCCGCCGTACTTCTCATGGAAGGTCCAGTAGCCCGTCTGGACCATCTCGTCCTCCGAGTAGTTCTGCAGGTTGTTTAAGTAGCCGTAAAGCTGAATGACCGTGTTGGTGCCGGCTGCGGTCTCGGCGTCGGGAAGGTAAATTCCCGCGGCGTTGAGTATCGCCTCCGCGTCCTCGGTCGAAAGGGTCAGCTGTATGGGCTCGCGCTTCGAGCCTCCGCAGCCGACGAGCGCCATGATCATCAGAACGGCGAACGCCAAGGCGGTGATTTTTTTGAGCATTTTGATCTTCCTTTCCTAAGTCAATACCGATAACGATATTATTATATACATTGTATCACATTTTCCGAAAAATTGCTATCGTGATATTTAACAAATACCTATCCCCCGCTTAGGCGATTTCGACGAAGCGAAGCGGCAGCGCTCACAAAAACCACCGTTGCGGCGGCCTGCAACCGAATGTGGCGAAGAAAATTAAAGTTGCAACCGCCGGTTGGTGGTGCTATAATGGGTCAAAGGGTATGATAAAAGCATCGCCGAGGGCGAAATACATTCATACTAAGGAGAAGAAAAATGAGCTTCAGTGAAAACCTACAGACCTTAAGAAAGACAAACGGCATATCGCAGGAGCAGCTCGCCGAGCGGCTCGACGTATCGCGGCAGGCGGTATCGAAGTGGGAGACGGACGGGGGCTATCCCGAAATGGATAAGATAGTCCGGCTCTGCGACCTCTTCGGGGTGACGATGGACGAGCTGATAAAGGGGCACGTCGAGGTCGACAAGGCGGATATCCGCAAAAAATACGACAGTCACTACAGCTCCTTCGCAAAGGGGATCGCGACCGGCGTATTCCTTATAATATGCGGCGTTGCGGCGTCAACGCTTTTAAGCTTCAGCTCGGTTTTCGGCGAAAGGCTTCAGTCGATGGGCACCGCGGTCATGTTTTTCTTTATCGCGATTGGCGTCGCCGTTCTGACAATATTCGGGATAAAAAACGGCAGCTTCGAGAAGGAGCACCCGGTGATCCCCGAAATTTACACCGCCGAGGAGCGGGAGCGCTTCAACACAAAGATCTTCCCGTATTATATCGCGGGCGGCATTGCGCTTATATTCGCCGGCGTGATATTCACGGTGATCGGGAGCTTTAAAGCGGGAAACGCGGTGTTTCTGTTTTTGGCTGCGGCGGCGGTGTGGCTGTTCGTCTTCGCGGGGCTGACGCACGGAAAATACGATATTAAGGAGTACAACCGGGCCCGCGACTTCGAGCAGGGCGTCAAGGACACCGACCCGCCCGAGATCGCCCGTCAGAAAAGGCGCAAAAAGCTCTGGCAGCGCGTCTGCGGGGTGATAATGCTCTCGGCGACGGCGGTCTATCTCGCGCTCGGCCTCATCTGGGGCCTCTGGCACCCGACCTGGGTGGTCTACCCCGTGTGCGGGATAGGGTGTTTCATAGCGAAGAAGGTGCTCGAGGGGGAGTGAGAAAAACTGTAATCACTCTGTAACCAAATGTAACCGTTCTGTTCTTGATTTCGCAAAAAAACGGGGTATAATTGAATCATAGACCGAAAGGAGGCGTGGCGATGAAAAAGACTAAGCTCACTGTTTTCAACTCTTTGCTCGCGGGGATACTTATCTGCGGCATTCTGGCGGCCTACGGCGCGTTTGAAAAAAGACTCGCCGCGCCGAAGATCCAAACCCCCGACGTTTTGCCGGTTTCGGCATACGTTCCCGACCATGTCGTAAGCGGCGACCCCGCTTCTAAAGACGCGGATAATACGGAAGATACGCCCGATACGGACTCTTCCGAAAATGCCGAGCCCGATACCCTGACCGAGACCGAAAAGACCGTCGCCGACAGGGTCATCGACACCGCGCGGGAGCTTTTGGGGACGAAATACGCGAGCAACCGCTGCACTCCCGAGGAGGGCTTCGACTCGTCGGGATTCGCGATGTACTGCCTCAACCAAAACGGCGTGGAGTTCCCCCGCCGCATTAAAGAACAGATAAACGCCGGCGAGCAGGTCGGCTACTCCGAGCTCAAGACCGGCGACGTAGTCTTCTTCTCGGCCGAGGAGGGCGGAAAGGCCAACTTCTGCGGCATCTACGCGGGCGGCGGGCTGATCATCTACTCCCCCGCGCCGGGCGGCTCGGTAAAAACGGCGAACATCACGACAAGCTACTGGACGGCCCGCTTCGTATGCGGCGTTCGTGTAATTAACTAAGCTATCTACATCCTCCTTACTTTCATTTTTCCCAAGAACATGGAGCTCGGCGCGCTGCCGGGCTCCTATGTTTTTATTTATTCAGATACTTAAGGTTTTTTCGGATAAATTCCGCGCGCTGCCTAACGCAGTCTGCGCTTCTTCCGGGGTCGCGCGGGGTGTTAAAGACGTAGTCGGTGAGCCGCTCGATGTCGGTTTTTGCGACGTGCAGGCGGGTGTCGGAGGAGGCGTAGTAGATGTAAACGCTCCCGTCCGGATCGGCAATGGCGCCGTTTGTGAAGACCACGTTCGAGACGTCGCCGACCCGCTCTCCGCCCATCGGCGCGATGAGATACCCCGACGGCTCGGCGATGACCCGTGATGGGTCGTCGAGCGCGGTCGCAAAGGCGTAAACGACGTAACGAAGCCCCGCGGCGGTGTTTCTCACCCCGTGGGCGATGTGAAGCCAGCCCTTGGGAGTCTTTATCGGCACCGCGCCCGCGCCGTTTTTGGCCTCGGTTATGGTGTGATATTTTCTCAGCGAGGTCATTTTTTCCTCGTCAATTACGGCGTTTTCGATGTCCTCGCAGAGGCCGAAGCCGATTCCTCCGCCGCTTCCCGTCTCGATGAAATCGTCCATCGGGCGGGTGTAAAACGCGTACTTTCCGTTCACGAACTCGGGGAGCAGCAGGACGTTTCTCTGCTGGGGCGAGCGAAGTGTCTTAAGGTTCGGCAGGCGCTCCCACGTTTTAAGATCCTTGGTGCGGACTATCCCCGCGGCGGCCGTCGCGGCGGAAAGATCCCCCGTCGAGCGGTCCTTCGATTCGGAGCAGAAAACGCCGTAGATCCAGCCGTCCTCGTGCTTTGTAAGGCGCATGTCGTAGACGTTCGTCTCATCGGGGCAGACGTCGGGGAGTATCACTGGCTCGTCGTCGAACCGAAAGCCGTCGACCGGGGAATTTGATCTTGCGACCGCGAAGAAGCTCTTTCTGTCATACCCCTCGACCCGGGCGACCAGAACATACTCGCCGTCATGGTAAATTGCGCCGCTGTTGAAGACCGCGTTTATCCCGAGGCGGGCCATCATGTGGGGATTGGTCTCGGGGTTAGGGTCGAATATCCAGAACGGCGGGATATGATCGCGGGTCAGGACCGGGTGCTCGTAGCGCTCGAAAATGCCGTTGTAAAAGCCCTTGTCGACGCTGTTTTTGCGGGCGATGAGCGCCTCGTAGCGTTCGTTAAGTTCGTTATATGTCATATTTTCCTCCGATCAGATGTCGTCGTCCTGCAATATCCGCAGGCACATTCTTCCGTTGTGATAGGGGCACTTCCAGGGCTCGACTATCGGCTTGTGAGAGGGCTTGCCCTCCTCCGACACCGACCAGAACCACTCGGAGCCTGGGCGTTTGTCGGTCATAACGTTTTTTATGTATCGCCACTGAGACAGCGCGGCCTCCCTGAATTTTTCGTCGCGGGTGTGCTTATAGGCGTTCTTGAAGCCCAAAAGCGCCTCGGCCTGGACCCACCAGATGCGGGTGGTGTCGGTCTTTCCGCGCTCGCACTCGTTGGAAAATCCGTGATCCGAAAAAGCAAGGTCATAGGTGTTGTAGGCCATCTCGATGAGAAGCGGGCGGATCCGCTTTGTGAGTTCATCATCACCCATCACGTCGAGGGTGTGGTCCATCAGCCAAGAGGTCTCGATGTCGTGCCCGAAGCTGTGCAGGTCGATGAGGGGCCGGTAGTCCATATCGAAAAATACCTCCTGACGGCGCATTTTTCGGTTGTAGATCTTATTCTCGAAGATGTCGCAGATGAAGTATAGCCGATCGAGCACTCTGCTGTCGCGGGAGGCCTCGTAAAGCCCGGTGTAGCCCTCCATGACGTGGAGCAGGGTATTCATGGTGCGCCCCGCCTCGACCCCGTTTTCCGAGAGCTTGTCGTTCCCGGCGGGCTTCCAGTCGGGTGTGAACGCCTCGAGATACCCGCCGTCGTCGCGGCAGTGAGTCTCGACCGTATCGAAAAGCGAAAGCGCCAGATTTAGCGCTTCCTTTTTGCCGCTCGCGCGGTAATAGGCCGAGAGCGCGTAAATCGCAAACGCCTGATTGTAGGTGTGCTTGGTGCCGTCAAGGACCTTTCCGTCGGGGCTCAATGACCAGTAAACGCCGCCGTTTTCGGTGTCGCGCATGCGAAGGAGCGCCTCGTAAGCGTGATCCGCCTCGGAAAGAAGCGATGGGTCCCCGAGATAAAGGTAGCTCTCGGAGAAGAACCAGAGTATCCGCGAGTTGAGAATGCACCCGCGCTCGGCGTCGGGGTCGCGCCGAAGATCATAGCCGACATAGCCGACGTAGCCTCCGCGCCCGTCGTCCCTAAGCCCCTTCCAGAAAGGAATTATCCGCTCGCAAAGCTCCTCGCGAGCCTCTTTTTTAAGTTCGACCATACTTGCCTCCTGTGTTTTTGAAATGTCTTTTTGATATATTATATGATGAAAACGGGGGAATGTCAAGGGGGGAGGGGGCAATGTTGGAAGAGGCTAAGCTACCGCAGGGCGTAATAAGTCTCCGCACCCTCTCCTGTTGCTTTCCTCCCAATTCTGTTGCATAATATAAACACGGGGGCGTGCTCATTCGGCAAAATCAACAAGAAAGTTAATCACGCTATATTTCAAGGAGGCTTCAATGAACATAACATTTAAAAACCCCGGGGCGGATTATATGATCTCGCGGATAATGGAGTTCCAAGGCGAGGGCGGGTCCGCGTTTTGGTCTGACCCTCCGTTTATTTCTTCCCGAAGCTCGACAAGGCCCTTGCCGACAGCCTCCCCTTTTCAGAAAGGCGCGAATACATAGAGAATACTTTGCGCGAGATATATCCCGAAATCAAGGAAACGATTGACGAAAAAGTCGTCGTGTATTCTCGGCATTGGGAGATTTGCAGGCCGCAGATAACCGCCGCGCTGTCGGACGCTTTTTCGGTTGACTGCTCTGTAATCTTCAACGACCTGCGGTGCAACGTCACCATGAACCTCGTCGAGCCGCGCTTTCTCGAGGAGCATTGCTTTGACATTTTTTACCTGAACAGCAAAAAAGACGCCGTCGGCGAGAGCATCCACGAGCTCATACACTTTGTGTGGTTTTATGTTTGGAACAGGCTTTTCGGCGACGGTTACGGCGAGTACGAGCGCCCATCGCTCAAGCGGATACTCAGCGAGATGGTCGTCGAGCCGATCATGAGCACGAGCGGCTAAGCTCGATAAATCCATATTTTCCGAGAGAAAACGAGGGCTGCATCTATCCCTGCTTCTTTGGCATGAAGCTCGAAGGCGCGCCGATACTGGACACGCTGGACGGCATGTATAGGTCTTTGGGTATTGAGGATTTCATGCGCGGCAGTTTTGAGTATTGTCAAGAGCATGAGGGAGAGAGGGGAGATTTGATGTGGTTTTGGGGGTGGGGTGCGCGGGAACCGGGGGCGAAGCTCTGAGGCGGCAGCTCTGCTGCCGCCGTAAAGGCCACGAAAAGCGCGGCCTTTGGCACCCGCAAAGTGGGTGCCCGGGGCTTCGCCACGCGGGGTTTGCACTGTGTGGCGGAGAAGCAGGGGTGGGGCGAAGCCCCAACGCCCGCGAGGCGGGCGTTGTCCGCCGTCGGAAAAGTTAGTGCGGGCTTTATTAAAGGCAGAAAATTTGACATTTACAAAAGTCTAATAATAATACAACGGCGGGAAGCACGCGGTAGCGCGCTTAGGGCTTCGCCCATGCGGGTTCGTCCAAGCTTTGTGCTTTCATCCCTCGTCGGACTTTCTGAAAAAGTTTGAGGGAGCGAGCAGAAACCCGGGTGAGCGGCCATAAGGTATTCGCTCGCAAGCTCGCTCATGCTATTTTAAGCCCCACCCCCGTCCAAACCTTGAACCGACTTATAGCTACGCAGCAGCCCCCTCCCGGTGGGAGGGGGCACAGTTTGTGTGGGAACCGGGGGCGAAGCCCCGAGGCGGCAGCTTTGCTGCCGCCGTAAAGGCCGCGCGAAGCGCGGACTTTGGCGCGCACTTCGTGCGCGCCCGGGGCTTCGCCGCGCAAGGTCTGCACTTTGCTGCGGTAAGGCAGAAAAGTGCGGGAGGGCAAAGCCCCATGCGCGTGACCCGCTCCTTCCGCGAGGCGCGAGGGATATTGAGTCTGCGACTCGGCTTACCCGAAGCTTTGAGCCTGTACCGCCCTCCCCCCAAAAAACTTTCAAAATCTCTTGCATTTGGCTTTGAAATCTGCTACAATATAAATGTATGTGCAATGAGCCGCACGGCTTTTTCAAATAATTGGAGGTTTTGTTATGAACACAGCAATAGTCGGCATAAACTGGGGCGACGAGGGCAAGGGCCGCATGGTCGACCTCATCTCGCGCGATAACGACATAGTGGTGAGGTACCAGGGCGGCGGCAACGCGGGCCACACCATCATCAACGAATACGGCAAGTTCGCCCTGCACCTTCTGCCCTCCGGCATTTTCACCGCAGGGGTCGTGAACATTTTGGGGAACGGCGTTGCGCTCGACTGCGAAAACCTTTACAAGGAGATCTGCGAGGTCAGAGAGCGCGGGGTCGGCGTTACCCCCGAAAACCTTAAGATAAGCGACCGCGCCTCGCTTTTGCTGCCGTGGCACCGCGACCTCGACGGGCTCGAGGAGGCTCGCCTTAAGGACAAGAAGTTCGGCTCGACAAGGCAGGGCATCGCGCCGTTTTACTCCGACAAATACTCGAAAAAGACGGTGATGGCGGGAGAACTCAACTATCCCGAGCACCTGCGCGAGCACCTTAAGGACCTTTTGGAGTGGAAGAACCTCACCCTCGCGAACGTTTACGGCGCGCCGAAGGTGACCATGGACGACATCGAGGCGTGGATAGAAAATTACGCCGAGAAGATCCGCCCGTTCGTCTGCGACACCGGGGAATACCTCAAAAAAGCCGCGGGCGAAGGCAAAAATATCCTCTTTGAGGCGCAGCTGGGGGCTTTACGCGATCTTGACTACGGGATCTACCCCTACACCACCTCCTCGAACACGATAGCGGCCTTTGCGCCGGTCGGCTCGGGAATGCCTTGGGCGACCCTCGACAAGACGGTCGGCGTTGTGAAGGCCTATTCCTCCTGCGTGGGCGAGGGCCCGTTCACCTGCGAATGGTTCGGCGAGCAGGCCGAGCAGCTCCGCGAGGCGGGCGACGAATACGGCGCCAAGACCGGAAGACCCCGCAGGGTAGGCCCTATCGATCTCGTCGCGACCCGCTACGGGGTAGAGTGCCAGGGGGCGACGGTCATCGCTCTCACAAAGTTAGACATTTTAAGCTTTATGGATAAAATTCCGATTTGCGCGCACTACGAGCTCAACGGCGAGATAATCGACCGTTTCCCGTTCCCTGCCGTTCTTGACGACTGCAAGCCGGTCACAGAGTATATGGACGGTTGGAAGTGCGATATTTCGGGCTGCCGCAGGTGGGAGGAGCTCCCCGAGGCCGCGCGCGAATATGTCCTTTACGTCGAGAAGCAGATAGGCTGTAAGATAGGCTATGTTTCGGTAGGACCCGAGCGCGAAAGCATCATAATTCGCTGACGCAGGCGTCAGCGAAAGAGAACAGAGGACAGAAATCAGAGGACAGATTTTTAATGTGCCGCCGCCGGCGGACATTGAATAAACAGAGAAGAAAGGAAAACCGTTTTATGCCTACGAACATTTACGAGAGCCCGTTGAGCTCGCGCTACGCTTCGGAGTATATGCTCAACCTCTTTTCCATGGACACAAGGATCCGCACCTGGCGGAAGCTGTGGGTCGCGCTCGCAAGGGCGGAGCACAACCTCGGCCTGCCGATAACCTCGGAGCAGGTCGACGAGCTTGAAGCGCACATCGACGACATCGACTACGAGGTCGAGCACGAGCGCGAAAAGGAGGTCCGCCACGACGTCATGGCGCACATCTACGCCTACGGAAAGGTCGCTCCCTCGGCGGCGGGGATAATCCACCTCGGCGCGACGAGCTGCTATGTCACCGACAACGCCGACCTTATAATATACCGCGACGGGCTTAAATATCTTCGCGGGGAGATCGCAAAGGTGCTTAACAATCTCTGCGACTTCGCCGAGAAGTATAAGGCCACACCGACCCTCGGCTACACTCACTACCAGCCGGCGCAGCTCGTGACGGTCGGCAAGCGTGCGGCGCTCTGGGCGCAGGACTTCCTTTCGGATCTTGAGGAGATAGATTTTGTCATCGACAGCTTTAAATTCCTCGGCTGCCGCGGCACCACCGGCACCGAAGCGAGCTTTATGGACCTCTTTGACGGCGACGGAGAAAAGATCGACGAGATGAACCGCCAAATTTCGGGAGAGTTCGGCTTCAAAAAGTGCTTCACCGTTTCGGGGCAGACATACCCGAGAAAGTTCGATTCGAGGATACTCAACGCGCTGTCCGCCGTCGCGCAGTCCTGCTACAGAATGGCGAACGACCTAAGACTTTTGCAGCACGACCGGCAGGTCGAGGAGCCGTTTGAAAAGAACCAGATAGGCTCGTCGGCGATGGCATATAAGCGCAACCCGATGAGGTGCGAGCGGATATGCTCCCTTTCGAGATACCTGATGGCCGACGCGATGAACGCCCCGATGACGGCTTCGGTGCAGTGGCTCGAACGCACTCTCGACGACTCGGCAAACAGAAGAATTTCGGTGCCCGAGGCTTACCTCTGCGCCGACGCGATCTTAAGGCTCGCGCAGAACGTCACCGACGGAATGCACGTCAACGAAAAGGTGGTCGAGAGCACCGTCAGGGAGTATCTGCCGTTCATCGCGACCGAAAACCTCATGATGGAGGCGGTGAAGCGGGGCGGGAACCGCCAGCAGCTCCACGAAATTATCCGCCGCTGCTCGATGGAGGCGACCGCTAAGATGAAGGAGGGCGAAAGGTGCGACCTTCTTTCGAGGCTCAGCGCGAACCCAGAGTTCATGATGAGCGAAAGCGAGATGGAGGCAGTCTTGGAGCCCACCTTCTACACCGGCCGCTGCGCCGAGCAGGTCGAAAAGATGACCGCGGAGATCAGGGAGGCCGTCAAGGCCGTGGAGATCGTGAAGACCAAAGAGGTGGAGATACTTTAAAGGGAAAGCAGACCCGGGGGTCTGCTTTTTTATTTATGTATTCAATAAAGCTCCGGCAGCCTTTCCTTCGTCACCGCAAATTGGCTATGGTAAAGCTTATTCAGGTACTCGAAGCTCGTATTGCTCTCATCGAGCACAAACCCGTGCGACCAGGTCATATAATAGCTCCAGCCGAGGGCGAGGCGGTGGATCTCGTCGACGTCGGGGAGCGAGCCGATCTCGCCGATCGCGGCGATCTTCTTCGCCTCGGTGATCCTTAACAGCTCAAAATATTTCTCCTCCTGCGCGGTGTGGCTGTGCGGCTCGGGGTACATGTCCCGCGAGATTATATCGACGACGTCGTCGCCGGGGTAGCACGCCGGGACCTGCGAGTTCCAGACCCAGATGAGATTGTTAAGCCGATGAACATTCGTGAACAGCTCGTACATCAGCCTAAACAGCGCTTTTACGGTGTCGGGACCCTTTGCTCCCCACCAAAACCACCTGCCGTCGCCCTCGTGGAATGGCCGCCAGAGGATCGGGATACCCTTATCGCAAAACGGCCGCAAAAGCCCCGCCATGTAATCCATATCCGAAATAAGCGCGCGATTTTCGGGAGTGCCGCCGATCACCGCCTTTGACGCGTCGAACTCGGTATTGTACGAGAAAAAGGACTTCGAGCGCCCACCGAGCGGCGAGAACCAGTGCCAGGTGAAGGTGATGAGCCCCTTTTTCTCGGCCCATTCCCACGCGCGTCTGAGGGTGCCGTAGTTGTCCTCGACCTCGGTCATGCACTCGGGGTCGGTGTCGAAATAGTTGATGTTCGGCGAGTATGACAGCAGCTCAAAGCCCAAAAGCGCGGGCTGTTTGCCGGTGATCTCCTCGATTTTCCGGAGCTCCTCCAGCGCCATCGACTGGGTGTGCTGGCCGGTGACGATGAGGTCGCCCGAGATGTCGCTTAAATATTTCAGCACGTTTCTGACGCCCTGCTGTGCGTTCGGGTTGACCGGGACGAATATCTTGTCGCTCATAATTATCCTCCTTTTCGGCAGCGCCGGGTTATACCTATATATTGCACCACGGACGAGAATATGTCAAGGGGTTTGGGGGGGAAAGTTAAAATAATGTCAGGGAGGTCAATATGGTGATTGATTTTCCCTGATTTCGCTGTTTTATAATAAGAAAAGCTCCCCAGCCTTGACCGTGTGTCAAAACATCATTTACCGCCCTTCAACGGAAACATCCGAAATACCGTCGTTATCGAATGTCACCGTGACGAAATTCGTTTCGTCTACTGCGAACTTTTCACCGCTTTCGGCGATAACTCCGAACTGCCGGACGTAGTAGATACCGTCGGAATCTGCGACGGTGAAGAACCGGTAATCGTCGCTTCTCTGCGCGGTGAAGAGATAGCAAAGATACTCCCTGCCTAAGACGTTAAAGGTCACGGCCTCACCGAGATGATCCTCGGCCTTACTGCCCATTGCAGCAGCGCCTGCTTTGAGGCTCTTTGCGCTCTCCTCGGCGGTTTTGCGGATCTCCTCACCCTCTATGTCCTTGTCGCCGAGGTCAACGAGGATCAGCACCGACTCGCCCGTTTCAAGCCCGACGCCGAATTTATCGCCGTTATATCTGTCAGTCGCCGCCGCGCCGTCCTTATATATCACCGGAACGTCGAGCCGGCTGTCGGGATAAGCCTTTGCCAGACCGGACGCGGGCTTCTCCGAGGCCTTCATTTCCGCGAGGAGTTCAGCATCGGATTTGTCGAAGCTAAGGGGTCCCGTCCACTTTATCACCAAGGCGTTTTTAAACGCCGCTTCGTCGAGTGTGATCTTCCCGAAGGCATAGGGCTCGCCGCTGTTTTCCGCTTCGACCCATCTTCCGGGTATAAGAAACGTCTCCGTCCAATCCCTTCCGAAGTGGAACTCATAATCCCCTGTCTCCGGTGCGACAAACGGGAAGATAAGGCAGGTCTCGTCATAGACAAACGGCGCGCCAAGGCTGTATCTCGCCTGTATTCCCTGACGGACTTCGCCATCTTCGAGGCAGCCGCCACTATAGATGATGCATCCCGCGCTCATCGAGAGAAATCTCTCGGGGATCTCTCTCCTGAAATCGAGAACGACGACCGCGCGCTGTCCCTTTTCAAAGTGGTGATGGTCAAGCTCATTAACGCCGTCATAGATAACGTCGCCGATATGGATCATGTTGTCGGTTTGGCCGAGATACGTGTTGCGGAAGGTGTAAAAGCTATCGGTGGCGGTCACTGCGTTGTAATGGAAGCAATGGAGCTCGACGTCGGTGTGGAGCGGCGCTTCGAGACAGACGGCCGAAAACGTCTGTACCACCAACTCGTCGTCACTGAGATTATAGAGATAGAATGTGTAGTCCCCGTCCTCCGGGGCGACAAACACCGAGCAGGCGGATTCGTTAATGCAGGCCGCAGCGGCCGTAATGGGGCTCATTTCGCCGTCCTTGATATAGCCGTACTGCACGGGCTGATGCAGAGCGTAGGCCTGAGAATATTCGATCACAACCTGCTCGCCCTTTTTGAGTTCAAATGCGTAGCCGTAGTCGTTCAGCTCGACCGCTTCGCCTTCTGAAAGACGCGCGCCGACAAAGCCTTTTTTGCTTAAAGCTCTTTCGGGCAGCTTTTCGGGGGCTGCATCAGGGTCCCTTTCCGTTGAAGTTTCGGAGTAATAATTTGCCGCTTCAACGGCAGAATTATCCTTTTTATCTTCTACGGCGGGATTATCCTCTTTATCTTCCACGGCGGGATTTGATACGTTCGCCAACGGCTCGGGCGATGTCTTCGGCACGGGCGTGACCGACGTCGCGATGACGGCAGCCGTTATTGCAAGCACAAGCGCAAGCGCCGTGACAGAGGCGAACAAAGTTGTCTTTTTAAATTTCATAATGTTAATTATCCTTTCCTCGGCAGCCATTCTGCCAAACCGGCTCATAAGCGGGCTTCCGAAGCTTCTTCTCTCCTCCATTCCTATAAGAAGCGAGGCGTAGTTCTCTCTGCCAGAACCGGCGCGCTTCAAAACTCCTTCGTCGCACCAATACTCGATATCGCGCGAATACAGCACCCACATCACCCAGAACAGAGGGTTGAACCAGTGGACGCAGAGCGCTAAGGCACATAATGCCTTTCTGAGCGAGTCAAATCTGCGGATATGAATAAGCTCGTGTGAGAGAATAAGCCTAAGATCATTTTTAGAGAGGCTCTTCCAGCCGTCGGGCAGCATTATTACCGGGCGGATAACGCCGTAGGTAAGCGGGCCGCCTGCCGAGCCGCTGCATTTTATTGTTACACTTCTTTTGAGTTTGAAGCCACTGACGGTTTCGAGAGCGCAGCCGTCCCCGACCGTTTCGGCTCCTTTGAATTTTCCGAGCGTTCCAAGATAGCTCGCGCCGAATATTGCCGCCAACATGACCGCTCCGACAAGCCATACCGCTCCCACCAGCTTTTCAATGGATATTCCGACCTTCTTCGGGTCAGACTGCGGCGGGGCATTTTGGATAACCTCGGGAGCAGGATCGGCAAGCGGCGGGACTTCATGGGCCTCGGCGGGCGCAGCATCTTCGATCGACGGGATCTCATAGAATGCCGACAGGCTTTCTTCTTCCTGCGGCATGACAGGCTCGCCGGAATAAGACTGTTCCTGCGCAGGGAGGATCGGGAGCGGGAGCGAAACCGGGATCAGAAGCCGCAGAAATGTCAGCTCCCACATCACGACAAAGCAAAATTTCGGGAGCAACGGCTGGGTCAGCGCCCTGATGACGACGATCAGAAGAACCGTCAGCCCTGCCGTCAGAGAGATCTCGACAAATCCCACGCTCAGTCCTCCTTGAGTTCGTTGACAAGCGCTTTGAGCCTTGAGATCTCCTCGCCCGAGAGCTTTTTGGTGCCGAGCAAAGTCGCAAACAGCCGTTCGGCCGAGCCGTCGAAGATGTTTTTGAGAAGCTCGCCGGTTTCCGCTTTCTGCACTTCCTCTTTCTCAATGAGCGCATGGCAGATAAACCCGGGCTCGATCCTCTCGATCCCGCCCTTGTCGATGCACTTCTTGATGACGGTATATGTGGTGTTGGGCTTCCAGCCGACAGATTCCCCGAGGACCTTCGCGACGGTCTTCGCCGGGGTGTCGCCGTTATTCCAAAGCACATTCATTACCCTAAGTTCCGAGGCAAAAAACTTGACGTTCATAAAACACACTCCTGTTTTATTATTCTATTGCAATAGTATAATTGTATTCTATCACAGTAGAATAAATTTGTCAATAGCAAATTCGGAAATTTTGGGGAAATTTTTTAAAAGGGATGATGTATGGGGCGAATGGGGGCGGTTTATTTAAAAAGATTCTCCCCCGGCTATTGATTCTTCCCCGCCTCGATGTCCGAAACAAGTTGCTTACAAGCGCGCCAATCAAAGCTTTGCACCGGTTGAACATTTCACTGATATAACAAATTTTACCCTATAATTATACCACAAATCTCATAAAATTACAAGACTTGTAATTCCCGCGCGCATCGGTTATAATTACAGCACTAAACAAATCGCGGAAGGCTTTCGGCATGGTTTTCGGTGAATTCAGGGAGATACTGTTTTTTCATGAAATTAAAGAGATGATTGAATTTGAAACCGAACTGCGCGCCCGATTGAAACCGGACGAAGCGGAAAAAGCATGGGCAGAAACGTCAGAATATATAAGAGCCAAAACCCCCGACCGCAGGGCGTTTCTCAGGCGTCTTGAGGAGTATGCCCAAAACGGAAAACCGATTTGGCATGCGGGCAGAAATTCCTGCTGCGACGACCTTTCAGATGTTTAACTTGCTAAATCATATTCAAACCTTTTCCGGGGAGCCGAGCGTGAAAAAATGCTTGCGATCGCGGCATGGGCCACGCATATCAATTATTATGCGGAAAAGGTTCTTGAAGGTGGGGGAATGACGCTTGAAATGACCGTCGGGGCAGGCCTCGGGACTGCGGCGGTCGCCTCAAAAATGACCGACGGCGACTTTCTGACCTGTGTTGACATCGACTTCAAATGTGCCAAAACCGCCGACGGAATACTGTCGCACTTCGGAAAACGCGGCGTCGGGATAGCGACTTCCCTGTGGAATCTGCCCTTCGACGACGGGACGTTTTCGACCGTCTGCTCGTACTTCGGAATTGACGAATGCCGTGAGATCGACACGGTTTTGAGCGAAGCTGTGCGCCTTCTGGAGCCGGGCGGCAGGGTCGTGCTCGCGTCGAACGAAAGCGGTTACCGCCGCACAAGGCATTATTTTGACATGTACGGCATTAGTCGGTCGGAGGCGTTGAAAATGCTTAAGCTGGTTAGGCATTATGCAGATAAGCAGCAGGTTGACGAGATTATGTCAAAGCTTGGGCTGACGGAATTAGATTGCAAAAGCTTCGGCGGAAGGTATGTCGCGGCGTATAAGAAGCAGGCGGTTGAATAAGAATGTGTGGGTTTTAGATATAGTACCATGCTGACCGATGAAAATCCCGCTCAAGATGTGCAAACACTGCAACAAAGTTTTTGAAGCGAAACGCATTGATAATCTTTTTGCAACGCGGAGTGCAAGAACAGGTTTAAGTGTATAAGTCGAGGAACAAGGATAAATAAAAAACCGCCCTCAAGCGTTTGGCTGAGGGCAGTTTTCATAGGGTGTAAATTAGCTCTGATAAGACGAGTTCTTCCAATTGACGGTCTTCAGCAGCAACGGCCGCCTTGTTTGTCGCGCAGACAATATCTTGCGGTTATACTTTGACGGACGAGTCATACATACTTTCGCCATTTTATGCTCTACGTCATAGAAGGTCATTTGCGAAAATTAGGTGGAGGCTATGATATATTAGGTGTGATTCTCAGCTATTAAATCATACATTTTCAAAATAGTTGTCGATAAAAGTGTTCTCGCAATATAATATTCATGGGGCTGCTAATACCCCAATCACCAATCTATGGATGGAACAAAAATAAGAGCTACTGGTAAATCAGATTTGCAAGCGAATCAACAGCACCGACCGCGTGTACTCCGAAGATACCGCCGAATTGAGAAAACACATGGACGAATTGTGGAAGCTGCTTTTCAAAGCCGTGGAAACGCCAAAATATTAAATTCCCGCCTGCAAGAGCGGACAGGGCGATGTTTTGCAAAAAATGCGCACCGCTTTTCGGCAGTGCGCTGTATTTTTCACTTCTTAAAATCATTTTCGGGCTGCCTTGATTTGCTTCTTCGCAATGCCTTAGCAAGATAATACCCCGCCCAGACGAACAGACACATGATTGCGGCATAGTCGGCCGCGATTTTCGGTTGCCTTGTGGTCATCTTCACTCCTCGAGTACCTCGCGCAGCTCCTCTTTTGTAAATTTTATGCAGCAGCCTGCGGTCAGGACTGTGCTGTCCGCGATTGCTTTGAAGTCGACTTCTTTGATGCCCATTTCCGCGAATGTCGTAGGCAGTCAGGCCTAACTAATGAACCCTCGCAGGCGCGTTGCCAAAGATGGTTGCAAGCTCTGCGAGGAGATATTTCGCCGCAGATTTCTCCCCGAAATGCACCGTTACGGGATAGTGATAGTTAAATTCATTCATAATTTTCATCTGAACCTTCCGTGCAGCGCCCTGACAAAGTTCGGGTCAAAGTGGTCGACTATTCTGCTGTGACCGATATCGAGTGGCTAGATTTCTGACATATCCTCTACTTCAGGTAATCAAATTAACTATTGCCCCGTCGCGAACGAGAAAATCATCACGAACGCGAGGTAGAGAACGAAATGTTTAATCCCCAAAACGATTTTCAGCGCGCCTAAGTTTGTTATCTTCGTTGACGGTCCCGTGAGCATAAACGCCGCCGCGCTGCCCATACTCATTCCCGAGTAGAGCCACTCGCGGATCAGCGGGATAGTCCCGCCTCCGCAGGCATAGAGCGGCACCCCAATCGTCGCCGCCATCAGCACCCCGAAGCCCTCGTTAGCCTCTTAGAGGATAGATTGTTAGATGATCAGAGGTTAGAAAGTGCGGAAAATCCAGAAAATCCACAAAACTCCGAAAGAGATTTTCTATCTGCTATTCATCTATCTTCTAACCTCTATTATAGCAAAGCCGAGACCCTTGCGGAAGTCTCGGTTGGTTCATCAGTTATCACTTTTGGTACTAACAGAAATCGGATCATATCACGCATAATCGACATTTTCGACATTTTCGGGTCGATTATGCTGATTATGTCGATTATGTGAGGTAGTCTTAATACAAAAAATTGCTTTAATACATTATAGTATGAAAGTATTCCTTGCAATTTTAATTTTGCAGTTGCATGAATAATCGACATTTTCGACATTTTCGACCCGATTATGCTGATTATGTCGATTATTCACAAAACTCTGGCGAGCGTTTCTATTTTCTATCTTCTAACAATCTATCCTCTATTCGCAAGCACGGTTTTAAGTGCTTCAATAAACCGCCCGACCGTCTCGCTCGGCTCGGGGGAGTACATTATCCCGACCGGCATCGTGTAGCCCCAATCGACCGGTATCACGCGCATGAGCGGGTGGACGATGCTCCAGCTCTTGATTGCGACCAGAACGTCGCGGCTCTGCTCGCAGCGGTTGAAGATCCCGACGTCGTAAAGGTCAAAGTCTTTAATTATTATCTCCGGATGGTTTCGGGTCAAATCGTCGCGCAGGTCGTCCATATTTTGGCACCAGCCGCGGTGCATCATCATGAGGTTGCGGCCGTATAAGTCCTCGACCGTGAGGCGCTCCTTTTCGGCGAGCGGGTGATAGATCGACACCGCGCAGCAAATCGGGTCGCGGGAAATTTCAAGCCCTCGGCAGTTGCGCCGGCTCATCAGAAGCTCGTCGGTGAAGCCCGTCACGACGTCGATGTTCTGCCCCAGATTTTTGAGGATTTCTCGGGCGTTGTCGGCGGTGTTCTCGAACGGAACGAGCTTGAAAGTGATGTCGGCGCAGTGCTCGTGAATCCGAGGCCATAAATCCATCAGCATTTGAGCGGGCATAATCGGCGAGGTGCCGATTCTTATGACCCTGCCGTCCGCTGTCGCGCCCCGCGCCCTCTCGACGGCCTCGCGGCAGTATTCGGTGATGTATTTCGCGTCCTTATAGAAGGATTCGCCGGCTTTCGTGAGCCGCAGCCCGCGGTGTGTGCGCTCAAAAAGGCGAACGCCTAAGTCGTCCTCCAAGATGTTGATTTGCTTAATGAGCGCGGTCGAGGTGATGAAAAGCTCCTCGGCGGCCTTGTTGAAGCTGCCCGCCTCCGCGACCTTCATAAACGATGT